>NZ_FXTH01000050.1 GCF_900182555.1 Fodinibius sediminis | reverse complement strand
AATGAACTGTGTTTAAAGTCAAGCAACCAATGCCTTTTTTTTGTTGAACGCTTCGCACCTCTTACCAACGGCAAAAGCTTGTCGCAACAGTTTGTGGGCAATGGCTACCTTAATCACTTTTTCTGGTTTTCCTCTTTTCTTCAATCGATCATACATTTTCTTGCAGGCTGGATTACTACGTTTGGCAGACCAACTGCACATATACAGCAGCTTCCGCAGTTGCGGACAGCCCAATTTGCTAATACTTCCACGTCCCTTGACCGAGGACCCAGATTCCCAGATCCGGGGGCAAATGCCCACGTAACTGGCCAATTTTCTGGGGCTATCAAAACGACGGAATCCATCAGTAATTGTTACCAGTTCAATAGCTGTTTTTTGGCCAATGCCAGGTATCGTTAAAAGCGCTTCCATAACCTCCTCGTAATGCTCCTCAGCCAATGCTGCCATACGTTTATCAATACGGGTAATATTATCTTCTAACTCCTTTTGCATCTTCCTGATCAGCTCATTCACCATGGGCTCAATTTCTTTATTTTGGGTAAATGCTTCGGCCTGTCCGGTGAGAATGGCTTTCTGACGCAGTAGCCCTTCCCGCATGCTCATGAGCTTTTTCAAGGCTTGTCGGGCTTCAGAGGGCGGACACCACCGGTCCGGTTGTTGATCAATGCCATATTGGGCAAGTAAGGCGGCATCTTTGGCGTCTGTTTTCGTTCGGGTTAGCTTCATCTGTCCGTAACGCCGGATAACCAGTGGATTCAGGACACTAATTTTTATGTCCTGCTCATATAAATAACTGGCCAATCCCAGATAATAAGGGCCGGAGGCTTCCATAATAACATGGACTTCCTCATCGATTATCCAATCTTTAAATGCTTTCCATCCGTTGTGGTTGTTAGTAAACCGTCTATTCCGTTGTCGTTGAGTACAATAGCAATCAAACCATTCTTTGGAAATATCTATACCAATAGTGTTCATCACTTTTTATATTTTATTTGAAGTGAAGAAGGTTTCCGTGTCCAAATCCATCCTGCATACTGGCTCGAAGCCTACTGAACTGTTCGTGGTTACACGGCGGTGGCAAATGGGCAGGGCAATCATTGCGCTCGAGTTCTAT
>NZ_FXTH01000049.1 GCF_900182555.1 Fodinibius sediminis | reverse complement strand
TATTCAATAATTTCACTTACCACGCCGGCGCCCACCGTACGGCCGCCTTCGCGGATCGCAAAGCGAAGCCCCTCTTCCATGGCTACCGGCTGAATCAGCGTCACGTCCATCGTCACGTTGTCGCCCGGCATCACCATCTCTACCCCTTCGGGCAGTTCACAGGAGCCCGTCACATCCGTCGTACGGAAATAGAACTGCGGGCGGTACCCCTTGAAAAAGGGCGTATGACGGCCGCCTTCGTCCTTGCTCAGCACGTAGACCTCACAGGAGAACTTCGTGTGCGGGGTAATCGAGCCCGGTGCACACAGTACCATCCCGCGTTGCAGGTCTTCCTTGTCAATTCCGCGCAGCAGGATCCCGGCGTTGTCTCCGGCCTGTCCTTCATCGAGCATCCGGCGGAACATCTCAATGCCGGTTACCACGCTTTCCATCGGCTCTTCGATAATACCGACAATCTCAATTTCGTCGTTCAGGTGAATCACGCCCCGTTCAATTCGGCCCGTGGCCACGGTTCCGCGGCCGGTAATGGAGAAAATGTCCTCCACCGGCATCAAAAACGGCTTGTCCACGTCGCGGTCGGGCGTCGGGATCGTCTCATCCACGGCGTCCATCAGGTCCAGAATCGCCTGCTCGTGCTCCTCGTCGCCCTCCAGGGCTTTCAGGGCCGAGCCCTTGATCACCGGGATGTTGTCCCCGTCAAATTCGTAGCTGCTCAGCAGCTCCCGCACTTCCAGCTCTACAAGCTCAATCAGCTCTTCGTCGTCGACCAGGTCGGTCTTGTTCATAAAGACCACAATCTCGGGCACCCCTACCTGGCGGGCCAGCAGAATGTGCTCGCGGGTCTGCGGCATCGGGCCGTCCGTGGCCGCTACCACCAAAATCGCCCCGTCCATCTGGGCCGCCCCGGTCACCATGTTCTTCACATAGTCGGCGTGGCCCGGGCAGTCCACGTGCGCATAGTGGCGCTCGTCGGTCTCATATTCCACGTGTGCCGTGGAGATCGTAATGCCCCGCTCCTTCTCTTCCGGCGCATTGTCAATGTCCGCAAACTGCTTGGCAACCCCGCCGTAGTGCTTGGCCATCACCGTCGTGATCGCCGCCGTCGTGGTCGTCTTCCCGTGGTCCACGTGACCAATCGTTCCTAT
>NZ_FXTH01000048.1 GCF_900182555.1 Fodinibius sediminis | reverse complement strand
TTTGGCTCTTCCGGAGCTGGTTGTTCATCGGTTAATCCAATATCAGATTCAGCCGATTGCATAACGTCTTTGGCGACCTGATTGTTGTTTTGCCAAGGCAACTCGTCCACCTGTTTTTCCAACGCTAAATGTTTGGTGCTTTCAAGCGTTTCCCACGGTGTTTTGCCGTAACAGTACTTGCCGGAATGGGTCCGCTCGGTGTTATACCAGCCGATCCATTCGTCTAATTCAGACTGCAGATCGTCGATACTTCGGAAGATCTTTTTGCGGAACACAATCGAGTAAAATTCATCCTGTATCGTCCGGTGGAACCGCTCACAGATGCCATTGGTCTGTGGGGATTTGGCCTTGGTGCGGCTGTGGTCAATATCCTCAAGATCCAAATACAGCTGGAATGGATGATTCTCCAGTTTTCCGCAGAACTCGGTGCCTCGGTCGGTGAGAATACGCAACAGCCGAATGCCCTGCTCCTCATACATCGGAAGGACCTTGTCATTGAGCAGGTCGGCAGCGGTAATGGCATCCTTGGCCGTATAGAGCTTTGCTTGTGCGACTTTACAATAGGTATCGATGTAAGTTTGCTGGTAGATACGTCCTACGCCTTTGATGGTGCCCACGTAATAGGTGTCCTGGGCTCCTAAATAGCCGGGATGATGGGTCTCGATTTCTCCCTGCGCTACTTTTTGCTGTTTGGCTTTCTCCAGGGCCACCAGCTGGGCTTCGGTTAAAATGATCCCTTTCTGGGCTACCTTCGCCTCCAAAGCCGCCAGTCGTTGCTTGAAGGTCTGCAGGTCATGGCGCAGCCAAATACTTCGCACGCCTCCAGGGGAAATGGTAACCCCACGCTTGGCCAATTCGTTACTGGCTCGCTGCTGCCCATAGGCCGGATACTCATACGCCATGTCGACCACCTGTTGTTCAATGGCGGGATCTACCCGGTTCTTGTGGTTGGGTTTGCGCCGAGAGAGTTCCTGAAGGGCCGCCTCCCCACCGGTCTCGTACAACTCTTTAATGCGGTAGTAACTGTCACGGGAATAGCCCATCGTTCGACAGGCCTGCGAAACATTGTTTAAATGATTCGCTAACTTTAGTAATCCTAACTTCGTTTTGATTATTTTGTCTTGCGTAGTCATGGTGAGTCTGCGTTTAGTGATTAGGTTGTTGGATACTCTAATCTAACTAAACTGTCAGATTTCATCGTGACTACTTCA
>NZ_FXTH01000047.1 GCF_900182555.1 Fodinibius sediminis | reverse complement strand
GCAATTTTTTTGAATAACCACCGTGGCGCCCCGCTGTGCTGGGGAAGGACCTAAAAGAAGCAACCCACAAAACAAGCCGGAACCGACGGGTTACTAAAAATCTTTGGAAAAGCAGCCACCCCGAACATCCGTTTGACAGAATGCTACGCGCCTGCCGGGCCTTAACGACCCTGCGCGTAACCGGCGTGCAGGCGGGCGCCAATTTATTTAAAAATGTACTACAGAATTTGATGAATTAAAATCTTGCAACCGACGGCGAGGCACGTCCGCGTTGACGCGCTGGTTATGCCCACAGTTTGTTTTATTGTGAAGCCCACATTTTTTCTTGTTCTAAGACTGCCTCAGCATGTTTTTGATCTCCACTCTGACCTTTCTGCCGATCATCCAATGATTCAAGAAGTGCAGCCCGTCCATACAGTGTTACGGTATCATCGTTATAAATTTTTGTCTCTCCTCGTGGTGCTCCGATATATTCTCCATTGCTTCGTTTTATTCCCAATACCAATATGCCTTCATCATGTAATTGCAAATCATTTAAGGTTTTGTCAGCCAGCCAATCTTGTTGTTCCACTTTTATTTCTGAAACCCGATAATTGTCTGAAAGATGAAGGAGACTATAATAATCCCTGACATCTAAGGTCGTATAACGATTAAGTGCACGGTTGATGAGGTAAGAGAGTTTACGGTCAATCCATTTACTTTGCACCAAAAGCAAAAGCGCAATCAGGCCACCCATCAAAACCACTATTTCAATGGAAATATATCCGATCCGCTCGAGGGATATAAAACTGAGAATGAGCGATGAAATGGTTGAGATGACCCCTGCACTGCCAAGAAAAATTAATATCATCAAAATTTTACGGCGGACGGGATGATTAACTACATGCTCCGATTCATTTGTTGTAAATCCCGTTCCTGTAAATGCTGATCGAGCTTGAAATCGAGCAGCATCTTTTGATAGTCCTGTTTGAATTAATGCTGTGGCAGCTATTCGGGTAATGAGTATGGAAAGAGAAATAATAACCAGAAGTGAAATAATAGCAACCATAGCCATACCCATTTAATTAGTTTTCAAATAATAATATAGAGAATTGAAAGAAGAGAAATGAATTTGAATTGGTTTAGAAAACTGTGGGAATAACGACCCCGCGTTTAAGCGGCGTAGGGCCAACGTTTTTATTGCAAGCAACGCAATTGACCACACATAAGCAAGAATTCGGAAGAAGCCACGGC
>NZ_FXTH01000046.1 GCF_900182555.1 Fodinibius sediminis | reverse complement strand
CCTTAGGTTATCTTTAGTGACAATATCAGCAAATTTTTGCAGATATTGTCGATAACCAAGCCGTCGGGTAGTGACCCAACCTCTTGGATAGGCACTAAGGCCTACCCTTTTATTTGGTACTACCCGACTTTTAATGAACATCAGGCCTGTATAAGAATTCAGCGTATTGCTGGTAAGGTTTTTAGGACAATGTTCATGGCTTGACCACATGAACCTAACTTACGTATTCCGATGAATTATTCATACTTCTGTGGGGTCGATATTAGTAAACAACACCTGGACTTTTGTCTGTTGGATAGGGCCGGTGCCCTTGTGATACAAACACGCTGTCGCAACGCTCACAAGGTTATTACCAAGCAGTTAGCAAAATGGCCTGTTGATGAGCTTGGTCATGTCCTTTTTTGTGCTGAAAATACCGGCATGTATGGGTACCACCTAGCAAAAGCGGCTGAAACGCTTGGCCTCTCACTATGGATCGAACATCCGGGACAAATTAAAGCCTGTAGTGGGTTGCAACGGGGAAAAACGGATCCGGCCGATGCTTTTCGCATTGCCCAATATAGCCGGCGCTACCAAGATCGGGCTGTGTTGTATATGCCCTTATCCCGGCACCTACAGCACTTATGCTATCTGCAGAGCGAACGTGAACTGCTGGTTGGCCACCGGGCTACCTATAAAGGACAGCTCAGCGACCAGTGCCACCATATGGATCCCCACGCCTATCAGCAGAAGGCCCGACGTCTTGAAGCGATTATTGCGGTTTTTGACACCCAAATTGCAGACATCGACCAGCGCATGGCCACCCTTATTGGCCAACACCAGCAGCTACAACAGCAAAACCAGTTGCTGCAAAGCATTCCAGGTATTGGTCCCCGTTTAGCGCTGGCCGTAATTATCCTTACCAAGGGGTTTAGCCGTTTTGACAACCCACGGGCTTTTTGCTGCTACTGTGGGGTAGCCCCGTTTGTTTGGCATTCCGGTGATCAAGTCCATACACGAGGGCGCGTTTCCCACCGGGCAGATAAACGCATGAAGTCGCTGTTGCACATGGGCGCATTGGCCGCTATACAGTGCCCCGGAGAGTTGCAGCACTACTACCGGCGAAAGTGCAAGGAAGGAAAACATAAAATGAGCGTCATAAATGCAGTCCGAAGCAAACTTGTTCATCGCATGTTTGCAGTAATTAAACGTGGCAAACCATATACTCCGATAGCATGCAAAATAACTTGACTAAACCATAAGAATAAGAGGGAT
>NZ_FXTH01000045.1 GCF_900182555.1 Fodinibius sediminis | reverse complement strand
GAGAGTGTAAATCTAACTCTGTCTAGGTTGGTAATTTAAAATCTACTAACTTAGACAAATCATGACACAAAAAGAACTAGATAAACTACAAGAAAAAGCCTTGGCCCAGCTCAAGTCTGGGGAATCGTTATTTGGCAAAGAGGGCGCCTTTGCTCCAATGCTTCAGAGCTTCATCGAGGCGGCCCTGGAGGCCGAGATGGACGAGCATCTGGACACCGATGAACGCTCCAAAGGCAACAAACGCAACGGCAAAGGTCGTAAAACGATCAAAAGTTCAGCAGGCAGCTTCGAGATCGAGACTCCACAGGATCGGCAGAGCAGCTTCGACCCGCAGCTGATCAAAAAACGGGAAACCGTGCTGGCCGACAGCCTGCAAGACAAGATTATCGGCCTTTACGGACTCGGAATGAGCCTTCGAGACATCAGCGCTCATATCTCCGAAATGTACGACACCGAGCTCTCTCATACGGTTCTATCACAGATTACCGATCGCATCATCCCCGAGGTCAAGGCCTGGCAGTCCCGCCCGCTGGAAGAGGTTTACTGCATTGTTTGGCTGGATGCGATGCACTATAAGGTCCGTGAGGAGGGTCGGGTAACCCACAAGGCGCTCTACAACATCCTGGGCATCAACCGTGAGGGCTACAAGCAGGTGCTGGGATGCTACGTCTCCGAGAGCGAAGGGGCCAACTTCTGGCTGCAGGTGCTCTCCGATATGCAGAATCGAGGCCTACAGGATATCCTCATTGCCTGTACGGACAACTTGACCGGGTTCAAAGAAGCTATCGAGAGCGTGTATCCAAAAGCCGATGTGCAGTCTTGTATTGTCCACCAGATCCGCAACTCCCTGAAGTATGTCGCCAGCAAGGACCAGAAGGAGTTCATGCGGGACCTGAAGCAGGTCTATCGGGCCGACACCAAAGATTTGGCTGAATTAGCGCTCCAAGATCTAGCCGACAAGTGGGAAGCGAAGTATCCTATTGTTATACAGTCTTGGCAGAATAACTGGGACAAGCTAACCACCTACTTCCAGTATACACCCCCGATTCGCACCCTCATTTACACGACCAATGCCGTGGAAGGTTACCACCGGCAACTGCGAAAGGTCACCAAAACTAAAGGGGCCTTCACCAGTGACATGGCTCTACTTAAGCTGATCTATTTGGCTACCAAAAATATCGAAAAGAAATGGACATCGCCCTTGCAAAACTGGGCCTTGACGGTTCAGCAGCTGGCTATTCGATATGGCGATCGACTACCATTAGACTTAACCCGTAACCACGAAAAATAAGCAGCCCGGACAGAGTTCAGTTTACACACCC
>NZ_FXTH01000044.1 GCF_900182555.1 Fodinibius sediminis | reverse complement strand
GAGAGTGTAAATCTAACTCTGTCTGAGTTTGGTAACGTAAAACTTACTAACTTAGGCAAATCATGACACAAAAAGAACTAGATAAACTGCAAGAAAAAGCGTTGGCTCAGCTTAAATCAGGTGAGTCATTGTTTGGCAAGGATGGGGCATTCGCTCCGATGCTTCAAAGCTTCATCGAGGCGGCCCTGGAGGCCGAGATGGATGCTCACTTGGACCCCGATGAGCGCAACAAAGGCAACAAACGCAATGGCAAAGGTTCCAAAACTATTAAAAGCTCGGCAGGTTCTTTCGAGATCGAGACTCCTCAGGACCGCCAGAGCAGCTTCGATCCTCAGCTGATCAAAAAGCGGGAAACAGTTTTGGCGGATAGTCTACAGGATAAGATTCTCGGCCTTTACGGGCTGGGAATGAGTCTTCGAGACATCAGCGCTCACATCAAGGAAATGTATGACACGGAGCTCTCTCATACCGTCCTATCCCAGATTACCGATCGGATCATTCCTGAGGTTAAAGCCTGGCAGTCCCGTCCGCTGGAAGCCGTCTATTGCATCGTCTGGCTGGATGCGATGCACTACAAGGTCCGAGACGAAGGCCGGGTGACCCACAAGGCGCTCTACAATATTCTGGGCATCAACCGTGAGGGCTATAAGCAGGTGCTGGGATGTTATGTCTCTGAGAGCGAAGGAGCCAACTTCTGGCTGCAGGTACTCTCAGACATGCAGAACCGAGGCTTGGAGGACATCCTGATTGCCTGTACGGACAACCTTACCGGATTCAAAGAAGCCATCGAGAGTGTGTATCCCAAGGCCGACGTGCAAAGCTGCATTGTTCACCAAATTCGCAACTCCCTGAAGTACGTAGCCAGCAAGGATCAAAAGGAGTTCATGCGGGATCTGAAGCGAGTCTATCGGGCTGACACCAAGGATCTGGCTGAGTTAGCCCTGGATGAGTTGGCCAGCAAATGGGAGTCAAAATATCCCGTTGTCATCGGCTCTTGGCGTGATAATTGGGAGAAACTAACGACCTATTTCCAGTATACACAGCCGATTCGTAAGCTCATATATACAACTAATGCGGTGGAAGGCTATCACCGGCAACTGCGTAAAGTGACAAAGACCAAAGGTGCTTTTACCAGCGACATGGCCTTGCTCAAGTTGGTGTATCTGGCCACTAAAAATATTGAGAAGAAATGGACGAGTCCGTTGCAAAACTGGGCCTTAACCGTTCAGCAGCTAGCCATTCGATTTGGAGATCGGCTGCCACTGGACTTAACCCGTAACCCTGAAAAATAAACAAACCGGACAGAGTTTAGTTTACACACCC
>NZ_FXTH01000043.1 GCF_900182555.1 Fodinibius sediminis | reverse complement strand
CCTCGTATGTTGATCACGAAGTTAAGATAGGTTGTATTATTGGGAAGATCTATCTAATTACAGATGTCTAAATATTAGGGGTGAGAGATAACTTAACGACCAAACAACCCTAGAGGTATGTTCAGCGCAAGAAATTCCTCACCCCTTCTTAAACCTTTTAAGAGCCTCAAATAGAATCTAAGGAGTTGGGTAAGGCCCACCATCCACAATAGAAAACGAGTCCAGGCCATCAGAAAAGGTTGTTTTTAGTCTTTTATCGGGATTCTTAATAAACCATATCAGCGTATGAACCCATTAAAACAAGTGATTGGAATTGATTGCGGCCAAAAAGAGTTGGTCTGCCGTTTTGGAGAACTAACTCCGGATTTGGAAAGCACCCTTAAGGCGAGAAAAACCTGTCCCAATACAGCTACGGGCATAGAAACCCTTATCAGATGGGCTGATGGTCTAGCCGGCGGGTCTGTAGCGCCGGTATTCGTGGTAGAGGCCACGGGCATTTATCATCAGAAGTTGGCCTACGAACTATACCACCAAGGGCGGCCGATAGTGGTGGTGTTGCCAAGCCGGGCCAGCCATTTTGCCAAGACCTTAAAGGTACGAACCATAACTGACAGCAGTTCTGCTGAGGCATTGATGCAGATGGGGCTGGAAAAAAACCTTGACCTGTGGCAGCCTCCTCATCCTATCTTTGCAACCCTCAAGCAGCTTACTCGCGAGCGAAAACGGCTAAAAGATGAGATGAACAGATTGAAAAACCAGCGTCATGCCGATGAGGGATCGGTGGAAGCGCTGCCGGAAACCCTCGGGCGCATCAACCAGCGCCTGCAGCTTGCCGAGGAGCATATTGTTGCCATTGAAAAGCAGATTCAGACCCTGATAGCCGAAAATGAGGAGTTACGCCAGAAGTTTTCCTGTGTCTGTAGCATCAAAGGGGTCGGGCTAATGACCGCGGCTACTGTCGTTGGCGAAGCGGATGGTTTTAGCATGGCTCGAAACGCCAGACAGCTGGTCAGCTATGCCGGTTACGATATAGTTGAAAAGCAGAGCGGGACATCTGTTAAAGGCAAAGCTCGTATCTCAAAAAAGGGCAACACTTATATCCGGCGGGCACTATATTTCCCGGCCATCACCGCCGCCCGCCATGACCAACACCTTGGCCGTTTCTACGAGCGGTTGCATGAGAAACATAATATTAAAATGAAAGCCTATACCGCCGTGCAGCGAAAGCTGTTAGTCTTAATCTATACCCTGTGGACCAAGCAAGAACCCTATGACTCCAACTACCAACATAAAAAAGTGGAGCAACCTGAACCGGCTGCCCCACACGAGCTGGCTTAAAGCCGCTCTTTGTGCATAAGCACGTAAAAAATTACGAATTTATTTGTTCTTTAACATAGAATCTTGCGC
>NZ_FXTH01000042.1 GCF_900182555.1 Fodinibius sediminis | reverse complement strand
AATTTCGCTTTAATCATCGAAATGATAACTTTTATAAAATCTTACTTGCTCGCCTCCGAGAAGATCCTCTCTGAGGTGTTTGCTTCACTAGACCCTAAACAAAACTGACAAGAGAATATAGACGAACTAGACAATTTTTATTGGTATTTTCTTATCTAAAAAGAAAGCCTTGGATGATTTCACCATCCAGGGCCTGCTTGCATATTAGTTAACTTAAAGGATTAGCAACATATAAAACGACTTAACACACTGTGGGATAATTTTCATCCTTTAATAAAACAATTACTTTTTCATAAGACTTTTACAACTCTAAATCCCTTAAAACATATATGAATTCAGCAGCTCTGTTCCGATGCTGCTATTGGGCCGTTCTACATAGATATTGGGGTTGGCTTATCCGATTGGATAAAGTTCAGCGTTACATTATTCTCTTCGTACCAGCCATTAAATTTTTTGGGAGGTTAGCTCTGGCCTGTTGTCTATCCAAATCATCTCTGCAAGTACACGGGAATCTTTGATTTTCCCTTGTGCCAATGACCGTGAGATATCGGCCTCCATCTAAATGTAACTTATGCAAAATGTCATTAGGTTTCTCCAGAATGCACGGCGTTTTCCTTTGGTAGCCGTGTCCGTAGGAACATTATACCCCCAACCACACAAGCCCCAAACAAAAAGCCTTCAATACCAGCCAACATGGTCTGTGTTATAAAACCGAAACCCACTTCCCCAAAGAAGCGGCCGAAGGCGTCTAAATGGAGCTGCGAGCCAGCAAAAGTGCGCGATAAAAGTTCCAGGCTCCCACTCATAAGACGCCCACCGGCAATTGCTATCTGTACTGCTGGCTAGTGCCTTGTTGGCTGACTCTGTAGCCCTTTAGGCTATTACTGAACGAATTACGGAGTTGGGTTTTACCCCGAATCACTTAGCAGCCCTTGGAATAAACGTAATACTTCTGGTCAACCTGGCTTGGTCCATGGTACTTTACATTCGCTTTCTAGGTAGACGCGAAATATTCCATACCCTCGAGCAATGGCAGACAAATTACTTGCCGGTTTATGCCGTGTGGGCTCTTATTGTTGTGGTGATTTTCCCACCTTTATTTGGATTCGGGTGAGACATAATTTACCTCCCCCTCATATCCTGGAGGTACCTTTCAACTTTAGATCAGGAAATGTCAAACAGGCCGTCCTCACCCAGAGTTCTTCGTTTCATTTCAATTCATAACTCCTGTTCAAACCAATCGCTGGCAACCGGCTTCGTTGATCAAGCCCAAAACAACTGTAGAAACACAAATCGCGGCTATTGAGGTCTAAAAATCTGCCGAAGTATAATTGCTGTAGCTTAAAAAAGCTTACAGTACGTTTTGAGTTACCATATCTAGACAGAGTTAGATTTACACTCTCGATGAGTCTTAGTTTTTATGTTTTCCAAAAAATATCTCTAACATTGATATTGTTATATATTACTATTTTTTGACACGTATCAAACTAAAGCACTACTGGCCCCCTTAACATCTGCTTTATCAAAAGCAATAGTGATAC
>NZ_FXTH01000041.1 GCF_900182555.1 Fodinibius sediminis | reverse complement strand
CGGCTGCCCCACACGAGCTGGCTTAAAGCCGCTCTTTGTGCATAAGCACGTAAAAAATTACGAATTTATTTGTTCTTTAACATAGAATCTTGCGCATAAGCTGCGTGCAGGCCAACGTTGATTTTAAAACAAAATGTACTACAGAAATTGGATAACTTAAAAGTGGCAAGCGAGGGCGAGGCACGTCCGCTTAATGCGCTTGTTAGGTACTTTTACATCCTCATGTTAGCTCCAGGAGGCTCATCGTTAGGATCACCAAAATGATTTTCACAAACTTTGCAGTAATAACAACCTCTGTAACTTTTAACATTTACCAAATGCACTAATTTTCCATCTGCATCGTAGCATCTATAACAAAATGGCCCTTCATCTTCTCCTTTGTCCTTTTTAATAAAGTAACATTCGTCTTCATATTCTAGATTGCTGTCAAGCTCTAATTTTGCCTTCAATTCTTTAATCTTGCTGTCTTTCTCAGAAATTAATTCCTGAACCTCTGAAAGACTTATTTTGGCATCTGCCAATGCATTAGTGAGATCAGCAATTTTTAATTTCATTTCAGCTTTCTCTAAAGAGGCATCAACGTTTCTTAATGATTTCGCAATATCGGTTGCAGCTTTTATCCCTTGAACAGCTGCTGATATTGAGGTTATATCTGGCATAATAAAATAAGTTTTGTTAGACGAATTCTAGTCCTCTTTCTTCAGAAGGTAAGTTATAAAACCAGCTCCAATTACAACAAAATACTGTAGAAAAAGTCTATCAAATGCGATGCTAGCTTTTTCATCTCTATCTAAATCTCCGCCACCAATAAACTTGTACTCTATTTGTTCGCTTTGTAAAGTTCTGGTATCACCATAAACAAAGTAATCTTCAATTATTTGCGGAGGGAATATTGTCATAATCATAATTATTGAGATGCAACCCACCATAATTTTTTTCTTTAAATCCATGGTTAAATGTTTTCATTTTCAATTAGTGTTGATAATGCGGTTTCCATGTCATCGGTTGACTTTTGGAAAGAAGAGATTAAGGCTTCAACATCTTCTCTTTCAAATCTATTGAGTAAACTTGAAATACCTTTGCGAAGTAGTTTTAATTCTTTACGAGTAAGATTTGGCATGAATGTTCTAAACCGAAATTCTTGCTTGGCTCTTTCTTTGTGACAGTCAGAGCAGAGGCACATTAAAGAATCAAGGGGATATTCCCAAGGTTCCCATCCATATCTGTAGTAAGTGTGATGAACTTCTAGGGAATGATCTTTTCCACAGAAAATACATTTGTTACCTGCTCTATCTCTTACTTTTTCTCTTTTTTTAATCCAACGTTGATCTGTTAGTTTTTCTCTATAGGAGGCTCCCTTTGGAATAGTCGGTAATTCAATATCAAGTATTTCTAATGAATAGAACCCCATATTCCAAGCATGTCCCAACTCAAAATAATATCCAAAACCTTCTATTAGATCATCTAATTCCTTGTAAAGCGGATCATGAGAATAATAATTGATTAGATCAAAGAGACCATTTTCAAATACTAAAATTAAATCTGAATCTGTTAAAAATTCTTCTCCTCGTTCAGCCCACTCGTCTGGAGTATAAAAATGTGTGTCATGATGAAGGTCATGGCGATGGAGCCAATCTGATAATGTTATTTCTAATTTTTCAATTTGGTTTTTGTTCATAGTGAGTTAATTAAAAGTACCTAACGGCCCCGCGTTTAAGCGGCGCACGATGGAATGTTGACTAGGTAAGTAACGAACGGAAAGCCAAAAACTCAAAAGCCGGCCAGGCCCGGCGA
>NZ_FXTH01000040.1 GCF_900182555.1 Fodinibius sediminis | reverse complement strand
GCAATTTTTTTGCATAACCACCGTGGCGCCCCGCTGTGCTGGGGAAGGACCTAAAAGAAGCAACCCACAAAACAAGCCGGAACCGACGGGTTACTGAAAATCTTTGGAAAAGCAGCCACCCCGAACATCCGTTTGACAGAATGCTACGCGCCTGCCGGGCCTTAACGATATGGCGCATAAGGTGCGCACGAATGAATGTTGATTAGTTAAATAACGAACGGAGAGTTAAAAAGCCAAAAGTTGGCAAGCGATGGCGAGGTGCGTCCCCTTAATGCGCTGGTTAGCGGTACAATTTTTAAGTGCACTCTTTTTCAATTTTTGTAACTAATGATTGAGGTACATCAAAATATTTTTGCAACTTATTGAGACCTTTGATTATCCAAGTACGAGGTTTATCTTCAATTTTGTATAGATCCCTTAGATCAGCTCCAGAAAGACAACCGGATAAAACGAACTTTAATCTCTCTAACCTTTCGTTTTTATCTAACTCAAAAACTTCTTCCAGCTCATTAACTATTAGGTCTTTCTTCTTCTGATTTATTTCATCATGAATACTTTCAATTTCCTTTAGTTCTTCAGAGTACATTTCAAGAAATTCTCCTTTAACCCAATCATGAAAGCTGGTTATTTGATCGTAATACTCTTTTGTTACTTTTAGCAAGTCAATTTTCTCATCGTGACTATTTATAAATTCTTTTGCTGTACTTTTCCAGCTATCGTATAACAGAAGTTCGTTATTGTAAATAAACAGGGTCATTTCTGTTTTTTCGCCGACTTTTAATTCGGCAGAAACTCGAGGTAGTTGATAATGTTGACACATTTCTCTCAGCTTATGGACAAATTGTATTAATCCATTTTCTACCAAATCTTGCTTGACTACTTTATCATACTCTTCAAACTTGCCTTTATTCTCGTAGACTTTTGTATAAACTCTTCTTGAATGATCAACCAAGGATTTTGCACTGGCTACAAAATTGTGGAGGCGGAATGAAATTTCTCTAAAAAGTAAATCAGATTTCCACCGAAATTTCCTGCTGAATATTCTATCTCGAATTTCGGGTTTTTCAACCACACCCTCTAGAATATCAACTAAATGCTTGTGATTTCTAGCAAATAGCTGATGAGAATATTCTAGTCGATTAATTTTCCCAATTACTTCAGCTCCAGAAACTTCAGCTGTTTTTCTCTCAAGTTCTTCTATTTCTTGAAATAGACCCATAGTGTAATTTGTACCGCTAACGACATGGCGCATAAGGGGCGTGCAAAACAGCGCCGAATTTGATTAAAAATGTACTATGGAAACTGACGAATCGAAAACTGGCAACCGACGGCGAGGCACGTCCCACTTAATGCGCGGGTTAGGCATTAAATTTCAAGGGCTTCAAATATTTTTCTTTTCTTTAGTGCAATTGCCCGAACAATGAATTCTTCAAAGCTTTCATCAGGGAAATCTGGATTTGGCTTCTTATCTAGAAAAGCATCATTCATTAGATTTCCTAAATTAGCAAAACTTGAGGTTACTTGAACAGGCGATATCATACTGTATAAAACTTTTAACTGTTCAAGATGCTCCTCCACATCTATGATATTACTTGAGGAATAACCTGATTCAATTCTTTTGTTAAGGATTCTTTGAAGATCATTATGATTTGCAACGGTTGAGTTTGTTCCCTTTCGTACATATATAGCATTGTCTTTTATGTTATTTCCAGCCTTTTTGCTTAGATATGGCAATTTTTTCTCATCCGATTCAATTATAAAGACTTGGAAGGATTTGTCTTTTATTTTTTCATATTCAGAATCGGTATAGGAGAAATCAATAATTTGATATTCAAGTGAATCTGGAAGATATGGCGATAACTGTTTATGATGATCGGCTTTATCTTTTAGTTGGTTCATTCCAACTGGATTTGGGGGATCAGAATCGTCTATACCAATGATTAAAACCCCATTGCCAGAATTGCCCATCGCCAAAATATGTCTTGCTAATTTATCTTTTTTAGGAAGCTCTTCTTTGAAATCGATTTGATCGAGTTCCCCAATTGGACTCTGTAATAAGTCTCTTAAATTTGTTCTAGTCGGTTTTTCGAAAAATTTTGCAAAGCCTTCATAAAGCTCTTTATCTAGACCCATCTTAAGAAATATTTATTAACTGTTTAATGCCTAACGACCCCGCGTTTAAGCGGTGCAGGGCCAACGTTTTTGATATAAGCAACACAATTGACCATCCATAAGCAAGAATCCTGGGCAAGCCCAGGCTGCGTCCGCTTGAAACGCCTTGTTAAGGCACCGAATGATCTATGGGCAACCAGCCTTATCAAACACGGAGTTTGTTAAAAGTCGCGAGACGT
>NZ_FXTH01000039.1 GCF_900182555.1 Fodinibius sediminis | reverse complement strand
TTTCTTGTAGTTTATCTAGTTCTTTTTGTGTCATGATTTGTCTAAGTTAGTAGATTTTAAATTACCAACCTAGACAGAGTTAGATTTACACTCTCTTCTACTAGTTCAAATCTGTCTCTCCGAAAGTGAATGTGTCGAGAATTTAACTGTACCATTCTTTCAATATTTGAAACCTCATACCTTTTATCTTGAGGCAAGTCCTCTTTCAGTTTTCCTTCTTCATTATAGAATTTGTCGAGATAGTCAGGATTGAGCAACCATATAAAAAGAGATTTAATTATGTTTAGATTATGACTTAGTGATTGCTCCATCTCTTCTTGATCAAAACCAATTGTTAGATATTCGAGTAAAGATTCGACATCAATCTTACCGTTAATAAATTTTTGATACATATTTTCGTCTCTTTCTTTCACAACAATTAGAAACAATAACAGGTGAGGGTGAATGTTTTCTTTTTGTTGTGAAGTCTTTAAAACGAGAACAACTTTTCTAAATAGATGTTCAAGATCTCTTAAAGAAAGCTGAAATCTCCTACTTAATAAAACAGCAGTATTTAACAAGTAGTCCTTCTCATTTTTTATTCTTGTGAATTGCCTTTTTTCAAAAAAGTTATTGAGTTGGTATTGATCAATTTGAAGTTCTATGAAATCTTCGAGTTTAGCTTTAGGTAACTCATATCTTAAATCAATAAATCTTTTAAGATATCCTATTACGTCTAAATCTCGGCCATAGATAGATTTAAGAGAATTCTCAAGTTGCTTGGAGTCTACAGCAAGTACAAAGTATATATTTTTTATATCGAAAATATGCTTTATTTCTTCTAACAAGTGTACTGCAAAAGAAGGTTTACATCTATCTAATTCATCTACAAAGATTACTAATTTAGTATCACGCTCTTCATTCAAAGATGCTACAAATTCAGAGAGTTCCTCTTTGAATTTACGGATATCATCTTGTTCTTGGACATAATTATCGATTCCCTCTTTTGCTGTATTTTCCAATAATTCAGAAATAGTTTTTTCGACATCCTCATTTGAAATATTTAAAAGCCCACCAGTTAGTAATCTTAGCGAAAGAGGTATAGATGTTTTAATAAGAGAACCGCCTATTGATTTTGCTCTCTCAAATATTTTTTTAGAGCCTTCAGATACTTTTAAGTTTTTCTGTTTTATTTGTTTTTCAAATTCAGCAATTAGTGTAAGTATAGGACTATCTGAATAATCGTTTTCCCAAGCATTGTAAAGTAAACAAGGATAATCTTGAGATTCTAGGTAGGCTTTCCACATTTCTAAAAAGGTGGTTTTCCCTTGACCGTAAGGAGCATTTACTGCTAAAACAAATGAATCTTCGCTTTCATCTACTACACTAGAAAGTATTTTTATATTATTTTCTCTCCCAAGCTTATCATTAGCAAATGGATTCTTCTTATCTACTTCAATCCCTTTTGATTTAAGTCTCATATTTTTGAATTACTTTATACCTAACGACATGGCGCATAAGGTGCGCACGGATTGATGTTGAATTAGCAACTAAAGAAAGAAGAGACGTAAAACCAAGAGTGACAAAGGATAGGCGAGGTGCGTTCCCTTAATGCGCGGGTTAGGTAAACTTTAATGAAATTTATAAGGGAGGAAGTACTTCATAAACAAATTGTATTGAATCATCATGGTTATAATGTGCTTTAAAATCACGGGGGCTTCTTATTTGTATTTGAAGAGATAAATTTCTTCCAACATGACTTTTCTCGATGATAAGTTCAAATTCATTCTCATTTGTCCATTCTTGGAAAGTATTGCCTGCAAATTCTCTTAGTCTATATTCAATTTCATCTCCTAGTGGATCAGTTGCGGCTACTAAAAAAGTTAATTTGTCACCAACTTGAAGTTTACATTCGGTATTGATGCGCGTAGTGTTAGCATCTGGTGTCCATATATTTCCTAAATTGTCAGATACCTTTTCTATTCTTGGGTAGAAATCATCACTAGTCTTTTCTTCTTTCATACTCCGATATCTTACGATTTTATTTCTTATTTCTTCACAAATTCCTACAACAAGATGTTTTTGATGAGATAAAAGCTCACGACGATGAGCTTCAGGATTCCGATATTTTTCAAGCTCGTTTAAAAAAACTTCCATTGTTTTCCATTTTCCAAATGCTGTTGAAAACTCACCACTCCAGTTGGACTTTAAAATTGTCTTTAGATCGTAAAAATCAGCGTAGTAAATTAGTCTAGTTTCTAAAGCCGTATCATCAAATTTCTTTCTCTCTATTTCACGTCGTTCTTCCCATTTATCTATTCTATCATCTGAAACACCACATTTTTTTATCCAGTCATTACCTTTTTCTTCTTGCAAGATATATGTAATAAAGTCTCGGAGGGAATTCTCTGCATTCTTTAATGACTCTGATATATCCATAAATACTAAAAGTTTACCTAACGACCCCGCGTTTAAGCGGCGTAGGGCCAACGTTTTTATTGCAAGCAACGCAATTGACCACACATAAGCAAGAATTCGGAAGAAGCCACGGCTGCGTCCGCTTGAAACGCCTTGTTAAGGCACCGAATGATCTATGGGCAACCAGCCTTATCAAACACGGAGTTTGTTAAAAGTCGCGAGACGT
>NZ_FXTH01000038.1 GCF_900182555.1 Fodinibius sediminis | reverse complement strand
GCCGTGGCTTCTTCCGAATTCTTGCTTATGTGTGGTCAATTGCGTTGCTTGCAATAAAAACGTTGGCCCTACGCCGCTTAAACGCGGGGTCGTTAGTTTGCCCGCCGGCCTTCACGTCTTGTCGGTAAGGGGGTTTGCTTCATTTTTTGCTTCTCCTAAGGCCTAAAAATTATTCACTTTTTTGCACTTTTTGTGATGTGCTTTTATCGGGGTACAAGTCTGCACCAATGCCACTTTTAGCGGAGCTAAGTTTTGCCCTCGTGGTTGGCCGAGTATCCTTGCTTTTTTTGCAGCTACCGTTGGTGCTCCTGCCCTTCCCGAACGCCTGGTTCGCGGTTTGTCCTGGCCGTCGGGGCTATTTCCGTTGGTTGCTCGCTGTGGTTTGTTCTTTGTTTTACCGCAAAAGGTGCTGTTTTCACACCTGCTGGCCCCAAACTAACAAGGCGTTTCAAGCGGACGCACCTCGCCCTCTCCTGCCACTTTTTGGGGTTTTGGCTCTCCGTTCGTTAATTAACTAATCAACGTTACATCGTGCGCAGCTTAAACGCTGGGTCGTTATACCATTTTAATTTCATTAAGTAGACTAGATTGTATGAAAAACATTCTAGAACTAAATGCAGAAGATGCTAGATCTTATTTTTTAAAACAAGAAAGTTATAGCAGTATTGATCTGCCATATTACTTCAATTTCCAAAACCTCCTTGAAGAAGTATCGAAAATACTTTCTGGACATAGGCTATCCGATTTTAGACAAGAAACCCCAAGAGATTTTGAGCATGTTAACTACCAATTAGTTTCAAATAAAGATGGAAAATATGCTTGGCGACCATTCCAATTAATTAATCCTGCTATTTATGTTTCTCTTATAAATAACATCACTAAGGAAAAAAATTGGAATCTCATCAAGAATCGATTTGAAGAATTTCAAAAAGAAAGTCGTATTGAATGTCATAGTCTACCCGTACTTTCCGAATCAGAAAAAAGGTCGGATAAATCTGCCCAGATTTTAAATTGGTGGCAAAGGGTAGAACAACGGTCTATAGTTTAAGCTATGGACTATAGGTTCGTAATACATTCTGACATTACGGATTGTTACGGCTCTATTTATACTCATTCGATATCATGGGCTTTGCATACTAAAAAGGAAGCCAAGAAAAGAGAAAACAGAAATAACAATTCCTTTATCGGAGTTGTTATCGACAAACATTTACAAGATATGAGCCATGGGCAAACCAATGGTATCCCACAAGGAAGTACATTGATGGACTTCATTTCTGAAATTGTTTTAGGTTATGTAGACCTATTACTTGCAGAAAAGCTATCCGTACTTGATATCGAAGATTACAAAATCTTACGATATCGTGACGATTACCGAATTTTCACAAAGGAATCTTACGAAGCTGAACGAATAACTAAAGAGCTATCAGAAATATTATCTAATCTAGGTTTAAGGCTTAATCCTGATAAAACGAGAGCTTCAGATGATATAGTCAAGAGTTCAATAAAACCGGATAAAAGATACTGGATTAGCAATAGAAGGATTGCAGAGAATAAACAAAAATGGCTTATTCAACTTTATTTATTATCAGAAAGGTATCCGAATTCTGGCACTATCGATACTCAAATGAGAGAGTTTTTAAAAGTGCTTAAGAAATCTAAAAAGAAGGACCGAAATTTAGAAACCTTAATCAGTCTTGTCACAGAAATTGCGCTCCGAAATCCTAGAGTTACGCCATCGGCAATAGCTATCTTAAGTATTTTTATTAACCGATTACCGAATAAAAAAGAGAAGCTAAAAATTGCTAAAAAAATTAGACAAAAATTTAATCAAGTCCCCAATTCATCGTTTATGATGGTTTGGTTCCAACGCCTAAACCTTAAAATCAATAAAACTGAAAAGTATAAATTACCTTTATGCAAGAAGGTTGGTGGTTCTAAAGAAAAAATATGGAATTGCGAATGGTTAGAAGGTGACCTTAAAAAAGTTATTGATGAAGCAACTATCGTTGAAGAATCTAAAATTAAAAAAGCTAGATCCAAACTTGCTGAGAAGGAGATTGATAAAATTATTACGAAGAAAAACTATTACAATTAATTTTCAAGCAAAAATGGTATAACCCGCCTTTAGATTACTCCTAAGAAAAAATGACTTACTTTGGTGGTATAATCCGCTACTGGACCCGCCGGGGTGACCTAGATAACCCGCTAGCTTTCGAGCTATCATGCGTATGAGTCCCCGGCAGAATTCCAGACCAGAAGGCACTAGTTAGAATGTAAGCCCAACGGGCTCGTAAAGGTAATAGTGTCTGGTCTTATCCAGTAAGCGGCATATCTTCACTAGTTAATATAGGGGAAAACCTCATGGAAGCCAGCTATTATATAGGTATTGATATCTCAAAACAACGGTTGGATTGGCAGATAAACGACACCCAAAACACTGAACTCGCAACCGGCCAAGCTTCAAATACCCCAAAAGGGATCCACAAGATGATAGGCCAATGGAAACGGGGAAAGATCTCCCTGGATGAGCTCATCGTCTGCTTTGAGCATACAGGGCCGTACGGCCTTTTGTTGGCCACGATCTTAGAGCAGTCTGGTATTTGTTATGTGATGGTTTCGGCAGCTGAGGTTCAACTTTCATTAGGTATTCGTCGAGGGAAATCGGATCCCATTGATGCTGGGCGCTTGGCGGAATACTTGTGGCGCTTCCGGGACCGATTGGCTCCCAGTCACTTGCCATCCAAGATGTTATTGGAGTTGCGTGGTTGGTTGCTGTGGCGGGAAAAGCTGGTGAAAATGCGAACAGCCTTAACCAATGGCATCAAAGCAAACTCCCTTACCAGCCAAGTAGCGGATCTGGACGAAATAAATGAGCAGATGCAATCCCAGCATGATGGGTTGACTACACAACTAAAACAGGTCGATCGAAAGATTCTTAGCCTCCTCCGCAGGTACAATGCCATTGAAGGCCAATATGATCTGCTCGTAAGCATTCCCGGCCTTGGTCCAATCATTGCCGGTTGGCTGCTGGTCTATACGGAAGGATTTACCCGTTTTGCCAATGCCAGGCAACTGGCCTGTTTTGTGGGCAGCGCCCCGTTTCCACGGCAGTCAGGCCAACACAAGAGCCCCGACCGAGTCAGCCAGTGGCGGTGCCAACGGCTAAAGTCGTTGTTGGGGAATGGCGTACACTCGGCCATCCAATATGACCCGGAGCTGAGGGGGTATTACAAACGAAAATGCGATGAAGGGAAACATCCGCAAAGCGTACGAAATGCGGTCATCTGTAAACTACTTTATCGGGTCTTTGCCGTTATTGATCGAGGCACCCCATACGTAAAAATACAGCAGCATAAAGCCGTAAAATAACTTGACTTACTCTTAGAATACGCATTAACGCGGACGCACCTCGCCAATTCTCTGCCCCTCTTGGTTTTAAGCCTTTGCTTTCGTTAGTTGCTAATTCAACATTAATCCGTGCGCCGGTTATGCGCCATGTCGTTAGTTTGCCCGCCGGCCTTCTCTGTTTGTCGTTTACGTTTGGTCGGTTTTTTGCTTTTCAAAATTTGGTTAACATTTCACCACTTTTGCCCCGGTTTTCCAGTTGCCACTCTTTCGCTACAAATCTGCACCAGTGCTACTTTTAAAATGTCGCAATTTTGCCCTCGTGGTTGGTGACGTATTCTTGCTTTTACAACGGAAAATCTTGGTGCAAAAGCCGTTGTTTCAACCGCCTATCTCCCGTTTTGTTGTGGCCGTTGGGCTAAAATTCTTCTTGCGTCCCCTTTTCGTTTTGTCGTTTTAACCAACAAATTGCTTACTCCAAACTTTCTGCCACCAAACTAACCCGCGCTTTAAGGGGACGCGCCTCGCCTATTCTCTGCCAACTTTTTGGTTTTTCAACTCTCCATTCGTTATTTAGCAATCAACAAACTTTCGCGCGCTCCTTAAGCGCAATGAACTGTGTTTAAAGTCAAGCAACCAATGCCTTTTTTTTGTTGAACGCTTCGCACCTCTTACCAACGGCAAAAGCTTGTCGCAACAGTTTGT
>NZ_FXTH01000037.1 GCF_900182555.1 Fodinibius sediminis | reverse complement strand
TGGCAAAACAACAATCAGGTCGCCAAAGACGTTATGCAATCGGCTGAATCTGATATTGGATTAACCGATGAACAACCAGCTCCGGAAGAGCCAAACTCAGATGAGATCAACCTGACAACTAAAACCAACTTCTAACGGCTGACTGTCAGATCAAGTCGTGGCTATTACACATAAGTATAGGTGCGTATAACCCGCCCCAAATTCTGCCCGGTTTTGGTTTACTCAATTTCTGTAGTACATTTATTTTTAAATACCTGTCCATTTTTAATTAATTTAGCACTTTTGGTCTTTTTATTTCCGAAAGTAAACTAATCAAAAACGCTATTCTTACTGCTTAAACCTATATTATGGAGCAAAAGCCCGAATTCATATTATTTTATTTTACTTGTCCAGTCATACCTCGCTTGCACTCGATACCCAATCGTAATCAACGCCAATTTCTTTGAAGTGCTTTTTACCAAACTGGATTTTAGCCCACTCCGAAGGTCGCAGCTGGCTTTTATCTTTAGATCCCTTGGTTTCCTTAACTAAGTAGACCTTCTCTTGCTCACCGTACATCCCCTTCTTAACAATCGCCCAGTCCGGATTATATTTTCCAATTGGTGTATCGACCTTAAATTTTCGGGGCAGTTTAACAAAGAGCTTAATGTCTTTCCGGTCATTCAGCTGCTCAGCAAATCGTCGCTCTACCTGAGAATCAATTTCCACATAGTCATAAATAGACTTCTCTTCATCTACCTTCACCAAGTTATCCAAGTAGCTGATTAATTCCTCTTCTTCGAAGAGGTGCATCTCATATATTTGTCCCTCAATTTGCTCATACTTTACCCCATCAAGCATCATATCCTTAAGCGTTGCATTGATACTGGAAGCGACATCATCCATGAATTTTTGTGGATTATTCCTAAACTCAGCCAATCTTCCACTTCTCTTAAGAATTTGAACTAATGTTGACCGGGTTAGTTCAGTCTGACGTTGCAAATAAGCAATGATATCGGGTAAATAACGGGCTGTCTCTACTTCATCCATACGTTGACCTACGATTGTCGATTCAATGCCTGAGTGCGTAATATCTTGCTCGGTCTTGTAAGTATGGATTTTTACTTTCTCAATCTTTGGCAGTTTTTTAACCTCTTTTACCGCCTCATCGATAAGTTGCTGGGAATCATAGGAAACCCGATACCTGGTTTTCTGATTGATTTTATCCCAGAGCTGGCGAAAGTCATCACCTAAATAAACCTGCTTATTCAGCTTCAGTTCTCGGCGGTCGCGTTTCTTTTTAACCTGGTTATTAAAGTCGTATTTATGAATAGCATCAATGATTTCTGCCTCAAATTCCCCATACTCTTCCTCCAGTTCCAGCGAAAAATCTTCTTTCTCCGGGCTAAATTTAGATAAGATTGCTCCTTCTTCAGATAAAAATCCTTTGTCCTGCAGTTGCTTCCATATTTTTTCTGACTCTTCGGCCCCAAGTTTAAGTATTTCCTCATCTTTAGTACGAGATAAGCCTATAAATTCGGACTTAGGGACCATGCCAAATGTTATGCCAGCATCTTCCTCATACTCATTCTGAAGTTGCTTTGCAAAATCATCATAGCTCTCATTGGCCACAATAGTTACCCGGTTAATCCGATCATCAAAAACACGTTCCCCCTCTTGGTTGACTGGGATACGTAATCCCCTGCCAATTTCCTGACGTTTTTTAATTTCAGATTTTGATTCATTGAGCGTACAAATTTGGAATACATTGGGGTTATCCCACCCTTCCCGGAGAGCTGAGTGGCTAAAGATAAATCGAAGGGGCTCATCCAGCGATAACAGCCGTTCTTTATCCTTCATAATTAGATTATAAGCATCTTCATCAGCGCTAACAGACCGATTTTCCCAAGAGTCTTTAATACGGCCGTCTTTGTCCTGAGCAAAATACCCATCGTGAATTTGCTCTACGGGATAAGGGATCACATCCTCATAATACGGTTGTTCTGCCAGCTTCTTATACTCTTCTTCAAACCAGCGCTGTATTTTCCCCGGATGAGCTATTCCATCCTCATCATAGTCGCGGTAATTGGCCACGCTGTCAATAAAGAAAAGAGATAAAACTTTAAGCCCTTTCCCTTTAATTCGCTTCTCTTTTTCAAGATGCTCTTCAATGGTTGTTCGGATCTGATAACGCATCACCTCATCGGTTAACCCGCCCTGGGAATCTCCTATGCCAAAACGTTTACCATTGCTGAATTCAACAAATTCACCACCTTCTCGGATATTTATTTCAGCTACTTTATATCCATCCTGATATGCGGTACGCTGATTGGATTTATCAAAGATATCGTCCCCATGAGTAACCGTTGTATTCCCTTCTTTAGGACCATCTTCGGTATCTTTATGAATGGATAAATAGGCTTTTAGCGTACCATTTTGGTTCTTAATATTGCGCACCTTGATATAAGCTGCGTGATAACTATCCTCTGCTATTACCGAAGCTACTTCAATTTTTTTAACAAGCCCCAATTCATAAGCTTGAATTGGATCTAACTTATACATCAGATTGTACCTATTTCGGTGGGTTGCCGAATACCGAAATGTACAAAGCGGATTCAGACTACTAATGGCATTTTTGGAAGCTTCCTGCTCCATATTTTGAGGTTCATCCATAATGACCATTGGGTTGGTATTCTGAATAAACTCAATAGGTTGGCGGCCATTTAGCCGATCCATTTCTTTAAACATAACATTGGTATCCTTGTTAAAGGAATCAATGTTAATGACCATAATCTGTAACTCATTACTACTTGCAAATTGCCGTAACTGGTTTATCCGGGATGAATCATACATGAAGTGGTTACCAGCGGGATTATTGTAGAGGGTAGCAAAATGCTCTTTCATAATATCCAGGCTCTTGATCGTCCCTTCCCGGATGGCTACACTTGGAACTACAATAATAAACTTTTTGAATCCATATTTTTGATTGAGTTCAAAAATTGTCCGCAGATAGACGTACGTCTTACCGGTTCCGGTCTCCATCTCAATGGTAAAATTCATCCCCTCTAAGAATTCCTGTCCCTGCAATTCAGGAACCGGATGAATTTTATTTCGTTCCTGAATATTCTGAACGTTCTCCAGCAACTGTTCATCTGAGATAAGCAAATTATTGCCAATTCCCAGCTCATTCTGCTCAATAAACCCAACTTGATTATTCAGGCTCACTTCATATTCGCTCTGCCCCAATGGCTGTCCATCAAAAATATCAACAATCGATTGAATGGCTTTTTGCTGGTATTCAAGATTGGGATCGAACTTAAGCTTCATATAAAAACAAGAATTTAAGAAAAAGTATCTATGCTATTCAGTTTTACTGGATTCAAGTAATTGTTTAGGATCCACAAGAGGCATGATTGCTTCAGCCAATATATTACCCTCTGCTTTTGTTGCAAAAGCACCTCGTGTCGTTGAGTAAGCAATACTCAATAGTGTTGTTATCAGTTGATCAGGTAAGGAAATAGTGCCATTATCATTAAAAAGACTTTCTGAATCGTGTAAATAAAAAATGGATCGGGTCAGAATCTCTCCTAAAATAAGTGGATCCTGCTTACCATACTGTCCTGTCGCTTTAATATCAATCCAGAAGTGTTCTTTCTTAGGATCTCCGCCCGTTTTAAACTGGATATTGTACCCAATTCGATCTTTACGGATTTTCTTTTCAGGCTTTTCAAAGAAATAGGACAAAACTTCAAAGCTTCGAATTCCGAAACTTATTTGCTCACTTTTTTTATCTTTGCTCATAGTTTCTAACTAACTAATGCAGTTACATTATTATCCTCTTCTGAAAATTCCCCTGGGACATATTCTACCTCTTCTGAATAAGCTTTAGTAAGCTCTCTTTTTAGCTCCCATTTATTTCCTACTCTGACAACAACTGTTTCTTCTCTTTCTTTTGACTGTATAAACGCTCTATCCTTTGGCAAAACACTTGCAAACCCTTTCCGAGTCATCTGTTCTTCATGGAAAGATGGAGCTACAATAATATCTTGACCAAGTGCTTCTTCAAGCTTAACCAATGTTTTTAAGGTCGGATTTCCTTCTCCCCGCATAATCTCAGAAAGCTGAGATTCACCCATATCCGCTTTTTGGGCTAATTCCTTCTGTGTTAGCCCCTGCTGTTGTAAATAGCGGCTAATCTGTGACGAAATCTCCATTTGCTTATCGATCAGTCGCGCATTGGGAGATTCGAGTTGTTTAAACTCTTCGCGAATTTGTTGTGTTTTTTGCTTATCCATTGTTTACCTCCTTTAAAATTCTTCTGCGTTAAAAGTAGTTATGCCGGTAATCTTTCCGTCATAATCCACACTAAAACGACCTTCTTCTAAAGCTTTTTCGATGCATTGATTAACCCAACGCATGGCATATTCTGATTCTTTTAGATGTTCATCATCCTGGGTTTTAGCTACCCTCTTTACGCCACCATTACCAAAGATGACCATTTCTCGACTCCAGTACACGCAGTACCACCGGAGATTACCACGCCGTACATAATAGGCTCTCACCATATCATGTTGTCGGCCCTCATGCTTAAAAAACTGTTGCTGTGCTCCATATTTTTCGAGCATGTTAAAAAAGTAGTGCTTGAGATCTGCAAAGGCCCGATTTTGTGTAATCTGTTCATTATTTAAAAATTTATCTCCTTCAGTTAATTCTTCTCCGTCAAATAAGACGGTATAAAATGTTGCCTTTCGGTCACTGAAAAATTCAACTAACTTAAATGAACGATTCACTTATAATATTATTTTTCGTCA
Source organism: Fodinibius sediminis (assembly GCF_900182555.1). Taxonomy (GTDB): domain Bacteria; phylum Bacteroidota; class Rhodothermia; order Balneolales; family Balneolaceae; genus Fodinibius; species Fodinibius sediminis. The sequence continues at coordinate 575 of NZ_FXTH01000037.1, read as the reverse complement.
CGATTGTGACAGTTCTTAAATGTAGTTATTTCCTATAAAGTTCCCAAAACAATTTTATACCGTTCTGAAGGCTATATCCTGCGATTTAAAGAGTTGTACGGCATTGGTTTTCAGGGCATCAGCCTGTTCACCATTGAAACTTTTATCCAGGCAAACTACCCGATTGGGCTCCATTTCAGCCATCTGATCCAGCATTTCAAAGGTAAGTCCTTCATCCAGGAAAATAAGCAAGGCATCATCCTGAATACTATAAATCGTTTTACCGTCTACCTCTTTTTCTTCAATAGAAGTAGTTAGCGGATAGCCAGATTTAAGAATAAGCTCATATAAAATACTTTCTTGTTCAGCTTCAGGCGTAATATGATCAGCAAAAACATCTAGTTGTTCTTCTAAATCATCTGGGCCAATATCAACTTCCGGAGAATCCCAGACTTTAAAGTTTGAACGATCAAGTTTAAAAACCTTGAAGCCTAAATGAGAGGGTGTGTAAACTAAACTCTGTCCGGTTTGTTTATTTTTCAGGGTTACGGGTTAAGTCCAGTGGCAGCCGATCTCCAAATCGAATGGCTAGCTGC
>NZ_FXTH01000036.1:2500-5418 GCF_900182555.1 Fodinibius sediminis | reverse complement strand
TTCTGCCGGTTGGGGGTTACAAAAAAGGCCCTTCACGGGGCTGCCATGAAGGGCCGGAGTAAAAAAGAGAGCAGGAGGGGACCTACGCTTCCGCCCGAAGGCAGTACCATCGGCGCTGCAGAGGGTCACGGCCGTGTTCGGGATGGGAACGGGTGGGGCCTCTGCGCTAAACCCTGCTGCTCATAATGTCAATGCCCGCCAGGGGCCAGAGTGTTCGAATTCTTTGGTGTAGTCATAGCTGACAGGGGCCGGTAAGACCGATTGTTGTTTCCACGCAGGCTGCACGGGCCGCCTCCCGGCGGGTCGTGCAAGCCATATAAGTCAAAGCCAGTAGCCTTATTAGTACGGCTCGGCTAAACGCGTTACCGCGCGTACACCTGCCGCCTATCCATCTGGTCGTCTTCCAGAAGGCTCTAGTAGGGAATGCTTATCTTGGAGCGTGCTTCGCGCTTAGATGCTTTCAGCGGCTTATCACTTCCGCACATAGCTACCCGGCCGTGCCGTTGACACGACAACCGGTGCACCAGCGGTGCGTCCACTCCGGTCCTCTCGTACTAGGAGCAGCTCTCCGCAACATTCCAACGCCCACAGCAGATAGGGACCGAACTGTCTCACGACGTTCTGAACCCAGCTCGCGTACCGCTTTAAATGGCGAACAGCCATACCCTTGGGACCTTCTCCAGCCCCAGGATGCGATGAGCCGACATCGAGGTGCCAAACCTCCCCGTCGATGTGAACTCTTGGGGGAGATAAGCCTGTTATCCCCGGAGTACCTTTTATCCTTTGAGCGACGGCCCTTCCATTCGGAAACCGCCGGATCACTAAACCCTGCTTTCGCACCTGCTCGACCTGTGTGTCTCGCAGTCAAGCACCCTTATGCTTTTACACTCTACGCACGATTGCCGACCGTGCTGAGGGTACCTTTGGGAGCCTCCGTTACATTTTAGGAGGCGACCGCCCCAGTCAAACTACCCACCATACACTGTCTTCCGCTGAGCGGAATTAGAATTCAGCGGCCCGAAGGGTGGTATTTCACGGATGGCTCCACCCCAGCTAGCGCTGGGGCTTCCGAGCCTCCCACCTATCCTGCACATCAGGCAGCTAAAGCCAATGTAAAGTTGTAGTAAAGGTTCACGGGGTCTTTCCGTCCCGCTGCGGGTAATCGGCGTCATCACCGATACCACAATTTCACCGAGCTCGTGGCCGAGACAGTATCCAATTCGTTTCACCATTCGTGCAGGTCGGAACTTACCCGACAAGGAATTTCGCTACCTTAGGACCGTTATAGTTACGGCCGCCGTTTACTGGGGCTTCAGTCGGCCGCTTCATCCCAAAGGGATTAACAGCCTTCTTTAACCTTCCAGCACCGGGCAGGTGTCAGCCCCTATACGTCGTCTTGCGACTTGGCAGAGGCCTGTGTTTTTGTTAAACAGTCGATTGGATCTGGTCACTGCGCCCCAACGACGCCGAAGCGCCGCCGGGGGATCCTTCTCCCGAAGTTACGGATCTAATTTGCCGAGTTCCTTAGCCACGATTCGCTCGAGCACCTGAGGATACTCTCCTCATCTACCTGTGTCGGTTTATGGTACGAGCACCGGTCAACAAACGACGACGGGTTTCTTGGCAGCCAGATTACCTACACTATCGGTTTGCCCGTAGGCTCCCCGTACTGTCGGAGCTCAGCCGTATGCGGGGCGGATTTACCTACCCCGCGGCCTACCTCCTTCAACCTCCTAGTTCATCAGGAGGCGGTAGTGTCACTTCTGCGTGACGCCTTCGTTTATCGCTGAACGGTGGTACCGGAATATTTAACCGGTTTTCCATCGGCTTCGCCTGTCGGCTACACCTTAGGTCTCGACTAACCCTGATCCGATTAGCGTTGATCAGGAACCCTTAGATTTTCGGTGGAGGGGTTTTTCACCCCTCTTATCGTTACTCATGCCTACAGTTTCGCTTCCAGAACCTCCACTGCCCCTCACAGGGCAACTTCAATGGCGCTGGAATGCTCCTCTACCACTGCCTCCTAACGGAGGCAATCCACAGCTTCGGCACCAAACTTATGCCCGCTAATTATCGACGCCGGGCCGCTCGACTAGTGAGCTATTACGCACTCTTTCAAGGAATGGCTGCTTCTAAGCCAACCTCCTAGTTGTCTGGGCAACCCAACTTTCTTTGTTCAACTTAGTTTGGATTTGGGGGCCTTAGCTGGTGGTCTGGGTTGTTTCCCTCTTGCGGGAGGACGTTATCGCCCCCACGCTGACTACCTGGCAACACATGCCGGCATTCGGAGTTTGTCTAGATTTGGTAGGCGGTGAAGCCCCCTAGTCTAATCAGTGCTCTACCTCCGACATGCTGCTCGCCAGATGCTATACCTAAATATATTTCGAGGAGAACGAGCTATTTCCGAGTTTGATTGGCCTTTCACCCCTATCCACAACTCATCCGGGGGCTTTTCAACGCCCGTCGGTTCGGGCCTCCATTCCGTTTTACCGGAACTTCGCCCTGGTCATAGATAGCTCACTCGGTTTCGCGTCTGCCCCGCTGCACTGCCGCCCTGTTCGGACTCGCTTTCGCTTCGGCTGCTCTCCTGAGGAGATTAACCTTGCGCAACAGGAGCAACTCGTAGGCTCATTATGCAAAAGGCACGCCGTCAGCCCCCGAAGGAGCCTCCGACCGCTTGTAAGCGTATGGTTTCAGGTACTATTTCACTCGCCTTCTCGGCGTTCTTTTCACCTTTCCCTCACGGTACTTGTTCACTATCGGTCATACCCAGTATTTAGCCTTACCGGATGGTGCCGGCTGGTTCAGACAGGATTTCTCCGGTCCCGTCCTACTCAGGGGGTCTCGCCACCGCGCTTTGCTTACGTCTACAGGCCTGTCACCTTCTGTGGGGCGGCTTTCCAGTCCGCTTCGTCTTC
>NZ_FXTH01000035.1 GCF_900182555.1 Fodinibius sediminis | reverse complement strand
TTCTTGCAGTTTATCTAGTTCTTTTTGTGTCATGATTTGCCTAAGTTAGTAAGTTTTACGTTACCAAACTCAGACAGAGTTAGATTTACACTCTCAAATGAGAGTGTAAATCTAATTCTTGTTTGATTTCTGAGTCTTCTTCAAGTTCTAATTCAGTTTGGGAATTATTTTCTGATGTTTCTTTAAGTTCAGTAATTATATTTCTAATTCTTTGTTTCCCGACATTAGCAATATTTGGATTTATATTATGTTTTTTACAAAACTTAATTAAGGCTATGTTCTCTTTTTTTTCTTTATCAATTTCTTCGGGTAATTGAACCATGATATATTTTCTCGAGCCCCCATCTTCTTTGTTTTTATCTACTACAGCATGTGCAGTAGATGATGAGCCAGCAAAAAAGTCTAATATGATACCTTCATTATCTTTGTTTAATTCTAAGCACGTTTTAATTAAATCTATTGGTTTCTTTCCATTAGGAAATGATACATTGCCTTCTTTGCCTACATTGTTGTAATCAAAATCATCCCATAGTGTACCTCTTTTTTCCAATTTAATTAGGTCATTATTCTTTTTATGGGCAACGTCAGATAACCAAATTACTCTTCTAATTGATGGGCTTATATAAGTTCTAACAACTTCTTTTCCTTCATGTTTACCTGATCTGGGGATATAATCAACTTCTAAAATTTCGTTGGACTCTAAGGCTCCTACAGAATCAATAACTCTTGTTCTAATACTACTTTGGGCATTGGTATCAGAAAAAATTCTATCAAAATATTTTAAATAAGCCTCCTTTTCAGTTAAGCCTTCTTCTTTACAAACTTGATTGATAGTTTTTCTTTCAAGATTCTTTCGTTTGTATATTTTTATTGGATTTCCTTCACCATCTTTAACTTTATCAAAAAATTCTCTTTCACCAGCATCAGTGAAAATGCTCGTATATTTCCAACTTTCATCATTAAGTCTCATTGACTCAATCATTTCCATTAAGTCATGTTCTTTATAGACATGAGTTAATGTGTTAAAAGAATCAAAATTCTTAGCATATATGAGAACATATTCAAGATTCTTTTTTAGTCTTTTATCTTCACCACCGCCAGATGCACCGGCTGCTACTTTGGTTTGGACACTAACTGTATTTATATAGTTTTCTTCCCCAAAAATTTCATTAAGCATGCTTTTTAAATGATTCAATTCAACATCGCTTATTGAAATACATATGTAACCATTTTGATTTAATAAGTTTTTTGCTATATATAATCTGCGGAACATCATGTTCATCCATCGAGAATGAAACCTTCCATCTGTATCTCGATTAGTTGTCTTCCAATTACCCTCTTCGTCCTTTTGGCCAGTGTATTTCAGATAAGTATCTAAGGTTTCCCCATAGTCATCAGGGTAAATAAATTCATTGCCGGTATTATAAGGGGGATCAATATAGATCATCTTTACCTTCCCAAAGTAGCTCTTCTGCAGAAGCTTCAATACTTCCAAATTATCACCTTCAATAAATAGGTTTTCCGTCTCTTCAAAGTTTACCGAATCTTCGCGCACAGGTTTTAACGTGGCAATACTGGGCTGCTGGATGATTTTCATGCACTCGGCTTTGCCCGGCCATTGCAAGCCAAAGCGTTCTCTACCCTTTTCTGGTACCCATTCACCAAGTACACGTTTCAAATGGTCAAAATCGATCTTATCCTCCCGGAATACTTCAGGAAATAACTGTTTTAATTTCTGCTTCTTATCCTCAGTTACGTCCATCGATGTTAAATCGAGCTTTTCGGGTTGTTCGGGCATGGGTTTTTAAATTAATTCTTTTCTAAATTCTTTTAATTTCCTTACATCAGTTTCCATATCAGCAAATTCAGGTAATGGATTGTTTCTTTCGGGCGACTGATCATGAGCTTGATTTGAACAATACGTCATCTGTTGTTCAACCTCATTAATAATATCATCATTGATTTGTACTCTTCTTAAATTTTGAGTTGCTACACCTAATCTGAAACGGTTTACAACATCACCTAAAATAAGTTCTTCAACGGCTCTTTCCCAAGACTCTCTTAAGAGCTCATACCATCCTTTGACCATTACTTTTAACATATTATCGGAAATACCTTCATTCTTTTTTGCTTTTCTAATCTCAGTGAGGCGTTTATTTAAAAAGGTTATTCTATGGTTTACTCTCATGCCTGTCCAAGGGCGTCCTTTATCTTCATCTACTACCCTTCCGGATATGTTTTTGTTATCAGACTTTAAATAAATCGTTTTAAGAAGACTATCAGAAATTTTTTGTTCTAATTCCAAAAGAAAAACGATATCATGCGTAAATATAATTATCTGTCGACCTGTGGAGTTTACTTCATCAACTATTCTTTCTGCCAACTTTGCTCTATGTTTATGATCAAGCGACGTTACTGGATCATCAAAAATAAGAGTTCCTTTATGTTTTGCATGACTTATTTCAGCTAAAAAATACGCTATTGAAACTGTATTCTTTTCTCCTTCACTAAAAATTTTTTGTGGATCTAAACCTTGTTTATTCTTTAGTAACATTTGACTTTTTGCATCTCCACCACGTCCTCTCCCTTTTATGTCCAGAGAAAATTCAGGCAAAATATTCGGTCAAATTGGTTGCTTTTAACCGATATTTCTTCAGCCCAGTCATTAGAAAAACTTATCCTTTCTTCATCAGATAAACGATCACGGGCAATGGCCAGCATCTTTTCTGAGGGATCGTTAATGACCAGATGCTTAAATGCATAGTTTCCATCAACGAGCATCTTGGCAAGTAATCCTGTGCCTCCACTCACATCTAAAATAGTATCGCCGTCGGTTGTTTTGAAGCGGCGAAGAAACGCTTCGTGGGTATGAACCAGATAATTTTTCCATTTGGCCTCATAAGAAGCAGCCTGCCTGTTGTATGCTGATATGGTTTGTTCAGACAAAGAATTCCCGCTCTTTATAGTCAAAATTTAAACGCATATATCCTCTATAAATCATTAATAACAGTATCGGTAGAACGGAGAAGACCGGTTCTACATAAATTAATGTAACTACCAAAATGATAATAGCTGAAGAAGATATTATCCAAAATGTAGTCGCCCACCCAAGTGATGTCTTGTCGATGTTTAAGAATCCATATAAAAGCAACGGAGCTACCAACGTCCATAGAATATTCCAGTTCCATTTGGTGGAGGGATACGAAGAAAACAGCCACAAAAACAGTATGAGCACTCCAATCAGCCCAACTACTCCGAAGAGAAAACGGTCGAACCAGTGCCAGAACGTTTTCCGGCTATGAAAGATGAAACTCAAGGGCACCAGAAGGCCCAGCAATAACCAAAAAGCCATGGCGGGTGTAATGAAAGGCATCGTGAACGTTGCCGGATTGGCGGGTACATACACGCTCTGTCCGGCAACCAGGGCAAGACTGGTATCCGACTGCTGCATCCGCGCGTTGGCAAAACGCTCTTTCAACAGGTCAGGCAGGAACAGGGTTTGCATCCCGTTGGGAATGCGGTCGGCGGGAGCGCCCAGCAAAACATTAATTCCAAATTTAGTCCACGGCACCGGTTCCAAATAATGATTGATAAACTGCCGGAAACTTTTCTTTGTTGGATTCAGGGGCTTTTGAAACCGGATCGAAGCGCCGGCAACAGCATTGATGACATCATAAACACGGGTGGTACAGTTATCATAAAAGAATTCATAGGAGTAGTACCGGTTTTCGGGCCGGACGTTGGTCTGTAAATAGCGGAACAGTTGTTGGATTTGCTCCGGGCTCAGGTTGAGCCGCTGCTCAGTGATGGTGCGCCCGGCCTTCAGGTAGGCTTGTTTTGCCCTTTCGTATTCGTTTACCGAAAGAAAATATTTCAGGTTGCCAAGGGCAAACTTCCGGTAAAAGCCGTCGGTATCAAAATCGAAGGTGCCGTAGTTGTTAGTACGGTCAATGTCGTTGACCGGATCAGTAATCCGCAGCGCGGTGTGGCCGAAAATTGTATAGAGTTCATCGCCCGGTGAGGCTGTGATAAGACTTACCTTAGTCTCCGACGAAAGCTGTGCCTGCTGTGCCCAAAGCGGAGTTGTTAAACCCCCAAAAAATATCGCCAGCAAGATGCAGAACTTTTTGTATGTGAAACATTCATTAACATTCAAAACAATAGGTGGCTTCATTCAATCTCGAAATACTTTCATAGTAAGCTAAAATATTATCGCTAACTACGTTCTATTTCGATAACTTTAAAATCCGTATGGCGCCCCACATTACAAAACAAAATACGACGGCTCCAATCAATAAGTCCGGCCACTTAGAGCCTGTAAAATAAACCAGAATTCCAGCTGTAATTACGCCGCTATTTACAATGATATCATTCGAAGTGAAAATAGAGCTTGCCCTCATGTGGGCTTCCTGACTTTTAGCTTTATTTATGAGCCAAAGGGTAACGAGATTCGCGACGAGTGCTACAGAGGCAATGATAATCATCCATTGAAACAAAGGCGTTTCGCCTACGCCCATAAATCGGCGGAGTACTTCTAAAAATCCCAGAGAAGCCAATCCCATCTGGAGATAGCCGCTTATTTTTGCCACCTTCTTTTTCCTTGCAACGGTACTGCCTACCGCAAACAGGCTAAGCCCGTAAACGGACGCATCTGCCAGCATATCCAGGGAGTCAGCAATCAGGCCCATTGAGTTGACAAGCCAGCCGGCCGTCATTTCTATGATAAAAAAGACTGCATTAATACCGAGAACCCACCACAGTATCCTTTTCTCTTGTTTCTTATTAGAAGAAGGTATATCAATCACTTTTTTCGTCGTCTCAAAGGAAGAATTTAGATTTAATGATTTAAGGGCATCGTCTATTTCTGATATCCCTTCCTTATGATAAACGCTCAGTGTACGATTTGGAATATCAAAGTCCAGCGATTGTATATTTCCAATGTCTTCCAGCTTCATTCGAATCAGTTGCTCTTCGGAAGAGCAATCCATTTGCGTAATTTTAAACGTTGATTTCCTCATGGTCTGTTAACTCAAAAAATATAGTATTGAATGGCTATATTATTCGTAGCGTGTGCATTCGTAGATTCCCTTGGCGCTGTCAGCCAGCAGTTCTTCAGCAAGCTGTATGATTTCATGCACGCGGGAATCGCTGGCCCGGTAATGGACATGCCGGCCGTCCCTGCGGCTTAGGGCCAGTCCGCACTCGCTGAGGCAGCGCAGGTGATTGGACACGTTGGGCTGGCTCAGGCCGGTCCGTTCCACGATCTCACCTACGGTGGCATCTCCCTCTACCAGAATCTCCAAAATGGAAAGGCGGGAGCCGTCGGAGAAGCCGCGGAACAGTTTCGATTTCAGTTCGGTACCGGGTTCGACTGTTATGGCTGGCATAGATAAATGTTTATGTTTAATTATTGATATATAAATATATAATTATATATTATTCAAAACAACATAACAATCCAATCATTGTACCGGAAATTCCCGAAATCCTTAATCAATCAGTAATATTAAAACCCAATGAACAATAATAAATTGTGGTTCTTGTTTGCGCCGGTCCTGCTGGTTGCGCTCATCGATCAACTCACCAAACAACTGGTTCGTACCACCCCATCCCTGCAGAACCTGGAAATTATTCCCGGATGGCTGGTCTTTGCCTACACCCAAAATCCGGGTATGGCGCTGGGAATTGACTGGTTTCCCACCTGGGCTATCAGCCTGATTTCCATTGTGGCGGTCGCCGGTATTTTTATTTACGTAGCAAGGAATTTGAGCCAGGCAACCCCCGGGTACCTTATCTGCATGGGACTGATACTGGGCGGAGCGCTGGGGAATATCATCGACCGGCTGATTATGGCCAAAATAGAAGGCTACGGACATATTCTTGAAGGGCGGGTCAATGATTTTCTGTACTTTACCTATTCTATTAACCGTGATCCGGTATTCCCCTATATTTTCAATATGGCCGATGTTTTTATAAGCACCTCCATCATTCTGCTATTAGTGTTTAACCGGCGCCTATTACCGGAACCCGCGAATCCCGAAACGGCCCAATCCGCTTAAAAAAGCTCCAGTACTACAAACAGCATGGTTAAAATGTACAAGATATAAGCAGCGTCAAACACAAGAATCTGCCACCTGCTAAAACCATGCTGTGATTTGCTTTGATGGACGAAGACCGAATAAAGCAGGGGCATAAGACCGACAAATGCCAAATTTACCCAGTATAGCTGAAAGTCCTCCACCGGGGTATTTACAAGAGCCAGCGGGAAAAAGGCCACGCTCATGGTAATGGCATTATCGGCAATCACGCTGGTTGTGCCGGCCGTTACTTCCCCGCCCTTTACGACGCTCCAGGTTTTAAAGATTTCAGGCGCAGTGGTCATTATTCCTGTAATAAATAATCCCCCGACGATTTGCGAAATACCCAGTGATGAAACAATGTTTTCTGTTGCCTTAACGATAAAAAAGGCGCCGACGGCAATAGCTATCGCTCCGGCCGCAGAAAGTGCAATATCCTTTTTCTCCCAGCTTATCTTTTCTCCTTCTTTTCGGCCTCTTAGAATTGCATGTGTCAAAAAAATGGCATAAACCCCTAACATAATCCACCCATCTACCGGTTGAAGCCCGCGCCAGGCTTTTGGCAATGTTAATATAGCTGCCAAAGGTTAACGAGGTGGTCGATCGCCAGATGAACCCGTACCTGGCGACCGGGCGCCGCAAACACAACCCCCGCTGGGATGAGCGCCGGGCGGACCCCGGGCCGCCACCGGATGACCCCTCCCCGGTGGAGGCGATGGCCTGGCGGTTGCAAACGCCTGAGGGCAAAGATTTTTATGGGCAACGCAAAGCAACCGTGGAGACCGTCTTTGGTATTATAAAACAGGTGCTGGGGTTCCGGCAGTTTAGCCTGCGGGGCCTCCGGAAGGCCGCCGGGGAGTGGAATTTGGTGCAATGCGCCTATAATCTGAAACGAATGCACGCCCTGGCGGGATAACCTGGCTGGGGAGAGGAATATCGCAGATAGAACTGGGAAAAATGAAGATTAGAAAACCAAAATACCCGCAATCACTGCCTGTAAAAATAATTTCTGAAATTCTACAACTGATTAGTCCGACACCTATAAAACGGTTTTCTGCCTTGGTTAGCGTCGACCTTATTTTTTTGAATAATTGTGATCGTTGGTTATAGCCAGAATGTAATCAGTGAAGGCTGTTATCCACTTTACATAACCGCCCCTTATATGACAAATCGAACCGGTTTGAGAAGGATTTTTTTGATCTTCCCAACATCCCTCCACTACCTCAAATACTCGCTGGGTCCACTTATCTCCCCTTTACATAATTCGGCATTATAAGACTAATCAAATTCCGAAATACCCATTGAAGAAATACTATATTCGATAATAATCTACTATTTATTAATCAGGTGTGACATAGAACCCAATGTTAGGCGGTTTTTACGTGGCAAGATAGCTCCATAGCTTTTTCATTTGATGTATTAGGGAAATTGTTTTATTCCTCTTCCTCGGTTTTCAGAATATTTGATTGCAGGTCTTCTTCCTCTTTTCCGGGGCCGACCGCATGAATAATATCATTG
>NZ_FXTH01000034.1 GCF_900182555.1 Fodinibius sediminis | reverse complement strand
GCGCAACGAAATTCCGGTCAATTCGGCCGTTTCAGTCGCGGTTAAATCCAACGAAAAACATCGAATTAAATGCCGAAATTTGGCCTCAGAAATTCCCCAGCGCTTGTAATACTTGTTATTCATTGTATAGCAATATGTTACAAACTTTTATAACATGCTATACTTCATAAGACCCTTAATAAATAAACTAAAGGAAACAGGAGCTGAACTTTATAATGAATTTGAGAGCTTAAAACGGGAAACAGAATCACTCAATATTTTTGTCCGATATAGTAAACGCTTTTCTTTAACTGCAAAAGGGGATATTAATACCTACCAATTATTTTCCGGATTAGATCGAGGGCTTATTCAAGCTGATGGAAGAGCGGGTTTTATTGTACCAACTGGTATCGCAACCGATAAAACTAATGCAGAGTTCTTTGCTGACCTTGTAGTAAATAAGTCAATATTGAGTCTATTTGATTTTGAAAATCGAGAAGGGCTCTTTGAAGGAGTCCATCGGAGCTACAAGTTTTGCTTGTTAACTCTTGGTGGAGAAGCATTTCGGAAAGTGGAAGATCTGGAGACAGAATTTGCTTTTTTCTTAACACACCCAAACCAATTAGATGATGAACTTAGAAGATTCCATTTAACACCTGCAGACTTTATTAGAATAAATCCGAATACTAAAACAACCCCTATATTTCGTACAAAGCCAGATGCAGAATTGACTAGAAAGATTCATAAAAAACATCCTGTACTTATTAGGGAATCAGATAAGGAGAATAAGGGGATAAACTCTTGGGATATAAATACTAAGAGTACTTTACATATGTCATCAAATGCCGATGCATTCTACTCTTATGAGGCATTAACTGAGAAAGGAGCAGAAATGATTGGGAATAAATTTAAATTGGATAAGACTATTTATTACCCAGTTTATGAAAGTAAAATGATCCATCAATATGATTTCCGATTTGCCGAATATGATACGGAAGGTGATAATGTTAGTAAGGTCAAAATTGACAAGAAAGCTGATCCCGATAAGTTAAATCTTTCAAGATATTGGATCAGTGAAGAAAAGGTTAATGCTAAATTTAAAGAGGATAAGAATAATACCTTTCTTTTTGGTTTTCGAAAGATTACTAGGGCTACTGATTCACGAACTGTAATTGCTTCAATTTTCCCATTTACCGGATTAGGGGATTCAATTAATAGTTTAGCAAATATAAAAAATGAAGATTCATTACTTCTTCTATCAAATTTAAATTCTATAGTACTAGATTATTTTGCTAAAAATGCTCTCAGTGGAATCAATCTAAGTTTTTGGATTCTAAAACAGCTACCAATTATTAAGCCTGAGCAATTTGATAATGAAGATAAGAAGTTTATAAAGTCTAGAGCTCTAGAATTAACATTCACATCAAATGAACTTAGACCCTATGCTAAGTCGCTGGGCTATTATGGTGAACCTTTTGAGTGGGATGAAGAACGGCGCGCAATCTTAAAAGCCGAGCTGGATGCTTACTACGCCAAGTTATATGGCTTAACCGAAGAAGAGCTGCGCTATATATTAGATCCCGAAGAGGTCTATGGCGAAGATTTCCCCGGTGAGACGTTTCGGGTACTCAAAAACAAAGAGATTAAGAAACATGGAGAGTACCGCACTAAGCGGTTGGTATTGGATGCCTGGGAACGGTTGCAAGATGGGCGGCCGATGATGAGTGAGGAAGAAAAATCAGTTCAAAAAGTTTTTGTAGATTCAAAACAAAAAGATGGCGATATGAAAGAGTTCGGGTTACATCAAGGAATATATTCGATCAACGATGCTGCCGATATTACGCAGCTCAGTTACGGTAAAGTACGAAGATGGTTCCAAGAGCTCATGAATGCTCAATATGAAGGCTTATCGGGAGCTGAAAAAGAAGATCTAAACGAGCTCCGGATTAGTTTTCACGGCCTTATCGAATTGGTTGTCATAGGAACCTTACGAGATAATGGTTTTAGCTTGCAGAGCGTGCTTCAGGCAAGAGAGGAACTGGGAAATATTACAGATAAGAAATATCCGTTTGCAACCAATAATGTCAGAGATGACTTAGAAGTATCAGGTAATGATATCGTATTCAAATTAACTCAAGAAGATATCGTTATGCTTGACGGAACTGGTCAGTATAACCTTGAGATTATAAAACAGTTCTTTAGAGATATTGAGTTTAATACAGAGGGCGTTGCCACTCGTATTTTGCCTTCCGAAGGTTCAAAATTTGTTGTTATTGATCCCAAAGAAGGTGGAGGACGACCCGTTATCAAGGGAAAGGGAGTCTGGGTAGAATCAATTGTCAAAGCTTATTCAGGTCCAGATTCTGTGGGAGTTTTAGCTGACCAATATGACTTAAAAGAAAATGAAATACAGGCTGCTTTGGATTATGCTAAAAGCAATAAAAACTGAGCGCTATGAATATCTACCTGGATCGCAACTATCCCAAGAATCTTGTTAAAGCACTGGATTATTTACATGGAATTTCACCATCTGACGAAATAGAAATCATATATGGAAATGGCCGACTATCAGATTTAGATACCGAAAATACGGTGGTTTTTTTATTTGATAGGGCAAAAAAAGGTCTAGAGCGAACTACTGAGCTGCATTATGAAGATGGTTATCGCGTTTTCGCTTTTATGACCCGGACAGCAGATCAGATCGATCTGTTTAAGTTATCCTTAAGAGTGCTAATTCTTTGGAAGAAAATTTTGGATGTTATTAAAGATAAAAACACTCCTTTTATTTGTTCATATGGTTATAAAGAGAATAAGGTGAGAGAAATAGAGTCTTAAATTCATTCCACAAACAGTTTCTGATATGAGAAAAATTGAAAAAGCATTTTCACATTTAAATCTCCAAGAAAAGTGGAATGACAAAGGTAGTGCAGATTGGAAATATGAACGGGACAATAAAAAAATATTGAAGTCTGATCCATACCTTATTGCAACCTATAAAGAGCTTGTGGAAGCAGTTGCACAGATATCCTTTTATAATCAGGACTATGTACTATTCTTTCGAGGTCAAGATCAGGATTATAAAAATAGTGAGGATAAAACAACTATTTTACCAACTATTTACCGTGAGAGGGAAAAGAATGTATCTATTACAGAAAGGTTTGAAAAGTTTGAGGAAGCAACGAAGGGGGTAGTAAAAAGCTTTCAACAAAACCCTAATAAATTTGCTGGGACATCAGATTTAATTAAATATCAAGAATTACAGTGGGCAATAGTACAACACTATAATATAGCTGAAACTCCTGTAATTGATTTAACCCATTCTCTCCACGTTGCTGCCTCCTTTGCTCAAAAAGATGCTGATGATTATGGGGTTATACATGTTTTGGGAATGCCTAACTTTACAAATACAATAAGCTATTATACAAATGAGGAGGTGGCAATTATTAGATTGATCGCATTTGGCCCTCCTAAAGCAAGTCGACTTTTTATGCAAGAAGCATATGCTGCTGCCCCATTTCCCTTTAGTACATTGGTTAACAAAACAGATATAAACAAATTTGACTTTTCAAGAAGATTAATTGCTAAATTTTTAATTCCGAATAGTGAGGATTTTTGGGGAGAAGGTTTTACAAGGCTACCAGATAGGTTACTATTGCCAGAAATAGATAAGATTAGAGATTTTTTGACACCGCATCTGATAGATGAAGATGCATTTTGGGATTATTTTTCAAATAATAGCTGAGTCAACCTATTTAGCTATGTTGTATCAATAAAGCTTTAGTTATATGAGCCTACAGGCTGAGTTTTTAAAGGTTTTTCAAATCGAAGATATACGTCAATGAAAAATATTTAGTTATGTATTATCCTAATGATATAGAAGATATTTGTTATGACGAGGATCATATAGAGAGAGTATGGACGGAGATAAGGGCTAACTTTCCAAATCATTTCGATCAATTTATCAAAACTGGAGGGGGTGCAAGTTTGTCATCTTCTGATGCTGAGCGACTTTCAGAAAAGTTTGGATCTAAATTTAAGAGAAAAAAGAAAACCAGTACTGATGAGGCGCTTTTAAATTTGTCCAAAGAAGCTATCGTAGATTTTGAAAATGATCGGAAAAAATATTTAGAATTCTTGGACCAAAAGTATATTGAGGAATATAAAATTGACCCAGGTCCTTTCAAGAATACAGTGCTGAGGAATGAATGTCCGATTATTAGGAAGACCCTTCAAAATACGCAAGCTGAAGAGTTAGATAAGTACAGGAAAGATTTTTTTGCTGCTGATCCGGGGGAGCTACACCAAAAAGTAGAAAATCTAGTTAAATTTGCAGATAGATATTCAGAGGAAATTTATAACAAGGAAATTTTTTTGAACTCCGAGACTATTGAGGAAATGGGCTTTGAGCCATTAACAACTGATGATTATAGCGTGCGTGGAGTTATTGGTGGTGGAATAAAAAGTATTTTCCTTTATAAGAAGTACCCTAATATTTTTCCTTATCGAAGTCCCGATGGATTATGGGCATTGTGGTACTTATCGGATAAAAAATCATTTGGCTGTGAGCAGGATTCACAATTTTTGATGATTGAACAGAAGTATAACGTCACTCATCAAAATTACTTTTATCCGTATGATCTTTTTGCTCTCTATGGTCTTAGGTTGTCACAGTTACTTGCTAATGAATTTAAAAAAAGTCTGTGAGTTTTCCGGAGGATTATCGATTTGTTGTTTTGGATTATTTCTTAACATTTGTTGCAGATACATATAGAGAAGAGATTAACTCGTTAAGTAACCAGGAAGACGGAATGGAATATGGTTTCTAAAGCAGACAAGGTATTTGAAAATCACTTTCCATCATTAGTTGAAGAGTTTGAGCAACTAAAGGACTTTCAAAGGAAAGTTATTAATCATGTAATTGAAGAAGGTTCGTCAGTTGCAGTGATGCAGACTGGTGGAGGAAAGTCTCTAATTTACTGGGTATCTGCTAAAGCGCTAGGTGGTACTACACTCGTAATTTCACCACTTATAGCGCTTATAGATGAACAAGCTGAAAAGTTAAGAAATTTGAATTTTGAAGTACTTGTTACGCATAGCGGAATATCTTCAAAAGAACTGAGAGAAGATTTGACAAAGTTCTGCAATGGAAACTATGATCCTGATTTTATTTTTGTCAGTCCTGAGAGACTAGCCACTGATGGATATTTTGAGTATTGCATTAAGCAAAGGAAGGAGGACATTCGATTAGTTACAGTTGATGAAATACATTGTGTTAGCCAGTGGGGATTTAATTTTCGACCTTTTTATAAACGGATTCCAAATTTTTTAAATAAGGTCTTTAAAGATGATTGGCCCAGGGTACTGGGACTGACAGCTACAATTAATCCCAAAGAGTTAAGAGATATTTGTCAGGACTTTAGAATTTCAAGTAGTTCTATCTTAAAGGATGAAATTCTTCTAAGGTTTGATGTTAATCTTAATGTTGAAACTTTTGCAAAAGAAGATGAGAAAGAGCAAAGACTTTGGAAGCTTTTAAAAGAAAATAAAGGGAAAAAAACTCTTATATATCTTTATAGAAAGTATAATAAAAGAGGGACTGTCGATTTAGCAAGTAAAGCAAGGTCGAAGGGTTTTAAGAGTACCCACTTCCATGGTGATATGAGTAGTGAAGAACGCCAAGATGTTATTCAGTCTATTCAAAATGATGAGTTTAATGTTATTTTTGCCACGAATGCTTTTGGGATGGGTATAGATATACCAGATATTGATCTGGTTGTTCATTTTATGATCCCTGAGTCAGTAGAGCAATATTATCAGGAAATAGGTCGGGCTGGTAGAGATGGTAAAGGAGCAGATGCCTATCTATTTTACTCAAATAAAAATGTATCGGTAAGGAGAACACATTTTATTGACAAATCCTTTCCCGACGAAGAAGAGTTAGTCAGGCTGTGGAAGAAAATTACGAACAACAATTCTTCAATAAAGACTTTACAATATTTTCATGACCAGGAGATCCAGGATACCTTGCAATTTTTCTTAAATGCTAACTTGATTTCTATAGAATCAAAAGCATTTACACATGTAGATATTTTTGAAAAAATAGAAAGTGACAACATTCAAGAAATTGTAGATAGCACCCGTTCAGGAATGATTACCGCTGTGCTTAATAATAGAGATGATGATATCGAAATATTGATGAATGAAATTTATGGGGCTATCAGTAAAGGTGATGTCAGCTTTAGCAAAAGGCCTGGGAAGTGTTTGATTATAAAGCCGTCAAAAGCGCAATTGGATGAAAATGATATAGAGAATATTTCAAAAGATATAGAAGAAAAAAAGCAATACAAGCACGACCTTCTAGACTTTTTAGTTTACTTGTTGAATAATTTTGAAGGAACAAGAGAGTTACATCAAGATATTGGTAGATATCTGGGAGTTGATAAACACAAACTCAATAAAATCCATGAGACGGTGAGAGGTGAATGGGTTCGTTCAAAATCAGAAGTCATTATTGCTAACTTACTATATGAGCATAAGATTGAATATAAGTATGAAGAAAAACTTCCTTATGCCAAAGGTAAATGGATTGAACCTGATTTCACATTTGAAATAAATGGTCAGAAATACTGCCTTGAGCACTTGGGCTTATTAGGAGATTCAGAGTATGACGACCATTGGACTTGGAAAAAGAGTATTTATAAGCAGTTTAATGATATTAATTTATTAACTACCAAAGAAAGTGCGGGTGTGTAAACTAAACTCTGTCCGGTTTGTTTATTTTTCAGGGTTACGGGTTAAGTCCAGTGGCAGCCGATCTCCAAATCGAATGGCTAGCTGCTGAACGGTTAAGGCCCAGTTTTGCAAGGGCGATGTCCATTTCTTCTCAATGTTTTTGGTCGCCAGATATACCAGCTTGAGCAAGGCCATATCGCTGGTAAACGCTCCTTTTGTTTTGGTGACTTTCCGCAGTTGCCGGTGGTATCCTTCCACCGCATTGGTGGTGTAAATGAGCCTGCGGATCAGCTGAGTGTACTGGAAGTAGGTGGTTAGCTTTTCCCAGTTATTCTGCCAAGACTGTATGACAATAGGATATTTCGCTTCCCATTTGCTGGCTAACTCATCCAGGGCTAGCTCTGCCAAATCTTTGGTGTCTGCTCGATATACGCGCTTTAAGTCCCGCATAAACTCCTTGGAGTCCTTGCTGGCTACATACTTCAGGGAGTTACGGATCTGGTGGACAATGCAAGACTGTACATCAGCTTTTGGATACACACTCTCAATAGCTTCTTTGAACCCAGTCAAGTTGTCCGTACAGGCGATCAGAATGTCTTCGAGCCCTCGGTTCTGCATGTCGGAGAGCACCTGCAGCCAGAAGTTGGCCCCTTCGCTCTCAGAGACATAGCATCCCAGCACCTGCTTGTAGCCCTCACGGTTGATGCCCAGGATGTTGTAGAGCGCCTTGTGGGTCACCCGGCCTTCCTCACGCACTTTATAATGCATCGCATCCAGCCACACAATGCAGTAGACGGCTTCCAGCGGGCGGGACTGCCAGGCTTTGACTTCGGGGATAATGCGATCGGTAATTTGGGAGAGCACGGTGTGGGAAAGCTCGGTGTCGTACATCTCGGAGATGTGAGCGCTGATGTCCCGTAGGCTCATGCCCAGCCCGTAGAGACCGATAATTTTGTCTTGCAGACTATCAGCCAGAACCGTTTCCCGTTTCTTAATCAACTGCGGATCGAAACTACTCTGCCGGTCCTGCGGGGTCTCGATCTCGAAACTACCCGCTGAACTTTTGATGGTTTTGCGACCTTTGCCGTTGCGTTTGTTGCCCTTGGTGCGCTCATCGGTGTCCAGATGAGCATCCATCTCGGCCTCCAGGGCCGCCTCTATAAAGCTTTGAAGCATCGGAGCAAACGCCCCTTCTTTGCCGAATAACGACTGGCCAGACTTGAGCTGGGCCAACGCTTTTTCTTGCAGTTTATCTAGTTCTTTTTGTGTCATGATTTGCCTAAGTTAGTAGATTTTAAATTACCAACCTAGACAGAGTTAGATTTACACTCTCGAAAGTGCTGTTTTAAGTAATCAAGTCAATTCTATGATTGAAAAGCTTCTGGATTAAAGTTTCATTAGTAAACCATCAGGAGAGAGTTGATTGTTCTATCAAATGAAATAAAAATAAATTGTAATAGCCACGACTTGATCTGACAGTCAGCCGTTAGAAGTTGGTTTTAGTTGTCAGGTTGATCTCATCTGAGTTTGGCTCTTCCGGAGCTGGTTGTTCATCGGTTAATCCAATATCAGATTCAGCCGATTGCATAACGTCTTTGGCGACCTGATTGTTGTTTTGCCA
>NZ_FXTH01000033.1 GCF_900182555.1 Fodinibius sediminis | reverse complement strand
AATTTCGCTTTAATCATCGAAATGATAACTTTTATAAAATCTTACTTGCTCGCCTCCGAGAAGATCCTCTCTGAGGTGTTTGCTTCACTAGACCCAAATTAAATACTACCTACAACATCCAGTGCCCATAAACTCATTTTTTTACTTTCAAAAACATTCAAAATATCCATATCTGTCCAATCTAACGGTTACATAGTGGGTATAATAAACAGTTTTTTTAAAAAGTTTTACTAGGCTCGGAATAAACATTTTTTTGGTGTTATTTCCTAATTGACCCCCTCGTGTAAAATTCGATTCCAATCTGTATCTTGCCTAAAGTAAAGAGATAAAATAAATCAAGACTATTCATCATATATGGAAATTTTTCTTAGTCCCGAAAGCTGGATTGCTCTCCTAACCCTCACTTTTCTTGAAATTGTTCTAGGTGTCGATAACATCATATTCATCTCCATTGTATCGAACAAGCTGCCGGCCCATCAGCAGCAGAAAGCAAGAACCACCGGGCTTATTTTAGCACTTGTATTTCGGATTGGGATGCTTCTGAGTATAAGCTGGATCATCGGGTTTACCGAGCCGCTATTTTCTCTATTTACCTATGATTTTAGTATCAGAGACATCATTCTTCTTGCCGGCGGTATCTTTCTCATATTCAAAAGTACGGTTGAAATTCACCATAAAATGGAGGGGCAGCATGATGAAAAAGGGAAGAAACAGTTTTTAACCTTCGGCCAAGTTCTTTTCCAGATCGTCGCGCTGGATATTATCTTTTCCTTCGACAGTATTCTAACGGCAATCGGCCTCACTGAAGAGGTATTACTGATGATTATCGCCATCACCATTTCTATTGGGGTGATGATCGCGTTTGCCAAGACCATAAGCGAATTCATTAAAAAGCATCCCACCCTGGAAATACTGTCGCTCTCTTTCCTCATCTTGATCGGCTTTATGCTGATGATTGAAGCATTTGACGTACACGTACCTAAAGGGTATATCTACTTTGCAGTATTCTTCTCACTGTTAGTGGAGATCATCAATATGAGAGTTCGAAAGAAAAGGGATGCTGCCGAGCCGGTGAAACTGAGAAAACGGTTTGAGGACGGCCCGGTCAAATAGGACGATGAGCCGCTAGCCCGTAGAGTCTAATCAGACTGATAATAATTATTTCTCCTGCGAACCCTCTCCGTTTTCTTTATGAATTATTCCATGGACCATCCGGATCTGGTGTATAAAACGTATTGGCGCCGTTTCATGTCCAATGCATATGGGCAGGCACTGATATTATCAGTTATAACGTTTAAAATTTGAAAACAAGTAATTCTGTGAATCAACGGCACGGCCGTGTCCAAAGCTAAAAAATTTTCCAGCCATAGATGGGGACTGATCCTCCATTCGACATTACGGAACGGAGCACTGTAACAAGAGCAAGAGGTACTGGCGGACTCGACCAGGCGCTGCGAACATTGCGGGATCAACCTTTTGGAGCACTTGTATTGGGTATTACCGCTGGTGGCTTGATTATCTACGGAATTTACCTGTTTGTGCTCTCCTACTATCACAAAATATTTAATACCTAAGCATTAATACCCAAATTGTTATTAGGGCTAAAAAGCACATTTATGGAAGTGCCTTGTCGAAAATTTCCCGGCAAATCAACATGTGAATTGTCATTTAGGTTTTTGTTAGCCATATTTCTAAAGCTTTTAAAAGCAATTATCCACAAGTCATGTTAGCTGGTTTAAATCTGCCAGATATACATCAGCACTATTAAGAGGCCTATATGCATCAAGAAAATCGGTACTTATTTATACTACTTCTCCTGCTGATCACCATGCCGCTCAGTGTGCTTGCGCAGGGTCAAACCCAGACTGAAACTACGGAACCGGATGAAACTGCCGCTCCCCAACGCGTAGATGTTGCACCGGTAGCAGATGATTCCCAGATAAGTGATCGGCTTACACGGATTTTGACTGCAACAGAATGGTTTCAAAATCCGCAGGTAAAGGTGAACGATGGTGTGGTTTTCCTAAGTGGATCAACAGAAACCGGCGATCATAAAAGATGGGCGGGAGATCTGGCCCGAAACACCCAAGATGTAACTGCCGTAGTAAACAGAATTGAGATCCTGGATCCGGATATATGGGATTATCAACCCGCTTATACCGGCTTGCAGGAATTATGGCGAAATATTATGAGTGCTATTCCATTCCTGATCTTCGGAATAGTGGTACTGGTTATCTTCTGGGGAATTTCCGTGTTGGTAGGTAAAGGGGCCCGTGCTTATTTAGCCAATCGTCAAATGAACGACCTTTTGCAGGATATTGCAGCACGTGGTATTGCCATTGTTGTTTTTCTCATGGGTATATATATCGTTTTTCATGTTGCAGATTTAACCAATGTAGCGCTCACCATACTGGGAGGTACAGGGTTGCTGGGTATTGTTTTGGGAATCGCATTCCGTGACATAACAGAAAATTTTCTAGCCAGTATTTTTTTAAGCGTTCAAAACCCTTTTCACGCGGGTGATCATGTAGAGATAAATGGCAACACCGGATTTGTCCAGCGGCTTACCATTCGGGCCACGTTACTTATGACCCTAGATGGCAATCATCTGCAAATTCCAAATTCTACCGTCTATAAAAGCAGTATCCTCAATTACACAAGTAATCCAAACCAGCGATTCACCTTTACTATTGGTATTGGATATGATGCCAGCGTTATTTCTGCGCAGGATCTTGCCACAAAGATATTTAAAGAGCATCCGGCCGTTTTGAGGGAACCGGAACCCTTGATTTTAGTGGATAAGCTGGCTTCTTCTACGATTAATTTGATGTTCTATGTTTGGGTGGATGGAAGTAAACATAATATACTAAAGGTAAAATCATCGGTGCTAAGACAAATCAAAACTGCTTACATGGCAGAGGGGATTTCGATGCCTGATGATGCTCGAGAGAGAGTATTTCTGGATGGTGTAACATTGCAACCCCTTAAAAAGACTGCACCGTCCGATAAGAAAAAGCCCGAGAGCACACCCCTCGCAGAGGATTCGAAATTAATAACAAAGGCAGAAGGGCAGCTAGAAAGTAATGATGAGGAAATTTTAGAGCAGGCGCGGATATCAAGATCTCCGGAAGAAGGAGATGACCTTTTAAAGCCGAATAAATAAAGTGAAAAAATGTAACTGTCTGATATACTTCTATAAACCTGATTTCGTGCAATCAAAAAAACTCAAATGAACCTGTTTAACTATTTATATGTAATAGCTACGACTTGATCTGGCAGTCAGCCGTTAGAAGTTGGTTTTAGTTTGCCAGATTTATCTCATTTAAGTTTGGCTCTTCCGGAGCCGGTTGTTCATCGTTTAACGCAATATCAGATTCAGCCGATTGCACAACGTCTTCGGCGACCCGATTGTTGTTTTGCCAAGGCAGCTGGTCCACCTGTTTTTCCAACGCTAAATGTTTGGTGCTACTAAGGGTTTCCCACGGCGTGGTCTTTCTTCGTGCTGTACTTCTTTGAAGTGGTTTAATGTTTGGCAATAATCCATATGGCATGAATAATTCCGGGAAGATAGCCAAGTATGGTCAATATAACATTTAACCAAAAAGCACCTGTGAGCCCAACTTCTAAAAAGACTCCGAGAGGCGGAAGAATAACAGCAAAAATAATTTTTAAGATATCCATGTTCTCATCATTTGTGGTTCTTGTAAAATAGTCATAGCACCAACTCTATTTTTTTAACAGTCTTCTCCCTGTTTGGTCAATCTCGGTTGCATATAAAGATCAGTACTTTTAGCGTATCATGTATTATACCCTTTTAAAAAAGAGTTATACATTTCACGGATTTTTATTCTTCCGGGGTAAATCGATGAACTACGTGAATAGTATTTCTTTATGGGGAAATAAAACGTTCAAGATATCGTAATGGTTCTACCTACAGAGCTATCCTCTCCTAACCCATAAACTACAGTAGCTTTCCTCTATATCAGAACTAACGGTTCTTGTTTTATAATAACAGAAACATATCAGTCTGGTATACATAAAAAAGCCTATTTGTCTACTTTTTCTTAGCTAGGTTTATAAATGGCACTATATGAAACTATATATTAAATATATGGTTAGCCTGCGTTGCAAGATGTTGGTTAAGGATGAGTTAAAAAAGCTGGGCATAAACTGTGTATCGGTTGATCTTGGGACGATTGAACTTCAGGATGAGATTACTGATGAGCAGCTGCAAACTTTTAGAAATAATTTGGAGAAAGCCGGGCTGGAATTGCTTGACGACAAAAAGAACATCTTGGTTGAAAAAATAAAAAGTGTGATCGTGGAGATGATCCACTACGAAGATGAAGTTCCAAAAGTAAATGATTCTGATTATATCAGTGAGAAACTGGAATACGATTACACCTACCTATCCAACACCTTCTCTGAAGTGAAGGGGATCACCATACAGCAGTATATTATCATGCATAAAATTGAGCGCGCAAAAGAGCTGCTGTTGTATGATGAGTTGACCCTTACCGAAATAGCTCATAAACTGCATTACAGTAGTGTTGCCCATTTGTCCAATCAGTTCAAGAAGATTACAGGCCTAGCACCTACCTATTTCAAAGAGCTGAAAGAGAAGCGATTAAAGAATCTCGAAGACCTATGATAGCTGAACTACTTTGAAAAGAGAATATCTCGCTTGCCCGATTTTAAAGTGCTCATCTTTCCCTCCCAGTTAATTCAGCTAAAAAACCTAAATCTGTGATTTATATAAGCTTTCTTACTGACCTGTATAACGCTCCTTACCCGATTTTTATTAATCTTGTTGTGATCCGGGAAAAAAGCTGAAAGCGGAACATAAGTTACCGATGCTGAGTGCTCCCAACCGGCAATTAAAAAATAAATAGCTCGAAATGAAATCTTTACCTGTAGAATTAGAAAAGTCAAAAGCCCTCATCATTGTAGAAATTATTGAATACGTACCCGATTCGGTTGTAATAAAAACGATCATAAAGAAAACCACCGGGAACATCAGTGCCGTCTCATTTGACAGTGGTGAAAGATTGGAAGAAAAAAACTCTCCCTTTGATACGTTTTTCCAAATCATTGACGGAAGAGCAGAAATCATTATCGATGGGCATTCAAAACTCTGAACACCGGCCAGTCGATCATTATCCCCGCCCACTCCCGCAATTCAATGAAGGCGAATGATCGGTTTAAAATGATATCTACAGTTATAAAAAGTGGATATGAAGAAGTGAGCTGATTGAGTTTTTGTAACTCAGCCATCATAGAATACGTCCAGACAGCTTTCAGGATAACGACCACTCGCTCTGTTGGAGCAAGCTAATGTATTCAAAATGAAAAAGGACTAACCAGCAATAACTGATTAGTCCTTAAATCCCTAAAGCTCCCCGACCCACAACGATGTGCGAACTTCAATTCGGGTTATATGGCCTGTAGAGTTTGTTAGGAGCCAATATGGTGAGTTGAATATCTCTTTAAATAGGCAAAAACTCCTGAAAATATACCCTTTTATAAAAGATGCGAACTATCAGTTAACACCACTGAATAAGCTTATAGTTAACACTCCAAAGGAATCTCAAAAATCTAATAAAGATGGTAAATCAAAAGCAGAGCAAAAGAAATTATTTGAGCATTTGCTTGCTTCAGGTGAGGTAAAAAATCAATCTGCGATTGCTCGAAAATTTGGGGTGAGTCGGGCGTGGGTGTCAAAGGTTTTGAACAGCTAAAATTTATTTTTGGACTTAAATATTATTCTTCCTTTTCAATCAAATATCTCAGCAAAAGGTCATCTCTTTATTAGTAATTAACTATCCAGTTCATATGTATTGTACTGCTCATAAATTATTTGGCTAGCATAATCCAGAGCTTGCTCATCTGGACGATACCTCCGATTTACGTCTCTAAATCTTTCTATAAACTTAGAGAGTTCTTCATTTTTTCTATCTCTATTGGAAGGATCATTAGCCTCAAGCTCTTCTAATATTTGTTGGGAAAGTTTAAAAACTTCATTATCTCTCCCCCACTTCATTTCTATAAAATTATTAAACCTAAAAAACTCCTTCAGTAAACTATCGATTTCTTCCCTCGTAAATTCATCTCTCTTTTGTATTGTGAATTCAAGAAAATCTGAAAGATAATTAATTCGAACAGTCTGGTCAGTTGGTTTATATTTAATACTTCTTATTTGATATAATAAGTCTTGGTAATTATTTGAATCAGATTTATGGAGTTTAGAAATAGTTTGATAGATTTCGAATAATTCGTCGTTTGATAATGAAGTCTCATTTGGTGCTTCATATTTTTTTAGACTTTCTATCAAATCATTATTCTCACCACTTTTAAGAATAGTTTTTATATTCAAGTCACTTGAACTCTGTACACTAAGTCCAGTCTTTTCAAGAATCTTAACTAGTTTTAGTACATCAGAATCATCCATGATAATCTTCTTAAGATAATTATAAGATTTAATTGGTAATACTATTTGAAGTATTTTTAGCTATTATTAAACAAAAATAATTCTATATCATCTAAGAGCTTCTTCAAATTCCCCAATGCAAGCTTTTTTTTCTTACTCTTTAAATTAAGAACAAATTCATTAAAATTTTTTTTTGATCCTCGTTTGACCGTCTTTAAATACAGCTTATCTTCCTCATTTAAATCTAATGTAGAAATGTATTCATCGAGACTTTGTTTTCGTTGATTCCATTTAGTTGGTTCTTCAAGAAGCATTTTATTGAAAGGACGTTCTTCTAACCATCCATTATCTTTTGCTACAGCCCATACAAAAGGAGGAAATAATTCTTCTAGAGTCACTGGAATTATTAATCCCTTAGCATAGATAGGTATTAAATTTCTTGCATAATCTGGAGATAAAGTAATGAGCTTATAAAACTTACGTTTCGCGGAATTTGTATCAATTTGATGAGAAACTTGTTCTTTGGCTTCGTTACCAGCCTTATCCCCATCAAGAATTCCAATTGCTCTTATATTCTCATTTGACCCACCAACTTTTGAGTGAGCCCAAGCAACAATCTGATTTGAAACCCATTTAGCCCCAGCATTACTATCAGCCTTTACTTTTATTTTGTCTACTAGTTCTGGTTTAAAAAGCTTAATTGATTCTTCAAATACCTTTTTGTCAGTCAAGCCTTCTACAATAATAGATGGAAGTTCTGGATATCTTTCAGATATATTAAAATCCACTTTTTCTAAATGCGAAATTACTCTTCTAAGCTTTTTCTTCCATTCAGTAGAATTATCATAATGTAAAGTATTCCATATATCAGGAAACAGAGTAAGATAGTCTTTATACTGACTTGTGCCTACTATATATTTGGGTGATTTTAACTCATCCTTTCTTTCAATTTCAAGTACTAATTGCTTTCCACCTTCTTTAATTGGTTCCTGGCCTGATCTTACAGGCAAAAGTAGATCAATAACTAAAAGATCATAATTGGTCTCACTCAATTTTTTTTGGGCACTTACCGAATCTAGAACTGTTTCAACTGCGATCTCATTGTCAGTAGCCTCCTTAATTACCTTTACAATGCCAGCTATTTTTTTATTACTGTCGTCAACTATTAATATTTTCACAATAGACAATCACAGATCATGTTTTTAAGTTTTTCTTTCCAATCGCTTTGACTTGAACTATAGTAGATGGCACCATGATAGTATTCAGAGTATTCGTCATTTAACATACTATCTATTTGTCTTAGTGTTACTGACCTATCACTCTCCCCAAATTCATCAAACATACTGATTAGAGCCACTGGGATCATTTTGTTTTTTCGATCAAGCTCTTGTAGAATTGTATAACCACCAAATTTTTGAAAATCTCCACTGGATTTATTTGGCTCCTTATCCCAAGTTGGAATACTCATATCAAGTAATAAAAAATTGAACTGGTTTGTAAGTAGTTCCCTTAAACCACTTTGATATGATTGTCGTATTGTTAAATCTGAATATCCAAACGATTCATCTAAAAAACCCTTTATATCATCAATCTTTTTTTGGTCATCCTCAACCAATATTATTTTCAAGTCAGTCATAATTCTTTTCGTTTAATATCTATATCTACATCGATCACAATGGTTAATTTGTTTTCATTTATGATATAACTAAAACCATAATTTTTTCCTTTCAAATCAAAAGCTAAAATTCTCCGAATTTTATCAAATCCACTACCACCTTCAATATTGGTTTTCTCAAAATTTGATTTGTCTCTCCATTTCTCCTTAACCTGAGCTAAAGTATCTTCTAATTGTTGAAAATCTATATCGTTAGAAAGCTTATTCGTGAAACTAAGCCTAAGTAATTCCTTATCAATTATTTTAGCAGAAATTTCAACATCAATTAAATTTGATTGAACACCAGAGTGTTTAATAATATTATCCAAAAGTATTCTTGTAATATAAATAACATGAGTTGCACCAATAATAGGTATGTTATCAACTTTACAATATTCGGGTTTAATTTGACGATTTGGAAAGATTGAGTTTGTAATTTCTACACCAGTTCTAAGTGTAGTCATAACATCAGAAATTAAATTTGAACTAGGATTTGACAAATAAAACGAGAGTGTAAATCTAACTCTGTCTAGGTTGGTAATTTAAAATCTACTAACTTAGACAAATCATGACACAAAAAGAACTAGATAAACTACAAGAAA
>NZ_FXTH01000032.1 GCF_900182555.1 Fodinibius sediminis | reverse complement strand
TAAGTTATCTCTCACCCCTAATATTTAGACATCTGTAATTAGATAGATCTTCCCAATAATACAACCTATCTTAACTTCGTGATCAACATACGAGGTCGTTAGCACTCTACATCAAAACACTATGATAGAATTTGAAGGTGTTTATGGTTTTGAGATTTCTAAACCTTTGAAACTCGATGGTCTTACTATTCAACCAGTTTATCAAGACTTTACTAAGCTTCAAAAGCTTTCCAAAGATGAAAACTGTTATCATTTAACTGGCGTCATAAGATATGAAAAAAGCACAGTTGAGATTGATCTATTTGACTTAGAAGGAGTCTTAGCATTTATCGATCATCGAGATGTAATAGTTGCAAATAAAATACAAGCAAAAGACATGCATGAGGCCATTTCAAAACTTCCATCTCAAATCAATGGCTTGAAAAGACATGGCGGTGGTGGAAAGGTTATAATGAGTGATGCCTTTTCTGAAAGTTCACGTGAAGATTTTACTAAATTAGCATTAGATGAATTAGCCAAAGATCGTAATAATGGAAATTTGGATAGATCTGTATTTCGTATCGCTTTTTTTAAAACAATCGAAGTTTTTCGAGCACGGAAACAATTCAGGGAAGTATCATATTATCTGCTTTTCTCAGCACTTGAATCCCTAGCAAGATTTAGTGAAAGCGATTATACAAGCAGTGCCGAAATACCGATAAGTCAATTTTTGATAGGGTTAGGTTTTGATGTAAAACAAAATAATCCACAAAATTTAAGGAGATCGATATCAACTTATTCAAATTTAAGGAATGCGCTATTTCACAATAGTCAAACTAAAACAGAGGTAAACTATAATGGAGATGTGGTAGAGTTAAATTTGAATGACTATTTTGGTTATTTCAATCGACTCATGCCCTTAGTTATTATTAAATATTTAGGTTTTGATGATGGTCATATTCGATGGCAAAGCTGGATAGATCGTCAACCATTCAAGTAGAGCGCTAAACCGCGTATACACCTTGCCAATTCTTTGCCACTCTTGGTTTTAAAATACATCTTTTGTTAGTTGCTATTGAACAGTTATGTGTATGTACCTTATATGCAATGTCCTTAGTTGGCATTTAAATAAATTGACCTTTTTAAATGGATCTTACAGATCAAAGAATTCTTACTTCTACTGCACCATCTTCACAAGAGTTTTCGGGATTTTATTTAACTGTTGAACAATTAGAAAACTGGCTTATTCATAAGCTACCAATTAGCCAACCTATAGGAAATCGTCCAGATTCAAATTATGACCTAACAAAAATCGAAAATGTGGCAGAAGATGTCGCTGAAGTTATAAATAATGCTGCTAGCTCAAAAAAATATAGAGGTTTGATTTATGTTGACCCAAGTGGAGGTAAAGACGCCCGAAGTGTTTTTTACCCAGCATTAGTTACTCAAGAAGTTTATGAAGAAATAGTGAGTCGTCTTGCAAATTCTTAGTTCTCCATGCCAACTAAACCATTAAGGGACGCACATCGCCATTCCTTGCCTCCTTTTCGTTTAATAGTTAACCTTTCATTTTACAGTTAATTCAACGCTGTTGCGACTGCCGGTTATTGTAATATCGTTAGGCCAAATTTAGAAATTCAAATATGATAAAAGTTGAAGAAGTAGATGGTGAAATTGTTGATATACATGTCAATGGCGAATCTATTAAAACAGCCGACCTAGAAGTATGGTATCTGCCCAAGAAATTAATTGGGGATAGCAAAGTCGAAAACTTACCAATTGGTACTCGATTTGAATTTTGTCGTAATATTAGGAATGGAGTAATTGAAATTGATAGTATTCCAACAATAATTGAGAGAATAGCTGGAAATAAAGTACAGGTAGTTTTTTCTGAACTTATTACACGAAAATACTGGGATGGGAAAATTGGACTGAAAGAGTATATGACAACTAAAAAATCTGTGATTGAAGACAGAGCAAAAGAGGCTGGTGATATAGAACTATTAACTTACCATGATGATGGCGTTTATATTCAACTTGAATATGCAACTGAACTTGAAGATGAAAAACTCATTCAAGTTGCTCAAATGGCTGAGCAAATTTCAGAAGAAATTGAAGGAGCAACTGAAATTATTGCTGGCCGTAATATTTGGAATCCTGAAGATTCAGAAAATGAAAAGGAATTCACACTACGTACTGTAATTCCAATTATTAGAAAAATTGGATTCAATAGTGTTAAATATAATCACGGGAAAAGAGAATACGGTAGAGATATTCTTTTTAATAGAATAACTGAGTTCCAGGAGATTGAGTTTTGGGCCGCGCAAGTTAAGTTTGGGGATATTTCAGGTTCAGCAGGTGGAGATATTGATGAGATAATAGCACAAATTGATGATGCTTTTAAAATGCCTTTTTATGATGTCTATACTAAACAGAAAAATAGAATTTCAAAACTGGCTATTATTATTTCTGGCAAATTTACGAATAATGCAATTGAAAAAATTTGCGAAAAAATAGAAAAACATTCTACCAGAAATAATTTGGTGTTCATTGATGGCGAAAAAATTCGTAGCCTTTCAGACCAATATTTAAAGTTGGCCTAAAGTTTAAAACATCCGTAAATGAGCTTATTAAATAATGCAGTTGATTCTATTAAAGTTGGTGTAGAGGATTTTGAAGAAGGTTCAAGGGAACGCCTTACATCTTCAGTTAGAAATATCCATGCGGGTATTTTACTTCTCTATAAAGAGGCATTAAAAAGGTTGTCTCCTGATGATAGTAATGACGTTCTTATAAAAAGGAAAATTGTTCCCACTAGAAATAAAGATGATATCGTAAAATTCATCGGGCAAGGGAAAACTACTGTTAATGTTTATCAAATTCGGAACCGTTTTGATAAGCTTGATATTGAAACCAATTGGGAACAATTTGAATCAATATCCAAGATCAGAAATGATATTGAACACTATTATACAGAAGATGACCACAGTAGAATTCAACATTTGATTGCTAAATCTTTTACAATAATTAGCTCATTCATAGAAAATGAGCTGAAGGAAAATCCTGTAGATTTGCTTGGTCATATAACTTGGTCAGCAATGTTAGAAGTTGCAGAACTATACCAAAACGAAAGGGAAAAGTGCCTAAATAAAATCAATAAAATATCTTGGGGATCAGATGTATTAACCGAAGGAGTCCAAGATATAACATGTGTATTTTGTGATTCCGACCTGCTATTTCCTAATTCATCTGATATTCAGGATTTAATTTTTGAATGTAAAAGCTGTGGTGCTAAAGAAGAAGCTCAAGGAATTATACCACGAGCTGTGCAAACTGCCCTAGGTTTTGAACATTACAAATCTTATGTCGATGGTTTAGAATATCCCTATGGTTCATGTCCAGAATGTGGTTTGGAATCATATGTTATAAAAGAAGAAAGATGTGCATTTTGTGGCTACGAAGCTGAACACTTCTGTGATAATTGTGGCAACAAAATTCCACCTAGTGAAATGATGCTCTCTCCTCTTTGTGCTTATTGCAACAACAAATTAAAATAGGAATTACAGCTGGCGCGTAAAGGCTTCCCATAAGGTTGACCGTTTGAAATAGAGAAATTCGAAAAAATTGGATTTAATAGGTGGCCCAAGTGAATGAATTTAACCTTTCGGGTTTTAGTGTACGATTAATTTAAATTATCGGGATTTAAGGAATGTAAGTAGAACCTAAGCAGGCAGGCGCAATCGAATACCTTCCTGGTCAGCTTCGGTTGGATCCATAAAGGCATTGGTAGCTTCCATCTGGGCTCGTGCCTCATCGTACTTGTCCCAAGTGATAGCCTGCACATACTTTTGACCGAAATCGAGGGTTCGTATCAAAGCTTCGGATTGCCGGTTGTGAGTCAAAGCCTTTAATGCAGCCAGGTAGTTATTCCGGTAAACCGTAGGGATGATAATTTTTTGTTGATCAGCTGCAACGAGTTCTGCATTCATCATGATGCGAGCTATCCGGCCATTGCCGTCGGTAAAAGGGTGCACTTCGCTAACCAGGAACATCATAAATACCGCTTTCTGGAAGGGATATTCCAAGCCGCGGTAAATTTCAAACCCACGTTCCAGGGTAGCCGAGACTAACTCGGGCTTTACAAACTGAGTGCTACCGGCCACATTCATTTTGGTCTTAAACTCTCCAGGTTTCTTGTCTTTCCGCAGAGCCATCACGGTAGAATGCCGATTCTTTAACGAGGCAATAAACTCGTCGAAATCCTTGGGTGTTTGTGCCATTTCTGAGTAGTTGGAAACAATCCGAAAAGTACCCATCACATCATGGGCATCTTCGGGACGTTCGGCCGGTATCGCATTGTTAAAGACGATATCGGCAGCTTCATCTACTTCAAATTCTGTTCCCTCGATAAAATTGGAGAAATAGGCTTCAAAGAAGGAAAGGTTTACTCTTTCGTCTTGTGAAAGGTTGGACGCAGCACGAGTGTGAGGGGCAAAATCCGATAAATCTTCAAAAAGTTTAAGAAACAGATCTACACGATCGGGGTCATACGGTTTTTTGGATTTCCGGGCTTTCCCGACATCTGATTTAATATTGGAATCGCGCGTGCCCTGCAGGCTACCAATTAGATCGTCCAGTTTTTCATATTCTTCTTGCATATCCAGCTTCGGGGCTATTTCCCTAGCACGGTCGCGAATACTGTTGACATGGTCGGCCCCGCGAACCCGAAAGAGTTTATCAAGGCGCTCTTCCATTTCTTCCTGCCGAAGCGTCCTTGGTACGGAACCTTTGCGAGCTCGGGAAGGCCGCATGTTTTCAAGATAGGCTCTGGGTTCCGAGCTAATGTAGAGACCATTAATAAAAGGACGATCACTTTCTAACGGGTCATGGCCTTTTCGCGGGTTGAAAATCAAACCGGGAATTTCGGTAATACGCTTTTTGGATGAGACGATAAATACCGATCCATCTTCTGCTGGTTTGTTTTCCAATGCCGTCCGATCGGCAATCAGCGCATCGGGATAGTATTCAGATAGCAAATAGGCCCAATGCCGTTTTACGATAACTTTGGGGTCATCGATCAGGTTTTTTGTGTAGAGACGGGACCCGATTTTTTTAAGTTCTCCGCGTGCTGCTGCCTGCGATACCTGGGAAGAAATATTCGTATGGGAAACGAATACTTCCGGCAGGTCATCTAAAAAATTTGCCATTTAAGCTACCTTTTTTAGGCAATTTATTAAACTTTCGGGATTTAATAAATAAGTAATTTAAATTTATGGGATTTAAGTTATTTATTTTGGCATGTGCAAAAGTTGTCTATCAACTCATCTTCTTTAAGCATTTAGAAAGAACGATGGTTTAAAAAGGACAACTTTATTACTTAGATTTAGGCGTCTTTAGCTTTTCGGTACTGACAACTATTTAGTTTAGATAAATCAGATTTAAAAAAGGTCTTATATACAATCATCTATGGCAAAGAAAAAAAATGACAAGTCAATTGAAGAAAAACTTTGGGATACAGCAATTGGCTTAAGGGGTAAAGTTGAACCATCAGAATATAAGCACGTAGTTCTTGCTCTTCTCTTTCTGAAATTCGCCAGTGATAAATTTGAAGAGCGAAGGGAAGAGTTGATTGAGGAAGGGAAAGAAGATTATCTAGAGATGAAAGAGTTTTACAACATGAAGAATGTCTTCTTTCTTCCGGAGGAATCTCGATGGTCTTATATATTAGATAATGCCAAGCAGGATGATATTGCAGTTAAAATTGATACTGCTTTAAACACTGTTGAAAAAAATAACCCTGCACTTAAAGATGCTCTTCCTGACAACTATTTTTCTCGACTCAATTTAGATACAAAGAAGCTTGGTACACTACTTGATACCATCAATAATATTGACACTCTTCAAGATGAAGAGCAAGATCTGATTGGAAGGGTATATGAGTATTTCCTCAAAAACTTTGCAATTAAAGAAGGAAAAGGGAAGGGAGAATTTTATACCCCAAAGACAATTGTAAACCTAATTGCTGAAATGATTGAACCATACAGCGGAGTAATCTATGATCCCTGCTGTGGATCAGGGGGTATGTTTGTACAGTCAGTGAAATTTATCGAATCTCATAATGGAAATAAGAAGAAAGTCTCCATATATGGCCAAGAACAAATAAGCACGACTTACAAGCTAGCAAAAATGAATCTCGCTATTCGTGGAATTTCAGCAAATTTTGGAGAAGAACCAGCCGATACTTTTGCCAAAGATCAGCATCCGGATTTAAAGGCTGATTACATTATGGCCAATCCCCCATTTAACTTGAGAAATTGGCGGGGCAAAAATGAATTAAAGAATGATCCTCGATGGA
Organism: Fodinibius sediminis; assembly: GCF_900182555.1. Lineage (GTDB taxonomy): Bacteria > Bacteroidota > Rhodothermia > Balneolales > Balneolaceae > Fodinibius > Fodinibius sediminis. The sequence goes on along the minus strand of NZ_FXTH01000032.1, from coordinate 5,155 downwards.
AGGGATATGCAGTACCCCCTAAGAGTAATGCCAATTATGCCTGGATATTGAATATGGTTTCAAAGCTTTCACATAATGGAGTGGCGGGGTTCATCCTTGCAAATGGGGCCCTTTCTGGTGGTGGAGTGGAGCATAGCATAAGAAAAAAGCTAATAAAAAATCGATTAGTTGAAGCTATCGTAATCATTCCTAGGGATACTTTCTATACAACTGATATTAGTGTTACACTATGGATCTTGAATAAAAATAAGAGGGCAAGAGATATTGAGATAAATGGTGAAGTAAAAAACTATCGTAACCGGGAAGATGAAGTCTTATTTATGGATTTAAGAACCTGGGGAGAAGAGTATGAGAAAAAATATATAAGGCTTACAGATGAAGAAAGAGATCGTGTAACAGAAAATTACCACAATTGGCAACAGGAAAACTACAAGGAGACGTATAAAGATATTCCTGAATTCTGTTATTCAGCTCATGTTGATGAAATTGCTAAAAATGATTTCTCTCTAGTACCGAGCAGATATATTGAATTTACGGATAAAGATGCAGAAATAGATTTTGATAAAGAAATGCAAACCATTAAAAGTAATATTGAAACAATACTTTCTGAAGAAAAGAAGTCTCAAGATCAATTAAAGAACGCATTTAAAGAGTTGGGGTATAGCTTAGATGTATAAACGATTAGGAGACTATATAAGATCAGTTAGCAACAAAAATACGGATCTTGAAGTCGAAAGATTATTAGGTGTGAATATTGATAACGAGTTCATGCCTTCGATCGCTAATGTTTCTAGGGATAGTTTAGTAAAATATAAATTGATTGAGAAAAATCAGTTTGCTGCTAATCTAATGCATGTTGGACGGGATGAAAAAGTTCCTATTGCATTATATGATGATGAGGAAAGGGCAATAGTTTCTCCTGCTTATAAGGTATTTGAAGTCAAAGATGAATCTGTTTTATATCCAGAATATTTGATGATTGAATTCCAAAGACCGGAGCTTGATCGCCAAGCTTGGTTTTTTTGTGACTCGAGTGTTAGAGGAGGATTAAATTGGGATCGATTTTGTGACCTTGAAATCCCGATACCCTCAATAGAAAAACAAAAGAAGTACGTTGACATATATCGAGGGCTTCAAAAGAATCAAAAGGCGTATGAGTCAAGTTTAGATGACTTACAACTAATTTGTGATACTTATTTGCAAGACTTAATTAACAGAAACAAACTGAAACCGTTAGGTGACTTTATACATCAGTGTGATTTAAGAAATTCGGATAAAGAGATTACAAACTTAAAAGGGGTTTCTACTGAAAAAAAGCTTATTGAGTCTAAAGCAAATACAACGGGTGTAGATTTTTCGAGTTATAAAATCTTGAAGCCTGAGCAATTTGTGTATGTGTCAGATACCTCCAGGAGAGGTGATAAAATAGCTCTAGCTATGAATCACGGAGAACCTTGTATTGTGTCTTCGATTTATACCGTTTTTGAAGTCACTGATCCACAAAAACTGATTCCCGAGTTCCTATATTTGTTTTTGCAACGCGAGGAATTTGATCGATATGCACGGTTTCATTCTTGGGGTAGTGCCAGGGAAACTTTCGATTGGGAAGAAATGTGTCGGGTTAAAATTCCGGTTCCACCAATTGAAGTTCAGGAGGCCATAGTAACTATTTATAATTCTGTAAAAGATCGAAAAGGAATTAATAAAAAGTTAAAGGAAATAGTTAAACCTCTTTGTCCGGTATTAATGAAGGGAGTTATGGAGGAGCTTGAAGGCAAAGAAACTGAGTTGGTTTAGATAAAGAATGATGAATATGTTGGCTAAAACATAGGGTCAAGAGAGTAATCATGTTGTAGAAAATTAAAAGCGGTACAAATCAGAGAAAATGAAATTCACTGAAGAGCAGTTAGAAAATGCTATAATAGAACTTCTTGAACAGGAGGGTATCCCTCATATACCGGGAGAGCAGGTATCAATACCAGCAGATGAGGTTCTTATTGAAGAAGATCTTAGGGAGTATTTATCTAGGCGTTATAGTGATGAGGATATAACTGATGATGAAATAGATCGAATAATATTAGATCTGAAGAGCTATTCAACGCTGGACTTGTATGACAGTAATAAAGCGATAATGAAAAGAATTTCTGATGGTTTCTTATTAAAAAGAGACGATCGGGGAAAGAAAGACCTTTTTATCCAGCTTATTGATTACAATGGTTTATTGAAGCCATCAAAAGTTGGTATGCAAACCACAGACAACTATCCTCAATTTGGGGAAGCGGCATCGGATGGAGAAACATATAAAGCGCCACAAAATACGTACAAATTTGTCAACCAGCTTAAGATTCAAGGCTCTGAATGGCGTAAACCGGATGGGATATTATATGTCAACGGATTACCACTGATAGTCTTTGAGTTCAAAAGTGCTATACGTGAAGAAGCTACAATCTATGACGCCTATACTCAGCTAACCACAAGATATAAAAGGGATATACCTAAGCTTTTTAAGTACAATGCTTTTTGTGTTATCAGTGACGGGGTAAATAGTCGGGCCGGGTCGTTTTTTGCTCCTTATGAATACTTCTATTCTTGGAGAAGAATCGGGGGGATGATAAAAGACGTAGATGGCATAGATTCTCTTTATACATTGGTTGAGGGAATGTTTGACCGAAAGCGTCTTAGAAATATTGTCCGAAATTTCATCTACTTCCCTGATAGTTCTAAAAGAGATAAAAAGGTGTTATGCCGCTATCCTCAGTTTTATGCTGCGAATAAGCTATTCCATAATATCATTGAGCATCAAAAACCAGAAGGAGACGGAAAGGGTGGAACGTATTTTGGTGCTACTGGTTCTGGCAAGAGTTTCACTATGCTTTTCTTGTCTCGACTGTTAATGAAGAGTCGTTATTTTTCTAGTCCCACAATCGTTCTGATAACAGATCGCACTGATTTGGATGATCAGTTAGCAGGGCTTTTTACCAATGCTAAAGAATTTATTGGGGATGATAATGTTGCCAGTGTTGAAACACGGGAAGACCTGAGAGATAAACTGCAAGGACGCAAAAGTGGTGGAGTTTTTCTTACAACCATTCAAAAATTCACGGAGGATACTGAGCTATTAACCGAGCGTAACAACGTAATATGTATTTCTGATGAGGCGCATCGTACGCAAACGAACCTGGACCAAAAAGTAAAGATTACTTCTGATGGTGTAGAAAAAACCTATGGCTTTGCCAAGTATCTGCATGATTCTCTTCCTAATGCAACCTATGTAGGATTCACCGGCACTCCAATTGATGCCACCTTAAATGTTTTTGGTGAAGTTATTGATGAGTACACGATGACCGAATCTGTAGTTGACGATATTACAGTTCGTATCGTTTATGAAGGTCGTGCTGCCAAAGTATTACTTGATAATAAAAAGCTGCAAGAAATTGAAAACTATTACGATCAATGTGCGGATGACGGAGCAAATGAACATCAGATTGAGGAGAGTAAAAAAGCCAATTCAAAAATGAATGTGATTTTAGGCGACTCAGATCGGTTGGAAGCTGTCGCCGAAGATTTTGTTCATCATTATGAAAAAAGACTAGAAGAAGGAGCCACTGTTAAAGGAAAGGCAATGTTTGTATGCAGTAATCGTGAAATTGCATACGAGATGTACAAAAACATAATTTCACTGCGTCCTAAATGGAATGAAATTAGAGTGGCAGCAGAAGATGTTGAGCTTACAGAGAATGAACGTCGGGAGATCAAGCCAATAGAACGGATCAAGATGGTTATGACGAGAAACCAGGATGATCCCAAAGAATTATATGACCTTCTCGGTACTAAGGATGATCGCAAAGAGTTGGATCGGCAGTTTAAGAACCCGAAATCCAACTTCAAGATCGCGATTGTTGTGGATATGTGGTTAACTGGGTTCGATGTCCCATTCTTAGATACAATGTATATTGATAAGCCGATTAGAAGGCATAATCTGATTCAAGCAATTTCAAGAGTTAACCGAAAATACAAGGGTAAGGATAAAGGATTAGTAGTTGATTATATCGGCATCAGAAAGCAAATGAATTTAGCATTAGCGCACTATAATAAATCTGATGCCAGGAATTTTGAAGATATTCAGCAATCTATTGTGGTCGTAAAAGATCATTTGGATCTTTTACATAAAATGTTTCATAAGTTTAATGAGAAGCCCTATTTCAACGGTAAGCCTCAAGAACAACTGCATACTCTAAATATGGCCGCAGAATATGTTCAGGCAACTGAAGAACTAGAAAAGCGGTTTATGTTTTTCGTTAAACGCATGAAGACTGCCTACGATATTTGTTGTGGCAGTCAAGAGTTTACCCAAGAAGAGCGAGACTATATTCACTTCTATATTGCCGTTCGTTCAATTGTCTTTAAACTAACCAGAGGTTCAGCTCCCGATACAGCCCAAATGAATGCTAGGGTTAGAGAAATGATTGAGGATGCCCTCGAAAGTGAAGGCGTTGTAGAAATTACAAAGCTGGGTAATGAGGAAGCTAAACAGGTCGACATTTTTGATGAAGATTACCTTGCTAAGATTGAGAAGATCAAGCTGCCGAATACCAAGATTAAGCTCTTGCAAAAGCTTTTAGCGAAGGCTATTGAGGACTTTAAAAAAGTTAATAAGGTAAAAGGAGTCGATTTCTCAAAGCGCTTCAAAACGTTAGTAGATCGATATAATGAACGTAAAGAAGCAGATACCCTGCGAAGTGAGGTATTAGAGGATTTTACAGATGAGATCATTGATCTATACCATGACTTGAGAGAAGAGAAGGAATCATTTAATGAAATGGGGATTGATTTCGAAGAGAAAGCCTTTTATGACATCCTCAAAGAGCTTATGAAGAAATACGATTTTACATATCCCGAAGAAAAGCTCATTCACCTTTCTAAGGAAGTAAAAAAAGTAGTTGATGATAAGGCAAAATATACTGATTGGAACCGGAGAGAAGATATTAAGGCGGAACTAAAAGCGGATCTAATAGTTCTGCTTGCTGAAAATAATTATCCGCCCGTTGACAGAGATGAAGTGAAGTAGTCACGATGAAATCTGACAGTTTAGTTAGATTAGAGTATCCAACAACCTAATCACTAAACGCAGACTCACCATGACTACGCAAGACAA
>NZ_FXTH01000031.1 GCF_900182555.1 Fodinibius sediminis | reverse complement strand
CCCGGCTTCGGCGTCGGCCAGCAGGCGTGCGGCATTTTCCCGATCCTCAAAGGCGAGCATGCCGGAGACTTTATCCCAATACACCTCCCCTTCTTTGCCCTCGATCTGGCGGGAAATATTTTGCTCAAACGTAGAAACGCGGACGTAGGTGGCTTTCATAATATCGATGTGTTTTATTACCAGGTAACGTACCGAAATTAGGGTAATGTATTCAATACTGCAATAGCAGCCCGTAGAAAGCGATTCTGAATCCGGAAAACCGTACCGATTTAGGGTATACCCTAAATTGAATACATCTAGCAAAATTAGAACCAACGCTGCTATGCTTGTTTTTGGTTACTTGTTTTGCTGTTAGTGGGCTCTTCATTCGAGCTGGCATCCGAGTCACCCCGTTGTGCTTTTTCAAACTCGCTTTGAAGCTCTTGTGACGCTTTTTTAAACTCTTTCATTCCCTGACCCAGACCACGGGCCAGTTCAGGAATTCGCTTAGCACCAAAGAAAATAAGGATGACTAATAGTATCACCATGATTTCTGTTGCGCCGATTGAATTGAACATAATAACTCCTCTATGATTTATTTTTGTGGTTGGACTATATTTGGTTGAAGGTAGATTGCTCTCTTTCCTCCGTAGATTTATCAGGTGATGTACTTATTGATAGTTGATTCCCACTGTTTGGCCAGCTTTTTCTTGGCTGTTTGGTTACTATCCAGCTTAAACGGAAGCCGGTATAAGGTATCCGATCCCTTACGTTCCAGGATAAGGTCCAGCTGGGGCGCATCACCACGTGGGGTATCCGTTTCAGATAGGGTGCATGTTTTCAGGGAACTAAATTTGATAAGTATATCTTTGCTTTCATTGAGAGTTGTATAGAATAAATACTTGCAATCGGTATCAAGGCCAATCGCATAGGTATCGTCCCAGATATCAGACTGTTTGAGGCTTGTCCCTTTGCCGAAAGCCATTTCTTTTAACTGGCTTCCCAACTTGTGTTTATTTTTGACCATTTGATCATAAATGATCGGAATAAGAAATATTGATAAGGCAATTATGCCAATTATAACGCTCCATGGTTCTATTTTCATCTTGATATAAATTTGTTGTTATAAAGTACAGCCGTCCCATTATGGATCTGTTAGAACAACCCATGGGCAGGCGTTTGGAAAAATATGTGACGGGGATTCCCGGATGGATCATCCGGAATATTTTATATCAAGTAGAGCTACAGAAAGCTGTGGAAGGGAAAAATTAACTTCTTAGTTGACAGGCTCCGGGCTATCCTTTTTGAAAAAGCAAGGTAATACGAAGCCTGGTCTTTATGCTTGGATCTTTCGGCTATAGAGCCGCCGTATCCTCCAGCTGAGTTTTTGCCAGGTACGGGTTCGGGCGGCTTATTAGATGATATAAGCAACCATGCGACCTGCTGCTGAAATGCAACCAGAGCAGGATCAGCGGCCGGAAGAGCGTCATCAGATTGATGGGTATGCACCGAAGCTATTCCTCCGGTAGTATGTGGGACAACCAGAGGTTGATTGCCAATCACACTGCTTGGTGATAGCAGGATCGCACACAAAGCCGCTATTTTATACAAGGCATTCACAACCAATAATGTAGGTAGAAGTCAGTTTTAAAGCAATATAAAGAGGGCATGTGTGCCATCAGGGATACTTTGCTCTTCCTTTTATAGCTTCTGAGAATACTACAACAAAAATGGTTAAAGTTAGATATCAGTCCAATCCAAATGCTTTCCATAAAGGCACTATTTATTGCTTTAAGAGGCGCTTAATCTCGCTAACCTGATTTTTGTGGGCTAAGACCAATAGCTTATCCTGGGCTTTGAGCTCCGTGGTCCCGCGGGGGACCAAAAAGCTTCCCTCCCGGTTGATAATGACAATCAGCGCATCGTCTGGAAATTCCAGCTCAACAACCTGTTTGCCAATGACCGGGTCGCCGTTTTCAATGACGATCTCTTTGAGGGCACTTTTGGTATCTACGGAGGGCTCAAACTCAATCGGAAACCGTGTTTTCGGGAGGATGGGGGAATCTACGTGCAACCATCGGGCGATCGCCGGAATAAACGGGCCTTGCACAAGAACCGAAGTGACGACCACAAAAAAGACAATACTAAAAATAAGTTCGGCGTGTTCCAGCCCGGCCCCCAGCGGAAAAGTGGCCATAATAATGGGGACAGCCCCTCGCAGGCCCGTCCAGGAAACCATGAGCTTGGACCGTGGTTTAAACCGGCTAAACAGCAAGGCCACAAATACACTGACCGGCCGGGCAAGGAGGATCAGCACCAGCGCCACCAGCAGGCCGGTGCCTGCAATAGCCCATACCTGTGAGGGAAAAACCAACAAACCGAGGGTGAGGAACATCGTGATCTGCATCAGCCAGCCCAGCCCGTCAAAAAAGTTCACCAGGCTGCGTTGGTGAATGAAGTTGGCGTTCCCCAATACCAGCCCGGCAATATAGACGCCCAGGAACCCACTGCCTCCCAATAAATCAATTGTGGCATAGGCCAACGGAACGAAAGCCAGCGTTAGCACGGGATACAGCCCGTCATATTCCAGGTTGATCCTGTTGATACTCCATGTCATGGCTTTGCCAAAGAGGTAGCCGCCGGCAGCCCCGAGGATCATCTGCTGGAAGAATAATAAGGTCAGGGCCCCCCACCCAAAATCAGGCATTGTCAGCAGCCGGATGACCCCGATCGCCAGGAAGATAGCCATCGGATCATTGGTTCCGGACTCAAACTCCATGAGTTCTTTGAGGCGATATTTAAAGCCCAATGCTTTAGACCGCAGGACCGAAAAGACGGCGGCGGCGTCCGTGGAAGAAACAATGGCCCCCAGCAACACGCCTTCAAGGAGGCTGAAGCCCACCAGCCAGCTGGCAAATCCTCCCACAATGAGGGCGCTTACCAATACGCCGATGGTCGAAAGGGCTATGCCCGGCTTGATAATTGGCCGTATCTTGGTCCACCGGGTATCCAAGCCCCCCGAAAACAAGATATAGATAAGGGCAATGATCCCCAGGGATTGGGCCAAGGGATAGTTGTCAAAGTAGATCCAGTTTAACCCATCAGAGCCTACGATCATGCCAATACCCAAGAAAACCAGCAATACCGGGATTCCGAACCGAGTAGAGAGCTTACTCGATACAATACTCAGTAGTAATAGCAGGGCTCCGATGAGCAGATAAAGTGACAGCAAGGCCATGGATTTAGTTAGCGCTGAAGTTCCTTTTTATAATATCTCTCATGGAGCTCAAGCGCAATATTACTTGCGATAACGACAGAGCTGTAGGTACCGACAATGAGGCCGATTAAGAGGCTAAAGGTAAAACTTTTCAGCGATTCGCCCCCGAACAAAAATAGTACCGTAACCACAAATATGGTCGTGAGGGAGGTGATTGTGGTCCTGCTTAGCGTCTCATTAATGCTTTTATTGATTAACGTCTCGTAGGTTTCTGATTTATACTTGGTCAAGTTTTCTCTAATCCGATCAAAGACCACCACCGTATCATTGATCGAATAGCCTACGATCGTTAAAAAGGCTGCAATCATGGGCTGGTTGATTTCCAGTGAGAAGGGCATAAACCCCTGGAGCAAGACGACTATTCCCAGCGTAATTAGCACATCGTGAGCCAGGGCAAGAATTGCTCCGACCGAAAAGGTCCACTGCTTAAAGCGAATGAGGATATAGATAAAGATGACCGCCACCGAAAACAGGATGGCCTGGATGGCGCTTGCTTTTAAGTCATGGGCAAAACTGGGGCCAACCACATCCGTTTTTATAAACCGAACCTCATCGCCGGGATACAGCTGTTGCGTAGATTGGCCAATGAGGTCCTGCAGGTGGTTGGTGGCCTTGTCGGAGTCAACCAGAACGAGGACCTCGGTAGGCGAGCCAAAGGTTTTGACTTCAGGGGCCTTGCCTAAGGACTGCGTCAGGTTCTGTTTGATTGCTGTTATGTCGGGCTGGGTCTGGAATTCCAGGACAAACTGTTTGCCCCCGGTAAAGTCAATGCCATACTCCAGTCCTCGAATTGATATGGTCAAAATAGCAAGAACAATAAAAAATCCGGAAACCAAATATCCAAGGTAGCGATAGGACGTAAAATTATAATTAGGGGTTTCAAACCATCTCATAGAAAGCTCCTTATATTTATAAATAATAAACTGATAATAACGATGTCGGGCGGCGGCCGGCTCTGCTAATAGATTGGATATAGTCCTCTCCCGGGAGGTGCTATCGTTTCGTACAGGCCAGCATGTAAGAGGCGAGTGCTAAGGAGCATTGATAGCCGTACCACTCATAAAGGGAATGGTAGCCAGGAATGTAATACCATGTTCAAGCGAAATAAGGTGATAGGAGGTCCTCCATGTTTGCGAAGAGCCATAATATGAGCTGTGCAGGACGGATTGCCCCCCGATCCCCGAAAAGAGATGTTCAAAAGAAAGCAGATCCACTTGGGAGGTCGGTCCGGGAATACGGGCCACCCCATTATCTGCCTTGAAGTCATTCCAGTTTAGCTGAGCTTTTTCAATAGCAGACTGCGTCGGAGCCGGCTGGTAAGGTACGCCCCTTTGAGGGGAATGGGCGGAAGCAGGATAACTAATCGCCCCGGCCAAGAAAAAGGCGAAGAGAAAAGAAACGACAATGGATGGTTTCTTTAGAGACATTACAGAATGAGTACTACCTATGGAACTCGTTGCTACTTTGATTAAGTTGTTTTCCTGCTTGTTAAACTCCAATATAACCTATTTGGGAATGGCAAGAAAGGCCAGTGGTTATCACAATCTGTATACGTTCCCTCCCCTGCCCTAAAGAAGCGATAATACAACATACCCCCAGCCATCTATTAGTTAGATCAATAACTTCAACTGGCCTTATATACTATATATAAGATATATAGGTTTTATTTATTATATTTTTTATATAGGTTATATTTGTAATATATAACTAACCTAAAGATAAAGAATGATTGTTCTTGTTGGAGGTAAAAAAGGTGGCACCGGCAAAAGTACGATATCTACCAATTTAGCCGCCCTACGGGTTGAAAAAGCAGGACATAAGAACCTACTTTTGATCGACACGGATTCCCAGGGAAGTACAGCCGACTGGGCATACTACCGGAAGGAGTCCGGAAAGGATGGGATTGAATGTATCCAGCTATTTGAAAAAAGAATAGTTACAGAAATCGATTCAAAGGCAAAACGGTATGAAGATATCATTATTGATGCTGGTGGCCGGGATTCAAAGGAATTACGCTATTCCATGACGGTAGCCGATGTGATGTTGGTACCAGTAGGCGCTTCACAATACGATTTAAATACTATCGTCGATATTGATGAGCTGCTTGAACAAATTCGGACTATTAACCCGGATCTAACATGCTATGTTGTTATCAATAATTTTCCCAACCATGCCAAGCTTACCGAAGGGGCGGAGGGCATTGAATTTTTAAAACAGTTTGATAATGTCATCCCAATTGAATTTATCATTCATCACCGAATTTCTTTTAACCGCACGGCTAAGGAAGGATTAGGAGTAAATGAACTAACAAACAACGGTACCATAGCCGATCCTAAAGCACTGGATGAGATAACAAAACTATATGAGGTGATTTATCATGAGTAAGAAAGGATTTAGGAATCCACGAAAGCGAGACCAGGAGGCCGTTGACCAATTTGCCGAAGGGGCTGATGTGAGTACCAACACCGAAAATACGAAAAGCCAGGAAGCCCCAGAAGAAGAACATACACAACAACCTTTTTATACTACGCTGCAACCTCAGTTTAAAGAAATTATCCAAGCAGCAGCTTATTACGAGCGAATTTCTCAACGAGAAGTAGTTGAGCAAGCACTTGAATCATATTACTCAGATAAACAACAAAAGCTTCAAAAAGCGTTAGAGGCATACCGAGAAAGCCAATAGCAGCATTTTTATACAAGGAAAAGGACCTCACGCATTAAAGTTTGATATTGTTTTATCGAACAAATTAAGAGCCCAGGCTTCCGGATTGTTCACGGGTTGAGCATTTCCATTTTTGCCATCCATAATACGTATCTCTGTCTTATGGACCAGTTGCTGAAACACTTGTTTGTCATCGGTATATTCCTCCAAGTGGCGGAGCACTTTTTTTACATTTGAATCACTAAATCCACAGATCTCACGCAAGTTTTTTTGAAGTGTTTTATGTTTGCTCATGTCAACTGAAGGAGTACTAAAATCCATTTCCACTTGCTCCGGATCTTTTACTTCAATATCAAAAATTAGCCGCTCTATCTTGCGTCCTTTTTTTGCTTTAATTTCCTCCCAAGAAAAATTCATGTTGGTATGCTTTTCCACATCTTTTTGGGCTTGCTCTAAAACATAGGTCCGAAGATGCGCAAAGTTTTCATATTTGTTTTGTAAGTTGAGTTTTTCCCGGAGCTCCTCGACCGACATCAATCGTATTCCCGTATCAGCAAATTGGTATAATAATTCATAAAGTCGTTGGCCATACGTGGATCGGCAGGCAATAAGTTCAACGACTGGCACACGGGTAAAATATCTCTTTAGGTCAATCAGCATATCTCGAATATCAGGGTGTAAATCCACATAGATTTGACCAGTACCTTTAATGTGTTCAACCTTAGAAATAAGGTTAAGCCGAATAACCGTTTCCCGACCGTTCATTTCACCCGAATAGCGAACAATTTTTGCCATTATTTCCTCTACTTCATTGGCTACACGATGATAAATATCCTGACTTGTTCCAGGCACCAAATCAGTTAGATCAATGTAATAGCGTTTATAATCTTTGTCCCCTTTCTTTATTTGCTTAATGGCCAAGTAAAAAATACGCTTCTGGATAAGGCTCAGTGATTGCTGAGAATTAATCAGCTGGTTATGCTGAGTTGCTACCTGATCATCGGCATATTTAGGAAGATCCTTTTTTTCCACTGTAAGAAATTCGGTGTTATTTGTTAGGAGTTTAATAACAACATACAACAACACCTATTGTAAGAAATTCGGTGAACATTGTAAATGGTTTAAAAGTTACTAATAACGCACACCGTTTTTCTTACAATAGCACACCGTTTTTCTTACAACTCACACCGGTTTTCTTACAAACACTATATATAGTACAATAAAGAACAATATTCACAATTGCGCGCGCGAGGTAGAATCACCTCGGCGCTCCGGGAATCTTTTAATATTTATATTTTTTCTTCTTTCTCTTACAGGATGATGCATGATGCCCAAATCTTCCTAGACGAGTGGAACCCATAGTAGATCACATGCACCCCTGGGAGTGCATGTATTTTATCGCTTAAAAAATTTGAAACCCTTAGAAGCGAAATTTGGACGCTATTTTTTGTTACCTTGCTCTAAATGTCAAAAAAAGGCCCCAAACCATGAAAAACGACAACGAGGAACCTTGCATCGAGGGCTTTAACGCTGTAGAGTGGAGCCGACAGGTCAGGCTCAATTTTGGAAAGAAGTGGACCGACGAAAACGGGAATCCGGATTTTGATAAATTGCGAGAGCTTCTAAGTAAAGATCGGAACAGTGATTCCAGCACTTCTCAATAAAACCATACTCCAGGGCAGCGGGGGGTACAAGCAGGTTACGAACTGGCGCTATCCTGTCAAGGGTTTCACGAGCTGCGTCGAGTGGAACTCGTCTTGCCCTTGACAGGATGCTTTGTCCAGTTCGTTTTTTCCAGTACCCCCGATAGCCGGGGTATGGTTTCCCGCCTGGTACACAACGATGGCCGAGTCCGGCCATCATCCTCACCTGTCGGTTGCGGCTATCCGGATTTCTTTGTTACTTGGGCTATTAACGTAATTACAGATCCGGATAGAGCAAGTTAGGTTTTGTGGTACCAAAAAACTGGCGTTTTCTGTGCACAAAACAACTTGTTTTTTCGCATCAAAGATGCTCAAAAAATCGTCCACCATGGAAAAGTTCGTCCCCTACAATCCCGACGGCCGCCCGAAGCTGGACCCGGAGGAAAAACGGTCGGAATTGCTAAAATCCTACGTCACCCCAGCGGAGGCAGATCTTATCAAATTGAAATGCTCGTTGGCCGGCATGTCGATCAGCGATTTTTTGCGATCGTTGGCACTGGACCAAGAGATCGACACGTCGGCCAACCCCGAAGAACTAAAAAAAATTAGAGCCGATTTGGGGAAGATCGGTAGCAACATTAATCAAATTGCGCGGGCCGTCAATTCCGGGGAGGAATTCGACGAAGAGCGCTTTAAAAAAATGGCTCATTGGCTTGTCCAAACCGTTGAACAATTATGATTGCTAAATCCACCACCGGCAGCAGCTTTCGGGGCTTGGCCAATTATCTCGAGGGCGAGCAAAAAATAGCATTTAAAGAAGCCCATAATTTGGCGGGTGACCACAAAGATCATTACGTGCGAATGATGGAGGATACCGCCAGCATGAGTAAGGCCGAGCAACCCGTGTACCATGTTTCACTATCCTATTCCCCGGAGGATATCCCAAGCAAAAAAATGATGCTCGAGGACGGCCACCAGGCATTACAGAAACTAGGCTTGGAGGATCATCAAGCCGTTTTTGTGGCTCACGGGGACACCGACCACAAGCATTTGCACATGATGATTAATAGGGTAAATCCCGACAGTGGGAAAGCATGGAATACCTTTGGCGACCACTACAAATTGCGCGGGATTGCCAAGGAGTTGGAACAGCAACGAGACTACCAGAAAACAAGGCTGTTAAATCCCGACCGAGATTTTGAACTCACCAACGGAGAGTATCACCAGATCAAAGAAAACGGACTCGAAAACATGCCCCTGAAAGCCAAGGCTGAATTTTACGAACTCGATACCGTTTTTGACCAGGCGACCAGTTGGGAAGAGCTGCGAGGAGAGTTATCGGAGATCGGCCTCCAGGTGAAGCGCAAAGGCCGGGGCGGCGTTCTCCTTGAGGTGGCCACCGGCCAGACCTTGAAGCTTTCCCGGATTGATTCGGATTTGGGCCGGAACCAATCGCTTGGCCGACTGGAAAAACGGCTGGGCAACCGCAAAGAATTTGAGCAGCTTTTGGAGGCCCATAAAGCCCTTAAAAACCATCTTCCGGATAAAGAGGTTCGCCAAGCTTTTGGAAGGATAGCCCGTGAGCAGTTTGGGAGTGGGAGCATCCGGAAGTCGAGCATGAAGGCGCTGGGTAAAACGCTATCTGCCAGCATCAACATAGGCAAAACTATTAAAGGACTTACCCATTTGGCTAACTCATCAAACCCCATGCGTGGGGTTGCCAAAATGGGATTAGCATTGGCTAAAAAAGTAACCCGAGACTTAAACCAAGACCGAGGATTAGGACGATAATTATGGGACAAAAACGAATTCATAATATCATAGACGAAAAGTTCGGCACCCACTTAGCGGAATTCCAGAAGAAGTTAACGAACAGTATGGAGGAAGCATATTTTGAGCGCATCGACGAGCTCAACCGGCGTACTGAGGAACTGAATAACCGTGCCGACGCATTCGCCAACGCGCTGGATCGGGGGGAGGAACTCACTAAAAAGAATCGTCAATTCGTTGAAAAATACGAGATGAAAATGACCCTTAATTACATGCTGGCTGGCGCACTTGGCGGAGCGATTGGCGGTCTAATTGTCCTGCTTTTGTGGAGTTGGTTAGGATAGTAAGACCGCTAAGAATCCAAACCGGTACAAATTAATTTTATTTCTAATCGTTAAACACCTACATTGCAGTATATTGAACCCGAAACTATGTCATTATGGAACTCACAATCGACAAGAAACGGATCCAACAAGCCATCGATGAGTTGCCCGAAGATGCGACCATCGAAGATGCGTTATATGAACTTTATGTTCTTAGCAAGGTGAGTAAATCACTACAAGATGTTGCTGAAGGCCGGACTATTACGCAGGAAGAGATGGAGAAAAAATATCTGCGTTAATGCATATTCACTGGACCGAAGAGGCCGAGGGGGATATTGACTCCATAGAGTCGTACCTGGAAGGCGAAAAGCTGGATCATGAGACTATTAAGAGCATTATAAACCCTATCATTTTAGCACCGTACAGACTTAAAAAGCATCCGCGGTCAGGCCGGAAAGTCCCGGAAATTAATCATCCGGATATCAGAGAAATACTCCATAAAAAATATCGGATTATTTACGTCCTTTCGGATGAAGAACCGAAGAAGATTCATATTTTGAACGTGATTCATGGACGCCAAGATATCCAACCCTTCCTATCCCAAATTTGGCAACGGTTCCTGAAGTAATTTGTACGCTCCTTCACATATTTATCATCTATCATTTGGGGTTCCGTCTGGAGGTGAAAAGAACTCATTATTAAGGATTGTGAAAAGTTCTCCTACCGGTGGTTCCAATCCCAGTATTCGACCCAACAATTGGGACCGCTGTAATATTGCAGTTCAAATTTTGCCTCTAAGCGGCGATCTCCGAGCAATCGGTATAAGAAGAGGCTTATTTTTAGGCGTTTTTAGCGTTTTCCTCATTGCTGGAGGTGAGCCACCCAGCGAGTTTTTTTCTGAGGCGGTTCAATCGGTCCGGACTGATATGACCGATGCGACCGGCCAGCATGTCAGCTTCAACTACGGCCAACCGACCAGTCCGAATAATACTGGTTCGTTTTAATCCCGAAGCTTCAAAATCAGAGTGCTCTTCGGCTACAATTTCATCAAATCCTTCCAGATACTGATGAGTTTGCGAGGAAATCATGCAGATAAGCCAGTCATCATAGGGGCCGGGGAGGGGGCCTACCAATAGGGCTGGCCGCAGTTTTCCTTCCGAGAGGTCCGTTTGCGGAAAATGAAATAGGACAATTTGTCCTGGCTGTTTCATGAGAAGTGTTCCTTAATATCGGCTGGTGAATAATCAGGCTCCGTTTCAGATTCCATTCCGCGCATAGCCGCTGATAACGATCCTTTGGCCCATTCTCGTCTCTCTTGGTCAATAGGAACCTGCTCGGATTTTTTAACCAGGAATTCCACGAAATCAAGTACTTCTGCCTGTGAGTTTTCCGGCAATCGTTGGAGGTATTGATGTATCTTTTCTGCAACACTCATGGTTCCATTGTTTGTTTAAGGACAACTATTAATATACATAACTCCTCCGTAAAATAAAATGTACGCCCGCCCTTACCACATACCGTTTTGAGGGTACATCATTTACGTATATGCTATCCGTTCCAGGGCTTTTTTCACCCGTTGGACCGTACTTTTGCTTTTGTCGGTGAGCTTGGCCGTCCGGCGAATGGTCTCTCCCTTATTCAATTCGTCGACGATATCTGAATGTTTTTCCACCAACTGGGCGTCCGACAGGCCGGTGCCGCCCGCCCGGCCGTTGTATTTGCCTTCGGCTTTGGCCCGGGCGATGCCTTCGCGTTGGGCCTCTCTTCTATTGTTATAATCGATTTCGGCCAAGGTGGACAGGACCGATACCAACAGTTTGGCCACCGGATTTTGGTCGCCATTTTCGAGTAGGGTATTCAGCCCTTCCTTTTGGGATTTCACGTTCACCCCCAGTTCGGTAAATCGTTTGATGGTCTGCAGCACATTGATCGCGTCCCGGCCCAGGCGATCAATGGAATGGACCTCGACCTCCTTAATTTTCCCGGCTTCGGCGTCGGCCAGCAGGCGTGCGGCATTTTCCCGATCCTCAAAGGCGAGCATGCCGGAGACTTTATCCCAATACACCTCCCCTTCTT
>NZ_FXTH01000030.1:10423-12242 GCF_900182555.1 Fodinibius sediminis | reverse complement strand
CTTCTGAAATTCGCTGATGATCTTCTTCATGGTAAAATTCCAGCGGGTTCATTTGCTTAATTTCTTCCCTCGTATAACCAACCTCTTCTACAAACCCTTCATTCAGACGTACATAGTTTCCGTCTTTATCTAATACATAAAACAGTCCGGGAAGACTGTTTAACGCTTTGTCAGTAAATTCTTTCTCATACTGAAGATCTTGTTGGTATTTAACCCGATCTGAAATATCACGGGCCGCTGAATGGATTTCTATAACGCTTCCATCCTTGTCGTAGAGAGGATTTAGATTGTTTTCAACCCATATATAATGACCATCCTTGTGTTTCAGCCGATACGTAATCCGCTCTTTTCCCTTGCCTTCCAAAAGAGCAGTAATGTTGGTTCTGATGGCAGGCCTATCATCAGGATGCACTAAACCAATAATATCTTTTTCCAGATATTCCTCAGGTGTATAACCCAATAAAGTTTCCGTAGAGGGGGAAGCGTAAACGCAGTTCGCTTCGGCATCATAAATAGCCACTTTGTCGGTAGCATTTTCAGCCAGGTATCGAAACTTACGTTCACGATCTGCAATCTCTTTTCGTGATTTTCGGCGTTCCAACAGGTATCCAAGCTGTTTAGCAATAACCATTAAGTGATTCAATACCTGTTGGTCTCGATCTACCGATTCACTGTGATAAAATTCAATAACAGCTGATGGATCTCCCTTTACAGGAATACAAATGCATGATGAGAATACCTCGGCAACAGATTTTCTTCTTTTATAATCAGGAAATTCCTGAAGTGTCTTTACCCAGTAGGGAATATTTTCGTCATATACCTTTCCCACAAGTCCCTCTCCAGGGTAAAAGGTTGTTTTTAGGGATGCTTCCACAAAAGGAGTCTTATTAGATGCCTCGAGATGCCAAACGCCGGCGGTTTCCAACAGCTCTTTCTCCTCATCAAAAGTATAAATGTGGGCAAACGGCCAGTTAATATAATCACATATGTTTTTAAGGCTTTCTTCTAATGCCTCCTCAATATTCTCAAAGTGCTCGATATTATGTCTAATATCACGTAATAGATTTTGGAGGCTTTGTTCTTGACGGAGTTCGAGCTCTATTCTTTTCCGCTCGTCAATATCTACATGAATACCACTAATTTCCTTTACTTCATTTGCTTGATCCCGTCTAATAACTTTCGCTCGGGAGTGAATCCATAAATAGGTGCCGTCCTGTTTTTTTAGCCTGAGGTCTTCCTCAAAAATATTCGCATTCCCATTTTTCGTTTGATTAAAATGTTCAAGAACTCTTTCGAGATCATCGTTATGAATAATTTCTAACCAAATTTCTGGATCTTGCAATCTTGACTTACTATATCCCAGCTTTTCTTGGAGCCACCGATGACTAATATCTAAATGTCTTTTGGGGGGATGGTAGTGCCAGAATCCTACATCTCCTGCAAGCATCGCTAATTCCAGCTTATGTTGCTCTTTTTCAAGCGTAGCAAGGGTCCGTTTTTCCTCGCTGATATCCCGACTTATAGTGGAAAAATATTCTATCTTACCAGAAGTGTCTTTATGAGCCGTCATTACCGTTGAGGTTGGAATATTTTTTCCCTTGGCTGTTTGAAAAGTAAGCTCTCCTTTCCATACGCCTTCCTCAGTAGCTTTTGGAAGAACCTCATTTTGTAAAAACCGAATGGTATCCTCAGGATGAAATTTAGCAAGGTTTGTGCCAATAATATCCTGATTATCCGTCAGACCGAGCATCTTTCGTCCCGATGGATTCATATAATGAATATTGCCTTCTGTATCGACCAAACCTACAAAGTCAGAGGT
>NZ_FXTH01000030.1:0-10113 GCF_900182555.1 Fodinibius sediminis | reverse complement strand
CACTGGGTAATCTTTGGGGAAAACTTTTGAAGTTGAAATTTATCATCCCAAATGACATAGGCCAATGGACTGTTGGTCAAATGATAATTTAGTTCTTGTTCGGTCTTGTCAATGACGTGAATGTTATCACGACCAGCCTCTAATGGTGTAGCTTTTATCAACTGGGCTTTTTGGCCTTCATATTCCATGGGACAACTGAAGAGCTCTACCGGAAAGGTATGTCCCCACCTATCTCTATGGTTGATTATTCCAATACGCTCAAAATCTTTGGTAGAAGGAGCATAGCCTCCAGGTTTTGAAATGAGTTTAGCCTCTGGTTGAAGATCGCCAATCGTTTTTGCCAAAAATTCCCCCCTTTCATAGCCATAAGATTCAATAGCAGCACTATTGACTTCCAAAATATTCAATGAATCTTTATCCACAATCCACATTGGGGTGGAATGCTCTGTAAACAGGGGGATTACCATATCTGATGCCTCAATAATTTTCCCCAATCCTTCATATTTTTAATGGGGAATTCCTAAATTTTTCAGCTGATTTCTGTGAGTAGAATGTTAAAAAAAATTAATGAATGATATAAGTGCTTCCGCCTACGTTTAATGGGACTGCTTAATCGCATATGTACCAAAAAGAACAGGCAGTTGTTTCGACTCCAAAATGGAATGCCAGTGTTTGAGAGGCAGATTCAAAATCAATAACTAACCTTCCTTAATTAAATTCTACCGATTGTTGCCTGATACTCAACAGAAGTTTTATGTAAATGCTGGATCCTTTGTTGAGTGGGTAAGCTCCCACATTTTTTTTGGACATTTTAAATTCGAAAGTTTGTTAAGTGAACCCATTCCATTTATGTACCCAGTCAAAATAGAGAATAGGACGTTATGACCCCTTCCCCATACATTAGAAGCACTTAGATTCCTTTAACGGGAAATACGCTATCTTTATTTAAGGTATGTCCGTTATGAAGTTCCTCTTTGCAAGGATTTCTTGGTCTGCCCGTCGTATTACATGGCCAATAAAAAAACTGACTGATGGAACCCGAACAGAGAAAGACTGATCCATTCGACAGCTTTCAGGGTGCACCAGAGTTCTGATGGTCAGACTCTTTTGTATCTAAACGGCAGTTATGATTATCTTAGGCGATAAATAATAATATCTAATACGTTGGTATGAGGAAAAAACGAGGATTGTCACCCGAAAAAGCGGGCCAAGAGGAAACCGTAGCTCCGATAACAATGACCCTTAATCTACGTCGGTTGTTGCACAACTGCAGCCGGCTTACCGGCCACTCCGTTTCGGATATCATCAGGGAGGGCACGGCACTGTATATGACCCGTTGGCACAGCCAGCAGCCCCGGCCCGAAGAGGAGCCGGAAAACATGGACGCTGTGGTCTTCCGGCCTGCCAGCCACCTGTCCAGACAGGCTCCGGGGCCCTCGTAAGACCAGAGGTGCACGAATTATTACCTCTGGCCCGGAATCAATTGGAATTATTGGACGGGCTTACTATTTTCTGGGGCGCTTTATGCAAGCGTCTCTTGATGAATGAGGCTTTGGGCAATGACATTGCTCAAAGCCATTTACGTGTGTACCCTTCCAGTGGGGAAGGGGAGACGGCTACTACGGGGATAGGGCCGCTCACAGACTAACGCAGCGCCGGCGCTTGGGAAGAGCCGGGAATAGCTGCAGCCATGGAACCCAACAACTATACCCTTATCCTTTACTTGTTATGAGCAAAGAAGAGTCCTCCCCTCGGGGGAAACGCGCCCGCCGGTGGCGCAAGGAAGTACAAAAGCCACTGAATGATGCTGGATCCGGAGCTGAAAATCACTTGGCAGACCAAGAACGCCGCCATCAGTGGCAACAGGAAATGAAGGAGCTTAAAGAGGACGGAAAGCTTTTGGGGGATGCCAGCAGCTCTACCTCCGATAGCCCACCAGGAGACAAAGACCGCCGCCGACAGTGGCAGGAGGAAATGATGCAACTTAAAAACGATATCGCCCGCAAAGAGCCGGGTGCCTAGCAAAGCGAAGCACGACCACAGTATAAGCCGGGCCCTGACAATCTATGCCCAGATGGCCCGGTATAGCCCGCCCTTTGCTGTTGGACAGGCAGGGAAGGGCTTTTCGGGGCCATGGAAGGGGGATTTGTTTTTACGGTCCCCGCTGTTATATTGTTTTGATGGACCTGTTTCAGTAGGTCTAGTTAATTGTCGGCCCTTGCATATTGGACAGATATGCAGGGGCAGTTTTATGGTATAGTGGCCCTGAAAGCCCCTATCGCCATTCTCCGGTGATAGATACTTAGCCTATAGAAATGTAGTAAATCTTCCAAGTTCCTTGTAGTAAAGATAACGTTATTTTGTTCCCGCTGGTTCCCCACTTGGACAAGTCCGCGTGAATAGCTCAGCCGAACCCACCCGGTATCCAACGGCTTGCCTGCAAAGCCCGGGGATTATCACGAACCCATTTTGATTGATAAGAAGATATACATCTGGAAACTGGCCATATTTTATATGACCACGAAGTGGCATTGAGCCAGGGGGTCTTGGCTCATCACATCACCTGCAGCGGCTAAAATATCCCCCGGAAAGCCTACAAGGAGACTCTTGGCAGTTGGCCGTGCATTTCGGCGCACCGCCTCGCACTTCTCAAAGCCACTGTGACCCCATAATAGGCCCTTATAGCACATAAACACCGAAAAAAATAGTTAAGTTTTCTTTCTGGGCGCCGATAAAAGCCGCTAATGGCCAACCCATCGGGATTAGAAAACCAGGGCTGGCGGAACATCAGATGCAAAATGTCCCTAAAACATAAGGATTGAGGAATAAACGCAACAGGTCAACAGTTTCTGTCCAGCCCGAGTAAGGAGGAGCGACGGGGCAGCATGATAGCTTAGTACCTTCCAATGTATATCCCAATAGGATTTAGCAGCCCCTGCTTGTGGTATGTCGCCAGCATCGCCTGCTTAATGGGAAAGGGGCTTTTCCGCCAGCAGCCCGGCTACAGAACCCAAAGGCTGCCAGATATCATTAGTCAAAAATCACTTTACCCATAAATGTCTGCTTTCAAAAATCAGTTAAAAAAGCACCTGTATACCTTTGAAACCGTTCCCTACTTATTTGTAGGGCCTGGTCTAAGCCGTCGATATACCACCCTGCCGTCCCAGCGGGCGTTGCTCCAGAACCTGTGCGAGGCGCACCTGCCCCACAGTTTTGACTATTATGAGGCAAAAGCGACAAGCCTGCCCGAGGCCTGCTCTCTGGTGGCGGAGGCGTTTGATGAGATTGGCCGGGCCGAGGAGCGGTTTGGGCACCCCCGAGATGCCAGCACGGGCAACGCTGAGGAAAGGGAATGGGCGCTAAAGTATGAACTCGCCAATCTCATGGACCGATCAATGAGCACGAATCCTGAGTGGAGCGATGAAATAGCGCTTCTTTCAACCATCCATATTGATGGGATCATTACCACCAACTGGGATGCCTTTCTGGAGTCGGTGCTTGAGGATTTCTCCGTTTATATCGGCCAAAGCGAACTCCTCTTCTCCAATGTGTTTCATGTGGGGAATATTTTCAAAATTCACGGCTGCACGAGCCGCCCTCAAAGCATGGTGGTAACGCAGCGTGACCATGATACCGTGAGCCAGAAAAGGGACTATTTGGCAGCAAAACTGGTAACCTTGTTTATCGAACAGCCCATCATATTTATGGGCTACTCCCTGCAGGACCCCACGATTCAAGGCATTCTGAAGTCCCTGCTAAACTGCTTGGATGACAATAATCTTAATAAATTGAGGGGCAAATTTATTTTTTGCGAGTGGGTAGAAGGCCTGGAAACGCCCTCGCTTCAAAGCGGGGAAATGGTTATCCCGGGCTCTAAGGACCATGAGACCCTGCCTATCAAGCATGTGCGCATGGACTCTTTTATGCCCTTGTATGAGGTCCTGGCATCTATCAGAAGTCGCCCCTCCGTTAAGGTGTTAAGAAATATGCAGTCCATGGTCTTGGACTATGTAAAAAAAGCCAAACCAAGCGATAATGTCCGGCTCCGTGAATTTCCCGGGTTAAATGATCTTTTTTCGGAGTCTTGACCTAAAAAACGTCCCTCAACCATAGAGAATCCGGTGGTAGGGACGGCTGAAGAAGCTCAGGGATGATCCTCTCTGAGTCGTTTGCTTCACTAGAACCTAAATACTTAATTTAGCAATTAAAATAGCTATTACCGGCACTAAATCGGTCGATCCTCCTTGCAATTCTCGGCCTGGCCCTTGCCACCTCATTAGCCGTGAGGGCTTTTAGGGAGAACAAATTAAGTGGTGGCTCATGATGAAATTCCTTAAATATATGACCATCTCAAATAGATAGCTTAAACCCAACGAAAAGTTTTTCACTATGACAGGTGAAAAGCTTCTTTGGGCAAGCAGCATGAGCGGCCGCCCAGGCGGCCCACCGGTCTCTCCAATGATACTGATTATGTGAATTAGGCCTTTTTTTGTGAAAAGTCAGGGGGCTTTTTTTCGGGGGCGGCCTCGTCTTGGTTAGCCGCCCGGGAACATCTTTTTTTAGCATAGCACCGGTCTATTTGCCTAAAGACGACTTCCAGGGCCTCCTCTGTGAACCGCCCGGCCCCGCGGAACTGCTTTCTGCCGTTCGAGAATGCCAGGATCGTTATACCGGCCATCGGGAGTCGTTTTTCATCGGTTTTATAGAACCCGCGGTAATGGCCGTTAACATAGTACGCCCGCAGGCGACGATGGAAATCTGCCATGATGTGCCTATTCATATCTATATTCTGATGACGTAAATAGAAGGCAAGAATACGCATCCTGCCCCTATTTTAACGTAGCTGAAACGGGTATCATTATATGGCAAAATTTGCTACATCTTATGACTTGGCTCCCCCCAGGTCCTCGCTATATTGAGGTTCTCTTGATGAATACCCAGGCCCTGCGCTGTGAACCGGTGCGGAACTTTTCTCTACGCGCGGTGGGAGAGGCTAATGCGCTAGCTTCATGAATGCAGCGCCTGGGTTGGGGCGCTGGGGGTTTCCTGGCCCGCCTTCTCGCCCTCGGGGCCGTCCAGTTCAGGAATCCTCACCGTAAAGGTAGTTCCCACCCCGACCTCGCTCTGGCAGGTGATGGTCCCGCCTAGGGCCTCGGTACTATTTTTGACGATAAACAGGCCCAAGCCAGTGGAATCCTCGTCCCCGGTGGGGCGGGTGCTGATGTTGGCATACGGTTTGTACAGCTCCTTTAGCTCCGCCTCCTCCATGCCGAGTCCCTCATCGGCGACGATCAGGGTAACCTGGCCGGGCGCCTGCGATTCCAGGCGAACCCGGACGGTACTCTCGGGCGTGGAATATTTGAGGGCATTGGAGATGAGATTGGTCGCTATTTGGGAAACTCGCGTGCGGTCGGTGTAAAAGCATGCCCCCTGGCAGGCCGGGTCAAATACAAGGGCGATGCCCTTATCGGTGGCCTTGGCCTTGAACCCTGAAATTAGGGCTTCGATGAGCGAGACCATGTTCGTTGGTTCGGCGGCCAGCTGCGGGGCCCCCTCCACTTCAATCTTGTCGGTGTCCAGGAACCGGTTGATAACCCCCTTCATCTGCTCGACGGATTGATCGATAAAATTAATCTTCTCGCGGTGCTGTGCGGGGATCGACGTCCGCTCATCCTTCATCTCAGACGCAACGTAGGTGAGGACGGTCAACGGGTTGCGCAGGTCGTGGGAGGCCAGGTCCATAAATTTACTTTTCTCCTGGCTCAGCTCCAGTTCACGGGCGTGTAACCGCTTGATGTCCTCGTGACTTTGTTCCAGTTGGTCAATCAAGGTCTTGTTTTCATTGTGCTTGCGAATAATACTTCGCAGGGCCAGCAGAATCGTGACTCCGACAAAGAAGAGTCCGAAATACAAGGCCCCCTTGGAAAGCTGTAGCCCCTGCTGGAGTTCGGCCCTGTGTGCTGCCAGTTTCGCCTCCTCACCGTCCCGAAGGGCGCCGATGGCCTGGCTAATACCGGCGATAAGCTCCTCTTCGGGGCCCTCCGGGGCCGTCCTCCCCTGTGGCGATGCCCGGCGAAAATACTGCTCCAGGCTGGCAAGATCCCGGCTGATCTTCGGACGCAGGGTCTGCTCGGAAAAAGCGGAGTCCGGATGCTGGTTAATTGCATGGGCCAGGCTGTCAAGGTGGGATTGCGCCGCTGCCAGGTTGCCCCACCCGGGCCGAGGGTCCTCAGCACCACCTGGGCGGAGGCGGGCAAGTTGGGCCTCCCGGAGTTCCAGCAAGATCTGTCCCCCGTGGTGGATTATCCGGTGGGATTGCAGCAGCTGCCGGCGATCGTTGGCTTGATTGCTATCGGCCAGGTACACGCTTGCAGCGGTAACACCCAGCAGTAGTACTGAGAGGATCAGAAGGCCATAAATAGCCTTTGATCGAGCTGAAGGAACATTCATGTAGGTAGTAAGTAGATTTGTAGGCGCAGCGCCCTGCTGTTTGTTAGCCAACGTACTTTTTAGGCTGGTCGTCTCGGGGCTGCCGGTTGAGTGTTGATTGGCAACGCTATAGCCAAAGCTAGACCGATCCCATACCGGCTTGGCTTTTTTGTTGCTCAATTTTTTAAAGCGAAGAAAGGTACGATTTTTTTAGGTTATATGGAATAATGAGTTACCTAAAATACTACCGCCAAGATAGATAGGCTATGGGGAAGGAAAAGCCCGCCTGTAAGCTCGTTACTGACTCCCCTGCGGGTACGGGGGCGGTTATTACTGTAGCCCCAGCCACCGCAGCAACCGCTCTTTGAGCGTTGGCGCCGGGGCTTCTTTTAGGCGAGCTTCGCGCTGCTGCTTTAGCTCCTCGGCTCGCCGGTTGACCCGGTCCTCGGCCTGCCGCCAGAAGGTCCAATCGTCGCCCACATCAATGCCGCTATTGAGGATGTTGTTTAACTCCTCAATCCAGGCGTTTTCCTTGTCCCGGTTTTCCTGCTGGTTGTCTGTACTCATCACTGCTCCCTGTGGTCTTATGGTTCTACCTCAATCGTGGTGATATTTGGTTCCTGTTTCGTTTTAAACGGGGAAAGGGAGGTAACGCCCCCTTCCTTTATCAGCTGTTCTCCTTCATATTCGCACACCCACTGCACTGTGTAGGTTTCAAATTCATCCTTGGTAGGTGCAATTCCAAATGACAGGTTATAACTAATCCCTTCATCGCTTGCAATGGTTTTATTCACATTCTCTTCAATTAAAAGGCTTCCATCTGCTCGCTGGACAATAAACTTCTCAAGAAGTACACCTCCAGGCAAGTCATTAATCAGGCTTAGCCTGGAGTCATATATCCGGTCACCAATAATCACGCTCGGGTAAAACTGATAACTTAAGGCATTTATTACCGTATTAAACGTGGCCTTAATATCCATATCGCTGGTCATGGCCACCGTTTGGGTAGTACTAGAGCCACTCAGATCCCCATCCCACCCTAAAAAGATATGATCGCCTTCGGGAATAGCCGTAAACTCGACCTCCTCATTATAAGTATAGGAGGGTTGGTCCGGACTGACCTCAATACGACCATTACCCGTTACACTGGTTGTGACCGAAAAGGTCTGTTCTTCGAATACTGCCATTGCCTCTTTGGGACTGTCAACGGTTAGCTGGGCTGTAGGCTGCGTGCCTGTTGCATCCCCCTGCCATTCCAGGAAATTCCACCCTTCAACCGGTTGGGCGGTAACCGTTACTTCCGTGCCATACTCATAGGTCGGCTGGTCAGGTTCTTTTTTTACGGTTCCCTCCCCCTTCGTTGAAGTTGTTACCCCAAACTGCTGGATTTCAAATTCTGCCACAATCTGTTTGGGTTCATCAACGGTTATCTGAACGGGATTCTCACTACCCGACAGGTCACCTTTCCACCCTGCAAGCTCCCATCCCTCAGCAGCCCGGGCCGTTAACTCAACCACCGTCCCATGCTGATACTCTTTGGATGGCTGTTGAATCACTTTCTCATAAATGGTGCCCCCACCTTCCACATCGAGCCACAGATTGTATTCCTTAAGCTCAAAATGAGCCGTTACATCATAATCCTGATCGACGGTCAGCGAAACGACCTGGCGGGTGGTGTCGATATCCCCGCTCCAGCTGCTGAATACATAGCGGTCTTTCGGTTGTGCTTGCAAAGTTATTTCTGTTCCTTCCTCGTAGGTGCTGTCAGGGGCCGGGGATATCGTTCCGGCATTGGAGGGGGAAACCGAGGCAGTTACCTCATACATCTTGGTATCGTCCGCGGTGCTACAGGATGTAATAAATAGAGCCCATAAAATGACAAGGGAATAGAAAAATACTTTCATAAGGACCTCTGTTGAAAAATAGTTTTGCTTGGGAGGGGCGCCATAATAAACCAGTGATGTTGCTATACTCTTGAACCCCGGGCTATTAGCCGGCCTCGCCTGATGATGGTATGTTATTGATTTTGTACCCGCCTGAAATTAGGTAATAACAAATCATTATTCAAGCTAATGCCATCTGCCCCAATAGGTAGCTGGGAAGAGCAACCATCCTGTGACGATATTCGGTCCAGTTTTTAAATGTCCTTCTAGTAAAACCAGATAGGTATATAGCTTGCTTCCTCTATTATTAATTGAGAAAGCTGTAACGTTATGCAAAATAACTACCGAACTTTAGCAGTAAGAATATGAATGGTTAGATTTGGAGGTAGCGGTGGTTTTGTTCATGCCTTTGGCCTGGTTAATATGAGGGGACCCGGGAAACCAGTTTTGCAATCCGTTATAAAATTATTCAACTTTATTTTTATAGGGATTGACTTTACAGAGGTATAATAAGAAGAGGGAGAAAGGGAGGATGAGTAAGATATGGATAGTGGATAATAGCAGCCTGTTTATTGAAGGGGTGAAAAAAGTTCTTCATCACACACGCGGGCTAAAACTGGATAACCATGGTTCTAGTGGTAAAGAACTGTATACATTTCTTGAATCAGATTGCCCGGATCTGCTTATTCTAGACATACAGCTAAAGGGAGAAAGTGGATTTGCTATCCTGCAATTTTTAAAAGACCACCATCCCGCCCTACCAGTTCTTGTTATTACCCACAAAGACCTGAATGTTTTTGCCGTACGCTCAATCCGAGCTGGCGCCCGGGGCTATATTCCAAAAAATCAACTCTCTGGGGACCTCTTAGTTCAGGCCCTGCGGTATATTATAGATAATAATAAACCATTTATTATACCGGAAGTAGCATCACTACTCGCGGATCGAATCGATCATGGAAACGGGGATGCACCCCGCCATACCTCTCTTTCAGACCGCGAATTAGAGGTGTTTTGTTGTATCGCTTTGGGATTGGCTACCCAGGAAATTGCAGATCACTTCCATATCAGCCACCACACGGTTCATACCTATCGCGCTCGTATTCGTGAGAAGATGGGCATGAAGTCTAATGTAGAGATAATCCGTTATGCTTTAGCATATAATTTAATCAGCTAACCATGTCACATTCAATCAATAACAAGCAAAACAGCAAAGAGGAGCCTTCTGAAGCTCAAAAAAGTTCCATTACTTCTAAACAGTTCCAAGAGGATACCAAACGGGCGGTCATCGGTGGGGGCCTCGCCGCTGTTGTCACCGCCTTGGGGGGCTGGCTAGTGGGAGAAGTCACCGGTGGAGAAGGGCATATACTGCTTAATATGACCCTTGAAACCACGCGCAGTTTTTGTGGGACCGTGACCTTGGCCTTGGGCAATATTCTGGCTTTGATGCTCACGCTCTTATCACTCAGTGCTAACAGTAACGTCGATCTGAAATGGAGCCATTACCATCGTGTCAAGCAAATTGCCTGGCTGGTTACGGTGCTGCTTATCGGGTCCATTCTGATCTACCTGTTACTCAATATTCCGCTGGAAAAATCCGACCAGAGCTCGGCTCCAGACTTTGGGTACCTGTATTACTTCACCCTGATCATTAGCTCATCGTTGGGGGGAGCGCTGATTTCAGTGGTGCTGATGCTCTATAACACGGTCAATGATATTATTCATGCGGTCGGCCCCGGAAAAGAGGAAGAAGACCTGCAATCAAATATTCTGAAAACCGAGGAAGAGGAATAAAACAATTTCC
>NZ_FXTH01000029.1 GCF_900182555.1 Fodinibius sediminis | reverse complement strand
ATTCAGCCGGTAGCCATGGAAGAGGGGCTTCGCTTTGCGATCCGCGAAGGCGGCCGTACGGTGGGCGCCGGCGTGGTAAGTGAAATTATTGAATAGAAATAGGTGAGTGATGCCATCATGGAGATGGCATCACTGCTCAATGAAAGATCATAAGCTGTGGCTACACAACAAAAAATTCGAATTAAATTAAAGTCGTACGATCACAATCTGATCGATAAATCGGCTGAAAAAATAATTCAGACAGTAAAATCAACAGGAGCAGTGGTGTCTGGACCGATACCACTGCCTACGAAGAAGAACATCATCACGGTACTTAGAGGCCCTCATGTAAATAAGAAGGCTCGTGAACAGTTTGAATATCGCTCACACAAGCGTTTGATCGATATTCTGTCAACCGGTTCACAAACCGTCGATGCATTGATGAAGCTGGAGCTGCCCTCTGGTGTGGACGTAGAAATTAAAGTGTAACATTATCAATCACTGAACAATGAGTAGTGGTTTAATAGGAAAAAAAGTTGGAATGACCAATGTGTTCGATGACAACGGCCGCAACTACGCGGTAACTGTCATCGAAGTGGAACCATGTGTTATTACACAGATAAAGACGGAAGAGACCGACGGTTACCAAGCGGTGCAGCTTGCTTCTTTTGACAAGAAGGCCAAGAATGTCTCCAAGCCGGTACTGGGTCATTTCGAAAAAGCTGGTACAACGCCTAAACAATATGTTAAGGAATTCAGAGATTTCATCCCTGAAGGCTTTGATGTCGGTGATGAACTTAATATTGAAGATATCTTTAATGTGGGCGACACTGTTGATGTTGCTGGCATCACCAAGGGAAAAGGATTTACCGGTGTTGTAAAGCGGTATAATTTCAGTGGTGTGGGTGAAGCTACACACGGCCAGCATAACCGACAACGCCACCCAGGATCTATTGGACAGGCTTCTGACCCCGCTCGTGTATTCCCGGGGATCAAGATGGCCGGACGCAGTGGGAATGAACGTACCAAGATCAAGAACTTGACCGTTGCAAAGATTTTTGCAGAGTCGAATTTGATGATGGTTACCGGTTCTGTCCCCGGTCCCAATGGACGTTTTGTAGAAATTTACAATCGATAGATAAATTGAAATGAAGCTTCCGATTTACACAGTTGAAGGTGAGGATAGCGGTAACCAGGCAGAATTGGCAGAAAGTATTTTTGCCATTGAGCCCAATGAAACCGTTATCTACGAAGATGTTCGCCGATATATGGCGAATCAGCGGCAGGGAACTGCCAAAACAAAAGAACGTGGAGAAGTTCGCGGTGGTGGACGAAAGGCCTATCGCCAGAAAGGAACGGGCCAGGCTCGTCGCGGGTCCATACGATCGCCTTTGTTAAAAGGCGGTGGAACCGTATTCGGTCCCAAACCGCGCGATTATTCCTTCCGCATGTCTAAAAAGTCACGACAGCTCGCGCGCAAGTCCGCCCTGTCATTAAAGGCCGGCGAAGATGCTATTAAGGTTGTTAATGATTTCAGCTTTGATGAGCCAAAAACGCGAAAAGTTGTTGACATTTTGGACGGATTGGGCATTGAAAATAAAAAAGTGCTCATATTGACAGCGGAAACCGACAAGATTATCTATAAATCTGCTCGCAATATCCCGAATATATCTGTGTTGGAGGCGAATAAGCCGACAACATACCAGATTCTGGATGCAGATGTGATTCTCGTTCAGCAAAGCGCTGTTGATGTTTTACAAGGATCTATTGAACCCGTTGAGGAGGTTGAAGCATGAGTGAAGTATTGAAAAAACCATTAATTACTGAAAAGTTAACCCGACTTCAGGCGGAAGGTAAATACGCATTCAAGGTTGACAAATATGCGACCAAGCCGGATATCAAGAAGGCAGTTCAGGAACGGTATCCCGACGTGAAAGTGGGGAAGGTCAACACGATGATTATGCCTTCCAAACCCAAAGGCCGGTTTACACAAAGCGGTTACATCGAAGGGCGGGCCAAAGTTTGGAAAAAAGCAATTGTAACGCTCAAGGAAGGTGAAATAGACTTCTTTAGTGAAATTTAGAAAGAATTAGTTCAATGGCTACGAAGAAACTAAAACCAACAACACCCGGATCGCGGCACCGTACTGCGCCAAAATTTGATGACGTAACGGTTAGCAAGCCGAAGGTAAAACGTCTGCTCAAAGGCAAGGATCAGTCAGGTGGGCGTAACCGACAGGGCCGAATGACTTCCCGTCATCGCGGAGGCGGACACAAGCGCCGTTACCGAACGATCGATTTCAAGCGGAATAAATATGATATTCCTGCCAAGGTTCAAACTATTGAATATGATCCGAACCGGTCGGCACGCATTGCTCTTGTTGCCTATGCCGACGGTGAAAAGCGGTATATCATTGCACCAGACAAGTTGACCGTTGGTGATACAATCATCAGCAGCAATTCCGCCATAGAGCCGGATCCGGGCAATGCTATGCCCATGCGCAACATGCCGCCGGGCACCTTTATTCATAATATTGAAATGAATCCCGGTAAAGGAGCTCAGCTTTGCCGAAGTGCAGGAACGGTGGCACAGATGGTAGCAAAAACGGATAAATATGTGACGGTAAAACTTCCATCCGGTGAAGTGCGAATGATTCTGGGAAGCTGTTTTGCCACGGTAGGAACCACCAGTAATCCAGACCATTTCAATACCACCATTGGCAAAGCCGGTCGAAATCGCTGGAAAGGAAAGCGACCTCAAACACGCGGTGTTGCCATGAACCCGATCGATCACCCGATGGGCGGTGGTGAAGGTAAAGCCTCCGGTGGCCATCCACGCTCACCATGGGGCCAATCCTCAAAAGGATTGAAGACAAGAAAACGCAAGAAGCTTTCGGATCGCTACATCGTCCGAAGTCGTAAAAAGTCTAAAAAGTAATTAGTTATGCCAAGATCGCTCAGAAAAGGACCTTACGTATATTACAAGTTAAAGCGTAAGATCAATGCAATGAATGAAAGCGGTAAGAAGAATGTCATCAAAACCTGGTCGCGTAGCTCTATGGTTACACCGGATTTTGTGGGGCTAACGATTGCCGTTCATAACGGGAAGCAGTTTATCCCGGTATTTATCACTGAAGATATGGTTGGTCACAAGCTGGGTGAATTTGCACCCACCAGAACATTCCGTGGTCACCCCGAAAAGAGTAGAACCCGAGAAGCACCCCGAAAACCGTAATACATTATGGCTGAAGAAAAATTTGAAGCACGAGCGATTCAGAAACATTTGCGAAAGGCGCCACGAAAGGTACGCCTGGTAGCTGATGCAGTACGTGGAGAAAATGTTGCCAAAGCCCTTAAACGACTTGAGTTTACGAATAAGGCTTCGGCTCCTTATGTGGCCAAAGTAATCAAGTCTGCGGCCGCAAATATTCGCGATAAATTTCAGGAAGCACGACTTGATAACGAGGATTTATACATTAAGGAAATTTTCGTGAACGAGGGAGCGACCCTGAAGCGAATTCAACCGGCACCCATGGGACGTGCCCACCAGATTCGCAAGCGCACCTGTCACATCAATGTAACTGTGGCAAAAAAAGAAGAAGAATTAGTTAATTAATAAACGACAATACCTTGGGACAGAAATCACATCCAGTAGGTTTAAGACTCGGTATCATTCGAGGTTGGGATTCCAACTGGTATTCCGAAGAGAATGAACCCGAAATACTTTATGAAGACACGAAGCTGCGTGAGTATTTGCACACGCGTCTTCAAAATGGCGGATTGTCACGTGTCATCATTGAACGTACTCCTAAACGCATACTTCTTACACTCAAAACAAGCCGCCCTGGTGTTATTATTGGTAAGGGGGGCGAGCAGATTGAACTGCTCCGTGAAGAGTTGAGGAAAATCACCAGCAAGGAAGTACAGATTAATGTAAGCGAGATCAAACGGCCGGAAACCGATGCCAGCCTGGTTGCACAGAATATAGCACAGCAGCTGGAAGCACGAATATCCTTCCGCCGTGCGATGAAGACGGCAATTTCATCTGCTATGCGAATGGGGGCAGAGGGGATTAAAATCCGATGTGCCGGTCGTCTGGGTGGATCTGAAATGGCACGTACCGAACAGTATCGTGAAGGCCGTGTTCCCCTGCATACCCTGCGGGCGGATATCGACTACAACAATACAACCGCCAATACCATTTATGGATCTATTGGTGTGACGGTTTGGATCTTCAAGGGGGAAGTGCTTGGTGATATTGAACTTACTCCGGGGGATGCTCACAGCCAGCAGAAGGATGACTCCAAGGGACGTCGTGGTGGAAAACGTCGTTCGCGCAGAAAACGAAGAAATCGAAGCAACTAATACTGTAAACCGATAAATCATGCTTGAACCAAAACGCGTAAAACGCCGTCGTCAGCATCGAAGAAGCCTGGAAGGTACGGCTCAGCGAGGTCATACATTAGCCTATGGCGATTTTGGTCTGAAGGCCATGGAGCCTAAATACATCACTTCCCGACAGATTGAATCATGTCGGATTGCAATTGCCCGTCAGTTGCAGCGTGATGGACAGACCTGGATTCGTATTTTTCCTGATATGCCCAAGACTTCACAGCCTGCAGAAACCAGGATGGGTAAAGGTAAAGGTGCTGTTGAAGAATATGTGGCGGTGGTTAAACCAGGAAGAATTTTATTCGAAGTGGCCGGTGTACCTTTGGAATTAGCTCGAGAGGCAATGCGCCGGGCCGACTACAAACTTCCCATTAAAACGAAATTTATTGTTCGTCGCGACTATGACGGACCTTAATTTCAAAGGAATTATTGAATACGCATGAAAGCACACGAACTTAGAGAACTTACGATTACGGAACTCAAAGCACGGCTTGAGGACGAAAAGCAAGCGTTGCAGGATATGACATTCAATCGGGCTATAGCAGGACAGTTGGAAAACCCTGCCCGCGTACCGATGACACGGCGAGAGATTGCTCGTCTGCACACGATTATTACTGAAAAAGAACAAGAAGGTGCTGAATAGCTGAATTATGGCACAAACTGAACGAGTACAACGAAGAGAACGAACCGGTCGCGTGGTTAGCAACAGAATGGATAAAACCATTACTGTAGCTGTAGATCGACAAGTGAAACACGCGATTTATGGTAAATTTATTACAAAGACGACCAAGTACATGGCGCATGACGAAAGTAATGAAGCCAATGAGGGGGATATTGTTAAAATCATGTCCACCCGCCCGCTTTCCAAGCGAAAAACTTGGCGCCTTGTGAAAATTATTGAACGTGCAAAATAACGGATAAAGAATTAGCAATGGTACAAGCTCAAACAAAACTAAAAGTTGCCGACAACAGTGGTGCCCGAGAACTTCAGTGTATTAAAGTCCTGGGTGACTCCAAGCGCCGGTATG
This sequence comes from Fodinibius sediminis, assembly GCF_900182555.1. Taxonomy (GTDB): domain Bacteria; phylum Bacteroidota; class Rhodothermia; order Balneolales; family Balneolaceae; genus Fodinibius; species Fodinibius sediminis. The sequence continues at coordinate 9,719 of NZ_FXTH01000029.1, read as the reverse complement.
CCCGCATTGGCGATCTGATTTCCTGCTCTGTTAAAACCGCCATTCCCGGTGGTAATGTAAAAAAGGGGGAAGTGGTCAATGCAGTAGTCGTGCGGACCAAAAAGGAGATTCGCAGAAATGACGGCAGTTACATCCGCTTTGATGAGAATGCTGCTGTTATCATCAACAACGAAAGCGAACCGATTGGAACCCGTATTTTCGGACCGGTTGCACGAGAATTGCGAGAAAGAAATTATATGCGCATCGTATCACTTGCACCAGAAGTGCTTTAAAACAGAATTTATTATGCCACGTACGAAGAACAGACAGAAAAAATTACATGTCAAAAAAGGCGATGATGTCAAAGTTATTGCTGGTAATGAAAAAGGCAAGGAAGGCCGCGTATTGGCTGTCTTCCCGGCTAAAGAACGTGTATTGGTGGAAGGCATTAACATGAGAGTACACCACGACAAGCCGACCCAGGAAAATCCCCAGGGCGGTCGCATTGAACGCGAAGTACCCGTTCATATATCCAATGTAATGGTAATTGATCCATCCACCGGTGAGCCGACACGTATCGGCCGCAAACGCATTGAAGAGGAAGGCGGAGGCCGGTGGGTCCGCTATGCCAAGAAAAGTGGCGAGATTATTGATAAATAAGAAGTAATTGAAGAATGGCTGAAGCAAGACTTTATACTGACTACAAAAACGATATTATATCAAAGCTGAACGAACAGTTCGACTATGACAACATCATGGCTGTTCCCAAACTCAAGAAGATAGTTATTAACTGTGGCGTGGGCGAGGCTGTAGAAAATGAGAAACGTCTTGACACCGTAGTTGAAAATGTCGCTAAGATCTCCGGTCAGCATCCGGTGACCACAAAGGCAAAAAAATCCATCTCGAATTTCAAGACGAGGGAGGGACTGCCTATCGGCTGCAAGGTAACACTGCGTAAGAAGCAAATGTATGAATTTCTGGATCGGTTGATTAACCTTGCGCTGCCTCGATCCCGCGACTTTCAGGGCATTCCGGATAAGAGTTTTGACGGACGCGGAAATTATTCGCTCGGAATCAAGGAACATACGATCTTCCCGGAAATTAACACCGAGGAGGTTGATGAGATCCACGGACTGGATATAACTTTTGTTACGAGTGCAGAAACCGATGAGGAAGCGTACGCCCTGTTGAAAGCATTTGGAATGCCATTCCAGAAACGAAATTAATTTACACAAGCACTACTAATATTATGGCAAAAGCAGCTTGGATAGCACGCAATAAGAAAAGAAGACGAACGGTAGAAAAATACGCCGAGAAGCGTAAAAAGCTTAAGGAAGAAGGCAAGTGGGAAGAGCTTCAGAAGCTTCCCCGTGATGCCAGTCCCACACGCTTGAACAACCGGTGTAGCCTGACGGGCCGATCCCGCGGATACATTCGGAAATATGGTATCTCACGTATTAAATTTCGAGAACTTGCTCTTGATGGGAAAATTCCCGGAATTCGAAAGGCAAGCTGGTAACAATCTAACGAAGACCTTTTATGTTTGATCCAATTTCAGATTATTTAACACGAATTCGTAACGCTCAGCGGGCCGGACATCGACGCGTTGATATTCCGGCATCAAAGCTGAAGCGTGCCATGACGAAAATTCTCTTAGATAAAGGATATATCAACAAATATATCAATATCGACGATGGCAAGCAGGGTATGCTCCGCCTGTTTCTTAAGTATGATGCCTACGGTCATCCTGTTATCAAGAAGATGAAACGGCGCTCCAAGCCTGGTCTTCGGGAGTATAGCGGGGCGAATAATATCCCTCGGGCTCTGAACGGGCTGGGAATTGTTATCCTGTCAACCTCTCGCGGCGTCATGACCGACAAGGAAGCCCGCAAGCTTAACGTGGGTGGCGAAGTATTGTGCTCTGTTTATTAAAAATAAAAGAATAGAATTATGTCTCGTATCGGAAATCAGCCGATTGAATTAAAAGATGGTATTGAATTCAGTATTGATGCTGATAATGTTGTCACAATCAAGGGTGAGAAGGGAAGCGATACCTTGAAAGTAGACGAAAGCATCACTATTGAAAAGAAAGATGGTGAACTTATTGTCAGCCGCAGCTCGGAAGAAAAGAGCCAGCGTGCCCTTCACGGCCTATACCGATCCCTGATCGGAAATATGGTTCAGGGGGTTTCGGAAGGCTATAAGAAGGAGCTTGAAATCAGAGGAGTCGGTTACCGGGCATCATTGAGCAATGGTGTACTTGAAATGACTCTTGGGTTTTCACATCCCATTTATTTTGTAGCTCCTGACGGGGTTGACCTCGAAGTGGATACCAAAAAGCGAAAAAACCCGACAATCATTGTTTCCGGAATTAACAAAGAATTGGTTGGGCAGGTCGCCGCTAAAATTCGATCCCTTCGTCCGCCGGAGCCTTATAATGGAAAAGGCATCCGCTATGTTGATGAGTGGGTTCGAAGAAAAGCTGGTAAATCTGCTGCTAAAGCTTAATAAGAATTATTATCATGAATAAGACAACAAAAAAACGGTTACGCCGAGATAAAATTCGCCGTCGCATCCGGTCCACAATCCGCGGTACGGCAGAACGACCTCGACTGAGTGTATATAAAAGTAACAAGCATGTCTATGCCCGTCTGGTAGATGATCTGACAGGGCAGACGCTCGCCTCGGCTTCGACTCAATCAGAAACCCTGGCTGATGAGATCGGGGAATTAACCAAGAAGGAGTCAGCTGAAATTGTGGGTAAACATCTGGCCCAGCTGGCTGAAGACAAAGGAATTGATAAAGCTGTTTTTGATCGTAGCGGATACAAGTATCACGGCGTAATCAAGGCACTTGCTGAAGGTGCTCGAGAAGGTGGATTAGACTTTTAAATAGAATTACTATGCCTAAAATAAGAAGACGACATAACGTAGCTCCTAAGAATTTAAACCTTGAAGAAAAGCTCGTGCATATCAACCGGGTTTCCAAGGTTGTAAAAGGTGGCCGGAGATTTAGCTTTAACGCCATTGTAGTAGTAGGAAATAAAGATGGTGTGGTAGGGCATGGCCTTGGAAAGGCGAATGAAGTTTCCGATGCCATCCAAAAGGGTTTTGATAATGCAAAGAAAAACCTGATCCGGGTGCCCATGACAAAGACCGGAAGTATCTATCACACGATAACCGGAAAGGAAGGGGCAGGAAAAGTACTGCTCCGGCCGGCATCGGAAGGTACCGGTGTGATTGCAGGCGGACCTGTGAAGGCGCTGCTCGATATCGCCGGGTTGCAGAATATTTTGACAAAATCTGTCGGTTCCTCGAATCCACACAATATGGTTAAAGCAACCTACAATGGATTGAAGAGACTGACCGATCCGGTTGAAGTTGCCCAGCGGCGAGGAATTTCGCTGAACAAAGTGTTTGAAGGCTAATTTATTTTTAGGAATTTAAGACGGTTACATTACAATGGATTTAAGCAATTTAAAAGCTCCTGAACCAAATCAGAAAAAAGCCAAGCGTATTGGCCGTGGACAGGGTTCGGGACGTGGAAGCCATACTGTTGGAAAAGGACATAATGGCCAGCGGGCCCGGAGTGGTTTCAAGGAGCGGTTCTGGTTTGAAGGTGGACAAATGCCCCTTCAGCGCCGCATACCAAAATGGGGATTTAACAATCCCTTCCGCAAGGAATATGTTGCGGTGAATGTCGGAACCATTGATCTTTTTCTGGAGGCAGGTAAACTTTCGGATAATACAATAAGCCTGGATGACCTGGTCGAAGCAGGACTGGCCGGAAAGGGAGAACTTGTGAAACTTCTTGGCGATGGCGAGATTGAAACCTCCATTGAAATTGAGGTGCACAAAGCCAGTAAATCCGCCCAGAAGAAGGTTGAAGATGCCGGTGGAACGGTAACATTTGTTGAGAATTAATATAGTCTCTTTTCTGAATGAGTTTAGTTGAAAACTTTCGCAACATATTTAAAATCGAGGAGCTGAAAAACCGCATCCTCTATGTCGTTGGTATACTGATGATCTATCGCATCGGGAGTTATGTTACACTTCCGGGCGTTGATGCCAGTGCCCTTGTACAGAACACCGGCAATGCCTCCAGCTTGCTTGGCCTTTTTGATATGTTTGTGGGAGGGGCCTTTTCGCGTGCCGGTGTATTTGCACTGGGTATCATGCCGTATATTACAGCCGCTATTATCATTCAGCTGATGGGGGCGGTTGTTCCCTATTTTCAGAAACTCCAGCGTGAGGGGGAAGAGGGTAGAAGAAAGATCAATCGACTAACGCGCTATGGTACGGTTGGAATCACGGCTGTACAGGCTATCGGTTTTGCAATCAACCTGATGGCAACTTCGCCCAATGCCATTATTGTCAGCAATTTTACCTTCGTTATTACATCCGTTATTGTACTGACTGCTGGAACCACTTTTGTGATGTGGCTGGGAGAGCGCATTACCGATCGCGGTATAGGAAATGGTATTTCCATTTTGATTATGATCGGAATTATCGCACGGCTTCCGGCGACGCTCATTAATGAGATTACAACATCAGCCAATGCGATTATCGTTATTGTAGAAATTGCTGCTTTAATATTGGTGATCGCCTTTTGTGTGCTGCTTACACAGGGCGTTCGGAAGATTCCGGTGCAGTATGCCAAGCGTGTAGTGGGACGCAAGGTCTATGGAGGTACTACACAATATCTACCGCTCAAGGTGAATGCTGCCGGGGTAATGCCGATTATCTTTGCCCAGTCCATTATGTTTATTCCCAGCACCATTGGAACTTTTTTCCCGGACAATGCAACGGTACAGATGCTGACTGCCTGGTCTTCTGACTTTACCGGCATTACCTACTCGATTGTGTTCTTTATTATATGTGTGTTCTTTACTTATTTCTATACGGCTATCTCTGTTAACCCGCGCGAAATGGCTGACACCATGAAGCGGCAGGGCGGATTTATTCCGGGTATTCGACCGGGCAACCAGACCGTTGAGTTTATCGACAACATCCTGACGAAAGTCACGCTCCCTGGAGCAATTTTCCTGGGCTTTATTGCCATCCTGCCGGCATTTGCAGCCCGGCTGGGTGTTAATCCCGGATTTGCGATGTTCTACGGCGGAACGAGCTTGTTGATTATTGTGGGCGTTGCAATCGATACCCTGCAGCAAATTGAAAGTCATCTGATGATGCGTCATTACGATGGATTTATGAAAACCGGTAAAATGAAAGGGCGTCGCAGAGCGGGATGATCTTTTTAAAGAGCGAATCGGAAATTGAAAAAATGCGCGTCAGTGCGCAGCTCGTTTCCCAGACTCTGGCAGAAGTTGCCAAGTATATTGAACCGGGAGTTACAACAGCAAAGTTGGATAGGATTGCTGAAGAATTTATTCAGAAAAACAATGCACATCCAGCTTTCAAAGGGTATGGACCGAAAGGAAATGAATTTCCCGGTACGCTGTGTATTTCCATCAATGAAGAGGTGGTGCATGGAATTCCAAGCGACTCTCGGGAACTCCAGGAAGGAGATATTGTTTCTATAGACTGTGGCGTCGAAAAGGATGGATATTTTGGTGACCATGCGTATACCTTCGCCGTTGGTGAGTGTGATACGCAAACTATTGACTTATTGAGAACGACGCTTGAATCGCTCTATAAAGGAATTGACCAAGCGGTGCACGGTAACAAAATCGGTGATATTTCGCACGCCGTGCAGCTGCACTGTGAAAACAAAGGGTTCGGCGTGGTCCGCGACCTGGTGGGTCACGGATTGGGAAAATCGCTGCACGAAGATCCCTCTGTACCCAATTTTGGTAAACCAGGCCGAGGGAAACGGTTGCGTTCCGGAATGACCCTCGCCATAGAACCGATGATTACCATGGGTACTTTCCAGGTGCAAACACTGGAGGATGGCTGGACCGTCATAACGGCAGATAAGAAGAATGCTGCCCATTATGAGCATGATATTGTTGTACGCGAAGGAAAGGCTGAAATTCTAAGTACTTTTGATTATATTAGAGAGATAACAAAAAACCGAATAAACGCAGATATTTGAGATGGCTAAAGAAGAGCCTATTAAGCAAGACGGCGAAATTATTGAAGCGTTACCGAACGCACAATTTCGCGTCGAACTTGACAATGGACATGAGATTTTGGCTCATGTTTCAGGAAAGATGAGAATGTACTACATCAAAATACTTCCCGGCGATCGTGTCGCCGTGGAGATGTCTCCTTACGATCTGAGTAAGGGACGTATTACGTATCGATATAAATAAATTCTAATTAAAAAGAGTTTACCTTATTATGAAGACTCGATCTTCAGTTAAAAAAAGAAGTTCTGACGACAAAATTGTACGACGCAATGGTCGTGTATATGTAATTAACAAGAAAAATCCACGCCACAAACAACGGCAAGGATAATAAATCTGTATAGTTTTATGGCAAGAATTGCTGGAATTGACTTACCGAAAGAGAAGCGAGGCGAAATAGGTTTAACCTATGTGTTTGGTATTGGCCGGTCTACTGCTCAGGAAATACTTGATGAGCTGGATATAGATCGCAATATCAAGGTGAAGGACTGGACGGATGAACAGGTGTCCAAACTTCGATCCAAGATCGACAGCGAATATACCGTTGAAGGTAACTTGCGAAGCGAAGTGAAAGCTAATATTCGTCGCCTAATTGAGATTGGTTCGTATCGCGGTACACGGCATCGAAAAGGATTGCCGGTTCGCGGACAAAATACCCAGACGAATGCCCGTACCCGCAAAGGAAAGCGGCGTACAGTAGCAGGTAAGAAAACAGCTCCGAGAAAATAAATAAAGTAAGACGATAAATGGCAAAGAAAAAACGACGATCTCCGGCCAAGAAACGGAAGAAAAGAAAGCAGCTATCAGACCCGAATGGAATGGTTTTCATTAAAGCCACCTTCAACAACATTCTGGTTACCGTCACAGATGCTGACGGAAATGCTATCTCCTGGTCATCGGCTGGGAAGGAAGGGTTCAAAGGATCCCGGAAGAATACGCCCTATGCAGCTCAACTGAGTGCAGAAACAGCAGCAACAACTGCCCATGAGATGGGGTTGCGACGGGTGGAAGTATTTGTAAAAGGACCCGGCTCCGGAAGAGAAGCTGCAGTACGTGCGTTGGCATCCAGTGGACTTGAGGTTACGTCTATCAAAGATCGTACCCCTATACCACACAACGGTTGCAGGCCGCCTAAACGACGAAGAGTATAAAGTAGAAAGTTAGTATTTATTATGGCAAGATACAGAGGTCCAAAACAAAAAAAGGCAAGACGATTTCGGGAACCGATTTTTGGTCCCAGTAAAGCACTGGAACGTAAACCTTACGGACCGGGGCAGCATGGCCGATCCCGCTATTCACGAAAGTCTGAGTATGCTATTCAGCTGGAAGAAAAGCAGAAGGCAAAATATACGTATGGCCTGCTGGAGCGGCAGTTCTCGAATTTATTTGACAAGGCCAACGCCAAAACCGGTGTTACCGGCGAAATATTGCTCCAGTTTCTGGAGAGCCGATTGGATAATACCGTTTATCGTCTTGGTCTTGCACGGACACGACGTCAGGCTCGTCAACTGGTTAGCCACAAACATATCGTGGTGAATGGACAGGTGGTCAATATTCCATCCTACCAGCTTAAACCAGGCGATGTTGTAAGTGTTCGACCCAAGTCGAAAAATCTGGAGGTCATCAATGATTCACTCCAGCACGCCCCCACCCGGAAGTACAAATGGGTGGAGATTGACAAAAATGAAATGTCGGGAAAGTTTTTGAATATGCCTGATATTGAGGAAATTCCTGAAAATATTGATGTTCAGCTTATTGTTGAGCTTTACTCTAAGTAATTTTAACATTTAGTGCGATAACGCTTCTATTATGAGCAACTACAGCATACAAATGCCTGAACCTCTTGATGTTAAAGAGGCCACCGATACCTTTGGAACCTTTATTCTGCAACCTTTAGAGCGGGGATTTGGCGTAACGGTTGGTAATTCATTCCGTCGTATTCTGTTGTCTTCCCTGCCGGGAATCGCCATCAATGCCATTAAGATCGAAGGAGTAGAGCATGAGTACTCCAGCATTAAAGGCGTTAAGGAGGATGTGTATGAAATTATCCTCAACCTGAAGGAAGTACGGTTTGAACAGGTAGAGCAGAGTAGCGGAGTGGTTCATATCTCCAAATCAGGGGAAGGCAAACTTACTGCGGCCGATATTAATGAAGCTACGGCCGACTATGAGGTTTTGAACCCTGATTTACTGATTGCCACGCTCTCCGATGATGCGGATCTGGAGATTGAACTACGCCTGGGACGCGGCCGGGGATATGTTCCGGCGGAAGAGCAGAATGTGGATACCTCCGAGGATGTTAACCTGATCCCCATTGATGCTATCTACACCCCAATAAAACAGGTTCAGTTTGATGTTGAAAATGTCCGGGTAGGCCAGCATACGGACTATGAAAAGCTGGTCATGGATATAACCACGGATGGCTCTATTAACTCCAAGGAAGCGCTTACCATTGCTGGTAAGATTTTGAAAGAGCACATAGAGAAGTTCATCACCGAGGAAATTGACGAACCCTTCACGCAGGAGGAAGAAGAGGTAGATGCAGAAAAACAGCGGATAAAGAATCTGCTGAAAACAAGCATTGAAGATCTGAATTTAAGCGTTCGATCCTATAACTGCCTGAAGTCGGCCAACATAAATACGATCGGAGAACTGGTTACCCGGGATGAACAGGATCTGCTGAAGTTTCGAAACTTTGGTAAAAAATCGTTGGCTGAACTTGTTGAAGTGATTGAAGGTAAAGATCTTCACTTTGGCATGGATGTAAGTAAGTATTTAGATAACTCATAAAGCTATTACAAAGCAATGCGTCATTTAGTTAAAGGAAGAAAACTAGGCAGAACGCCCTCGCATCGAAAGGCGACTCTTAATGCACTTTCGGTGGCCCTACTCAGGGAGCACAGAATCGTTACTACGGAGGCGAAGGCCAAAGAGCTTCGAACCTATGTAGAGCCAATCATTACGAAGGCCAAAGAGGATACCACACATAACAGACGCCAGGTCTTTTCAAAATTACAGAATAAGAAGGTGGTGTCTCATCTTTTTAATGAAGTTGCCCAGAAGGCAATGGATAGACCGGGAGGATATACCCGTGTTATCAAGGTCGGGAACCGCCCCGGTGACGGTGCCAAGATGGCTGTTATCGAGCTGGTTGATTATAACGATATCAAGCCCGAGGATAGCCATAAGAAGAAGCGCACACGCCGGGCTGGCAAGTCTAGCAAAAGCACCTCTTCTGGAGGAAACAGCGATGATAAGGCGAAAGCGGCAGCCAGCAGCAATGAAGAAGCTGCTGACGTGGAAGAATCATCCGGCGGTAACACTGAAGAAGAGTAATTCTTCTTTGTCGATAAGCGCGGTGCCGTACGAGAAAAGAGTTATTCCAATTTATATCATTAAATCTAATATAATATTTGGAATAGTCCTTATAACTTCTTATCATTGCATCGCTTCGAAACAAAAGGTCAGCAGGATTTAGGAAATAATAATTTTTTGTTGACTTAGATAAGATAAATGTCTTATCTTTGAAGTCTGCTCGAGAGAATGAGCAGCAAAAATTTGTTCTTTAAAAATACTGAAAGAATATACAGACGATCGCACGTCGAGCCCTTGTCGGGCGGCCGGGAGGCTGCCCAGATAAGAGAAGACATCG
>NZ_FXTH01000028.1 GCF_900182555.1 Fodinibius sediminis | reverse complement strand
TTGTCTTGCGTAGTCATGGTGAGTCTGCGTTTAGTGATTAGGTTGTTGGATACTCTAATCTAACTAAACTGTCAGATTTCATCGTGACTACTTCAGTATTAAATCTATTCTAATAGCCGCCTACCTCTATCGGTAATTTTGTACTGTTGATTCGGATGTCGAGGAGTATCTGGAATGGTATAGGCTATTAAATCCTCATCCATCAGACCATCAATAATTCTTCGGAAATATCCTGTTCGTTTTTCCATACCCAGCGCATCAAGTACTTTTCCTCGTGAGCTTGGCCCCTTTTCCAGGATCCTTAATATTGCCTTTTCTGTATCACTAAGAGACTTTTTAGCAGCTTGGCCCTTAGCTTGGCCCCCAACTTGGCCCCCTCTTTTTAAACGACTGTGGATAGGCAATTTAGCCAGAAAGTAAGAGCGATTAGCATCGGTCTCAAAATCAGGTTCCGGCGATCCATTTTGTTCCATCGCTTTATAGATCTTTGGGAATCCGGTTGAACGTCCTTCGGTAAGCTGTAACTCTTTTAAAAAATCTCCAATCCGCCGGTTGCGATAGTCCCGGGCAATGATGCGCTCTTTCTGCAACATTTCATTATCCACCGGTGGTAATGGTCCAGGAAAGCTAAGTACCTCTATCTCATCAAGTCGAACGTTCACCTCAATTGTGTTGCGTAGCTCATAGCTCCGATGATACACGGCATTGGCCAATACCTCTTCAATGGCAGCATACGGATAGTTGTAAAAACGATTGGCCTGCGCCTGTCCCTCTACCTTTGCAACTTCTTCTCGGATCACATTGGTTTGCAGGTATTCCAGTGCTCTAATTAATTGTTTGTGGATAGGACCAGTGAAGATTTTTTCTGAAAAACGGTCTCCCACCTCATCTTGGTAAATAACCACTTCAATCTTAGCACCCGGAAAAAATTGATGAGGCTCATCATTAAATAAAAGTAAACCAACATTAATCGGTTTTAAGTTCTCAACAGGCCCTTTCACAATTTGCATCTGGCGACACAGCTCGACAAAAGGAATGTCATCGGCCTGTTCGAATAGCGGACTATCAATTTCTTGTAGGAACTCTTTAACCAGCGAAAGCTTAATATCGTTAACTGATGCCTGATGGTTAATCCGATCATCAAAGGGAATCTTGGCCGCCAGCTCATGAAGCTTTTGCTCTTCCTGATCGTTGGCTTGAACGGTAGAGTTATAGCGTCGAATCCAATGGGCTTGTCCTCGTGTTTTATCCGATAGTGATACGGGCGCTTTATAAGGACGATTATCCCCACCAGGACAGTAGAGTACAAATATATATTCGCCCCGTATTTCTGTTGGTTCCGATACGGCAAAGTAGGTCGGCTGAATTCTATTACTGAGCTCTACCAGTTTCTTTTGCATGGCATCCAACTGATTTTGCTTCAGCCCATTGGGTGGAAGAACAGGACCTCCATCTTCTTCCTCAATGCCAATTATGATATAACCGCCACCCAGGTTATTGATGTCATTGGCAAAAGCGCACATCGTGTGAATTACATCTTCAGGATTCCATCCCTTCTTAAACTCGATGCGTTCCGTTTCAACAACCGAACCTTTTATCAGTTTTTCTATATTAACCGGTAGTGCCATCCATTACCTATTAGTCATCAATAAAAGTTTAACATTCATGCTTACTATGTAAGACAAGCAAGCTGGGTAAAAGGTAAAACAAATAGCTCAAATTACGAATCGTATCAGCCTCGAATATAGCTTTCGAAAATTCTTTTTAGTTATCACCTATACAACTAGGTGAATTCCGTCCACTTATCCAGTTAATTACTAAAATTGAGCTTATGAACTCGACCCGAAATAAGCTGAAGGATTGTAAAAACCTGGACTCAAAGGTGGCTCCTAAACTGGCCCTTTGCTCGCACAGCCCAAAACTGGTAGTTCAACCAAAATCTAAAGTTCGATCAATATCAGTCCCAAATCCTAAACCCCTTCAATTAGCCAGAAAGCCCGTTTTTCATACTTATGAGCTCAGGTGTGCTATATGCATTTAAAGTAAACCAACGCATATTTTTTACCCTTTTGAATCCCGATCCGAAATGGGTACATAAGTGGGTACATGAGCGCCAAAAAATCGCGGCCCATTCGCTCTAATCCCAGCAAACCGGATGATTACGGATCAGGAGGTTAGGGGTTCGAATCCTCTCAGGCGTACTACCCAATAAGCCTTTGATTAGCAATAACTTACAGCTGTTCAAAGGCTTTTTTATTTTTCTGTATCCTAGGCTCCCTTTTCGATTTGGGTCACATTTGGGTCACAGAATATTTTGTGATACTTCAAAATCACTATTACTAAGCTCCTCCGCATGGTCCGGATGGCAAGTCATCACTAAGGTCTGATATTGCTCCGAAAACTGATTTATCGCCTTCACGACATCTTTCCTGCGCTCCGGATCTATATCAACCATTGGATCATCCAATATTACAAACCCATTCCCCTCAGGCAGGAATTTTTCGCAGAGGGCGAACCGCCAGGCCAGGGCTACGGTATCCTTGGTCCCATGGGAAAGCAAGTTATAGGTTAATGATGTAGCTTCTTGCGTTTTAAAAGCAGTAGGCATATCACTCTTCATATCTATGGTGGAAAAACGATCACCGACCATAGCCTCCAACCATTTTACAAAACTGCTTTCAAGGCCTTTATAAGTGTCACTGTCCATTGATTCGATCAGTTCCAGCGATTTTTTACGTACTCGGGCCAGTGTCTCAGCCCGACTGTTAATACGTTCAAATTCAGCTTCAGCTTCTTCACGCAGTTTCTGAAGCTCTTCCGATGAGGTGTCAGGAGCCTCCGCTTCTAACTGTGTACGTTCCTGCTTCTTTTCAAAAATCTGCTCCTTAAACTGCTGAACATCTTTATCTAGCTGCTCGACATCCTTGATAAATTCTCCGGAAGATTCATACCCTTTAGGCAGGGAAGGCAGATCCTCGAGATCACTTTTCAGGTCCTTGAGTAGCTTCGATGTTTCAGCCAGTTCAAGAATGACATCATCGGATGAGCCGTATTTTTCCGTCCATTCTTCGATCTTGTTATCAGCTTCTCCTGCTTCCTTTTTTAGTTGGTTTAATGTTGTCTTCGTTTCAACGATATCCTCTGTAATCTCCTCGGAACTACGCACCTTGGCCAAATCACCATAGGTCTCCAACTCTTCTTTAAGGTTTTCCAGTTCTTGATCGCCCAGCTCAATCTTGTAAGCTTTTTTAGCTTGCGCCAGATCATTCTCCTTTTTTTGATAGAGCCCGGCATAAGACTCTGCCTTCTGAACGGACTCAACCTCAAGATCATCTAAATAACCGGAAATCTCTTCCTTCTTCGCCTGAAGAGTTTCAATAGTATCCTCAAGATCTCCCTCTCCCGAAAATACTTTTACCAGAAGCCCGTCTGTTTTCAAAGTAAATCCACCTGATGCCGTTTTCTCGAGAGCTTGTCCCTTCTTGCTCTCAATATTCTGCTCATCCTGACCGGCTTCAGTATAGCTAAACGCGTGATCTGAATCGCTCTCGATCCGAACCGTAAGCTTGGCTGCTTCTATCTTCGTTTGTAGTTGACGTATATCCGACTGAAGCTCTCGTAGTTTTTTAAGATCATCCTGTGTTACTTTCTGTGCCTCCTCAAATTCTTTCTTCGCATCCTCTACTTGTGTAGCAAGCTCCTCAATTTTAGCAATTCGTTGTTTTAGCTGTTTGGCCTTCTGCTTGTTCTGAGCCTTTTGTTGCTCTTGCTGAAGCTCCGCCAATTTTTTCCGATGAGCATCAAGCTTGGGCTCCAGGTTCTCCATTTTATCTTCAAAAACCGGCCATTTTTTACTTATATGTAAGAGCCGTTGCTTTTTCTCTTTAGCTGATTCGAATTTTTGCTCTTTTAATTGCCTTTCCTGTATGCCCTCTTTCAATGGGCTAAGCTCTTCAAACTTTTGCTTTTTTTCTTCCTGCTTTACTATCAGGATACTCAATGCCTCATTCAACGAATCCAAATCGTCTTCAAAACGCCTGGCCTCCTCTAAATCCAACCGGAGCTGTTCTTTTTTGTAATAAGCCTCAACTACTTTGCCAGTTCCGACTTTGTAAGGATTCTTGATGCCCCGATTGTTTTCGGGATACTGCTGTTGACGATTCCAGCGCTTAAAATAGTCTTTATATTTCTGTTTAAGTAGTTCCTTAAAACGATCAAGAGATACTCCGCCCGTCTCCATCAAATTTTTGCGGAGTATATTACCCAGTTCTTTACGAACTTCACCTTTTTGCTTTAAATCCTGCATAGTCTGATGTAGTTCGGACTGATTGGCAAGCATGATAGTTCGCATAGTTGCTGGAGAGACAGGAAGCAATGATTCAATCTCATCCTGTACCTTCTTCTCATCGGTTATTTCAGAACCATCTGGCAATTTCAAAGAAGCACTGCCATTTCGGTTTCCTTTCTTCCAGGTCTTCTGAATTCGAATAATGTTATTATCGGAATTTTTCAATTCGAGACCTACCCGAATAACATCACCACCCACGGCCGGAAAATAACTTCCCATGATGTCTTCCACTTTGGCCCGGGTCAGCGAAGTAGTAGTCAACAGGCCATGCATTACAGCCTGAAATACCGTAGACTTACCTGCTTCGTTTGGACCCAGCAGTACATTTAGTCCATCATTGAATTCATACGTACCTTCTTCAATTCCTGCAAATGGATGGAGATATACTTTTGATAATTTCATTGCTGTACCTCTTTTATCAATTCATAAGCCATCTGCAACTCCTCTTCTTCCTCATCTTCTGAAAAAGAAGACAATAACTGTTCGGGAAATGAGCCCTTAGAAAATTCTTTCTGTATTTGTTCAGAAGTAACTTTTCGGCGGACTTCGTTATCTTCCAATCGAAGCTCTAATACGGATTCACGAATTTGTGACCTACTTTCCTGCCAAGCCTCAAATGCTTCCTCTTCCAACTTTCCAGATATCTTTAATTCAACAACAGCTTGCTGCCAAGAGTCTTCACCAAATTGATCTACCAAACCTTGTACATCTTTAATAGATGAAATCTGCTCATTTTTCTGAATAAAGCGATAGGTACCCGTGCTGATTATTTCAGTCTTGATTTCTTGATCTTCTCCAACAGTATGCAAAAAAGCCCTTCCTTCGTGATTACAGGAAAATCCGTCAGGTTCAGGAGTACCGGGATTAAAGATCATATCCCGCTTGTCGGGATGCTCCGGCCAGGTAATATGCGTATGTCCCATCAACCAAAGATCCGTCCCGGATTGCTCTAACTCATGAACGGACATAGGAAAATATCGCTGGTCGAAATCAGGAGATACTCCTTCTATACTGCCGTGGGCAACTCCAATGTGAAGAGCGTCCTCGTCTTTATCTATCTCATTAACCCACTCGATGGCATGATGCGCCGAATGCTTTGCGTGACAGGGCGCGGGGTATACTACTACTTCCGGCTCAAACACTGACAATTTAAGCGGCTCTTTTTCATCCAACACTAAAACATGCTCTTCAGATTCTTTTTTAAAACGATCCCAAAGCTGACTATCGGCCGTGATATAGTCATGGTTGCCGGGCAGGACTAATACCACTTCTCCTGTAAACTGATTTATCGCCCGGACAGCTTCCTGAATATCTCCGACCTTCATCGAGGTGCGATCAAATAGATCCCCGGCAATGACAAAGAGATCGGATTCTAACTCATTGGCTTTATCAATGGTCTTTTGGAGTGTTTCGTACCTTGCTTCGGAAAGCGTGTCTTGCGCCTCCGGCAAATTGCGGAAGGTACGTCCGAGATGGAGATCAGCTATGTGGAATATTTTCATAAGTGATACTATTTACCTGTTTGTAAATTCTTCATACCAATCTTGCAGTTCTAATAAGTCATCTTCTAGTTCGTCAGGTTCAGGCATTGAAACTGGAGTAGAACGTGCTTGAGAATGCTCATATTTAGAATACTTACTCATCATTGAGTCTAAATATTTGCAATCTGATTCTGTAATTCTTGATAGGTTTTTGATTTTCCTTGTGTGTACAGCTCTTCTAAACCGATGGACTACATCAGATAATAGCTCATCTTCAATCATTCTTTCCAATAAAATTCTAAAATCACTACAAATTGATTTTGCTACTGGTTCATACGCCTCTCTTCCTTGTTTCTCATATTTACTTCGAGCAGGGGATAATCTATTATGAATCAAAACATTTAAGACCTTATCAGGTCTTCTGGCAAAAATAGGAGGATTTCCTGGATTCCCAGTACCCCAAGATTCTTTTCTCAATCCAACAAAATTAGTATTTAATCCAGCTTCCTTAGCAGATTCTTGGATTAGACTTGTCAATGAAAGTCGATGAGTAAAAACGATAACTTGTCTATTCTGACTTAGCTCGACTAATCTCCGAACTACTGCCTCTTCAAATTTTTCATCTAGTGAAGTTATTGGATCATCAAATACAAAAGGGGCAGGAGTAGCTTTCCCAGTCACATCAGCTAAAAAAGCAGCTAAGGTAACTATTCGATTTTCTCCTTCACTAAGAACATCATCTGGGACTTCTTGTTCTGCATTTTTTAATTGAAGTTTATGTAACACACGACCTTTCTGTACTCTCGTTTTAACCAGCTCAATTTTTATCCAGCCAGCACCTAGCTTTTCTAATTCAGTGTTAAACCTTTTTACAAATGCTTGTGTAATTAGCTCTTCAGCAAGTTTCCCTTTTTTCCTGGATAATGCCACAGGATTGGTAAGCTTTTTAGCTTCCTTCAATACTTTAATCTCATTCAGTCTTTTGACTTCTTTCTCAATATTTTCTTTTTGATCGGACAGCCATGATTTAGCTTCTAATTCCTTAAGCTGACTTTTTAATTTAGTTCTGTTGCCCTCTTCTGCATCTTTTTTAAATTCTGCAATTTTCTTGGTATAGAAATGGGATAACTTTCTTGCTTCTTGAAGTAAATCCCAAGATTGGGGTATAGTTGGGAGCTCATCAACCTTACTAACTTCAGTAAGCTTGTTAAATCTTTCTTCCAATATTGAATATAATTTCTTAATCCTGCCAATTATTTCATCATCATCAACATCTAAAGCGGCTAAAATAGTTGTAACATTATCTAAGTCTATTACGGAGCTTAGAGATTCCAATTGATCCTTATAATAATTCCTTGCTTGAATCGCCTCTTCTTTTAATTCTCCTGTGACATAATCTTCAAAAGATTGAAATCTCTCTTTCGCTTCTTCTGATAATTTTTGATGACATAGAACACATCTTGATCCCTCCTTTAGTACTGGAAATTTTGCATCTACGTAAGCATGACTTTCTGAATATTCTCTTGCCTTTTCCCACAGCTTTTCCCAGATATCCGACCCGACACCATTTAAAGGAGCAGATGAAAAAACTTTTTTAGCAGCCGCTTCAGCTGCTTGTTCTTTTGCACTTGCTTCACTATCTAATTCAATAAATTCTGAAACATTACTATTTGATAATTGCTTAATATGGGTTATTGTAGATAGTATAAAGCCATTTAATCTACTTTTTTTCTCAGATAACGTTTGGGCTTTCTTTTCTGGCGACTCTGTATTAACTCTATCTCTTAACTCTTCAATTTTTTCTTCATTTTTCTCAGTCCATTCGATTTTCTCATCAATAGTTTCTTTTGAAGTGTCATGAGATAATTCATTATACCATTTTCCTATTTCTGTATCTTCGAAACGAGGAGGTAATGAAGGTTTCTTCGAGTTCTTTTTCTCAATTAATTCTTCAATTTTTTCTGAAAGATGATCTGCAACATTTACTAAGTCACTAAATAATTCTAAGAGAGGGGGTTCATAAGTTACTTCATTTTCATCAGTTACATATATTTTTCCTGAGCCCGTATCATAAATATCGACAGTGCTTAACTCGTCAATATGCCCATCATCCCTTGTCCAGTTAATAGTTTTGTCGTTACCATTGGCTTCATAATCTACGTCGCACTTCTGCTCTTCTTGAGAATCTTCAAACACATTGGGTAAGAGCTTACCTGGGTGCCGAGCACCACAGATATGTTTTAAAATTCTCACGTATCCCGACTTACCGGATCCATTCTGACCATAAATAATACATAAATTACCATCACCAAATTTTAGTGGGTTTTTAGGCGATAAAGCATTGATACCTTCGACATTCTTTAAGGATCTTATTTTTACTTCATTTTCAGATGTACCGTCAAATGATATATCTACATCATAAATATCTTCTTCATCTAATTCCTTTTTTGCTTCTTTGATACAAAGCTTTACTAATTCAGAATATTCCGCTTCCTCTAATTTTTCCTTCTCTTGAACTGCATTAACAGCATATTTAACCCACTCATTACGCTCTTCAAACCATCTTACCAACTCACTCATGATGTCAATCTTAATCTAATTAAACTTTATCTAACTCGATTTCGGAAATACTCTTCAGTCTCCTTATCCGTACAATAGATATAACATCCTTTCATTCCCCGTGTCATCAGTGTACGATATGTATTTTTGATAATACGGTCTGCTACAGCAGCCGCTTTATCCGGATCTTTTTTTCGCATTTTTTTGAGCCCCCGGATTGAAGAATCGTATGTATATCGTTCATCCAAATCGGTAACTACCTTACCTTCCCGAACTTTAAAATCCGGCCCAATAATTACGCCTACATAATCCAGCTCCAGCCCCTGGCAGGTATGTATGCAACCCACCTGTTCCATTGAACCCTCCTGCACCAGCCACTTCTGGCCATGATCCTTCAAGTTCCATTGCTTACTGAAGCCATGTTCTGGAATCACGATATCCATTGCCCGGCTGTCCTTCTTACTTTCCCAAGGCCAACAATACCCTGCTACAACACGAGACTTGTCATTTATTTCATTCTTCTTTTTAATCTCCTCAAATAGCTTATTGGGAGAAGAATATACCTGAAAATCATAATCAATATCAGAGAGATCGGTGTTAGCCGTATCTCTTATTTGCAGGGTGTGATCTATCCAAGCAAGGTATCCGTCCGAACCATTACATCGGAACTGGGAGGAAAGTTCTGTCTCAATAACTTCCGCATCAAATTCATCAGCCCATTTTCGAATCTCTTCTTTTCTACCAATATCATTGATGTGAATGCGCTGGTCTTCATCAATAAAGAAGACCGAAACGTTAGAGGCATTTATTATTTCTTTTATCTGATTCTCCCCTTGATTGCTGTAAAGACCGGACTTCTCATTTAGACGATGGGCTTCATCTACAACCAGCGCATCAAAATCATTAGGCTCAGCATCAATAAACTGCCCTGAGCTGCGAAACAGGTTTTCCACACTCGACCTTTTCATACTGCCAGTAAGGTAGGAAGTATAAACCTGGCGCGGGGCGGAATTCTTGGTCACATAACTGGTAACATGTCCCTTGCCTATTAACTTTACAAGCAGATTAACTGCTATTACAGATTTCCCCGTACCTGGGCCGCCTTCAACAAGGATTACCTTTTTCTGATCTTTCTCAGCACTTTCAACGGCATTCATCACATATTCAAAGGCAACCTTCTGTTCGTCAATCATTACAAACTCTTCATTGCCCTCAAGCATTGACTCAAGGCTGTCAGCCAACATCTTGGAAGGGCGAATCTCTCCGTTGTCTATGCGGTAAAGAATATCAGAATGGTCTCCATATTTAACGTGCTTTTTGATGAAAGAACGAAGCTTTCGGTGATCACGCTGTTTAAAAACAGGAGCCTTATGAACGTATTCTTTGTAGAAATCATGATCTAAGACATTCTCTCCCGTAAAATTATGCAAATAGGCACAGGGCTTTAACTGTATATCATCCTCATAAACAGACTTGTTAAAATCCTGAAGCAACTTGGCATAAGACCATGCCTGGTAAGAAGGATGGCTGGTATTATGCAACCCTCCCTGGAAATACGTTTTTACCACCCCGTCCATATTTGTACGCTGTGCAGTTTCCCACTGCTTGAGCTCGACAATGACAGCGTGATCTTGCCTGTTTTTATCCTGTCCGGCGATGATAAAGTCAATTCTCTTCGAAGTCTGTGGAATCTGTAATTCAATACTTATCCCCGAGTCGTCCGGGATATCATCGTCATTCAATACCATGTACATGTATTGTAATGAGTTTTTCCACGATCGCTTTTCAGAATTGGAAACACGCCTATTCAATCGTGACTCATACATGTACGATATCGATTCTTCAACTCCGCCTGACTCTATATCATCTGTAAAAGACTCTTTATCCGCCTGATAAACAATCATGTATTAAAGATCTGTGTATTTCTTTGATGAACCTTTTGCTTTCTCAATGGGATATTTTTCCTTGTTCTTTTCCAACTTCTTTTTTGCTACTTCCAGTAAATCAATATCATATTTAGAAGCCAACAATTGAAGATATAGGAATACATCTCCAAGCTCTTCTTCCAACTTCTCCTTTTCACTGGCATTCAACTCAAAGCTTTCTTCTCCCTGCATCCACTGGAAAATCTCGACAATTTCACTGGCTTCGACAGAAAGTGCCATCGCTATATTCTTGGGAGAATGGAACTGATCCCAATCGCGCTCTTTGTTAAATTCCTCGAGCTTTACTTTGATTGACGCTAACTGATCCATGTAATATTCTTTTTAACAAAGTATTTAAGTGTTGTGCACTCTGATACTTAGGTACCCCTGTGATAATTAACCAACGGATATTTCTATTGATCTCATTCTAAGAACTGGTCAGGTAAAGAGCAAAGAGCAAATGTAGTCAAGAGTTCATAGTTATTATTATGTACTCTTATTAAGATTATAGAGGAAACCAAATAAAATGACTGGATTTTTTACCAGACTGGAAAATTACTTCAAAAATATAACACCAAAGCGAATATCTTTTCGATAGGAATAGAGTCCTTGAACATCGAAGCCGGGACTAGGTAAATATGTATAGTCATTTTTAGGGGGGCGGGTACCAAAACAATGGTACTCTTAATTTAACCGGAATCCTCTACTTTTAAGTGGTCCAAAAAATGGGGAAGCTTACATCCGATTCGAGGCGTTGAATAGCATTCCATAAATCTATCTCAATATCTTCCCTCAGCAGATAGCCCGTACGGATTTGCGAAATCAATTCTTAATCAAGGAACTCCCACTGCCTTTAAGATTCGCCTTCTCAAACGATAACTGGAATCGTGTTCCATTGTCATTCAAAAATTGGACCTCGCCCTCCAATTGCTGTTTTAACAGATTGATTAACGTCATCCCAATCGTTGATGACCCCTCCTGCATAATATGATCGGGTAATCCCTCGCCATTATCTATGATTTTAACCACTACATTTCCATCTTTTTCACATAACTGAATGGCAATCTCCCCTTCCTGTTGATGATTAAACGCATGTTTATAGGCATTGGTGACCACTTCGTTTATCATCAGGGCACAGGGAATTGCTTGATTAATATTCATCAGAATGTCCTCCACATGCAAATCCACGGTAATATGTTTGCCCGTATCATATATTCCCTCCAAATTATGGAGCAACTGTTTAACATTTTCTCCAAAGTTCACGTGAGACAGGCTTTTCGAACCATATAACAATTCGTGGATTGTAGCGATGGTTTGAATGCGTTGCTGAGCGGACCGCAGGGCTCCCTGCAACTCAATATCCTCCGTTTCCATCGCCTGCAGCTGCATCATGCCTGTGATAATAGCCAGGTTATTCTTTACCCGGTGGTGAATCTCTGCCAAGAGCGTTTCTTTTTCTGTAAGTGACTTTTCCAACTCTTCCTGATAAGCAATCTGTTTACTGTAATCCATTGCTTCAACAAAAATGCCATAGACTTCTCCACCGTTATCAAAAAGTGGTTCATAAATGAAATTAAATATGTATTCTTTTTGTGCCTCCTCTTTGTCTTTATCAAAATAAATATGCTCTGCGTGTCCCAAGTACGTTTCCCCCTCATCATAGACTTGATCCAATAAGTCTATATAGCCCTGCGCCTCAACTTCAGGTATTACATCAATGACTTTTTTCCCAATAATATCCTCTTGTCCTACGACTTCTCGGTATGCCTTGTTGGCTATCACAAAACGCAAGTCGGGGCCTTCCAATAAACATTTGGGCGTTGGAGCTTCTTCGAACATTTCCTTCAGCTTATCACGATCCGCTTCCGCCTTTTTGCGCTGGGCATGTTCTTCTTGCAGTAATGAATTTAGCTGCTCTTCAAGTTCTTTTTTCTTCGTTATTTCTATGCCTGTGCCAATAATATATGTTTGACCACCTTGATCCAGTCGCTCGGCATTAAACCGGTAGATTTCGGTATTTCCGCCCCCCGTTCTCAAGGTTAGCTCAAAGACCCGGTATCCTTCGTCAAGCACCCCTCGAATTTCTTCCGGCACTTTTTCCCGGTCAGATTTGTGTACAAACTCAGCAGCTGATCGTCCAATAAATTTGTCGGCCGGCAGGCCAAATACTTCCTCAGCATGGTCATTAATTCGCATGACACGGCCCTGGTGATTCAAGACATAAAATATTCCCGGCAGACTATTAAGGACGGCCTCCGTAAATTCCTTCTCCTCCCGAAGGGCCTGCTGTTGCTCTTTTCGGTCGCTGATGTCCCGAAAAATTAAGCTGGTCCGCTTTTCGCCGGCGTAGTTAACGAACACCGATGAAGTAAGCTCGACCGGTATTTTTCGCCCCGACTTATGGATATAGTTAAGTTCTCCGGCAAACTTTCCTGTTTGGGACCGCTGTTCTAACGCTTTCTCTAATTTTTTATCCTTCGCTACAATTCCGTCTCGCCCCCGTTCGATAATCTCCTGCTCGCTCATCCCCAGTATATCACAGGCCGCCTGATTCGCCTGAAGGATCTTCCCATTGGGATTGGTCAGCATAATACCATCCAGGCTATGCTTGAACAGCATATCATTACTTAGCTGGGTGTTCATTTCGCTGGTAAGGTCCTTGTACATTACCAGCTGGTAGTCGTGCTCCTCATTATCGAACCTCACCGGGTTCCGCACAACCCGGGCGTAGACAAATTCACCATTCTTTTTTTGATGCTTCCAGACGCCTTCATCGCCTACGCTCTCGTTATCTAGTTGAGACAGGTATTGTTTAAACCTTGGTACTTCTTCCTCGGGACGCAGGTCAAATAAGGTGAACGAGAGCATCTCCTCCCGCGAATACCCATAGGTATCAGCCATTGCCTGGTTGACCTCCCGTATTGAATAATCCTCTGGGTCATACACCCACATAGGGATGGGATTATCATGAAAAAACTGATCGAAATTTCTAATCTTCATATGCTGCGCTCTCCCTTATAGTAGGGTTTACCTAAATTTTCAATATTTCTTAAAACGTTAAGATATTCCTATGCTTGTGCAACTTTTATTTTAGCATTTCCTGTACCAAATAGTAATGGATCTTGAATTTAGATATATACATGTAGCGAATTATATTTCGATAATAACAGCGCATCTATTACATTTCCTTATCAAGGAATAATCTATGATTAATTTTTCTGCTGCCTATGCTATTCTGCAATCGGGCAGTCTATATTATTATCCATATTCAGAAGTTTGCTGGTTACATACGTAAAGTGGTAGAGAGGGCCGCCCTAAATATAGGGTGCGTATAATATTCGGGCTTAAATAACCTTTAATACAAGTACGGCTTACACAAAATAAATATTTATAGGATTGAGTTCTAACGTAATACGGGGAAGAATCCCTATCGACAAAGTATATCACATTTTACTGATTGATAATGATGAGCGCGATATCGATCTCATTGAGACGGAGCTGAACAAACAGGATATTGAGGTTCGCATCGATATTATTCAGCAAGAAGAAGAATTGATTAACCACCTCGATAAGCATCCCCCCGATTTGGTTATCAGCGATTACAATTTGCCCCGATTAACTGGTACCAGCGCCCTCAGGATTGTTCGGGATCAGCATCCTCAGCTGCCCTTTATTTTGATTGCCGGCTCCATAGGCGAAGAGAAGGCCGTCGATATTATGTTGGAAGGAGCTTCGGACTATGCCATGAAAGACAATCCTGAGCGATTGGGGGCAGCTGTAAAACGGGAACTTCAAAACTATGAGCAACACCTGCAAAAGCAACATGAACTTGAACAGGCCCAAAAAAGACAACAATCGATTATTGATTCGGTTGATGGCATTGTCTGGGAAGCGGACGCCCAAACGTTTGAATTCCATTTTATTAGCTCCCAAGTCAGGCAACTATTAGGATATACGCCAAAAGAATGGCTTACCACCCCAAATTTTTGGCAGGATCGTATTCATCCTGATGACCGTCAACGAGCAGTTATCTATTGCCACTACAAAACCCAGCAGGGAGAAAATCATGAGTTCGAATACCGCATGCTCGATGCCGATGGTGAGTATGTGTGGCTCCGGGATTACGTGACCGTCATCATGGATGATGAGAAACCAAGCCAGCTGCGGGGCATTATGCTTGATATCACCCAGCAAAAGAAGGCCGAACGGCAACGGGACAAAGCGTATCAGATAGCCCATATCGGGCATTGGGAGTTCGACGTCATCAAGGAAGAACTGTATTGGTCGGATACCGTCAAGGAGCTGCATGAAGTCAATCATAATTATAAACCGGATATCGAATCGGCACTGGGGTTTTATAAAGAAGGACAAGACCGCAAAAAAATCACTGCTGTGGTCGATCGAGCCATCGAAACCGGAGAATCATTTGAGGTTGAACTTCAGATTGTCACGGCTAAGGGAAACCAGCGGTGGGTACGAGCGTTGGGAGAAGCCGAACTGCGGAATGGAAAATGCGTGCGCATCTTTGGGAGTACCCAGGACATTACCGATCGTAAAGAGATAGAGCAGAAACTCCGTGATGTTGTGGAGCACAGTACCAATATGTTTTATCGTCACGATACGGAGCACGAGTTAAGCTACGTGAGTCCCCAGGCAGTTGATTTTTTAGGGTGTACCCCCGAGGAAGCCAAACGAGACTGGATGACGTTTCTCACTGATCATGCTGTTAACAAAAAAGGGATACAGACTACAAAAAAGGCTATTGACACCGGCAAGCCGCAACCCCCTTTCCCGTTGCAGCTCCAGAAAACAACGGGAGAGGTCCTGTGGGTCCGGGTGAATGAAGCGCCCATCACCGAAAATGGGGAAACTGTCGCTATCGTTGGATCTCTAACGGATATCACCGAACAAAAAGAACTACAAGATCTTCTTCACCGAACCAACCGTATGGCCCAGGTAGGCAGTTGGGAAATCGACTTCTCAGAGCAGGAGGAGGGGGAAGTGTACTGGTCTGAAATGACAAAGGAGCTGCTCGAGGTGGAAGCTGACTACGTACCGTCTGTAGAAGACTCCCTGTCTTTTATTGAACCTCAAAGTCGTACCCAGGCCAGGAAAGCATTTGCACAAGCTGTATCGCAGGGGACGCCCTACGATAATGAATTACTCGTTCGAACCGGAAAAGGACATAGACGCTGGATTCGCAATATTGGCCAAGCGGAATTTAAAGAGGGAGAGTGCATCCGGGTGTATGGGAGTTTCCAGGATATAACCGACCGTAAAGTATCTGAAAAAAAATATCGAAATATTTTTGATCTATCTCCCCAGCCCATGTGGGTGTATGATCCTGAAACACTGAAGTTTTTGGATGTCAACCGGGCAGCGATTAAGCAGTATGGTTACAGCTATGAGGAGTTCATGGATATGACGCTAAAAGATATTCGTCCGGAAGACGATATCCCTGAACTTATGGAAGCGGTGAAAGAGATGTATAGTAAAAAAGATAGCTATCATGAGGAACTGTTCCGCCATAAAACAAAAGAGGGATCACTTATATATGTAAACATCAAAAGAAATACTATTGATTATGAAGGGCGAAAAGCTGCGATGGTGCTTGCTGAAGACGTCACTGAAAAGCTGGAGGCTGAACGCGAACTGCACGTAAGCGAACAAAAGTTTAAATCGCTTGTCCAGTCAGGCGCCAGCATGATTGCAGTACTGAACGAAGAGGGAACTTTTACTTATGTAAGTGACACCTATGAACAAATTACCGGGTGGTCTTCACAAGAGCTGACAGGGAACGATGCCTTTGGATTCATTCATCCGGATGACAAAGACCAACTACGAACGCTCTTTCGCAAATTACAAACGGAAAAGGAGAACCAACATTCTCTGCCCTTCCGATTTAAGCACAAAAAAGGTCATTGGATTTGGGTAGAAAGCACAGGGTCAGACCTTTCCCATAGTTCGGCCCTCAATGGATATGTCATTAACAGCCACGATGTTACCGAACGCAGATATTATACAGCCTTGGAAAAAATTGAACGCGATATACTAAAGGAGAGTATCACTGGCCATTGCAGTCTATCCGCTCTTACAGAAAAGCTTTTACTTAAGCTTGAGGACCTCCATCCCGGCATGACATGTTCTGTTCAGGAAGTTGTGGATGGGAAACTTCAAAACCTGGCAGCTCCCAGTTTGCCATCGGCATATTTGGCTGAAACTGAGGGAGTCTCTATTGGCAATAACATTTGTTCTTGTGGGACGGCAGCATATCTCAAGGAAGCTGTTATCACAGATAATATATATAAAAATCCACGTTGGGAAGGACATCGGCACCTTGGTGATAAATATGACTTCAGTGCCTGCTGGTCCAACCCGATATTGGACAGTAACCAAAACGTGGTGGCTACTTTTGCCGTTTATTATAAAACACCACAGTCACCCTCTGAACGTGAAAAGAATACGATTGACCGCGTTGGCCATCTTCTTCGGTTGCTTTTTGACAGCTTTGAAAAGGAGAAAGCAGAACAGAAGCTAGCCTTGCGCGAACAACGATTTAAATCATTGGTTCAAGATGGATCGGATTTAATTGCTATTCTGGACCAAAACGGGAACTACAAATATGTTTCTCCCACCTCGGAATCTATTTTAGGTATATCACCGGAAGAGTTTGTAGGAAATAACGCTCTCGACTATATCCATGACAAGCATAAGGACCGTATACAACAAGCTTTAGCAACTTTGCTGGAAAAAAAGAGAACTAAAGTTAAGCCTTTTTTATTTAAAAATGGTCAAGGCGAATGGCGATGGATCGAAACCATTATCACCAATCTTTTAGATACCCCTGCTGTTGAAGGTCTTATAGCAAATTCACGTGATGTAACAGCTCAAATTGAGCGTGAACAAAAACTAAAAGAAAGCCTTGAACAATATGAATATGTCACAAAAGCCACCGACGATGTTGTTTACGACTGGGATATTGACGGAGATATTCTGGAATGGGATGACAGTTTCCGGGATAAGTTTCCCTATCAAATAGGAAAAAAGCAATATACCATAAAGACCTGGGCTCAAAACGTCCACCCTGATGATCTTGCCGAAACCGAAGAAAGTCTATACCACATTTTAGAGAACACAGACAAGTCAAAGTGGGAACAGGAATATCGCTTCCAAAAAAACGACGGTTCTTATGCTACCGTTTTTGAACGTGGCTTTATCATCCGGGATGACAATGGAAAAGCGATCCGGATGATTGGTTCCTTGCAGGATATAACACAACGGAAACAGCATGAAAAAGAATTACAAGCGTCTTTAAAAGAAAAAGAAACCCTGTTGCAGGAGATCCACCATCGGGTAAAGAATAACCTGGCGGTGGTTTCAGGTATGATGCAGCTGCAGGCATTTAGCGAAGAAGATGAACGTTTAAAAGTCAAATTGTTTGACAGTGTCGTACGCATCAAAACAATGGCGTCCATTCATGAACTCCTGTATCAGTCTAATAGTTATTCGCACCTTCAGCTGGATCAAAATATAAAAAAGCTGATTTCCAATGTTTCAGGATCTATTCAGAAGAACGCAAATGTTACCTTGAATTTCGATCTTGAACCCGCAGCAGTAAATATAAACCAGGCCATTCCCTGCTCTTTAATTGTCAATGAAGTTGTCACCAATGTGTATAAACATGCATTTGACCAAGAGCAAGAGGGAGCATTACATATAGAGATATTTGAAGAAAATAATAACGTTCATATTCGAATAAGAGATAACGGCCGGGGCTTGCCCGATAATTTTGACCGTCTATCCAAAAGTAATACACTTGGATTACAATTAATTGATACGTTGGCCATCCAACTTGATGCTAAATATGGCTACGAGCCATTAGATCAGGGGACCTTATTTACCCTTAACTTTGAAAAGGCCGATATTAAAGGAATTGGCAACGCTCATTTGGAATGAAAATCGACAGAAATCATTATTCTTGACCGAAGACCAACCCAAAGCTACTTCTTTCGAAGGTTTGAAATGCAAAGGAATAGTGAGACCATTAAGCAACCGACTCTTAACATTAACCAGACATGGATCCAAAAAACAGAAGGCTGAATGAAGAAGATGGGGCGGAAGCAGTTCCATTAATACCCTGGCTGGTACACCATGTGGGGCTCATGTCCTTAGGTTTAATCAAAAATATTTTCTTTATTATATATTTGACGTTTTCCTATTAAGGTGATGGGGCTACTGGACTACTATGCAACCAGATCAATCCAAAAAAG
Organism: Fodinibius sediminis; assembly: GCF_900182555.1. Lineage (GTDB taxonomy): Bacteria > Bacteroidota > Rhodothermia > Balneolales > Balneolaceae > Fodinibius > Fodinibius sediminis. The sequence continues at coordinate 505 of NZ_FXTH01000028.1, read as the reverse complement.
TACTTATCGTAGAAGATGACATGATCATCTCTATGCTTTTAGAACGTATGGTTAACAAAATAGGCTTTGGTGTTGTTGAAAAAAGCACAACCGGCCAAAAGGCTATAAGCCTGGCGCAAGAACATGAGCCGGATATCATTTTGATGGACATACAGCTCAAAGATGATATTGACGGAATTACAGCCATGCAGGAAATACGTAAATCATCAGACGTTCCCGTGATCTATATTACGGGCAACTCTGATCAATCTTATAAAGAAAGAGCTCAGGAAACCAACTATATAGATTACCTGATAAAACCTATAGAGATGGACGATCTCAAAAAATCCATTCATATGTAATAGCCACGACTTGATCTGACAGTCAGCCGTTAGAAGTTGGTTTTAGTTGTCAGGTTGATCTCATCTGAGTTTGGCTCTTCCGGAGCTGGTTGTTCATCGGTTAATCCAATATCAGATTCAGCCGATTGCATAACGTCTTTGGCGACCTGATTGTTGTTTTGCCA
>NZ_FXTH01000027.1 GCF_900182555.1 Fodinibius sediminis | reverse complement strand
CGGCTGCCCCACACGAGCTGGCTTAAAGCCGCTCTTTGTGCATAAGCACGTAAAAAATTACGAATTTATTTGTTCTTTAACATAGAATCTTGCGCTTAACGGGCACACGGGCCATTTCCTATTTTACTATTAGACGCCAAGAAAATAAAATGAACGGGGGAGGCAAGGTACGTCCCTTAATGTAATACCCGGGTTAGCCTGACAAATTCTAGCGCAATATCTTTCTTAACAATAATGCTGTCCAAGAGCTGATAAGGGTGATTCCCAAAAAGCTTTCAACAATTACCCAAGTTGTACCCCAGTTGCTAGTTAATGAAAGATTATCAGAACCAATTATAAGAAAAACTTTCGTGCTGAAATACAAAGAAGTAAGGAAATTATCAGCTAATGATGTGTAGAAATTTAAGTCATTAAATTGGCTCCAAAATCCAAATAAATCAATGTTATAGTTAATAATTTCAGAAGAACCTTTTACTGAAAAGCCAGAAAAAAGGTAGAATATGGCAAATAATAGTATCAATGAAATCGAAGCTCGTAGCACAAAACTAGGCTTCTCACCATAACCTGCAACTTTTTCGTTGACTAAAAACCTTAACCACTTTTTTATCTCAGATTTCGTGTTGTGATTGGTATAAGCTTTTCTAGCTAAGAACCTATTTTCTGAACTTTTTTCTAGTGCTTTGGTCTCATTGAAACCTAAACTCAATTCAGAATAAAAATCAGTCAGAGTTTGATAATTAAACTTCAAATCCTCCCATTTACCGTTCGGATATTCTTGAGGTTTTTCTATCTCAGTGCTATTGTAAATTTTACAATTGCTGAAAAGATTTCTTTTAGTGAAGAATCCTGAAAATCTTGTGTTTTCTATTTCACAATTATCAATTCTGCAACAGTTTATAAAATCAATGTTTTTAAACTCACAATTTCTGATAAAAGAACCTTTAAAAAGGGCACTACTAAAGGTGCAATTTTCAAATTTACAGTTTCTAAATTTTGTAAATAAAAAAGTGGCATCAAACAAACATCCCTCGAAGTGACAGTTAAAAAACTTGCTGTAGGAAAAGTCTACACCTTGAAAGTTATCACCCTTTGGGCATTCAACTTCAAGTTGAGCTAAAATTATGCCTCTTAAATCCCATTCGTGTTCAAGAAATCCGTTTAAAATTCCGCTTTGAACATCATAGTGTAAAAAATCTTCACCCGCTCCACGATTGATTAAGTTTTCAATATGCTTTTGAGCCTTGATTCCTAATTTAGTATTCCACCTCTCAGATACCTTTTCATGTTCATCACTATCATATTCTTGAAGCTGAGAAATTTCTATAAACATTTACTGGGGTTGATTTTTGTAGGCTAATCATGCGACTCAAATACTATTCATTGTCATCACAACATGCAAAATTGCCCTTCAAATTTAACAAATATGTCATCATATAAGACCTTTTCAGACAAATAACACTTACACATATTCCCTCTGAAAATTTGCACATCTTGTTTCTTTTTTTCCCAATCTGTCCCATCCGTTAACACCTTGTTGCACCCTATGCCAGCCCATCCCGGGGTATTTTTCTTGATTTGAATTAGTGTTACGTTAGCATCAGTTACTGATTACAGTGATGCTTTTGCATTACGCTAACCAACGCTAAGTCGATGCCTGAAACGCTGGAAAATATTCCGACCGAGAACCATGAGCAGGACTACGCCACCTGCCTGGAAGAGCTGGAGCAGGGCCTGCCGATCTTTGGCCGTATTACCGGAACCACCGATGGGCTCCAGCAAGTAGAGAAGGAATTGCCATTTAATTTTAGGCAGCCCTTCAATGTGGTAAAAGCGATATTTAAGCTAGAACCCGGTCTGTATTCGCTTCACACCGGCATTGACGAAGATATTGTGATCGGCTTTCGCATTGACGGGGCCAGCGAGCAGCCAGAAACTCAAGCCAACGAACCGGCCGTAGACAGCAGAACCGCTCACGAAAACTACTACCAGCAACGAGCCCTCCGCCTGGAAGGTGAGCTGCATGACGCCGATCGCAAGATTCGCCAGCTCGTCGATGAAATCATGGGGCTAAAGCGACAGCTCTCCGAGGACAAAACGGCCACGCTGCTCACCCACCAGAAAGAGCTGGGCGACCTCAAGGAATCCCATCGCAACGAAATTGACCGCCTCAAAGAAATTCAACGAAGTAACCTAAAGGCCCTAGAAAAAGAGCTTGGAGAACTGGAAAAGGTAAAATTCCGCATGGAGATGGAACAACGAGCCGGCGGCCGCGATGCCGGCAGTCGCATGCTGGATATGCTGGAAGAAAATGCCCCGATGTTTTTTACGGTGATCTCCCAGCTGTTTGCCGGTCAAAACGCAAGAAATCTACAATTAAACCCCACGCCTGCTACCCCTGACATTAGCGAAGAAGAGGCCAAAGCGATGGCCGAATCGCTCAAACACCAACTGCGACCCACTTCCGGCTCGCTACCCCAACAACCCCATAGCCCCTCTACCAACGAGGCGAGCCAACCCAAAGGTGCCGGGGAGGCAACTCCTCGGCACCTTCCCTCCGACGATAACTCGGAAACCGAACCCAACGAATTTGTAGCCAAACCGACCTTAAACGGCATGTTCGGGTCACCCCATACTAACGGCCACGCCGAACCAACCATCAGCCTGTAACGACCCCGATGAACCCCGGACAACTCACCCTTTTGAAAATGGCTTTGGAATATCTGGCCGACCAGCCCTGCGGCTACGCCTGCTATGCCAAGCGCATCAAGTCGCAGCTGGCCTTGATGCAAGCTGGCGGGCAACCGATCACCGCGGCCGATTGGGTCCGGATGGCAAAGATACTTTCTGTGGAAGCGATAAGCAGGGATATAGGAGCCGAACGCATTGCAAACACGATATATCCCCTTGTGGATGGATTAGGGCAACACGCTAATACGCTCTGCTATATCCCTGCCCCTTTCGCTTGTAATCAACTGCTGAGTTTCACGGGCACGACTGTCAGCCCGCAGGTCCGGCGACTGCTCACCGATGTCATCGCCGAGCTGCAAAAGCTCGTCAAAGCTAACCGATAGATAACCAACTATTACAATACGATTGAGTAGCAGCTACCCTATACCAACTTCCCGCAACGCAGTCACGACCCATGGTTCAGTGATGAGCAGCAAGGTGGCAGCAAGCTCCCCCCAAGGAGATGCTGCCGCCTCTATTACTGCTAATCGCAGATATTACCCTGGGATCGAAGGCGTCCTGGAACTGGCTTCCCAGCTGGTTACCAAATATACCGGACGCGAGAACATCCGCGAGCTGGCCTTAAAAATCACGCGTAGGGTTCCCAGGAATATCAATACCGGCCTGCCTGACCTGCGAAATATAGATCAGATTGCGGGTGCCATTTACAAATGGATAACCAGCAACATCAACTACGTACGCGATCCATGGAATATCGAGCGGATCCAATCGCCAGACGTCACTATTCGGCAAAAAGCCGGGGATTGCGACGACCACGCGATCCTGTCGGCGGCCCTGTTGCAAAGTCTGGGCATCCAAACCGGCTTTCGGATTGTGAGCCGAACGGGGCGAACCTACGACCATATTTATACCGTCTTCCGATCCCCAGAGGGGTGGAAATCCTTTGATACGACTGTTGCCAAATATCCCGGTTTTACCTTTGACGAACGACTGATTAAAAAGTCCAAGCACCTGCCTAATCGGATGCCCGAAGGCTTAGGCATCGACCCGATTACTCTAACTGCTGCGGCGACGACGGCCCTGCAAACCGGCGTTACCATGAAAAGTATGTTTTCCAAATGGTTTGGCGCCAAAGATAAAGATGAGCGCATCGCGCGCGGACAATGGCGGGACTACCTGATGGCCCGAGGGGTCCATTCGGACGTGATTTCCTTTTCTCAAAAAGATAACGCCATCCTCCAGCAGTATGCTATGGTTATCCAGCAGCATGGGCAACCGGCCGTCGATTACCTGAACCGGTTCGGAAGCCTGGACAGCAGCTTTCTGGCCAACCGGCAACAATCTCGAAACAAAAAATGGCTCCTGTACGGCGGACTCTCAGCCGGGCTCCTGACGCTCGGCGGGATCAGCTATTGGGCCTTCAACCATTAACCACTGTTTATGAGTAGTTCTTATCTGCAACCCGTTGCTATACAACCCGAAAATGATCAGCTGATCATATCCAGCCAGCTGCCTAGCGGTGGATTGGAAGGTTGGCAGGAAGATGATCCCTGCCGCTACGCCAATCAAAGCTGCAAGGGCAAAATGTTCGGGGCCCTAAAAAGATGTCGACGCAAGCGCGAAAAATCGCAAGCCCTCTGCAAAGCCCACGAGCGCAAACTTGCCGAAACCAAAAGGATGGAGCAGGAAAAACAGCAACTCATGACGGCCCTGCAACACAACGTCACCGATACCGCTGCCAAGCAAGAGACCGCAAGTACGGCCATGATTGCAGGGGCCGCCGTGGGCGGAGTTGCCATTTTGGGAGCCGCCATCATGTTTATCGCCAAAAAGAAAAAATCCAAATCCCAATAGCCTTACCTCACCCACTATGAACAGCAGCTCCTACGATCAATTAGACTTCTTGCAAACGAACCAGCCGTTTAACTACACAAACAGTTTCCTCCCTCCCGTGGGATCCACGACAACCACCTCAAAGAAGACCAAGTTTGGCAGTATCCTCAATGACCTGTCCAGCTTTTTAACCACAGCGGCCGATACCGCCGTAACTGTGGATGGAGTTATCAATGGCGGGAAATCCCAACCTGGGGGCACTGGTCTGACGCCCGAGCAACAGATGGCGCTAATGCAAGCCCAGAAGTCAAATGGAAATATGACCTCCCTCCTGTTGATTGGCGGTGTGGTCATCGTTGGCGGAGCTCTCACATACACCCTGTTAAAAAAGAAATCCTGATATGACCGAAGCTATTCAAACAACAGCCCATCCGATTGGGATCTCTCACTTTATTGACGGACATATTCCCAACGGGCGGTATCCCAATCCAACGACTTCGCAAGAAACCGTGTATCTGCAACCCACTGTGCAGCTGCAAGAGGTAGCAAAAGGAGCAGAAGTAACTGGCGAAACTAATCAATCCTTATGTGAGCGATTGGCAGAAGACGATCCTACCAAAGGAATCCGCGCGTGGTTTAACCAGCATAAAGCTACACTGGGATGGATCGCTGGTGGATACCTGGCGCTGCGAATCATAACCCGAAGGAGGTAACCAGTGAGCTATTCTAATTATAGTGACAACGGCTTAGGCTCGGCGGCCATATCCGGCAACATCATAAGCTCGGAGGCCGGTGAACTGCGCATCATCGGACGTCACCCCGAGCGCGGGCTGCCCAAATCCGGGGTACCCTTTTCGGTAGATGTGGAAGTCGATATCTATCGCACCTTTTGGAACTCGTTTCTTTTTGTCGTTTGCCCGGACGTGGTTGTCGCAGCTTTGGATCCGCAGTCCAGACAAGTATTGGCCATCTCCCGCATCGTCACCAGCATGTGGGACAGCTGTCGCGGGCAGGCCCGCCTGGTTTTTGGGCGCTCGTTCCGACCTGACAGAAATCACCCCGTCATATTTGAGCTCCACTACAGCAACGTTACCGAGGCAAATATTTCGGAGGCCAAGCCACTGGCAACCTCGAAGGTGATGACCTTGGACCTGGATATAGAAGAAGGCCAGCAAAGCGGAGTATACGCCCAACCCACCGAGTCCTGGTATGACATAAACCTGCCCGATCCCCAGCAGGCTTTCAGCGGCGTCAACAGCACGCTCACCAAAGCCCTGTGGCTGATTGGCCTCGGGGCGGGCGCCTACTTCCTGGCTCCCCTGATGCCCGGACTGCGAGACAGCGTAAAGCAGTTGGCCGGGCGCAACAAAAATCAGGAGGAGACCAATGGATGAGCTTATTGAAGGACGCGACTACCAGATCGTTGACGACGGGATGGGTGATCTCAGCAGCTACCTGCGTCAGACTAGCCGGAATGCTTTCAAAAAAGCCATTGGTCTGGCCGACCGTGCACTAAGCGGGCGAAAAGGACAAGCCGCTACCACGGCCCTTGTTCTGGCGGATCTGACCAAAGACAGGCGTTCTTTCCAACAGGTGTTCAACCGCAATGCTGACGTCATCAACCGGTATTTCGAACACGTCGATCTGCAGGCGGTAAGCGATATGATTGGCCTCCAGGATTCGGTCGCTAAAAGCAAACCTGTGTCTATCATCAAACACGTAGGTATTTTCTCGGCCGGTATTGCCATCGGTGTGGCCGGCCTCTCCCTATATAACAGAAAACAATCTTCAACATGACTCTAAGCATAGGCGACAAAGGCCCTCAGGTGATGCACCTGCAATCGGCACTAAAAGCCCTTGGCATTGGGCTTCCCAAATATGGTGTCGATGGCATCTTTGGCCCCGAAACGCAGGCAGCGGTCAAACAAGCCCAACAACAGTTTGGGCTCCCAACCAACGGCATAGCTGGTCAGGGGCTACTACAAAAACTAGGCATTAACCCGAAAATCATAACCCAAAGGCCACCACAGGCATCGGTAAACCACAAGGTGTTACTGTTTGGCAGCCTGACTATTATCGCCATTGGAATCGCAATTAAAACAATCAGACGACAGTAATATGGAATCTATGACTGCCCAGCAGCTAGCAAAACTAAATATCAAAGGCATCAAGATAGCCCAACCCTACGGGCGGCTCCTTGGCGAACCCGAGAAGAATGCCGTCATATTTATCTGGGGCGAAAAAGGCGCCGGTAAATCAACGATGAGCCTAGGACTCGCTGACGCATTAGCCGAACATGGCCGCATCGAATATATCCCCGCCGAAGAGCATTTTGGTAAAACCCTGGTCGACCGCGTCAAGCGGCTCGGAGCCACCCACCAGAACCTGAATTTTACCAAATGGAAATCCATTCAGGCCCTCAAAGAAATTCTGCTTAAAAACCGGTCCTTCGCCTGCATATTGGATTCGATTTCGGTGATTGATGCCAACGCGAAAGAAACCGTGGAGCTGGCCCAATGGTGCCGCGAAAACGGGATCATGTTTGTCATGGTTTCGCATGCCACCAAAGATGGCCAATACAAAGGTAACACCAGTATTGCCCACGAGTGTGATATCGAGATCAAAGTCACTAAAGAAGGCGGGGCCGAAACCGAAAAGAACCGCTACCGCGAACTGACCGCTATTGCTGTCCCCTTTATGGCCCAAGACCGCGAGGTGAAACCAGCTAACCTTGCTGCCAAAGAAGAAACCAACCCGGACACCCGAGAAAACCCAGTGGATACCCCTTTTAAGATTACCCTAAAAAAACTGGACACCCTTCACAAGATTCGATCCTGGAAACGCATCAACTCCATGTTTGGAAGCAAAATGCCATGCTACGCTCCGAAGCATTCCGGGGAATCCGAAAACGCTCACCTGTCCATCCGATATACGGCCGACTATCCCAAAAAGCGATACATCATGGATCTGCTGCTAGACGGCCACCTAGAATACCAGGCCTGCACGGAAGGCAAAGGGGGCGGACTCAAAGCGTGCTGGAAAAAGTTAGTCAACAAATATGGCGATCTGGAAATCCGAATTTATAAGCAGGACCACGCCAAAGTCGTGCTAGGCGCCAAAGAGTACAAACGCCAGGAACGCGCGCTTGGCAAAAAAGAAAAATCTACTGCGACCAACTCACCTGCGCCAAAGGCCAAGAAGAAACCAGCTGCTAAACCCAAATCTGCTTCTGACGAGCTAAAAGAAAAATCAACGAAAAAAAGCACTTCATCGGTTAACAAACCTCAGCAACAAGTAGACATTGAAGCGGCCAAAGAAAGTCAGGCTAAATTGGACGCCTTCCTAACCAAAGTATTAGGCTAACCCCATGCGAGACAATCCGACTGTTACTCCTTTTGAAGACATTACAACTGAGGACTACCCCGGCATTTTTGGCGATTTTGATGGGGACGGGATCCCCAATGCTGACGATCCCAACCCACAACGGGCTGGCGACACCGATACGGTCGAGGAGACCAAGCTTACCGACGAAATCAAACAGCTGATCGAATTGCGAGGGGACTACCAACAGGCCTTGGACGAGGTAACCAGCAAGCTCAAAGACTTACAACCGGAAGCCACCGTAAAGGGCCGAGTAAAATCTCCCTACTCGGTCATCAATAAATTACGTCGAAAGCGTATTAAAGGAAATATTAAGCAGGCTAATTCTGATAAACTCTATACTCAGGGGCTGACGGATATGGCCGGATGCATGATCGTACTGTCTGGTCAAACCGAGCTGGATCAGATGGTAAAACAAATTGTATCAGGAGCAATTGGAGAAGTATTTGAACATGAAGATAAATACGCCGAACCCGTTGGTGGCTACCAAGCGCACCATTTTATTGTGATGGCTGGCACCGCCGGTGATATTCCAGTCGAGATTCAGGTGAAAACCCAGCGGATGGCTAAAATCGCGAGTGCCGCTCACACGCCGTACAAGAACGGACAGCTTAACGCCCGGCGAATGCACGATCTCACCGAGCTGGCCTGGCAAGCGGACCAAGGGGGTGAAGCTGCTGCTAATCAAATTGATGCTCTTCTGGGCAATCTCACAGAATTGACGGAGCAACTGACGACCCGCGAGAATCCTTTGAGTGACCTGCAACAGCTCCAAGAGTCATTCACCAAAACTGTAAAGAAACTGGCCCTGGCCTTTTCCCTCGATAAGTTTCCCCAGGAGCATCGTGAGCAGGCTTTGGAGCTATTTCGCGACCATGGTGAAGTGGTTGGCCTCGACTTTGATGAAATATTTTCGGAAGCCCAACAGGAAGTGAAAACGACTGAAAATAATGACGATCAATCATACCAACCTTCCGAAGATCGTGCGGGAGAGGCCGAATATGGAAGCCGTTTTTCCGGCATCCAGCTGGAAAACTTTGCCCCCATTAAACTCTCGAAGTCCGAACGCCGGAAAGCTAATGAGGCGGCCCTAGCCGTTTTGGAAAAAGAAGATCGTGCTATCACCGAATCGGATCTGGATCTGCTTCGCAAATACACCGGCGCCGGTGGCCTTGGGTATGGTGAGGACGCAACCGGCAGCGAACGCGGGTTGCTCAACGAGCATTACACCTCCTACCCGTTGGTTAAACTCATCTGGGACAAACTCGGAGCCATGGGCGTGGATGGTGGCAACATTTTAGAACCCGGGGCGGGCGTAGGCAATTTTGCAGGCTTCCTTCCCAACCATGATGCCTATCGCATGCTGATGGTTGAGCGGTCTGCAGTGAGCTCTCGCATTGCGGGGCTGTTATACCCGAGCCAGCTGGTCCGGCACGAAAACTTTGCCCAGACCGACCTGTCGCTATACAACCTGACCGGAGCCATAGGCAATGTCCCCTTTGGCGACATCAAAATCCACACCGGGCGGGACCCGCTGGCGTCCCTGAATCCACGGATTCACGATTACTTTATCCTGAAATCCCTGGACGCCCTTCAACCCGGCGGGTTTTTGGCCGTAATCACTTCGGTCGGTACCATGGACAAGAAGGATCCGGCCATCCGACAGGCCATGGTCCAGCGGGCCCGACTTGTAGGTGCTTACCGGCTCCCGTCCACCGCATTCAAAGACAATGCCGATACGCTGGTTACGACGGATCTGATCTTGTTTCAAAAATACCCCGATGTTGACGGCGAAACTCATCCTGACATAAGCAGTGAATTAAACCAGCTGTTTGCCTATGAGGAACTTGCTGTCAGTATCACTGAACACAAAGGCGAATCCTACGGGGCCTATTATAACCCCTATTATCAGAAATACCCCCAACAGGTACTAGGCGAACATATTCAGGGCCACGACATGCAGTTTCTCACGCGCATGGGCGTAAAAGGTCAAATTGATGAGGCTTTGACCACTCAGGTACTTGGCGATGATCTTCGCTTCCCGTACCCGCTTCCGGGAAAGATGCCGTTCTACCGGATCCCCGATGAGGGCGTGCGCCTGGAGACGACCCGCGATTATCACGCCGGGAATATTGTCTGGCACGAGGAAACCTTCTACGAAAAACAGCGCCACTACTTCAAACCTATTACCGTAGGTGGATCGGGTAAAACGGGTGAAGGGCTTCGCGCCAAGATAAGCTCCGCCTGCCAGATGCTAGACAAATACGATGATTTCGTCACGGCGTTGGCCCAAGACAACGAGCAGAAAGAGCCGCTACGCGGGGAGTTTAAGGAGCAACTCGAAAGCCATATTAATGCCTACGGAATTCCAGACGAAGACGAGGATATCCGCGATATTTTCCGCTACGACAACCGGCTGTATAAGCTGACGACCTTTGTGAAGCGTGACCCGATCAGCGAGGAGCTGGTCTATGCTGATATTATCGATGCCGACTCGATGTTCAACCGCAACTACGTCCCAGCGGTTACCGACTCCGATGATCTGGCCGAAATTGCCATGTATGGGCGCTCCATTGGTGAAGAATTGAGCATTGATTTCTACCAGTCTACCTACAAAGGAGGCACAGCCAGCCGGGGTGAACTCACTGAAGCGATTGAGAATCACCCGGACTTCTTTTACAATCCCGAGACCAATAATTACGAGTTTCGTTACCAATACCTGGCCGGAAATGTTCGGCGTAAGTTAGAGCTGGCCGAAGACAACCAGCTGGAGAAAAATACCGAGGCCCTAAAAGCAGTGCTCCCTGAGTGGATTGATGCCTACAGCATTACCGTCGATCCGCGCCACATTTTTACCTACTTGCCAACGAAAGTCCTTACCCAGTGGATCAAAGATGAGCTGGGCTACCGGGACGTACATATCGGCCTCGTCAAAGATAAAGCCGAACTCGGCAACCGGTTCTATATGAAGCTCCGCAAAGGCGGACGGTATATAAAAAATGGCGAGGAAACGGCCGATGACTGGAACCAAGGTTGGGGCGAGACGCCACTTAGCAAGATTATCAATAATTATATTCAGGATTCCAGTTTCCCGCTGGTCTTCTACGATGAGGACGACAATGTGCTCCCGAATATGACGCTCAAACGAGCGGAGCAAACCGGCCAGCAGGCGCTTATCGAACGAGCCCGCGCCAAACAGCGGACCCATAACGACCAGATGCTCACGCGGGTGCCCCAAAAGTTCAACCAATGGGTACGCACCAAAGCCTCAACGGAAATCCGCGATCTTATCGAGCAGGCATACAACCACGAGTACAACGCTTATATCAACCCACAATTCGATGGGTCCACCCTACACGTTCGGGGCATGTCCGACACCTTCTACGGCGTCAAAGATTTTGCGGTATACAAACACAACCGCGCGGTCGCCGAGAAACTGGTTTGGAACAGGCGCGGGGCCAACTGCCATGACGTTGGCGCCGGGAAAACGCTCTCCTCCATTATTACTTCCCAAGTCCTGTTGCAACAAGGAGCCTGCAACAAGCCCATGTTTGTCGTACCCGGAAAGGTACAAGAAAAATGGGTCGAGGAATACGCCATGCTGTTCCCGGAGGCCAAAATCCTCAACATGAAGATGACCGGCCCCGAGCGCCACAAGGAGCTTACCATGGCCCAGCTCTACCACTGGGATGCGATCTTCATCGCCGACCACGCGTTCAAGAGCCTGCCATTATCCCCGGCGGTTCAGCAGCAGATGTATTCTGAGCGTGTGGAATACTTCGATCAGATGATTGATAGTTTCGACGAGCTCATCGAAGAAGACGATGCCCTTAGCTCCACGGCCAAGAAGTCGATGATTACCCGACTGGAGAAGATGAAAGAAGAGTGGGAGGCCAAACTCCGCAACGTAGCAAGTGCTAAGCGCCTAGATACCGATATCTTTTTTGATGAGCTCGGCGTGGACGCCCTGTTCTTTGACGAGGCCCACTTCTACAAAAATGCCCTGGGCAGCGCAAAAGCGGCCAAGCTGGGCATTGCCGCCAACAAACCGTCCCAGCGAGCCGAAGACGCCCTCCAGAAAACCAAGTGGCTGTTTTCAAAAATAGGATATAAAAATGTCTTTGTATTAACAGCTACCCCGGTCGTCAACTCTCCGGTCGAAGTATGGCACATGCTCAACCTCTGCGCTCCGGATCTGCTGGAAAAATATCAAATTGCCAACCTCGACAACTTCATCAACCAGTTTGTCCGTGAGGAAGAAAAGATCGTCAAAAAGACCAACGGCGAGTATCGAACCGAGCGCGTAGTGGCCGGCTATTATAATCTCCCGGAAATGCGTTCAATTATCGATGAGGTTATGGACATCAAAAGTTATGACCAACTTGTTGGGTTTTATGAAAAATTTCCAGACCTGCTCAAAGATGATAACGGAAAGATTGTAAAAGACCAGCAGGGTAATCCCCAAGCACTCAAACCGAAGTTTCGACGCCCCGAGGCCGAAACTAAACAGCAGGTTATTGAACCCAGCGAAATTCACAAATTGTTATTTGAAGATATCATCCTCCGGGCCGACAACATTCTTGACTGCATGCGCCAGCGCGGATGCCAGACGAAAGACAATTTCCTTGTCATTACCGGCGATGGTAGCAAAATTGCGACCGACCTCCGCGTATATGACAACAGCTTTTCCGGCGTGGATGGAAAGTTCCTGAAGCTGGGCGCCCTAGTAGATAACGTTGCCGAAAGTTATGCTACCCGCGAAAACCCCGCTCCGAGCAGGATACCCGATAGCATCTATGGGGATTACTTTTCAAAAACCACACAACAGATTCGGGAAAATCCGAACCCTTACTATGGCTATTCCCGCCACAAACTTATTAAGGAGCTAAAAGCTCTGGGATACTTCGAAGAAGTGGCCCGTGAAATAGAAGCCACCGAAGGCAATCTCCACGAGGTTCCAGTAGGCAAGCAGTTCCTGTTGAATAAAATCGAGAAGCAACGCGAGAAACTCTCCGATGGCAGCGATCAGATGGAAGAAACCTTTGACCGGGCTGTTATGATTGTCGAGGCGTTGTATAGCGGGCGCAAGAATCCAGCGGCCCCCGTATTTCGCAATCAAATCATTTTCTGCGACTGGATCTCTGTGGAAGGCCAAAAAGGTGGCAGTTATCACCAGCTGATTAAGCAGGAACTCGAAAAAGAAGGGATTCCAGCCAAAGAAATAGCCATTATTAACGGCTCGATTATTGGTACTGACGGCAAAGGTGATGACTATTTTGTCTCCTCCTCCGATGATAAAGAAACCCTCAAAAAAGAGGTCCAGGACGATTTTAACCTGGGTAAGTACAGAGTGCTGATTGGCAACCAGTCTATTGCCGAAGGCATGAACCTGCAAAAATGGACCACCGACCTGCATCACATGGACGTGCCCTACACCCCTTCGCAAATTCAGCAGCGCAACGGCCGCGGGCTCCGGCAGGGAAACCAACACGGAAAAGTGAACATCCACTTTTACCTGATGAAGGATTCCTTTGATCAGTACCGTCTGGAGCTGGTCAGCAAGAAACAAAGCTGGATTGACGAGCTATTCTTTGGAGACGGCCGAGAAACCTCTGCCGACGCCGAGGGAGAGTCCCTGGAATACGAGCAAATGGTGGCCGCCACCAACTCCGATCCCAGAGTCAAAGAATTTTTTCAGTCTAAAGCCCAAACGAAGGTGCTCAAGGCTCGCATTGACTCCCTGCTTAGCGAGACCCAGCGGCTGGAGTCTTCCCTCGCGCAAGCAAGCCGGGACGTGACCAAACGCTCCGAGCGGATGGAATCCGCTATTGAGCGTGAGCAAGCCCTTATTGATTCGAAGCTGCCAGAATCAGCCCAACAAGCCCTAGATCAAGGACTCATCCGCATTGGTTGGCTGGACTACAGCGGGGAGATCGGAACCATCGAAAACAACCTGTCTTCTGACGGCAAACGCATTCCCCGATTCCGCCACGATCTGGCTTTGGAAGTTCCCAAAAATAACGCGAACGGGCGGGTACTATTTAACCTCATTCCCGATCCGAACGTGCCCAACCGAAGCTTCTACAATAAAATCAAATGGAGCTCGATCAAACAGATGGCCGGCGACCAGCTGAACGGGCAATTGGGCTGGAGTATGGACGAGCCGGTCCAATCGGGCCGAAGTCTGGCAGGCAATAAAGGCAACATTATTGCGGATGAGTCTGACTTTTACGCCCATTACAAAATTGATATTGAAAAAGAGAAAGCCAAAACCAACGGCGATGGCACTGAAATTACCTATGATCAAATCAAGCAACAGCTGGGCATGTACAACACCGAGCGCTGGCTGCCCATCATTAAAAACAAACTGGCGGGTCTCTTCTTAGCCCTCGAAAAAGGATGGCAACAGTCTGCCCAGGCTCGGATCGAGCAGATCACCGCCGAGCTGGACCGATCGAAGAAAACGCTTCGAGAGCTGGAAGCCACCCACGAGAAAACGCGGAAAGAATTAGGCCAGGCCCAATCCGGCCTCAAGGCTAATCAAGAAACGGTCACCCGCCTGCAAGATGTGGTCAACGAACTGGTCAAGACCAAATTTTCTGACCGCACGGAGCTCTATGAAGAACTCAATCGCATAGCGCCCTCCTATGGGATAAAAGGAACCGTTCGCGTGAGAGAAGTGGGTATTTACCGGGATGGGCCTGCTAACAACAAAGCCCGTCCCAACAGATCAGAAACGGTCCAATCCCAGCAACCGGAACAGCTGCCGCAGCCCCTCAAAACCTTATACGAGGAACCCCTGGCATATGCCGGAACCGTTGGTGAGCTGGAATTTATTGACGCCAAAGGATTCATGCAACGAATTCAATCTGAGAAGCTGGCCATGATCATCGACGGGGACGGGACTACGCTGTTCGTCTTCCCCACCAATCGGATGAAGTTACTCAAAGGAGCCTTTGACAACGATGAGGCCACCCAGATGTACGAGGA
Source organism: Fodinibius sediminis (assembly GCF_900182555.1). Classification (GTDB taxonomy): domain Bacteria; phylum Bacteroidota; class Rhodothermia; order Balneolales; family Balneolaceae; genus Fodinibius; species Fodinibius sediminis. The sequence continues at coordinate 7,451 of NZ_FXTH01000027.1, read as the reverse complement.
CTTTCACCATTTCCCGCCGGACGAATACGACTACGAGCTGTTTCCGCCCTCCGGTGCCGAATTAACGGCGGTCGGTCACGCCGAACGCATTATGTACGACAGCGATAAGGTGATATACCCTGGCGACGAGAAGGGCGAAAACCACCAGTACTACCACTATTTCGACGATGGGAAGCGTCCCATATTCCGGTATGGAGACGTGTATATCATCACCAACCTGAATATTGACGGCCGAGGCATCCTTAATTAACCCTTATCGAACCGACCTATGACCCAACGAATATTTGCAAAAAATCCAACTCACTTGGATGTAATCGAAAACCCAACAACCCCAAAACCTGCAACTATGGCAAAACAACTAACAACCGAAAAAGCTGTCAGCGAATTTAAGCAGCAGCTTATCACTGCCGGATACATTGTGGGCGGCCAGGCAATTGGTGCGCAGCTTAATGGGCTGGCCGTACCCGCTATCCTTGGCGGAAGCTCGGCTACCGTCCAGCAAGCGGCCCGCGTTGGCCTCCCGCTCACCCTCGGCATGGCCTTTACCATGTTCACCAAAAACAAACACCTTCGTGGCCTAGCCATGGGACTCGGCGTGCAAGGCGTGATGGAGCTGATCAAGTTCGTCATGCCCGACTGGACCCCCTCCCAGGGCCTTATGGAAGGAAGCGACTACCTGTGGGATGAGGAGAACTTAACTCCCCAACCCACGCCACCAGTGCAACTTCCCGTGGAAACCGGCCACGTCTCTCAAATCGAAACCGTATTTGAAGATACCGTGGAGGTGTAATTGGCAACCCATTTTTCTCATAGCTCTTGCTGACTAGGGACTGCCTGCGGGAACAAGCAGTAGGCCACAACGGCCCCACTTACAACCCTTTTAACTAACAACGAACTATGAGTAACCAAATTTCTAAAAAAGCTATTGTCCCCGCCAGCGCGCGCATCAAAACCTATTTTGATACCCAGCAAGTCACCCAAAACGGCGCTGTCGTTAACTTCTTTCCGCCCAACTCGACGCGGAAAATCACCCGCAACAATTACGTAGGTAATCCCTTCCCGGGCGAACTCAAGCGACGTATCCTCGCGCTTTCCTTCGAGGTGACCAAGCAATTCATCGAGGACGATGAGGCCAACGGCATCGATGCCCGCGGGATCGTCAACTCGCTAAAAGATGCGGGCGTCATTTTACAGGCCGATAATGACAACAAAGAGTTCCTGCGCGTGCCCATCTCCAAGCATTCCAACTTTTCCGGCACCGACGTTCAGTTGGTAGCTGGCACGGCGAATACCATAGATGCTCCGGTGGTCTTCAAACGTATCGCAGCCCTTCGTTCAGCGGACGAGTACCGCTTGGCCGATCCATTCGATCTGGCGGTCAATCAGACCTTGTCACTGTCAGTTCACTTCGAGGACTCCTCGGTGTTCCCCAGTGACGAAAACTGGACGACTTCTGGCCAAGGCTTGCTGTACCTGCGCGCCAGTATTGTCGTAGCTGAAATGAAGCCCGAAAAATAACCCCTCTAACCGGCAGCGGCACTGAGCCGTTGCCGGCTTTTTATTGCCCTAACTCCTAGCTGACCAACATGAAAATTGTAAAGAATTTTATTCCACCTACTGAATCAACGCCCTTTAATCCGGCCAAAGCAATTGAAATCCCAGCCGGTGGTAGCGGACATATTATGATGAATGGCATGGGCGGGGAAAGTTTTGGCGTCCGAAAGATATTGCCCTATGCCTTATATATGAACAAAGTATTTGTCTCCGCTCGGCTTAACGAAGATTTGTATCTGTTTCGAGACCTGCAGCTATCCGTGGTGCACCAGCTATTTCAACACATTGACGGTCTTTTGGCTCCATTTATCATCCAAAAAAGTAACAGCTTGGTCTTCGAGCTGACCAATACGCATAATACGGCCCAAACGGTCAACATCCAGCTTGTCGGCTACGATCATTACAGCCTAACCAAACTGCTAAATATCTATCAGGAAATTGGCAGTCCGATGCCCCAACCGCGTTTTCTCTACGGGCAAGCTACGCTGGCTCCGGGTGCAGTCAATATCGATATGGGTGTCAAAGCCAAAAGCATCGACGTGGAAGCCCGGCGCCTGGCCATGAGCAGCGACCGGCCCGGCGATATCACTGCCAGTCTGAAGGTATATAACACCACCATTCGCAATGAGGTCTTCCTGGAGCAGATTAACGACGAGTTCGGCCAGTTCTATGCTAACGTCCCTTTTATCATTGGCTCCAACATGCCGTTTCAAGTGTATGCCTATAACAAAGGAGCGCAGCAGGCCAAAGTAAGCTTCCTTGCAGAGACCTACGTGGTTCAGAAGTCCGATGCCAACCCGCTGGAGGTATAACCGATGTGGAATAGCCTCATCCTGTCGCTTTGTGAGCTCACCCAGAAAATGGATGCCCTATTAAATCAACTCAAGGTAAATGCACCTTCCATCGGGATCGGCCCCGCAGGACGTATCGGGACCTCTATTTCCCCGGTCCTCAAGCAGGGGGCCCAGCCGGTAAAACTGGTCAACGGAAATCCCATGCGCCTTGGAGTCATCATCCAAAACAACAGCGATGGCGAATTCATGATTGCCCTGGACGAAAATCGAATTGACGAGCGGTACTACACCTTCCGCCTGAAACCTGGCGAAACCCTGCACATGGACGAGCGACAGTTCAAAGAACTCTACAAAGGCGGCATGATGGGCCTCTGGGATGAGACTAGCGGAGCACTGGAAACCTCAAAAGCCCTCGTAACCGAAATCTTCTGGACCACCTAGCATGAGCGAAATTACCGGCAAAGAGTTTTCCGAAGGATTTAAAATGCGGGTCGTCAGCGGCATGCTGGTCGACGGCTCCATCCAGGTCTCGTGGGCCACCGGCAAAAAAGCCTCGTCCCAGATGGATTGGGGCCTAGATCCCGATAATCTGGCTACCACCCCTGAATATCATCGGGAGCCTGCGGAGATGGTCCGTTACCATACGCTTTATTTTCCCATCACCTACTTGGATGCTCGGCACTACTTCCGGGTTCGATCCAAGACCGCCGGTGGACAGATCGGCCAATCTCGTATTTATTCGGTCATTACGCCTGATGACGTACAGAAAGTCAACGAAACGCCATTCGGGATTGTCCACCTTGATATTACTCCTATCGAGGCTACCGAATTTGAGCTTCAGCCAGTGGCCCTCACTACACCAGCAACAAATATCGAACCCACTTCCCACACCGGTCCGATATCCACAACCCTGCAAACCGACTCGGCAATTACGGAAGAACAGCGTCCGGAAACCGGAAACGCCCACACCAACATTATTACCACAATCTCTTAACTATATGGATACCATTAATCATACTTTATCAATTGGGACCCCAAAGTCCGGTATGGACCTTTTCTGCAACATTCGCTTGGATGGCAAACACCTAATGCGCCTCCATAGCGAGTCCTTTGTCGGCGGATTTCTTCGCGATGTCCACGGGATGATGCACGGCGGACGAACCGAGCGGCTCATATCCCCATTAGAGCAATACGTGCCTGATTACACGATTACCAGTGTTCATATTGTGGATGGTGCCGTGGAAATCTATCGCAGTTATCTACGGAATGTATTCAGCGGCTCCCACTCTGGTAATCCCAATGGGGACCAGCCGGTATGGGTCCACATCTGGGGATGCCAGTCGGTTCCCGAGCTCAACGGTACCTGGGAAGTCGAAAGCGCCCATACCAACAATGATTACGTCCGACTTATAGGTGTACCCACGACCATCGACCCGACTGCCTACGTCGCTGATGACGCAACCTGTATTTCCAAAACCTATAAGAATATTGCCTCTACTCAACGCTATTGCATGCCCTTCCGGAAGGTATATCCTACGGTAGGTGCAGGGATCCGTCCGATAAGTATTTCTGATGTAGGACTGCATAATCCCATTGATGCTCTCTTGTCGCGTGGTTCCGTCTCCGTATCTGGCGTCGTTACCGACCAAGAAAAATCGATCTTTACGATCTCTGCTCCTTTTACCAACGCTACCGGTGGGGATATTACCATTCGTGAGATGGGGCTAGTGACCTACATCGATGTATCCCGTTATGCCCTGAAAACAATTGCCAACCTACATGCCCGGGATATTTTACAATCTACTATTAACCTGCCAGACAGCAAGACACTTACGCTCGATTACGAATGTCGGTTCGAGCTGGAAAATTTTAATCAGGATACCGACCTGAATGGAACCAATGGCGGATTCCTTGCCGAATTTGCCAAAGCGTTGCGCCGGCAAGCTGTTGAAACCACCCATACCGGATGGGCGCGAATGCTCATGTGTATCGGAGGCGGCGGTACGTCCATGTCTTCCCTTAATGCCGATGCTTCAACCAGCGACAAGGGATGGAAACTTGGCCTTCGGCTTGGACAGAGCAACAAATTCGTCTCGATGACCGATACCGATCTTTCCCCAGATGCTAGTCCTGAAACCCCATACAATTTAGGTGGAATTACGCATGGCACCGAGGACGGCCAACTCCTTCATCACGGCATGATGATTGATGACCAAGTATCCATTGATGAAATCAACAACGAAGCGTATTTCAACCTATCTCGGGTATTTGAAAATCGCGGTGCCACTGATATTACCGTTAAAGAAATTGGTCTATACGCGAAAAATGACGACAGCACCAACCGGTTCCTGCCTAAGCTCATTGCCCGCAAGGCGCTTGCCCCAGCCGATCAATTTACCATCATGGCCGGTCAAATACGCAAGGTTAACTACAAGATTAAGATGGTGGCCTGATGACCAACTCTATTTCGATATCGGCCGAGCTTACCTACGCTCGTATTCGTGGGTTAATGGGATATTTCGCTGAAGCCTCCAGGCGATATGGAGTGCCCCTGGCACTACTACTGGCCGTGGCCTCCCGCGAAAGTCGCATGGGACTTGCTCTCTCGGCTGACGGCACCGGAGATCACGGCAATGGTATAGGAATCATGCAGATCGACCGGCGATATCATCCCGGGTTTACCGAGAATCACAGCCCCTTTGACCACCAGGCCAATATTGATTATGGCGCTGAGTATCTGGCCAAACTGCTCACGCAGTTCAACGGAAATACTGGCCAAGCCGTTGCCACCTATAACGCCGGTCCAAACAGAGTGCAAACTGCCATTTACGCGGGCTTACCACCGGATTCGGTTACCACCGGAGGGGATTATAGCCATGATGTGCAGGAGCGAAAGAAGCTCATCAGCGGGCTACTCGGCCTTTCCCAAGCAACCAGCTTGTCCATATACATCTTTCCGATGGCTGCTATCGCCTTTGCAACTTATAACTATATGACACCCCAACACCCATGAATACCGAATCACATTATATCTGCGAAGAACCTACAGAAGCGCGAGGACTAGGACGGATGCCCACGCGTCCGGCAATGCTTCGACCAGTTCTGGATGAACCAGCCCCTCGCAATCGAACACAGCAAATAAGGCCACGAGTTCGACCGCGACCTATTCCAAAGCCAAAGCCAGTGCTTATACCTCGGCCTGTTATTGACAAAAATCCGGTACCTGCTCCTCCGAAGCTAAATATTAACACAGTTAAGAAACCCACTACTAAGCAGTCGAAGCCGACCTCTAAACCCAAAACCACAAACAAATCTGCCAGCAAGCAGCAGCCTGATTCCCACAAGGATATCCTAGCGGGCACTTTTAGCATTGGCGGCATGCAGGTAAAGAAAACCCATGCGGCTATGGCAGGTGGGGGAATTGCAGGCGGCCTGCTTCTTTGGAAAATCCTCTTTTAAAAACTCAAAACATTCAGGTGAAATACTATGGAAACCTCTTTTGTAAATGAACAATCATGTGGATGCGCTGGAAGCGGTCTTGCTGGTAATACCTCCCAATCCGGATGCGGCTGCAGCGGAGGACTTGGAGAAAACAAAGCCCCAGAAACGCAAAAAGATCTTATCAGCGAAGCCAAGAAATACATTAACGGCGAAATACCGACCAGCTATAAGATTGCTGGTGGAGTAGCACTGATCCTCCTTCTCACCTTAGCCACGAGAGGAAACTAACATGAACAGAAATGACTACCTAGCTCTCCTTGACTGTTACGGCAACCACTTTTCGATCTCCGAGCTTGAAATCCAGGGTCCCGGCACCATTGATCGCATGGACATAGGCTTTTTACGGTCTTTTCTAGCCTGGCGACAATGGCACGGGCTGTCTACCATGGTTTCTTCGGCTTGGCGCAAAGGAGATCCGAAGTCCCACGGGCATGGTCTGGCCTTTGATATCCTGCTATTTGACCAGTGGCTGGTCAGTCAACCGTCCGCGCTCCAGCACTGGCTGCTCGCTAACACCTGGGGATTCCGAGGCGTCGGCCTATACTTTGACTGGAGTTATGACAACAAGAATGGAAAAGAAGTACCTGCCATAGGACTACATGTAGACGGGTGGTCCGGGAACGGCCGGTCCCCGCGTCCACTGCGGTGGCTGCGAATTGACGGCCACTACTATTACCAATCGCTTGCCAGTGGCCACTTTTACTGTAAATCAAACAAGCAATCCATTACGCTGGATGAAGCAATCAGGAGGTATGGGCCATGAGCAACTCACAACCCAATGGCTTTTTCCAAAAATACAAGGAGCTGATTGTCACCACGATTATCTGCTTGTTTCTGACCGGCATCTACGATTCGATCAATAATCAGACCGCCGAAATTAAGAAATGGTATGAGCTCATGATCGGCATCAACGAGAAAGTGAAAGTGCAGGCTGATAACCTAAGCAAATTGGAAAAGAGCTTGGAAACCTATGTCCAGCGGACGGACAGTCGCTTTGACGATCATAACCAAAGAATTCGATCTATCGAATTTGAAATCATTCCCCGTCGGATCAACCGATTAAAATCCCTAACCAAACAAGACACTACTGATGCTAAAGATTCTATCGCCGATTATTAAAGCAGTCCCCACCCTAATTGGACTTTTAAAAGGCAAAACCCCTGAAAAGGGAAAGGGAATCGTAAAAAGTGGCATAGCCAGCCTCACGATTTCCGGACTCCTGTCAACCGGCCGGCTATCTGCCTCGGGTATTGATTCGACCCTGTTGCTCATCCTCTCTATTCTGGAGATGATTGGCTACCTATACGGAATGATCGCGATCTCATCAGGAGCCTCGCAGATCAATCCTGTAGATGATCTACTCCAAGGGAAAGGCGAAGGGTTATCCGGCCAACAGGCGAAAATTTTAGGACGAGAGTGGCTTAAGCAAGCACGAAAGAATCAAGATTACAGAAACACCTTGTTTGATGATGACTACTCTGATCTAAAAGTCGAAGCCGAAGATATTGGGTGTGTAAACTGAACTCTGTCCGGGCTGCTTATTTTTCGTGGTTACGGGTTAAGTCTAATGGTAGTCGATCGCCATATCGAATAGCCAGCTGC
>NZ_FXTH01000026.1 GCF_900182555.1 Fodinibius sediminis | reverse complement strand
GCAGCTGGCTATTCGATATGGCGATCGACTACCATTAGACTTAACCCGTAACCACGAAAAATAAGCAGCCCGGACAGAGTTCAGTTTACACACCCAATAAAACCATTCTGCTATTCGGTCTAATTCATTATTAATTTTAGTACGACTATTTAAAATAGATTTTCTTAATTCTGGGTAAGAACCATTGCCTAAAGAATTGTCAATTGATTCACCTAACTTATCTATTTCACTAATAAAAGCATTCTTAATATTTCCTTTAAACTGTTTCCTAACTTCCTTTAACCTTTGTTCTGTATGTGACTGAAGCTCCCTAAAAACAAAATTTATGAACTCCTCTTGATCACTAATGTTATCTTTTACAGTTCGAAATGCTATCCATAAATATTCTTGAGTAAAGTTAAAGTTAAATAGTGCATTAGGTTTGCTGTTATGTTTGTCAGTATAAATTTGTATTAACTCTTGAGTTATATAGTTTATTTGCGCATCTATCTCTCGAGAAAATTCTTTCAAGTCATTTTGAAGTTTTTGGAGATTCCTTTCTAAAATACCAGGTGATACTTCTGACCAATATTCAACTCCTTTATATTTACCTTGACTATCTCTTTCTGAAATTAAATTATGGTTTTCAAAAACACTTCTAATATGATTTTCTAATGTCCCATGCCTTATTCTTGTACTTAAATACCCATCTAAACCGTATTCTTTGCTCAACAAAAACTTATCTCTCAAATCTAAAAACATAGCTTTAAAAGAGATATAAGCTGGATCATTGGTAATTCCTTCTGGATCCTGTTTTTTTTCTTCTAATAGGTTATCTATATAACCCTTAATCGCTTTTGTAGAAACATCTAAACCCTTTGCATCTTCATTATTTTCCGAGTATTTAGAAAGCTCTTGATATCTGTTAAACCCCTCTTTAATACTTGATGATTCATCATTTTTAAGCTGTGGTATATTAACAGTAATTCTTCCTTTATTTACTTCTCTTATCGCTTTTCGTACATTTTCTGTTTGTGTAAGTTCAGCTATTTCCTTTATATACTTTTCTTCATTTGCACTATCAATTTTGAGTAGAATTCTTAATAACTTTCTCCTTTCACTCTCAACCTCATCTTGACCACTGAATATAATTGAATATTGCATTAAATCTACAGTGCATACTTTATCCAAAAAGTATATTAGCTTAGTGTTACTACCTTCGTATCTATTGTAAAGCTCTGACGGTTTGTTAAAGCCACTTGTCGATAAAAATGTATCATAAGCCACATATTGAGAATATGCAGATGTATTGGCGATCTGATAAAAAATAGGAAACTCGACTAGCTTACCTAAACTGTCTGAATTCCCTTCTTTTATTATATCTGATAATGCATCGCTTGAAAACCTGGTTGTAATTTGATTGTTTTCTAAATAGTTATCTACATATAATAATAATGCTCGCTCGTGATTACCTATCTTTATATAAGATCTATATAATTGTCTAATTCGCTCTTCTTCTTCAATTCTTGATAGGTCAAGCAATTCATATTTCTCCTCCAAATGATTGACTAATTTTTCAAACTCTTTTCCTCTCTCTAAGGCTCTACCCTGATAAATAAATTTTCTTTGGGGATTAATTTGCTGATTAGATGTTATAGACTCATAATCCCCATTTACAATCCACTTGTTAATTGAATAACATAGTGGGTTGCCGTATTTCTTTTCAAAACCTTCTTTATATTTTATTGGATGTTCTTGGTATTGATCTAATAAATTTAAAATTCGTGGATTGTTTAATTTTGAATTAACTATATATAAAAAGCTATTATCAGAATTTTTATTAATTCTACTTGTATACTTTATAGTTAATCCCTGTACCTGTTTACCCCAAGATGTATTATGAAATGCAGAAGAAAGTTTCATTAAATTCCTTGCTGATTCTACTAAATTATTTTCTCTTGAAAGAATAGAATATAAATTTGAAAGTATTTCATCTATAATTTCTGAATGACCTGTTTTTTTAAAATCCTTATCTAATTCAATCAGGGACTTTATATAAATCTCATATGATTCGATAACCGTTGGATTATTTAAAATTTCCTTATAAGAAAGCTTCAAACATTCTTTAAATTTTCCCTTCGAATATAAATCCCATAAATCTATACAGCCCTTTGAACCTTCTAATCTCTCAAAAATTCCATGAAATAATGTTTTGAGTTTTTTAATTAACAGCTGGTCATTAAAGTACTCTAACTTATTCAAAGCTTCTTTTAAGGGCCTCAAATCATTATAGTCGGGGTTTTTCAACCCCTCTGACAAGATGTCAATTAATAACAAAAATCTATCAACTAAAGGAAAACCACTCTCAATAGACAAAAATAGATAATAGTGACTATAGTTTTTATAAGCAGGATAATTAAGTCTAAAGAAGAAATATTCATTCAAAGCTTCATCATTAAGACCATCAATTTTACTTTTTATAAAATCACTATACCTCGAATATGATATTTTCTTCTCAGCTCTCTTACTATAACATTCAACCATGAACAGGATTAAAGCACTATCAATTTGGTCCGATATCTCACTTAATAGAGCCCAATTTGCTTCACTTCCTTCATGCCATTCTTTTACTAGAAATCTATTCTCAATTGACCACAATGAGATCCCGACTTTTTTTTCAACATCGCTGAGTATTTCTAATGATTTTTCATAGTCACCTTTTAATATATATTCATCAAATTTTCTTTTAAGTAGTAAAAATTCTTTTATCTCAGCTTTATATCGAAGGATTCCATGTAAAACCCAACCAAGTTCTCCAGCGATATTATTTGTAAAGGGTACTTGTCTAGCTTTACGTATATCTGAATAATCCTTCGGAAAAGGATTAGCTTTAATTACATGGTCAGTAAAAGGATGTTTAAGAGCTATTTTTATTTTACTATTGAAATCTGCTATGCTTTTGGACTCAAATTTTAGATTTGCTAATATAGAATAGTTGTCATAATCGGGATGAAAAAGTTTCTTTTTTAAATTCATATTAAAAGATATTTCTCTTGAATGGCAAAATAATTAAAATGATAAATAAGCTCACTTGTTTATAAACTAATAACCAACTTCGAATTTAGCCCTGTTACTGAAAAATCATTGTCTAATCATATACTGGTTGGAATTATTATTTTAATTTATATTGAGGTTTAAAACTATATAGCTCTAACTAGCATTGAGTAGCGACTATCAATAGTAACTATTTTACAGAGAATATCAATCTTAACAAATTTAATCCTATTTAAGGATTAAGAAACGAGAGCACTACTCAAAAATAGTAGATTTAAACTATTCTTCTCTATCCAAGGAATCAGACTTTTTCTTTTTCAATGTCGTAATAGAAAGAGCTATAAGTGCCATTCCAATGACAATACTTAAATCATTGATTATAGAGAGTCTTATTTCATTGTCAACCCCTGATATCTGTCCCATCATTAGTAAAACTAAAATTATCATAAGTATTGTTAGTACTAATACCCCTACTTGAATTGCTTTTGCCATGGTTTTGTATTTGTAATTCTTCTTAATGCTTGTGAAATAAATTTTATCAATTGATCACATACTATATTAATTTTACAAAAAAACTTTTAAGTCTAATCAAATGAGTTGAAAATACTACTTCCTTTAATTACGGAAATAGAATATTAGTATAGTAGAATGATAATAAAAAGTCAGTCTCAATTATTGATCTGATATCCAAAATAAAACTTTAACTATTTTCATCGATTCTTTCCAAAGCTTTCTTGACACGTTGTACGGTACTCTTACTCTTTTCAGTCAGCTTAGCAGTCCTACGGATTGATTCCCCTTTATTAAGTTCTTCCACAATATCCGCATGTTTTTCAACCATATCTGTATCAGATAATCCTGTTCCAGGGGCCCTACCCTTATATTTACCTTCTAACTTAGCCTTTTGAATTCCTTCGCGTTGAGCCTCCCTCCTGTTGTTATAATCTATTTCTGCCAAAGTACTTAAGACTGATACCAAAAGTTTAGCGACAGGATTCTGTTCTCCATTTTCCAGAAGAGTATTTAATCCTTCCTTCTTCGATTTAACATTTACTCCTAATTCAGTAAATCTCTTAATCGTTTGAAGGACATCGATGGCGTCGCGCCCAAGGCGGTCTATTGAGTGTATCTGAAGGGTGTCTATAAGCCCTTCTTCTGCATCTTTTAATAACCTTGCTCCATCCTCTCTTTCTTTAAATGCTGTCATTCCAGATACTTTGTCCCAGTAAATCTCCCCCTCCTTTCCTTCAAGTTGCCTGGAAATATTTTGCTCAAAGGTAGAAACTCTAACATAGGTAGCCTTCATGATTGTACCCCATTGAATTATTAATTAGTGTATTCAATTTAGGGTATTGTGCTTGAATACGCAAGTATTAACTCTAAAGGCTACTTATGGTAGAGAAAAAATGTACCGATTTGGGGTATACTCTAAATAGAGTACAGTTATACTTTTAGTAACTATTGGAAGGCAGGCAAGAACAGACGTGCCCTGTCTGTTTAATGCGCTGGCTAGATGGCTAAAGTTATTATAAAAGAGGATCAGCTAGGATTCGAACCTAGATCTCCTCTTTTTTTAACACACTGAAATTATGTGTTAAAAAAAGAGGGGTTTTGCCAATTAAACTACTGACCCGTATTGGAAATAGCAGATATTAAAAAATTTATGTGTTCTTAGAAAACCTTGGATGAGATGTAATTAATTTGTCTGGATCCATTATCCAATTATCAGTATTCTCATAGTCGAATAAGGGTCTACCAAGCAAATAAACATTCTTTGAAGATTTATTGGGCCAATATACTCCTACAGAACGACAATTCATATGTTGGTAGACTTTAACTAGTTGGGGTGCTCCACCTATACTGTCATTGGGGTCAGCTTTTCTTAACATATTTCGAAGAACTTCAAATGGTTCCATATCAAAACCCTTTTTAGAGGCTCCATTCTCTGTAGTTAAGCCATATTTCTCTTTAAGCAATTTTATTAAATTATTCTGAGCGTCTTTTGCACGATCACCAATAAACGCGATCTTCCCAAAATCTTCTATCCACGTTTTAGCAGGTCTACAGGCAAAACGTTTTTCTTTTTCTTTGTAATGAATTTTCCAAATAGCAAATTCTTTATTTACCCACGAATAACCACCTAATAGGAATGAGGTATCTGGATTTTCAAGAACCTCTACATAACTTTGCACTGAATCACTCATACTATTGAATACCTTTAGAGCATGTGCTTTCATTTTATGGAGATCCATTGCTCTATCTAATGAAGGTTGGTGAGATTCAATCGCAAGTTTAAGTTGATGTATTAAAGGAAAAGAAAAGTCAGTATCACCTGCAAATGCCATAGCACTATCCGAACGAGCTAATGTTAATATTTTTGGACAGCAATCTAAATTTCTCCCTCCACTTAACCTACTATCAGATGCAAAAATCAATTCTTCGCTTCCATCTGAAATTTTTCTAATCCATGAAATTGCTAAAGTCATTATAAATGATTTTTAAAATTAGCCACCTAAGGACATTGCGAATAAGGTGCCCACGCATGAATGTTGAGTTAGCAAATGAGACTCAAGACCAAGAGCGGCATGGAACTGGCGAGGTGCACCTTAATACATTGTATAGGTGTATGAGCATAGTTAATTGAGATTAATGAGACCTTTTTCAAGCTGATATTTAAAAGTATCGAATAAGAAATTCGTTACGGTTTTAACTGAATTTACAACCAAAATTGCATGATGTTTACTGGGTTTTAATTCTCGAGCATGAGAATCACTCATTTTATTACGGATTGGTGCAAGGCCTGATACAACATTAATCAAACCACTCAATATCTTTTTTAGATTTTTAGAAAGATTTTTTCTAGAAGGGTCTAAATTGAGTTTTTTTCTAACTCGATTAAAAAGTTTCATCATCTGGCCATCATATTTTGGAGGATCAGTTACTAATTTCTTTTCAATTTCAACTAAGACAGCCTCCAATAATGAACGTGCATTGGTTATTGCTCCATCAAAATCTTGGTTTTGTATTTTCTCCCTACACTTTTCAATTTGCTCTGAAATAAATTCATGGTTAGGATTTTCGTTGGTAGTAAAAATATTATTCTCAATCTCTACCAAAGGTTCAGCTGAATTAACCAGCTTATACTTTTTGATTCTTCTCTTTAGTTCTAAGTCTTCGTAGAACAAATACTCATTTAAGTATTCAACAGCATTTTCTATATCATATTTAGTGCCTAAGAAATTTCTTGGATCTACTGCTTCCTCTATAATTAACGTCAGTTTGCTTGAACCATTAAAGTGACGAACTTTTTCTTCAGCATATTTCCATCTCGAAGGGAAACCACCTCCATAACTATCATCAAGTCCAAACTGGTTGAAAAAGTTAACAAGTTCAGGTCCAGATCTATAAGGTGATAATTGCGCATCTCCTGTGATGACTTCTCCTAATGCTTCTATTGTTTTTTCGTTGACGTCTGTTTTCATATATAGGATCTCAAATATTCCGTATTACTAAGCAAATCATTTGTTTTGCGGATAATCAATAGCCATAAGGATATACATTAAAATTAAATATGTAATACTAAGATCGATTAACTCAGTCCATTTGCTTGATTGGATATCTGACACTTCTTAATAAATAGCGATAATGGTTTTAATCCGTTCTCCACGTAGTTCAAAGTTAACTCTTTTCAAAAATGTGGCATCAAACTGGATATTAGTGATGTCAAAAGTCTGACTTCCATCAAGATATTCATCCTGCGTTACCTTTCTCTCATAATGGTTGATATCCTCTACAACTTCTTTTCTAAATATGTCTTTGATCTCTATATATTTCAGTGGCGTTATCATTAAAAAATCCGTGTACTCTCTTAAATATGAATATTCAATTAGATAATCACTTAGCAAATATTCTTCTCTAAATATATCTTTGTTGTGATCAAAATATAGATTAGAAGATTCATGATTTTCATCTAAATATTCATCAAAATTAATTGTGTTCGAATTCAAAAAAAATTTGACCTGAGGGAATTCATTACACTTTAACATGTTACATGGAGGGGTTAAGTCAGAATCTTGAGAACCAATTGTCAGGTTAAAATCATGATAACTTAATTGATAATTTACGTTACTAACATTTAATGTTGATTCCCTTGCCTTTTGACAACCAAAAAGACAAAAAAACAGTACTATTACCATAAATATTAATCCTTGATACCAGTTCTCAACTTTTAATAGTGATAAGGGATTATGGATCATAGTTACGGACGTTTCTAAAAATATTACATTAAAAGAGCTTGGCTATCCATTTACATAAATATGCTTGAGTGCAAATAACCGTTACTTGATTTGTTCAATGAGGTCTTGCTGGCTTATTGTTATTTCTTCTGCCTTACCTGATTTACTAGCTGAAGGTAAAAAAGCCAAGTTTATAAAAATGTGATAAATAACTTTTCCACCAAATTTCAAGTAATTAAACCCATGTAGTATCTCTAAGTCTAACGAAATCTTAGACTTTGATTGATTGAATGTTACTAGGAAACCAGCATCTTCATTATAATCTTCACAATACCTATGGACTTGATGAAAACCATTAACCAATTTTTTTATGATTGTGGAACTACTACTACCTCCTTTTATAAACTTTGCATCAATAATTAAATATTGACCGTGAGAGTCTCTCAAAACTAAATCAGCTATTCCACTTGATGATGTTGGTTCAACAAAGAACTCAACACCTTGGTCAAGAACATATTCTTGTAAATTAAAAGCTAAGGCTTTCTCCCCTTCAAGATTTTCTAGCCCATTACTGGCATATTTAGAAAGACGATTACGCCTGAACCATTCTGATCTCTGTTTGTATTTCAATAAAAGTAGATAAATACTATTTCGGAAGTCTATCTCCTCATCTAAATATTCGTATAAACTATCAACAATAAGATCTCTTATAACCTCTAATGCATCATCCAATTTGTAATACTCTTTACCAGTAGCAAATTCAGCATAGCAACGTAACAAAAATTCAAAGTGTTGATCGTCAAAGTCATCATCCATTTGAGCTAATGACTTGATTATTTGATAACACATTGAAGTATGCTCAGTAATGGTGGATGGTGAGCAAGAGCCAGGATCATATCTGCTTTTCCCAGGAGCTTCTTCAGCAATAGTTTCAATTTGGTTAATGAATTTATCGTCTCTCTCTTCAAGTTTCATTATCAGTGATGAAAAAAGCGGATGATTATTTAACCAATTAATAAATTGTTGAAAATTGTTATGAATTATTGAGTCTGGACACGTTTGTAATCTCCTTACCCTTGATCTTAATACATAACGTGATCGCTGAATTAATTCTTGATCCATTATAAAATGTTATTAAAAGTTTTCTCAAGTGAACGTATGAATTTCTGATACTTACCTAAATGGTCGATAAGCAATATATTATAATGACATCCTCTGCAGATTGTAAATTCTCTTCTTCTAATTTCTCCTAATTTAACCCAGTTATGAAGCCTACAGACAGGACACTGAATTTCAATTTCATACTGATCAAAATCAGGCACATCAAAACTGATTGAAAGTTTCATGATATCCTATTGATTTGTTGGGGCCAACGTAAGTAAAAGCCATTCTAGAAGGGTTATAATGAATGCTCTCATATGCACTAAGAAGCTTAATCTACCTGTCTTTACTTCTATAAACCAATATAGCCGCCCAAATTATATCAACTACATTCCATAAAAGTCTACCTAGGGCAATTTTAAATATTGGATTTATAAGGATGGCAGAACCAAACCAAAAGAATGTCCATAATTCCTCACCTTTTTTATTCGAATTAATTCCATAAATGATAAAGAGGACCATAGATACTGTTCTCAAAAGCTCATAATAGCCATATGGCATATCTAATAGAGCAATTAGGAAAGCTAATGCTAAAGGTATTTGCGTATGTTGTTTAATTTTTTCCACCGATAACCTTTGTAGTAATAGGAAATTAGTATTCCATAAAACATAGCGAAGGGACAAATAAGCAAACCTAAGTCAACAATATAATTTGTGGAAATACCATATATCCTTTCACATAGTTAAACTGCAAGCCAACGTTTATTATAAATGTACACAGAATTGATCAACAAGAATCTGACATCTAGTGAACTAAAAATATTTTATAACGATTTTAGCTAAGCAGATCTAAATAATTCTTTTAGTTCTCGATATGTTTTTTTGTTATTAACTCTAGCTGGATGTCGCCAAGGAACAACTTTTAAATCGCGCTTTGAATCTGTAACTGGCTTATATTCAGGGTTTTGAGGATCAATATCCAAACCTAATAACCAAATTAATATATCAAATGTCCCCCCAGCAATTATTATATCTGGAGAGATTAGTTCAATTTGTTTCAATAACAATTCACGATCCCTATAAGCAAATGCGTTGATTCTTTTTTTATTTGCACTTGCTTTCCCTGTTGTTTTCTTAAGGTTGATAGAAGCTATCGAATGAATTGCTTCATATTTCGATTCTTTGTTATCTATATCACTAAATGGAGGAAAGTCATTTAGGATACCCGCAGACCATCGAGCTACAGCATGCCACATCTGATATTTAGGTCCATTTTTTAAGAGATGGCATAAGTCACCTCCACCATATTTATTTACTTCTTTTAATACGAATAGAATTTTCGGATCGGATTTCTCATATTTATCATTATTGATTATCCCATCTTTACAAATTTCACCTGACTGAACATTAATATTTTCGTAATGTTCTTCCCAGTCATTCCATATCTCAGCTTGTAGCATAGTCTTCTATCTGTATATATCTTTAAGAATAAGTGTCACTAACCAACGTATTAAGCCATATTAAACAAAGGGTAACCAATAAAGTTGAAGCTGGCAAGAATTGGCGAAGCTTGTTCCCTCTAAAGCGCGTACTAGATGTTTCCTAGTTTAATTTCTATTCCAGTAAAAATATTCTCTACTATAGTATCTGTAGAAAACATTAAGGAATCACCATCTATTAATTTGTTCCCATTGTAAGTGATAACTAAATAAACTCTCTGGTTCTCACATCCAACTTCTTCAACTGAAATATCTTTTTTAAACTTCCTTGACATTTTTTTTGCTTTTTCTTTAGCTCGCTTTTCTACAGTCTGTACTTTCTTTTCATCTTCTAACTTTAAAGAATCAACTGTATTTGTTTCTTCGATTCCACCAAAAAGTGAATAGTTATAGGTTTTAATTATATCATATTTTTTCCCAAGTGTGTCATTAAATGTCAATTCAATTACAATGTTAGGATTATCACCTTTTGGGTGTGTTAAATTTCCAAATGTAGTTTTTTGCTCAACATTTTCATCAGCTTTTAAATCAAAATTTGATGAGTCTAATTCCTTTTTAACCCACTGAATATCATCACTATCTCTTAAATAAATATAATTTTTAACATTAATTGCTTTGCCTTCTCCAGAATTGCGAATGTAAAACGTTATATGAGTGCTATGAACATTAGATTCTTGATTTGAAAAATCATTGTTATAATCAAGCTTACTGATGTTTAAAATTGGTGCGAATTGATGTTCCCTTGATCCTTTTAATTCGCGTAAACTTTCGAAGGAAACTGCAAGTGTAAGAATTATTGCTGACGCTGTTAGCCAGGTAATCAATAAGGTTGGAGAAAATCTTACTCCATCATAAAGAAAAAGAGGAATTACAGAAATAGCTAAAAAAGAGAGAGTAATTGCACTTATCGAAACTGCCCATACAAATGTTGGATTATTTGGATATAATTTCATCTCTTTAGTGAATTAGAAAATGTAACCGTCCTAGCGCATAACGTTCACACGTAAAAATGTTGATTTGTTAAATAATGAACGGATAACTAAAAAGCCAGAAAGTGGCAAGCCCTGAAAAGGTCAAAGGAGTTAGGTTGCTAATTCGTGATTTCTATTTTTCATTCTTTGTTACCTGGCTTCTTTTCATCTGTATCCTCTCCATCTGAATCATCCTTTTCATTGTCTTCATAGTCAGTATTATCTTTACCTCTATCACTTTGTGTTGGAGGGAGCTGATTAAAGGTAGACAAGTCGATTGAATTAATAATATTTAGGAAATCAGAGTCTATAATTGGATTCTTTATACTCTTATTTAAAGCCTCAACCAATTTTTCGTTTTGTACATCAAACCTATTTATTTGGGTTAGGAAATTATTGGATATAACATTGTTGAAATAGTTTCGAAAATTTTCGGATATACGATGCAAATTCTCTCTTGCTTCTTGTAATTCCTTCTTGGTTAGACCACGTTTTGCAAGCTTTATTACCCTTTGAACTTCTTCACTACACTTTTTTAATTTACGAACTTCATAGAGTCTAAGCATTCGGTGATGCATGACTTTATGCCTTGTTCGAATAATGTCAGTTTCAATCCTTTTTCTTAAATCAAGCCATTCTTCCTTATTCTCAAAATATTTTGAGAATACATTTTCCCAAATTGATATGACTTCTCTTCTCTCATTCAGCTCATTTCTAAACTCTATAAAAGTTGAACAGCTAGAAATTATTTCTGAAAGTTTATTAACTGAAATATTTTCATCATCGGATAATTCTTGAAAATCAGCAGTTATAATTTTTATGAGGTCATCAAAATGAGTGAATTCCAACGCATGTTGGCTATCTACTTGTTTGTCATCAGTTTTTTGTTCAACCTGATTTACTCTTTCTTTGATATTGTCAGGTATCAAAGTGTTCCACCAATTGAATCCTCCTACTTCAATCATCGCACGATTTATAAATTCTCTAAAGGATAATTCAAGATCTGCCAAAATGCGATATGATTTTAAACGTAAAGATTCACCAAGGTCATCTTGGACTCTATATGCCCATTTACGATTAAGATTTAATTTATCATAGCAAGCATCAATATTTCTTTCATTACCAATTATTTTTAGAACTAGGTATTCCTGTTTTAAATATATCTTACGATCTAATTTTGGTAGGATTTTCCCGAATGCAGAATCGATATAAGCAGAGAATCCTTTTTTACTAAACTTCTCTGTGCTTATCCAGTATTTGAGAACATATTTCTTTTCTTCATTCATTTTTTCGGAATGTACTTGATTCATTGGACCCTATTTAGCCATATAACGACATTACACATAAGGTGTGCAAGTAAAAGCACTGATTAATTAAATAATGAATGAACAGCTAAAAAGCCAAAAATTGGGAATACCTGGCGAGGTGCTTCCCCTTAATATGGGGGGTATACCTCTTATCCACCGAAACCTGAGACTTTTAAAAAAGATTCACCAGTTTGTGAAGCATGCCTTCTAACCCTTGAAATTATTTCATCAAATTTAAGCGTGCCCGCTAACGCCATATAAATATGTTGGGCATCTAGTAACAATAGTAAGCTTCTTTTTCCAGATGCACTTTCGATAGCTACTGATGAATAGCCAGAAATGGAAACCATAATACCCATTGTATTATCTGCTTTGTCTTCGACTTTTGTTTTCAGTGAGTCGATTTCCGTAACATCAGTTTGGTTGCCAGTAAATTTTAGTTCCACTAAGTACGTAGTTCCATTATGTGTTAAGGAACCATCAATTTGTCGCCCCTTTGAATTATATGGCTTTCGATTATCGATATCGAAATAATCAAGAAAGTCATAAAACCATTTTTGAAATTTGTAGCCTCCTTCTCGAGTTCCGACTTCTTTATGAAGAGAATCAAGTCGTGTTTGTAGCTTTTTTTTATCATTAAGGGATCTCTGAATTTCAGCACGCTTTTCTCTTGCTCTTTTTTTGATTTCTTGTTTCGTTTTCTCTTTTTGGGCTTTTTCTTCTCGAGATTTCAAGTAGTATTTAAGTTCCTCAACTGCTTTATATGCTTTTGATATTTTCTCATCTGAATCTTCCCAATTTCTAAGATCAGGAAATGACTTAAATTCTGAGAGATTCTTGGACATCTTTTCTATTACGGCTTGGCCCTTTTTGCTTGTCTGTAATTTTATAAATGCTCTATCCAGAAAATCTCTTTTTGTTTCATTTTCAAGATCCCAAGTTGCTAAATATGATTCCGATATATGAGATGCTCTAAGAAATTTTTTTAAGGCATTTTTACGCCAGAATGATTTAAGGGCGGCTTCATAAGTTAATTCTATTAATCTTGGCGTAACTTTAGAAGACATTTAAATAAAGCTATCTAATTTTGAGTTAGAGGTATAATGACCTTGCGCATAGGAGGCAAGAGCCAACGTTTTGAATTATTTACGAATAAAAGGTTAACTAATAAATGAAAGGGAGGCAAGAAAATGACGAGGCCTGTCCCCTTAATGCGCTGATTAGCCATATTTTAATTACGTGTACAAAAAACTATCAATCGACTCAAATAAACTTTCTATTGGTTCAGGCAGAGCTTCCAACGATTCAATCTTAGCCATAGATTCAGATGTTTTATAATCAGCATTTTGAGTTCCAATTACATGCTCGAACGAATTGTCAAAAGCATAATAATTATCGCCTAATGCAAATGATTGTAAAGCCTTATTCTCTTGATCATCTTCAAATGAGTTTCCATCTAGATCAAAAATTGTGAAATAAGGAATACCAAAAGCTCTACAAATTAATTGCATATTTTTAAGTTTTCCTTTTCCATTAGCTTTTATAGTGGTTAGTTCATCAAAGTTGTATCCGAATTCAGTTGGTAAGACGTCAAATGCATATTTTTCAATGGGTCCTTCAACTAAAATACACTTCCTAGCAAAAAGTATTTCATTATGCTCTTTTGTTAAACTAGACTTGTTTAAATAATACTTATGGAGATCATCCAATTGACTACTAACTTTTTTTGTTTGTCCTCTATAAGTTAGCTCTTCATTTAGATTTTCTTCGATCGGATGAACTTCAAAGTCTCTATCTAATCTTCTAATTCCCTTCCATAGACCTATGTCAATAAAATTTTCAGAGTGGGAAGTGTAAATGATTTGATTCTCGGAATCAGCTAAATATTTATATAGTTTCTTTTGGAACTGAGGATGCAAATGAAGTTCAGGCTCATCTATCATAATTACAATTTGTCTATTTGATAAATTGCTTATGATGTCTAAAAATAAAAAAGTGAGAAACATGGAAATTCCTGATCCCATTGCATCTCTTTCAATTTGGTGGGAATCCTTTCTAAGACTAAAAAAACCTTTGGAGAAGGGTTCCTGCAATTTCAATAATGATAATTCAAGATCATTGAATTCATCACCAATTATCTCAATCAGTTTTTCCTTTAGAGGTTTTATTGTTGCTTTGAGTTGTGACCCACTTAGATTATTTAGTATTAGATTGTAAGTTTCATCCCAACTTTCGATTAATTCAGATTCAATGTCCTCAATATTCTTTCTAAATCTCCAATTTAGGTCTTCAGTTAAGTTTTGAAGTGTTGAATTGAAACCTATTTTCGCCTGATTTTCTCTATTTTTATCAAATAAAAAGGATTTGGGAAGTTCGGTTTCTTCAGCATTTCTAATTAACAAATGTCTTTGCGAAAATTTGAATCGATCACTAGAATCCATTTTTCTAGGCATTGACCAACCATTTTCATGTCTGGTTACCTTTGAATCGCTGTCATCAGGTATAAGATAGTGATAGGTTGTGAATCCGTCTGAAAAAGCTTTACCAGAAGTAGCTCGTTTCCTCTTTTTTATTACAAGAGCAACTCCAATACAGGGGACTTCTCTGCTATACCAACCATCTGGCAATTTTGCTATAAAGCTTTCGTCAAATCGTAATACTATTGAAATCTCTTCTGTTGATTCGTGATGAAAGTCAGAGATACTGATCCGACTAGATAGATAGTATGGACTAAGCGCAAAATGAATCGCATTTAATATTGTTGTTTTCCCAACACCATTTTCACCAACAATGCTAGTTAATTGCTCAATATCTAAATTGAGGGATTTAAAACATCTAAAATTTTCAATTTCTAAACTTGAGATGATCATGCTATAGCTCCCTTAATTAATATGGCTAACGACATTGCTCATAACCTGTGCACGGATTAATTTTGAAATAACAACTAACGAAAGACAAGTTTTAAAACCAAGAGGAACAAAGAACTGGCGAGGCGTGCCCGCGTTAATGCTTGGGTTAGGTTAAATTATATTACTTTCTATAATTTTTTGAACCTGTTCTTCTGGCAATGTATAAGGATGTTCTAATGGTAATAATTGAAATGAACCATCTTCCTTAATTTCACTTGTTAGTAAGTCATTATTCACAAAACTATAGTCTTGTTTCAAATAGTGAGTACATTCGCAGACTGCAAAAAGATTAAAATTATCTTCAACAATATTGCTATTCACAGCAACATTAAATCCACGAAGATCAGTCTTTACACTAGGGTAAATAACGCCATCAAACCCCTTCTCCATTATCATTTCAGTGAATAGTGCAGTTATTTTATATTCATGTTCTTCTTCAATAGGATGTTTGGCAAACTGATTAGCAATAAATGTGTGAAACCGAGTTATTTGATCCTCATACTCCTCATATTCATTGACAATATTTGAATATGCTTGGTTCATGTCTTCAAGTATCGGACTTTCAGAACTCAATCTTGAAAAATCAAATGGACAAACCAAATTAAGTTGCTGACCAGGAAACCACCGAGCAAAAGTAACGGTTTCTGAAATGGTCTCATCTGGATTTGTGAAATAAATATCACTGACTTCACATAAAGCTGTAATTCTTTCAACTGGTTTATCTGTTGATTTATTATCTGGGTAAGGATCAAATGCACAATACAAAACATTGTTGTTTGGATTGCTAGCTCTTCCAAACCCGTTATTTAATTCTTCAGGTTTATGCCAAACTTGACTAACATGATCAAATCTTTCACCATCATTGTTAAGCCTTGCTCTTGTCATGGGGAAATCTGAAGGAAGCGGATAAGATACAATTGGAAGAGTTTCTAGTTTTTGAAATAGATCGTCCAAAGCTTCCTCAGAATTTTCTTCTTCCAAGTCTAAACTTTCCAATTGATTTAAGTATTCTTCGAATTGTGAAGGTGATGGAAACATAGTTGGATTTCTAAGTTAACCTAATGACATTACGCATAAGTTGCACGCACTGAAAAGTTGAATTAGCAACTAACGAAAGAAGAATCTTAAAGCCAAGAGTGGCAAGAGGTAGACGAGATGCGTCCGAGTTAATGCTAAGGTTAGCCGTATTTTATTTCTTTTTTAATTTAATATTGTTCCAATTTACTAAATCAATATTTTCATAACTGAAAGGGGATTTATGTGGGTTTGGAGTATATACAGGGCCTTTATATATCGTTAATATTCGGAGGGTAAATTTCTCCACCATTTTTTTGAAAAGTAAGTATTCTCAATGAATAGGAACATGAACAGATTTTAACTATTAAATACAAGGGAGGCAAGAAAATGGCGAGGCACGACCGCTTGATGCCGTGGTCATTTGGCCAGGTTTCTTTTTTGGTTTTTATTCGAACACCAGTTCCCCTCTTGGCATACGAATATCAATAGGTGTTATTCTTGCTCGAAACACTTTAGATCTTTCAAAGGTAAAATATAATAGATAGTCTGGAATTGAAGCTGATGATACATCTATTTCCAGTTCGTATGGCCATAGGTCAGTGTCAACTTGTATACTCTTGTTTAGTTTTTGAAGTAATACTTTACCGTCATTTTCAATTATGTACCCCTCTAAGATCTCTATATTATCCATTTCAATAAATAATAAACCGTCAATACCCTCTTCTGGTTCTGAACTACAACCACAATTAGGAATATTTTTTGTTTTTTTAGATTCATCTCGAACTTTGGGTATCCACTCTTTAATTTCTTTTCTCCATTGATCACCATGAAGCCAACGTGTATCAGTATAATTAAACTGAAAAAGTCTGTATTTTTGATATATTAAAACCCTAAGACTTCCGCAGTCTGGTGCTGAAAAGGAGTACTCATCTTCTTCCTCGTATAATGTTTCAAATCCATACTCAATTGTGGTTTGTGAGTTTATTGAAGCTTTGAGTTCAGCTATACCGCTAAATCCTAATGAAGTTGAAGCAACTACTTCAAGACTCTTAATTTCTTTCTGGCTAATACCAGTTGTTCGTTTTACTCGTCTACTCCATTCGTTACCACATGAAAGGGTATGATCAATTATACAACCCCATTTTTCAACAACTGTACATTCCAGTATTACTCTTCCCCCAGATCTGAAGAGTCTAAATTCATCAACCTTTTTTTCTCCGAAAAGATCTAATTCTCTCATGAATTCAAATTAAAGTTATAGTTTAATAGGCCATATTACCTAAACTTATTCATATGTTTTCTATGGTACACATCGAATGGATTATATTCAAGAAATAGACCTATGGCTCATAACAGTAGCTAAAAGTCATATTATTTTTAATAAAGAGAAGCCAATAATACAGATAATGTCGATGGATAATATATTTTGTCGGTGTTGTAGTAGCGAGAGATACTCCCCCTCTGATTAGATCAAATACCCCTCCCCTTTCTATGAGATTCACCTCTTCTCTAATAATTAATTCCTCCACTTTTCATTATAGCGATAATTAATATAAACGGAATATTTCCTATTAATTAAGAAACAAATGCTACAGACTGAGCTATTAAACAAACTAATTGAAGACTCATACGAATTTGCCAGAAATCAACTTTTAACCCCTTCAAACTTGGGTCTTCTTAAAAGTGGATCTAAGAAATTGCTCGTTGGTTATCTGGAGCAAATAAATTTAAATGAGTTGGTTAATATTTCGACCAGAGATGAATATGATGATTGGTTTGATAACACTCTCCTACCCATACATATGGATCTGTTTAATATTTATCAGAAAAGTTTAAATGTAACACAAGATAATCCCTATACATATTCTGCACGTATTCTCACTCAGTATATTAAAACTTTATGCTTCAGAACTTGGCTATATGATGATTACGAAATTTATCTGGATATCCTTCACCCTATGCTTACCAACAATTTTCTGGAGTCTTTTCCTGAGCTCCAGATCAAAAAAGTAAAGGAGATTTCAGGCAGATCAGAGTACTATAATGTCATTGAATTTTATAGGGATATGATTGAGCAGGATAAAAATGACAAGAATGAAGCCTTAATAGGGCTCGAAATGTGCAAAGACTTTTAATGAGTGGTAATCTATAATATCATAGAGTAAGCCTCTTATTTTAAATTTATTGACTAATACTGATAGTATTTATGAGCCTTACTCTTTCGTTTAATCTAAATTTAATTTTTATACTTCAATTTCAAACACTTGAGAAGTATCTACTCCTAAAATGTCTACTACCTTAACCATGATCTTATAACGACCTGGCTCTTTGTATTCATGAGGGGCTGATGTTAACTCAAGTTCGTTATCCTGTTTGGTGCGAAAGCTTTGCCATTCGTTTTCAAAGATGTAATTGCCTGTCCACTTTTCTTTTAACTCACCATCCTCTTCGACTTTTATGATTTCTTTATTGCTTTCGTAATTGAAGTCTACTGCCCAATAATCAATCCAGTCCGTCCATGAACTGGTTAATGGTTCCCTGTCATAAATACCATCTCCTTCTTTGGTGACTTTAATAATTTCACCATTGTCTATAATAACCTTTGAACTCCCCTTACGAAGATTGTTTTCTACGTCTTCAATATCATCTTGGGTATAACTGGTCACAAAATTAGAAAGGGTAACTTGAACTTCCTTATCATTAACTTTGGTATCTGCACCCAGATATGCAACATCGAAGAACTTAACTTGACCTTTCTTCACTGCTCTGGGATCAAACACTTCACGAGGTATATTTTTCAGGCGAATATCTACCCCTTTATCTTTCATCTGTTCTTCAACAAATGGTGCTAACCCCATTTCAAACTCAAAACCAAGGATATCTACTTGTGTAATAAGGTCATCTTTACACTCTTGATAAACGGCTTCAACAAGGTCACGGGTTACTGGCATATTCAAGGGCCCTACATGTACAAAGCGTGTGGTACGTTTGCCATGTAGATATTTGTATCCTTCCACTCTTTCTGCTGAAAATCCTTCTAAAATTAAGTTTACATATTTTTCTTGTTTGGCTTCTAATACTTTCTTCTGCCTATCCCCAGAGACATTTGTTGGTACGCCAAAAAAATGTTGTCGTTCATATTTGCCCAAATTGAGTAGTTCAAAGGCTCTATAGTTTTCTCCTTCGTCTTTTAAACCTCTCTGTAATTCTATCATTCGTTTACGTGTGGTATGAACAGCAAATCGACCTAAGTCAGATAAGATCCATTTACGATTTAACTTTTCAGCAACGGCAGAGGTAGTTCCACTACCGCAAAAGAAATCAGCAACTAAATCACCTTCATTCGTACTAGTTTTTATGATTCTATTAATTAAGCTTTCAGGCTTTTGAGTTGGATAATTTAACCTTTCCTTTGCTTGAGAATTAACGGCATTTATATCAGTCCAAATATCTTGAACTGGTGTACCATCCATCTCATCTAAGTATTGCTTATAACGTGGAGTATTATTGGATGTATAGTAAATTCGATTTTTTTCTTCATATTCTTCCATTGTTGTTTTGGGACATCTCCAGTAACCTTCTTTTCCCTTCCATTTATATCTATATCCTCCACCTTTCAATCCTTTAGCTGATAAATCACGATCTAAAAAACGCCCACGTTTATCTTCATGTCTATAGTATTTTTCAATATATTCATCTGAATATGGCTTGTACTGAACATCAAAAGATATTTTATCACTTTTGGTATAATAAAAGATCGTATCATGGAGGTTTGCAAAACCCTCACTGTCACTATGAGCTGTAGACCTTTTCCAGATGATTTCATTCTGGAAATGTTGGGTACCAAATATATCATCTAGCAAAATCCTTAAATGCGCACTAACCTTATAATCGCAATGCACATAAATACTTCCTTCCTCATCCAACAGATCATGCATTAGCTTTAGCCGTTCATACATCATATTCAAATATGATGAAATACCCCGACCCCAAGTATCTCGATATGCTATTTCTTCTAGTACCGACTGTTTCTTAGTTGCGTTTTCACCTTGAATATCAATATCAAAAGAGAAATCTGCTCCTACTTTAAAAGGGGGATCAATATAAATCAGCTTTAAACCACCTTGTTCTTCTATTTCCTCTCTCAATGGGCCATTTACAAGTGAAGAAAGAATTAGTTTATTGTCACCCCAAATTAACTTATTTGTCCAACCCTCAATTTGTCTTCCCCTAATATCGAATAATTCACCAGACCCTTGTAATTTTTCTTTACGTGGCTCATCAATGTGCTCAATGGAATGAAACGGAAGTACTATATTTGATATCTCCTCATTTCTACCATTCCAGAAAAGAAATACATCTTCATCATTCGAGAACAGTTTATAGATATACTCTTTAGGCAAATTTTCATCATTTTTGATAAGGTCAATTATTTTATTCTTCTCCTTATCAGATAGTTCTTCAATACTCATAACTTGGCTTGTTTACTTTTCAATTGATTGGGGAAATAGGTTCACAATATCGTCCAAGTGTTTAATTTTTTTCTTGTACTCTTCCCACTCATTCTGCTGAATATAAATAGGTTTGTAGGTGTATTTTGCACCCGCTTCATTAACATCCTTACACCATCGTTCTAAGCGGTTAAACTTATTAAAAGCATCTAGATCTTCTCTGCCTTTTGTTTCAACGATGTAAACGGATTCTTCATCCTCAGCTTTTATAAAGAAGTCAGGCTGGTAGTTACTGATATTCTTGTCCTCTTTCTGATACTCCATTGTAAAATTTACGGCAGTGGTATTTTTTGCAAAACTCTTTACACCACTGAGCTTATCTAAGAAAGAAGAAAAAGATAATTCGAACTCATTGTCATGTTCAGAGACTACTTTATTAAAAACACTTTTTGAAGGCTTCACAAATTTTCGATTGCTGAAGACTTTCGGCTTAACATCCCTGAGTTTAATGTGGCGTTGAATATCAGCTGTCCCTTTATCCTCTACAGTTAACTCATCAATCGCTTTCTTAAATGTGCTTTTAATAGTTTGGGGTACTTCAGGTCGAGACATATTCCTTAGAGTGTTTGCCTCTTCAAGAACAACTTCTCGACCAAAGAGGTCCTCTCTAATAAAACATTCCACCTTTGGGTATAAAACATTAAATCCGCTGACTAAGCGATTATCCTTTAGAATACTTTGGGTAAAGAATGAAACCATATTCCGATAATTCGGCAATGAGCCACTAAACTCAGTGGCATGGGATACGTTACCATCCAGATCCCGAAATACTATTTCTCGTTTTTCCTCTTCGCTAAATTCTTTATAGTAAATCGGATCAAATGAGAACTGATCCAAGTCAATCAATTCTAAATTCTTATACTCTCGATAAATACGTGGTGTCATTATGGGAAGTTCAATATCGAGCTCATCTAAATCCTTTTCAGGATTATCTTCGTCCACTTCAACAATTATAGGATTCTTCTGATCCGAAGGAGACTTTAAACTCATTGGACGGTAATTAAACTCCACTCCTTCAGTCTTAATTGACTCCACAAATTCAATAAACGGATCTGTTCCAACAACCACTAACTCCTCTTCCGTTTTGAGATCAAACATTTTTCGTAATCCTCTGCCCAAAGCCTGTTCAGGTAGAATCTTGGAATCAGCAGAAAAAGGGCGGAGTCCAACGATGGTACTGACATTTCGCACATCCCACCCCTCCCGTAGCATTAGAACCGACACAATTGCCCTATATGGAGAGTTCGGATCATCAACCTCATTGGCCGCCTTACGTAGCATTTCAACCTCATCCTGACGACTTTTCACATCCTCTTTTATTCTTCCACTTCTATCAGTATGAATCACCAAAACTTTATCTTTCATCTCTTGATAATGGGATTCAAGATATTCTGCTATTTTATCAGCCTCTTTGGTTTTATTAGCCATGACAAAAAGTATGGGCTTTCGCTGACTTTTTAGGTCCTCATACTGTTGCTTCCATTCCTGATAACCAAGATCAATATAATCCCGATATTGCTCTACAACATCGCTTGAATCCTTCTCCTCTAATTTACTACGGCTTGCTTCATCAGGCAGAACAGGGGTTTTAACAACATTTTGTTTAATAGCTTCGACAAGAGGATAGTCACTAATCGTCTGTACAAAAATATTCCCTTTTTGGTCCTTTGGAGTAGCCGTAAAATCTACTTGTAGGGAAAGTCCACGATCATACTGGAGCTTCATCTTATTATTAATATCCTGGATACTCTGGAACCACTGGAGCTTACTGTCATGGATGTGATGGGCTTCATCATTAAGTACCATCAAATTATCTAACTCTTTACTTCGTAAAACCTCATCCAGATCAATACCATTATCTGTATCAGCATCAGCTTTAGGTTTACTTCCTAAAAACTCTTCCTCAAGGGTAGGTTCAGAATCTTCTGTCATATAAACCCTATGAATATTACTGAGGAAGATATTTCCTTTTTTGCTGAGTGGTTTTATCTCATCTTGAATATGCAAAGTAGGTTGAAAATCATTCTCCCACCATTTATCCTGAAAGCCATTTCCAGGAATAAAAGGTTCATTGCGAAACATTTTGAGACCTTTAAAATCAGTCTTGAGCCTGTTCAAAACAATGATATTAGGTGCAATTACCAAAAAGTTTTTCGCAAGCCCTGAGTCTTCTTCGTAGAGATTTTGGAAGTATGACCAAACAATAGCCAACCCCATAACTTTCGTCTTTCCAGAACCCGTAGCCGCTTTAATGACATAGCGTGTCCACGTTTCATCAAACATGCCTGTTGAAACCATGCCTGAATTATCAAAGCGCATGAGATCATATTTATCATGTGCTTCTCTAATTTCATACAAGTAGATGATGGACTCTATTGCTTCCCTTTGGCTGAAAAAATACTGAAACTTATTTCCGTCAACTTCATGCTCTACGTCAAACCAAAATGAGAAAAGGCTCTTTGTAGTTTTGGAAGCCCCCTTATATCCGCTCTCTCTCCATTCTTGAACCTCTTTTCGAATTTTAAGGACTAATGGTGGTAGTAGCTGTTGCTCTTCTTCTAAGGTTATCTGCTCCGATGGTTTCCAACGTACTTTTGGATCTAAAATATCAAAAGGAGTAAATTTCATACCAACGTGTGTACATTATGATATTACACATTATAATAAGATGCGAAATGTATGGAACGGACCAAACCTATACAAATATCAAAGCTCTAATAGCTCTTTAATAACTATCCTAAATCTTTGTCCTGGAGAGTATTTATTAGTTCTGAGGGGGAAACTCCTAACCCTTTTGCTAGCTTTAAAACTGTAAGTAAGGAAGGCATATACTTGCCTCGCTCTAAATCTGATACATAGGTTACATCCAACCTCCCCTTTTCAGCCACATCCGATTGTTTCAGGTTTTTACTCATTCTTACTTCGTAAATCCCTTCACCAAATAGTTTTTGTACTCGCTGTTTTTCCATAGATGAATAGATACACAGCGAGACGAAATAAGTGAACAGGGTACTTGCCAAGTTAAAATATATTTATTATATATTATGATTGATAAATATACATTTTATACGTTGGCTTATATTACCCTATTATGACTATTAAGGGGATCAGAATATTTAACTTTCAGAGGAGATATTCATGGGAAGAGACGACAGTTTTTTTGAAAAAAATAAAGGAAAAATTGGGATTGCAGGGCTAGCAGTGAATGCCTTGCAGAACCAACAAATTGCAAAAAGACAAAAGGCGTTAGCTCAACTCCAGGCTAAAACTGCTCAGCTTCAAAAGGAAGAAAATAATCTTAAGAAAAAGGAACTCAAACTTTTAAAGAAAGAACAAGAGGTCTTAAAAGAGGAAAGCAAGAGAAAAGAAGAATTGACTGGCGAATTATTAGATATCACCCCAAAGTTATTTCAACTCCTTGAAAAGTTACAGAACTCGGATTATCAAAGTGAATTTCAGAGGGGCAAAGATCTTTATGAGGCCAATTGTGTACTTGCCTATATTGATTCACGTAAAGATGTCATTAAAGACATCAATTTTCATGATTATCTACTTAAGCTAGATAATAAACTCACCTCTTCCATTCAAAAATTCCAAAAGGGTTATGACGTATTTGTTAGTTACCTAGAGGATATGGAACTTTTTATAGATGAGAATCGAGTCACAATTTCCACGATAGGAAAGTTGATAATCAACTATAAAAAGGGGGATAAATATGATTTTGATAAACTTGAAAAGGGGCTAAAAAAGATACGTGATGAAAGCAGTCGTCGTGAGTTATTGCTAGAAGAGTTACAGCATTATCACTCTGTATTATTTGAAGATAATTTATTTACAAATACTCAATATGTAACCTTGCCTTTATCCAAAAGGCAAAGCGAAACTGTGATTTATTTCTTAGAAAATATATCCGATAAGAAATTCTTTGAAGAAGAGATCCTATTTCAAATAGAAACCTTGAAAGCTAATTATAAGATAGAGGAACTAGCTCAGAAACTGGAAGGTAAAAAAATCGACGAATATACAGGAGATTATGCTCCCTTGAATTTCCCTGAGATTAGATCCATCCTAGAAAAGGCTGAACCTTATTCTATTAAAGCTGAATTCGTAGATAGAATAGAAAAAATACTCAAGAGATATAAGGGGCACATAAGAAGAAGACTTTCTGGATCACCTGTCCAAAATAAAACAGATATCGAAGTACTTAAATATGTCCGAAGCATAACGAACATAGATTCAGGGCAAGATCTTTCAACAAAAATCGAAGATGTAGAGAATACAACCGATTTATATTATCTACTGATGTTTGCAGTATCAGCTGTTCCAATAATTTTAATAATCATTGCAGGATTTTTGGCTGACAGTGGTAATAATGTCAATCATCTATTAACCTGGGGGACCCTTATAGAAATTGTTTTGCTGATATTATTTATAAGTGTCTCCTTTGATAAATCGGACGCTACCAAAGACATCAGGGAGTCTTATGAGGAGAAAGTTAATAACTATTTCAAAAGCACAACGAAGCTATTGTCAAATATGAAATCCTAATTATTAACTTACTAAATAAAAAATTATGAGTAATCAAGAATCAAAATCTACGAATATAGGTGCATATGTTATTATGGGCATGGGAGCCCTACTGACTTTTATAAGTGCTGTAAAAAGTGGCATGGGGGCTTCAAGTGTTGAAACTACAATGTATACTGTAGGTGGACTTGTAATTGTTGGAATAGGAGGAATAATTCACACTATCGGTAATAAATCTTAATACGTCAGTAACTCTTCTTGCCAATAACCAATAATTTATGTGTATGAAATTATTGAGTATTCTATTTACAGCATTTATATGTATCTGTTGCTTTTCATGTACCAATCCAGATAAATCACCTAACCCAGAAAAAGAAAATACCACTAAGACCAAGGCGGAAAAAAAACAATCTAAAAATTCTGTATCCCCTCAGGATAACTCAACCGAATCTACGTATAAAGCCGTTGCCTTGGAAGGAGCAGAAGTCATCTCATTTGAGGATGGGCGAGGGTATTATTATCAGTCTTGCCCTACCCATGGAGTGGTTAATAGATCAAAAAAATCGTTCACTGGTACCAGTTCCAGTATCTTTAACAGTGGATTTCGTTGTACCAAAGGTGATCGGAACCATAAGGTGCGAATAGAAATCATTAAAGTAGATTAAACTAATTTGTAAGGTTACTCGCCACTTACATTGATAATTTAATAATGGGGTGACCATGATCCAGGAGCTATCGATATTGCAATTCTTATATCATCAATTAGGTGAAGAAGAACAACTATTAGTAGCATTAAAAGAGGCGCTTGAATACGAGTCTCAGAAGTTATCTGATTTACTCGAATCTAGATCAATAGTTGATCTCCCCCTGCCCTCCATTTCATCATATGAACTAGATAAAAGTAAGATTAACAAGTTTAAAGTAGCCCTGGAAGAAGAGGTGCTGGAAGTGCTGGAAGAGAGAAAGAATTAGTAGTACCGTGTATGGAAAAGTCTAATGATTCTGAAATGTTAACTTCCAGAACCAGGGCCTATCAGTGCATACTGAATGTCAGGTTAATTTATAGGCAATTAAGTAAGAAGAGAGCTGATATTTTTGTCGATGCCATGAACAATAATCCCTTGAAGAAAATTATTCTTCAGGAAGAATTTCAGTTGGATCAGATAAAGAATTTTCATAGAAAACAATACTATGAATTAACCACATCTCCTGATGATCAGCAATCAAACCCAGCCAAAAAGAAGGATATTCTAAAGTTGCGGAAGAATATAAAGGCCAGTTATATCAACGATTTGTGGAGAGAGAGTCAATTGTAATAGCCACGACTTGATCTGACAGTCAGCCGTTAGAAGTTGGTTTTAGTTGTCAGGTTGATCTCATCTGAGTTTGGCTCTTCCGGAGCTGGTTGTTCATCGGTTAATCCAATATCAGATTCAGCCGATTGCATAACGTCTTTGGCGACCTGATTGTTGTTTTGCCA
>NZ_FXTH01000025.1 GCF_900182555.1 Fodinibius sediminis | reverse complement strand
ATTCAGCCGGTAGCCATGGAAGAGGGGCTTCGCTTTGCGATCCGCGAAGGCGGCCGTACGGTGGGCGCCGGCGTGGTAAGTGAAATTATTGAATAAGTACTCAGGTACTTAGGTGTAAAATTGCTTGAGAGAATGGGTCCATTCGGCCTGTTCTCTTGGCGTATACGGGTGTGGCTTTCTCCCGATGGTTCGGGAGGAGCAGGGCAGCAGGAAGGCTGGTGTATCATATGGTCTTTGCTGCCTCAAAATTCACCAGTAAATTTACGGGTGTAGCTCAATTGGCAGAGCAGCGGTCTCCAAAACCGAAGGTTGTGGGTTCAAGTCCTTCCACCCGTGCAAGTGTTGAACTGATTATATAATTCATGGATAAGATTAAAGAGTTTCTGGAGGATGTCCGCAAGGAGATGAAAAAGGTCTCCTGGCCCGACCAGGATGAATTGGTTGACTATACGATTGTAGTAGTCATCTTTACCATTCTTCTGTCTGGATTTATTTTTGCAGTAGATCAAGTTTACAGTACCATATTAGAGGCACTCTATCAATGACACAAGATGATCAGCATAAGTGGTATGTAGTTCGCGTTTTTTCCAGTCATGAGAAAAAAGTGAAACGATACCTGGAGCGTGAAATTGAGATGCAGGGACTTCAGGATAAGATCACCGAAGTCCTCATACCTACAGAGACGGTTATTGAAATACGGTCTGGTAAAAAGAGAACCCGGGAGAAGAATTTCTTTCCCGGTTATATCCTTCTGAAAACGATCTATGACGAAGAGGTCAACAACCTCATTCAGGGTGCCCCCTCAACCATTGGTTTTTTAAAGACGGGCAAAACACAGCATATCCCCAAGCCCTTGCGCAAGGCTGAAGTCGACAGGATTCTGGGCCGCGTTCAGGACAGCGAGGATATGATGGAGAAAGGCGGGAAAATTGAAATTCCCTACGATGAAGGAGATATTGTAAAAGTCATCGATGGCCCGTTCAAGGATTTTGACGGAACCGTACAGGAAGTGAATACGGAAAAGCTCAAGTTACGAGTTCTGGTAAGTATTTTTGGTCGAAAGACCCCGGTTGAAGTTGATGTGAACCAGGTAGAACCTGCAACTTGACCACTAAAATCACTGATGCAAAGTGAGCTATTACGCGGCAACAAACAGATAAGTATAAGCAGTAAATTCAAATGGCAAAAAAAGTAGATCAAGTACTTAAGCTCCAGATTCGGGGCGGCCAGGCAAACCCTGCGCCACCCGTCGGACCTGCATTAGGTCAGGCTGGAATCAATATTATGGAGTTCTGTAAGGCTTTTAATGCTGCCACCCAGGAAGATGCCGGTACGATTATACCGGTTGAAATCACGGTGTACCAGGATAAGTCTTTCACCTTCATAACGAAGACACCACCTGCTGCAGTTCTGCTGAAACAAGCTGCTGGTATAAAATCCGGTTCCGGAGAGCCCAATCGTAACAAGGTTGGCAAGGTAACCTGGACCCAGTGCAAGGAGATTGCAGAACAGAAGATGCAGGATCTGAATGCTTTTGAGGTAGAAAATGCTGCTGAGATGATTGCAGGTACTGCCCGAAGCATGGGGCTTCGAGTGCTAAGAGATAAATAGGAAGTAATATACATTATGGCACAACGAGGAAAAAAATATCAAGAGGCCGCAAAGCTCATTGATCCGGAGTTGGAATATACCCTGGAGGAAGCTTGTGATCTTGTTAAAAAAGCCTCATCAGCTAATTTTGACGAATCTGTTGATCTGGATATTCGCCTGGGAGTTGATCCCCGGCATGCCGATCAGATGGTTCGTGGTTCCGTTTCCCTGCCCCACGGCACGGGTAAGGAAGTGCGCGTTTTAGCTTTAGTTAGCGAAGCGAAGCAGGAAGAAGCTGAGGAGGCCGGAGCAGATTACGTAGGTCTTGATGAATATATTGAGAAAATTGAAGAAGGATGGACCGACATTGATGTGATTGTCGCCACACCGGATGTTATGGGTCAAATCGGAAAGCTGGGTCGCATTTTGGGGCCCCGTGGACTTATGCCCAACCCGAAAAGTGGAACGGTGACCAACGATGTTGCCGATGCTGTCAAAGAAGTGAAAGCCGGAAAGATTGATTTTCGTGTGGATGAATACGGAATTCTGCATAGCTCAATCGGCAAGGCCAGCTTTGATGCCAGTGAACTTCGCGACAATGCGATCAAGTTTTTGCAAACGGTTCTGCGGCTCCGACCCGCTTCTGCTAAAGGTTTATACATCAGAAGTGCGTTTATGAGTTCCAGCATGGGCCCGAGCATTCCCTTAAGTCGTTCATCTGTAATTTCTGTATAGAAGTTTATAAAACAAACTGAATCATGCCAACATTAGCAGAAAAGAAAGCAGTTGTTGAGGAGATTACGGAAAATCTGAATGAGGCCGGTGCCGTTTATATCACCAATTATTCAGGAATGTCCGTGAAGGAAGTCAACAATATGCGTGGCAAATTCTTCGAAGACGATATCAAGTATAAAGTGTATAAAAACACCTTGGTAAAACGAGCCATGGACGAGGTGGGAGGATACGACGAGTTATATCCCCACTTAGTCGAACAGAATGGCTTTGCCTTCGTAGAAGAAGAGCTTGCTGCACCCGCAAAAGTGATTAAACAATTATTTGAAGAAACAGAGCGGCCAAAATTCAAGGCAGCCCTCATTGACGGAGACTATTACGGTGAGGACGAACTGAATACACTGGCTGCAATGAAATCCAAAAGCGAAGTTATCGGCGATATCGTCGGGCTTCTTCTTGCTCCTGTTTCTAATGTGGTTAGTGCGCTTGAAGCTCCCGGCAGAACGATTGCCGGAGCCGTTGAAACCATCGCCGAAGAAGGCGAAGAATAATCAAACCTTAATACACGAATTTTCAATTCACAAAGATCAATCGGAGAAAAAACATGGCTGACGTTAAAGATTTAGCTGAACAATTAGTCAATTTAACAGTAAAAGAAGCAAACGAACTCGCTAACGTTCTTGAAGAAGAATATGACATCAAGCCTGCGGCTGCACCGGCCGTTGTTGCTGGTGGCGGCGAAAGCGAGGGTGCTGAAGAACAAACAGAATTTGATGTAGTTCTGAACAGCCCCGGCGACAAGAAAATTGCCGTCATTAAAGAAGTTCGTACCATCACAGGCCTCGGTCTTAAAGAAGCAAAAGAGCTTGTTGATAATGCACCTAATCCTGTCAAGGAAGGGGTGGATAAAGCAGAAGCGGAAGACATCAAGTCTAAGCTTGAAGACGCAGGCGCTGAAGTTGAGCTTAAGTAATTAGGCTTCAACATACACATTTTGTCACTAGCCAATATCGTGTTAATACGGTATTGGCTATTGGCGTCTATTTGCATGCTGATAGTCCACTTTGAATAAAGTGTTTTGCTAAAGCGGCAAATTTGGCTCATCACCATCTAACTAATTTTAAAGGAGAGGTTCCTTTGAATACACACAGCAACATGGAGAAAATCCCTTTCACCGACCGCTTAACATTTGCCAGTACTGAACATGTTTTAGATTATCCCGATTTTTTGGATATCCAGCTGGACTCCTTTGGTCAGTTTACTCAGCTGGACATTGCGCCTGAAGATCGAAAGGTTCAGGGACTTCAAAAGATTTTTAAAGATAATTTCCCCATCCAGGATTCCCGCGAGACACATATCCTGGAGTTTCTGTATTACAGCGTTGATACGCCCAAATACAGCATGAAGGAATGCCAGGAACGCGGGCTTTCGTATGCCGTTCCCCTGAAAGCAAAACTGCGCCTCTCAGCGGTGGATGACGATGATGAAACCACCGAGACGATTGAACAGGAGGTTTTCCTGGGCGACCTTCCCTGGATGACCAACCGGGGAACATTTATCATCAACGGAGCGGAGCGAGTGATCGTAAGTCAGCTCCATCGCTCTCCGGGCGCCTTTTTTGGTCAGAACGTACACCCCAATGGCACGCAGCTCTATAATGCACGGGTCATCCCCTTCAAAGGGTCGTGGATTGAGTTCTCCACGGATATCCGTGATGTGCTCTGGGCCTATATCGACCGCAAGAAGAAGGTTCCATTCACTACGCTGTTGCGAGCGCTGGGTTATTCTACCGATGAGGAGCTCTTTAACCTGTTTGAGCTTTCGCAGAAAGTAAAGATTGAGTCCAAGAAACAGTACAACGACGAACTCGTCGGTGAGCGTCTTGCTGTGGACATCGTGGAAGAAAAGATGGAAGAAGTCGTCGATGATGAGACCGGCGAAGTTACCGAAGCGCTGACGCGGGAGGTTCTTCTTGAGATTGACCACGAACTGACCGAAGATGACTATGGGCTGCTCAAGGAGGCGGATGTAGACATGGTCCGTATTCAGGATATGGAACCGGAGGATTCGGAGCGGGATGTGTTTATGAATACCCTGCGCAAAGATCCGACCCATGATGAGGAGTCGGCCCTTGGCGAGATTTACAAGCAGATCCGTACCGGCGAAATGCCCGACCCCGAGACGGCACGACAGGTGCTCGAGCGGCTGTTTTTCAGCGACAAGAAGTACGATCTGGGCGAAGTTGGCCGCTACCGGCTTAACAAGCGCCTGAAGCTGGATGTGGATATGGACGTCCGCTACCTGGTCAAGGAGGATATCGTGGCCATCATTAAAGAGGTCATACGCCTCAAGAATATGAAATCGCAGGTGGATGATATTGACCACCTGAGCAACCGCCGCGTCCGTACCATCGGCGAGCAGCTGGGACAGCAGTTTTCTATTGGACTGGCCCGCATGTCGCGCACCATCAAGGAACGCATGAATTCGCGCGATGCCGAGCAGCTCACCCCGCAGGATCTGGTGAATGCCCGAACCATTTCATCGGTCATTAACACCTTCTTCGGTACCAACCAGCTCTCCCAGTTCATGGACCAGACCAACCCCATTGCCGAGCTGACCCACAAGCGGCGGATGTCGGCACTGGGTCCGGGGGGGCTGACACGTGAGCGGGCCGGTTTCGAGGTGCGCGACGTCCACTATACGCACTACGGGCGGCTGTGTCCCATTGAGACGCCTGAAGGACCGAATATTGGATTGATTACTTCGCTTTGTGTGCATGCCAAGGTCAATGATTTCGGATTCCTGGAAACGCCCTACCGCAAGATCGAGGACGGCCAGGTAACGGGCGACATTGAATATCTTTCTGCCGAGCAGGAAGACGAAACCATCATCGCCCAGGCCAATGCACCTGTGGAAAAAAGCGGTGTGTTCAAGAATGACAACATTTTTTCCCGTTTCCGTGATGGAGAGGTGGGCCTGGCGAAACCCGATGAAATTGAATACATGGATGTTTCGACCAACCAGCTCACATCGGTTGCAGCGGCGCTGATTCCCTTTATTGAGCATAACGATGCCAACCGTGCACTGATGGGCTCGAACATGCAGCGGCAGGCCGTGCCTCTGCTGCGTCCCGAAGCCCCGGTGGTTGGTACAGGACTTGAATATCGTGCTGCCAAAGACTCCCGCGCCATCATCACCGCTGAGAAAGACGGAGAGGTTGTTTACGTCAGCTCCACCGAGATTCATGTGAAATACGACCGCACGGAGATGGAGCAGTACTGTCACTTTGACGAAGGCGTCAAAAAGTACAAGCTGACCAAATTCGAGCGAACCAACCAAAGCACCACCATCAATCAGAAGCCGATCGTCAATGTGGGTGACAAAGTGGTCAAGGGACAGACCCTGGCCGACGGCTGTGCTACCGATGGGGGAGAGCTGGCCCTGGGCCGCAATCTCCTGGTCGGGTTCATGCCTTGGCGAGGGTACAACTTCGAGGATGCCATCGTTGTAAGTGAACGCGTGGTGCAGGATGATCTGTACACCTCCATTCACATTGAGGAGTTCGAGCAGGAAGTTCGAGACACCAAGCGGGGCGAAGAGGAACTGACCCGTGAGATTCCGAATGTAAGTGAAGAGGCCACCAAGGATCTGGACGAACACGGTATCATCCGAACTGGGGCCAAAATTAATCCCGGTGATATCCTTGTTGGTAAGATTACCCCCAAGGGAGAAACAGATCCCACGCCCGAAGAGAAACTCCTGCGCGCCATATTCGGCGACAAGGCGGGGGATGTAAAAGATGCTTCACTGAAAGTGTCGCCGGGCGTATCGGGAACCGTTATTGATACCAAGCTGTTCAGTCGAAAACGGGACGAGCAGATTTCTCGCAAAGAGGAGAAAAAGCAGGTTGAGCTGGAGAACGAACGTCATGCTGAGAAAGTGGATGAACTCAACAGCAAGATGGTCGATAACCTTTACAGCCTCCTTCGCGACAAGACGTCGCCGGGCGTATACGATTTCAACGGGGTAGAGCTTATCCCGAAAGGTGAAAAGTATCGCAAGTCTGATTTTGAAGAGCTTGACCCGGTAAATATCAATGAGAATATACAGTGGGCTACCGATGATGAGCTGGTAGAACATGTGCGTATGCTCTTTAAGAACTATCGAAAACTGCGTCGCGAAATCGATACCGAAGCCAAGCGGCGCAAGTATCAGATTCAAGTGGGCGATGATCTTCCTCCTGGAATTATCCAGAAAGCGAAGGTCTATGTGGCCAAGAAGCGAAAGCTCCAGGTGGGCGACAAGATGGCCGGCCGACACGGAAACAAAGGTGTGATAGCCAAAGTGGTTCCGGTTGAGGATATGCCGTTTATGAAAGACGGAACGCCCGTCGATATCTGCCTGAACCCGCTGGGGGTACCATCGCGTATGAACCTCGGACAAATTTACGAGACCATTCTGGGATGGGCTGCCAAGAAGCTGGGTGTTAAATTTGCCTCGCCTATTTTTGACGGGGCCAGTGAAGAGCAGGTTAAAGAACAGCTCAAAAAGGCAGGCCTGCCGGAAGACGGCAGAGTTACGCTCTACGACGGACGCACCGGAGAGCCGCTGGACCAGAAGACCACCGTGGGTTATATGTACATGCTTAAACTCAATCACCTGATTGAGGACAAGATGCATGCCCGCTCTATTGGACCGTATTCGCTTATTACACAGCAGCCACTGGGCGGTAAAGCACAGTTTGGTGGTCAGCGTCTCGGTGAGATGGAGGTCTGGGCGCTGTATGCTTACGGTGCATCCAGCATTCTCAAAGAGATGCTTACCGTTAAAAGTGATGATGTCAAAGGCCGATCGCGCGTCTACGAAGCTATCGTCAAGGGCGAGAACCTGCCCGAAGGCGATGTACCCGAGTCGTTCAAGGTACTGCTGCGCGAAATGATGGGTCTTGGACTTGAAATTCACATAGACTAACGATAACACAGAATTTACACTGTTAAATAAAGTCAATCCGGAGGTACTTCTTTGCCGACTACTAACACATTAACAGTTTCGAAAGACTTCAACAGAATTGGTATTTCTTTAGCGTCCCCGGAGACAATTCTCTCCCGGTCGCATGGCGAAGTCTTGACTCCCGAAACAATCAACTATCGCACCTTTAAACCGGAAATGGATGGTCTTTTCTGTGAAAAGATCTTCGGACCGGTTAAAGATTATGAATGCCACTGCGGCAAATACAAACGAATTCGCTACAAGGGGATCATTTGTGATCGCTGTGGCGTCGAGGTAACCAGAAAGGCCGTTCGCCGAGAACGCATGGGCCATATTTCCCTGACCGTGCCGGTCGTCCATATCTGGTATTTCAAGTCGCTGCCCAACAAACTGGCCTACCTGCTGGGCTATTCGTCCAAGAACCTGGAAAAGATTGTCTATTACGAGACCTATGTCGTAATGAATCCGGGGGTAGCGCGCGATCTGGGCTACAAGAAAGGCGACCTGATTTCTGAAGAGGAGTATTATGACATTCAGGAGCAGCTGCCCGA
Organism: Fodinibius sediminis; assembly: GCF_900182555.1. Classification (GTDB taxonomy): domain Bacteria; phylum Bacteroidota; class Rhodothermia; order Balneolales; family Balneolaceae; genus Fodinibius; species Fodinibius sediminis. The sequence goes on along the minus strand of NZ_FXTH01000025.1, from coordinate 21,948 downwards.
AGATCAGTGGGATATGAGCGACGAGGATCCCGACAAGTTCCGCGCCAAAGAGGGGGCGGATGCCATCGAGGAGCTGCTGGCCACGCTTGATCTGGATGAACTTGCCTACCGTCTGCGTTACGAGGCTCGAAACGAGACCTCACAGATGCGTAAGAAGAAGAAGCTGAAGCGCCTGCAGGTTATCGAATCGTTCCGTGCGGCCAACCAGCACACCGAAAACCGTCCGGAGTGGATGGTCCAGAGTGTGATCCCGGTTATCCCGCCCGAGCTGCGGCCGCTTGTTCCGCTGGAAGGGGGGCGTTTTGCCACCTCCGACCTGAATGATCTCTATCGACGGGTTATTATTCGCAATAACCGCCTGAAGCGCCTGATTGATATCAAGGCGCCGGATGTGATTCTGCGCAACGAGAAACGCATGCTGCAGGAGGCGGTGGATTCGCTGTATGACAATTCACGAAAATCCAACGCAGTACGAAACAACAACCGGCCCCTGAAATCACTCAGTGATATGCTCAAGGGCAAGAGCGGACGGTTCCGCCAGAACCTGCTCGGTAAGCGTGTGGACTATTCCGGACGTTCGGTTATTGTTGTCGGACCGGAGCTGAAGCTACACGAGTGCGGTCTGCCAAAAGAGATGGCCGTGGAACTCTATAAGCCGTTTATTATTCGACGGCTGATCGAACGCGGCTATGTGAAGACGGTAAAATCAGCCAAGAAAGTTGTAGACAGGCGCGACCAGGTGGTATGGGAGGTCCTCGAGAATGTTATTGACGGACACCCCATCATGCTGAACCGGGCGCCAACGCTGCACCGTCTGGGTATTCAGGCCTATCAGCCGGTACTCATCGAAGAAAAGGCAGTACGGCTGCATCCACTTTCCTGTACGGCCTTTAACGCCGACTTTGACGGTGACCAGATGGCGGTGCACGTCCCCTTGAGCCATGATGCTATCCTCGAGGCTTCCGTGCTGATGCTTGGATCGCATAACATCCTGAGCCCGGCCAACGGAGGACCCATTGCCGTGCCGTCGCAGGATATGGTTCTGGGTATCTACTACCTGACCAAGATGGCAAACAACCAGAAGGGGGAAGGCAAGACCTTTGCCAACATGGATGAAGTGCTGATTGCCTACGACCGGGATCGGCTGGACATGCATGCCAAGATCAACATCCGGGTTCCCCGCACCAACGAAGACGGGGAGAAGGAATATGAGATTATCAAATCCACGACCGGACGGGTGATCTTCAACAAGATCCTGCCCGAGGAGATGGAATACATCAACCGAACCCTGGGCAAGAAGGAGCTGCGCTCGCTGATCAGCGATATCCACTACAAGGTGGGTACAGCCAGAACCGCGGAATTCCTGGATAATATGAAGAAGCTCGGTTTCGAGCAGGCTACGACCGGTGGACTCTCCTTCAGCCTTGAAGACATCGTGATTCCCGATGAGAAGCAGAAACTCATCCAGAAGGCACAGGATGATGTGGCGGAAATCACCGAGCGCTACGAAATGGGTTTCATTACCGACAACGAGCGCTACAACCAGGTTATTGACAAATGGACCAGCACGACCAACCGCGTGTCGGAATCCCTGTTCAATGCCCTGACGGCTGATCGCGAAGGCTTTAACCCGGTTTTCATGATGGCTGACTCCGGTGCACGGGGCTCCAAAGAGCAGATCCGTCAGCTGGGCGGTATGCGTGGACTGATGGCCAAGCCGCAGAAAAGTTCGATGCAGGAGGGGAACGAGGTTATCGAAAACCCCATTCTCTCTTCCTTCAAAGAGGGGCTGACGGTGCTTGAATACTTTATTTCTACCCACGGGGCTCGTAAGGGTCTGGCCGATACGGCTCTTAAAACAGCCGATGCCGGATACCTGACCCGCCGCCTGGTCGATGTGTCGCAGGATATCATTATCAATGAAAAGGACTGCGGCACCCTTCGCGGTATCAAGATGAAAGCCCTGAAAGACAACGAGGATGTCATCGAGAGCCTCGAAGACCGTATTCTCGGCCGCGTTTCGCTGCACGACATTTATGATCCGCTGACAGATGAACTGATCTGTGAAGCCAACGAGATGATCGATGAAGATGTCGCACAGAGCATTGCAGAAACCTCCATCGAGGAGGTTGAAATTCGGTCGGTGCTGACGTGTGAAACCGAGCGCGGGGTATGCTCCAAGTGCTACGGGCGTGACCTGTCGCGCGGAACCATGGTTCAGGTAGGTGAGGCCGTAGGTGTAATCGCGGCTCAATCCATTGGTGAACCGGGTACGCAGCTTACCCTTCGAACCTTCCACGTGGGAGGTACGGCTTCTCGTATGGAGTCCGAATCGCAGCACAAGGCGAAATTCGAAGGAAAGGTTGAGTTTGAGAATATCCGTGTAGTGGAGTTTGACGACGGCGAAGAGATCCACGATGTGGTGCTGAGCCGTGCCGGTGAAATTAAAATTATCGATGAGGAAGGCAAGGTACTTACCAGCTACAACATCCCTTACGGTTCCGAGCTCTTGGTTGAAGAGGGCGATGAGATCCCCAAAGGTGTACCTATCTGCAGCTGGGACCCCTACAACGCCAATATCTACGCCGAAATCGACGGTAAGGTGGAATACAAGGATATCCTGGAGGATATCACCTTCTCGGAAGAGACAGACTCTCAAACCGGCCACCGTGAAAAAGTAGTCGTAGACTCCAAGGACCGCTCGCTGGTGCCGACCCTGTTGGTCAAAGGCAATGACGATCGGATCCGCGAGAAAACGCTGCCCGTCGACACCCACATTGTGGTGGAGGACGGACAGAAAGTTTCCGCCGGTCAGGTCCTTGCCAAGATTCCCCGATCCACGGGGCAGTCGAAAGACATTACAGCCGGTCTGCCGCGTGTAACGGAGCTGTTTGAGGCCCGTTCACCAAGTGACCCGGCGGCAGTATCTGAAATTGACGGTATTGTGCGCATGGGCGGACGCAAGCGCGGTAAGCAGGAAGTGATTGTTGAAAGTAAGGACGGCAAGACGGAGAAGACGTACCTGATATCGCTGTCCAAGCATATTCTTGTTCAGGAGAACGATTATGTGGAGGCCGGCCAGCAGCTTTCTGACGGTACCATACCGGCGGAGGAAATTCTGAATATCCTCGGTCCCTATGCCGTTCAGTCCTACCTCGTGAATGAGATTCAGGAGGTTTACCGTCTGCAGGGTGTGCAGATTAACGACAAGCACATCGAAACCATCGTGCGTACGATGATGCAGAAGGTTGAGGTCACCGATTCCGGTGATACCATGTTCCTTGAAGGGGACAAAGTGGACCGCTTTGAGCTCAACAACAAGAATGATGAGCTTATTGGTCAGTATGTTGTTACTGAAACAGGCGGCAGCGACCTCAAGCAGGGAACCATCCTTGATCGCCGGGAAGTTCGTGAGATCAACAACGAACTCATTAAAGAAGGCGAAGAAGAGATCAAAACGCGCGAGGCGGAACCGGCCATATCCAAGCCGATACTGCTGGGTATCACCCGTGCTGCGCTCTCAACGGAAAGCTGGCTCTCGGCCGCATCCTTCCAGGAGACCACTAAAGTTCTGACACAAGCATCCATTGAAGCCAAGAAAGACGAACTCCTTGGCCTGAAAGAAAATGTGATTGTTGGACACAAGGTCCCTGCGGGTACAGGTCTGCGTAAATACGACGATCTGATTGTCGGCAAGAAAACCGAGCTGGACGAGGACGAGCAGGAAGTTGCAAAGGTCTTCGAACAGCTCAGCGGGGCCGGTGAGCCTGAAGCAGCCGCCGAAGCTGCCGATACCGAAGAGGACGAGGCATAAGCTTCGCGCCAGTACCAATCTATTGAAAAGCGTCCGGCCGCAAAGCCGGGCGCTTTTTTTATGACACTGCCTTTTGCTGCAGATAATACCGATTCGAAAGCGGCTGCCCCACGCGGTGGGATGCGCCTCACGACCGGGAAGAAGGCCGGCCAAGGTATCAGTTGGCGGTGCCAGGGGGATGTGAAATAAATAAGCGGGAAATGAAAACTTTTCTTGTAAACTTATTTTTCCCATTTTAAGCTTAAAAATTTTGATTGCCCATGAGGCTCTGGAAGCTTAAAAACATAATGTCCGGATTCATCTGCTTGTGCTTTGTGCTTGCCGGCTGTAAGCGTGACGGGCAACACATGGAACCCGATCAGAGTCGCTCGCCGGCATACAGCGAGCCCCATCGTCCACAGTTTCATTTTACGCCCCCTGAAAACTGGATGAATGACCCCAATGGATTGGTGTACCACGAGGGCGAATATCACCTCTTCTACCAGTATAATCCATATGGCGAGCAGTGGGGACACATGAGCTGGGGGCATGCCGTGAGCGATGATATGCTTCACTGGGAGCACCTGCCGGTGGCCCTGGAGGAGGAAAATGGGATCATGATTTTTTCCGGGAGTGCCGTGGTTGACAGGCAGAACACCTCGGGCCTTGGAACCGCCGACAACCCACCGATGGTTGCTGTCTATACCGGCCACTATACCGATGAGGATAACCCCCGGCAGGATCAGCGTATTGCTTACAGCCTGGATAACGGACGAAGCTGGACAAAATACACGGCGAATCCGGTTATCGATGAAGCGATGGAGAACTTTCGCGATCCCAAAGTCATCTGGCATACGGAAACCGAGAGGTGGATTATGGTGGTGGCACTGCCGACCCGGCACAAGGTCCGGTTTTACAGTTCTCCGAATCTGCTGGACTGGAAGCTGGAAAGTGAATTTGGACCCGCCGGGGCAACCGGTGGGGTGTGGGAGTGTCCGGACCTCTTCGAGCTGCCGGTAGACGGCAGGGAGGGAGAATCCAGGTGGGTATTACAGGTTGACCTCAATCCGGGTTCGGTGGCGGGCGGTTCAGGCGGACAGTACTTTGTGGGATCCTTTGACGGGAAGACGTTTAGCCGCGACGAGCATGCCCGGGAAAGAACCAACTGGGTGGATTATGGCAAAGACTTTTATGCGGTGCAGTCCTTTTCCAATATGCCGGACAACCGTCGTGTATGGCTGGCCTGGATGAATAACTGGCAGTATGCCGGTGTCATTCCGGTGAAGCCCTGGCGAGGAGCCATGACCGTGCCCCGCGAGCTCGGCCTTGCCATGACCGAGCAGGGCCCGCGCCTGTACCAGCAGCCGGTGCCTGAGCTGCAGCAAATCTATAAGGAGCGTCACCAGATGGAGGATATCCAGCTGACCGCAGGTGAGGACGTTCGCCATGATCAGCTGCGCGGCACTGCGTTTAGGATGAAGATGACCGTTAGGATGGAAGATGCTAAACAATTTGGCGTCAGGGTGCGGAAGGGAGAGAGCGAGGAAACCGTCATCGGATATGATGTTGCTCAAGAGCAGTTGTTTGTCGATCGAAAAAAATCGGGGGAGGTGAAGGTTCATGAATCATTTGCCGATACGGTACAGGCAGCCCCACTCGAAACAGACAACCAGTATATCACGCTCGATATATTGGTTGACCACTCTTCGGTGGAGGTGTTTGCTAATGAGGGCAGACGGCTAATCACGAATCGCATCTTTCCGCGTGCCGCATCAGATCGGATTGAATTGTTCAGCAGGGGAGGCACGGTACACATCGATACATTAACGTTTTGGCCATTGAAATCAGTCTGGAATACAGCTCAACAACAATAAATAACCATGATAAAAACACGATCAATTTTACTGTCAGCCATTGTCGCATCACTGGCGGGCTTTCTCTTTGGGTTTGATACCATCGTCATTTCGGGAGCCGATCGACCGATACAGGAAATATGGAATACCAGTGATCTCTTCCACGGTACCTTCATCATGTCGATGGCCCTGTGGGGCACGGTCATCGGCGCCCTGTTCGGCGGCATCCCCTGCGATCGCCTGGGACGCAAGAAGACGCTTTTTGGCATCGGTATCCTCTACCTCCTGTCCGCCCTGGGTTCTGCCCTTGCCCCTGACCCCTATATCTTTTCCTTTTCACGCTTTATCGGGGGACTGGGCGTAGGTGCTTCTTCTGTGGCAGCCCCTATCTATATTTCTGAGATCACGCCCGCCAATAATCGCGGACGCCTGGTTGCCTCCTACCAGTTTAATATTGTCCTCGGAATTTTGGTAGCCTACGTGTCCAATTACCTGATTGGCCTGTACTTTGATGAGTATGCCTGGCGCTGGATGCTGGGGATTGAAGCAATACCGGCAGCCATCTATGCCTTTTTTGTGCTGGGGGTTCCAGAGAGTCCCCGCTGGCTGGCCCTTAAGAAAAAGGATGACAAGGAGGCGGAGAAACTGCTGAAGCAGCTAAATCCCGGGCAAAATGTCAAGGCGATGCTGGAGACCATTAAACAGTCGGCCGCCCAGGCCACTGATGCGAAATTTTTCTCACGCAAGTACCGTTTCCCGATCCTGCTGGCTTTCCTCATAGCGTTTTTCAACCAGCTCTCGGGCATAAATTTTGTTCTTTATTACGCCCCCCGCATTTTTGAACAGGCCGGTATCGCTGCAACAGACGTCTTGGGAGCCTCCATCCCCATAGGAATCGTCAACCTGCTCTTTACCCTGCTTGGGATGTACCTTATTGACAGGGTGGGCCGCAGAAAACTCATGTACTATGGTTCCTTTGGCTATATCCTGTCCCTGCTGGGGGTTGCCTGGGGATTCTACACCGGGGCTGAAGGAGGACTCGTGGTTGCTTTTGTCAGTGCCTTCATTGCTTCCCATGCTATCGGACAGGGGGCGGTGATCTGGGTCTTCATTTCAGAAATATTTCCCAACAAGGTTCGCGACTACGGCATGTCGCTGGGGTCGGGCACCCACTGGGTCTTTGCCGCACTCATCACGCTCGTAACACCTACCGTGCTGAGTACCTTTTCAGGGAGTTCCATTTTTCTTTTCTTCGCCGGGATGATGGTCCTGCAGCTGCTTTTTGTCTGGAAAATTATGCCGGAAACCAAAAATCGCAGCCTGGAGGAGCTTGAGGAAATATTGCTGCCCGGGGATATGGCCTTTGAAATAGAAAAGGCCCCTGAAGAAAACTGAAGACCACCCGGAGAAAGCAGGCCGGCTTTTTAAAATGGATAAAATCACGTTGAGACCACTATGAAGGAACAAGAAACCGTACTATGCATTGGAGAAGTACTGTGGGATGCCCTGCCCGATGGGTTGTACCTGGGCGGTGCTCCCCTTAATGTCTGTTACCATTTGAACCAGCTGGGGATCAGGGCGGAGATGTGCAGCCGGGTGGGGCGGGATCGTCTCGGAAGGGAAGCATTTCGGCGGATCACAAAGAAGGGGATCAAGGTTACACATATTCAGCTGGATGATGAGGCGGAAACCGGTTTTGTCGAGGTGGAAGTAAATGAAAACGGTGAACCGGAGTACGAGATCATCGAACCGGTGGCGTGGGACTTTATTGCCCCGAACAGCGCCCTCACACAGGCGGTGGAGCAGAGCTGGGGGATTGTTTTTGGGACGCTTTGCCAGCGGAGTCCCGAAAGTCGCTCGACCATTCAACAGCTGTGGGACTGGGATGCGAAAAAAATTCTGGATTTAAACTTTCGTCCGCCGCACGTCAATAAAACCACGGTGCAGTCTTCCCTGCAGGTGGCCGATATCCTGAAGATGAATGACGTTGAACTGGAAAGGCTGCAGAAGTGGTACACGCTGCCCTCCGATGGAAAGCAGGCCGTGGAAGCCTTAGCCGATACCTTTGATTGCCCGGTCATATGTATTACGGAAGGATCAAGAGGGGCAAGGCTTTACCGGGAGGGGAGGTGGTACCGGCACGAGGGCTACAGTGTGGAGGCGCGGGACAGCGTGGGAGCAGGAGATGCCTTCCTGGCGGCGCTGATCTATGGCATACAGCACCAGAAGGGAGGGGCGGAATTGCTGCAATACGCCAATGCCGCGGGATCGCTGGTGGCCCGGAAAAACGGGGCTACCCCGGACTATGACATCGGGGAGCTCGAAAAGATTATGGTATGACCAGAGGCCTGCTATTTTAGGGGGGAGGCAGGCGGTAGTGGATAAAAAAAGAGCCTCCCCGTAGAGGAGGCTCTTCTGATAAAATGAGCGCTAATTACTGCGACTCCTTCACATCCTGTTTGGTTTGCTCAATGGATCCCAGCAGGTCTTCGGCCTCGTGGATCAGGTCTTTGGCCCGCTTGCGGGCGTCTTCAACGACCAGGTCGCCTTTGCGTTTTGCTTCGGAAATGGATTCTTTTTCATTGGAGAGCTTGTCAATGAGCTGGGATAGCTCTTCAATATAGGTGCTCAGCCGGTACGAAATAACATCACGGGTGTTGGTTCCTTTGTCGGGCGCATAGAGCAGGGCAACGACGGAGCCTACCAGCGCGCCTGATAAAAGTCCAAGGGTAAAATCTTTTGATTTACTCATAATATATTCTCCTCCTGTTGTGCGATAACTAATTTGAAGCGGGTTCAGCCGCTTTTATAACGTTTGTCTGTTTGCTGTAATATGCAATTTACTGGACTCATTTAAAAACGCATGGGGTTAATTATTTCGCATGTTTTTTGATCGCTTCGCGGCGTTCTTTGCTGATGCCCATAATGAATACGGGGACCACATAGAGTGTCAGGATGGATCCAAAAAACAGCCCGCCGATCACGGCCCGTGCCAGGGGAGCCCATATTTCAGAGCCGGTGCCAATACCTATGGCAAGGGGGACCATGGAGCAGATGGTGGTGAGTGCGGTCAGCAGAATGGGGCGGAGCCTCCGTTTGCAGGCTTCGATGGCATTGTTGAACAGGGAATCGGAATGTTCATGGTATTTGGTGTAGAGGTGCATGTAGTCGACCAGCACGATACCGTTATTGACGATGATGCCAATCAGCATGAACATGCCGATGAAGGCCGTGGCGCTGAGTGAGGTGTTGAAGGCCCACAGGCCTACAAGGGCCCCGAAGAAGGCCAGGGGGATGCTGAACCAGATAACAAAGGGATCCAGGAAGTTCTCAAAAAGCGAGGCCATGATCATGTAGGTCAGCAATATGGCGAAAAGCAGCGACCAGAGTACCTCGCTGGACCCCTCGTCTGAGTCCTGCGTGGAACCGGTAAATTCATAACGGTAGCCTTCGGGCAGTACGACCTGTTCCCGGATGACGTTCATAAGTTTCTCCCGAAATTCATTGGGGTTGCCGTCGACCTCGATATTGACATCCAGGATGGTTTCCCGGTCTCTCCGGGAGATCTGATCCACACCCTCCACGCTCTCAAAATGGCCGAGTGCGGCCACCGGAACCCTTTGGCTGTCCACCTGAATCAGTTCCAGGTCAAAGAGCTGTTCGCGGTTGGTCAGCGCCGTTTTTGAAGCCTGCACTTCAATAGATACCTCCCGGCCTTGCTGCCTCAGGTAGCCCACCCGTGTACCCTGGACCTGGGTCTTCAGTGACGTCGCCACCTCATTGAGCGAGCTTCCCATGCGGCTGATCCGCTGCCGGTCCACATGAAATTGCAGTTCGGGCGTGGGATCGGTTCGGCCATTGTCCACCGATATGACATTGGAGTCGGCCAGCATGACCAGTTCAATTTTATTGGAGATGGCCTTTAGCACTTCCATATCAGGGCCCACGAGGCTGAGTTGGATGCCGCCACCGAAGCCACCAAATCCGCCGCCCGCTCCCCGTATATTCACCTCGACCCCCGGTGCCTGCAGTTCCTGCCGAAGATCGGCCGAGAACCGGTTGGTGCTGATATCCCGCTCTTCTGCATTGACAAGCGTTACGGTGATCTGCCCCGTATTCGTTCGCGTGGTAAAGCCGCGCTGCCCGATTTGCGTGACAACGGATTCCACCACGTCCTTGTCCTGGATCCGGGAGCTGAAGTCGCGCATCACGCGGGCCGTGCGTACCAGCTTGGTCCCGGAGGGCAGATCCACGCTGATGGATACGCGGCCGGTGTCGGACTGGGGAAAAAATTCAAACTGCAGGTTGTTGTAGAGCAGGTAAGAGCCTCCGAGGATGGCACCTACAAAGAGCAACACCATCCATTTGCGAAACATAACCCAGCGCAGCGACCGGGCATACCCGTGTTCCACCTGTTGCAGCGTCCTGGATGCGCCCCCGGATGTTTGGAAGTGCTCCCCGTCCAGCAAAAGCACCGCCAGTACCGGCACCAGGACGATGGAAGCCAGGAACGAGATGGCGATGGCAATGCTGATGGTGAGGGCAAACTCGGCAAAGAACTGGGCCTGGATTCCTGTAAGGCCGATGATGGGGACAAAGACCCCGAGGGTGGTAAGAGTGGCTCCCAGCAGGGCCCCGACGACTTCATTGGTTCCTTCGAGGGCGGCCTGCCTCTTATCGATTTTTTCTTCGAGCTTGCGGGCAATGCTTTCAGAAACTACAATAGCATTGTCTACCAGCAGGCCGATGGCAAGAGCCAGGGCGGTAATGGTGAGGATGTTAAGCGTGAGGCCGGCCGCATACATGGCCGCAAAGCTGGCCGTCACAGAAACGGGGATGGTTGCCGCTACAACGAGCGAGATACGCCAGCCGCCCATGAAAATGAGCAGGATGATGATCACCACCACCAGGGCGGCGAGGGCCGACTGGGTCAGGTTCGAAATAGAGTTCTCGATGTTTTCCCCGTCGTCGGTGAGCACCTGCAGGCTGACCCCGGGCGGGAGGTTGGCATTGATTGTGGAGAGCTGATCTTTGACGGCATTGACGACGTCCAGGGTATTGGCGTCCGACTTCTTCTGCACTTCCACCGATACGCTGTTCTTGCCGTTGATCTCCACGAGGGTGGTTATTTCAGCAAAACCGTCTTCGACAGTAGCCACATCCTTGATCCGGATGGGGATGCCCTGCTCCGTCATCTTGATGATGGTCTGTTTGATCTCTTCCACGCCGGCGTACATCGACTGGGCCCGCACGCTGTAGCTGTTGGTCCCGGTCCTGATATCCCCGATGGGTACCTGGACGTTGTTCGAGCGCAGGGCCGTTTCAATATCCGAGGGAACCAGGCGGTGCTGGGCCAGCGACATGGGCGCTACGTTGACAAAAATCTTGCGCTCCAGCCCGCCGCGCGTATCGGCCGAGGCCACCCCTTCAAGCCGCTCGATGCGCGGCTCAATAAACTCTACGCCCAGCTGTCGCAATTCATCCAGCCCGCTGTTGTCCGATTCCAGGCTGAGCCGCATAATGGGGAAGTTTTCGGGATCAAACTGGAAGATCACCGGTTCGGCGGCCTCCTCCGGCAGCTCATTGCGGATGCGGGAGATCTCCTCGCGTACCTTGAGTTCCGTATTGCGGATATTGACCCCGCTTTTCAGCCGGAGGATGATAAAGGCGCTGCCCTTGCTGATATTCGATTCCAGCTCTTCAATGCCTTCGATCGAGGAGATCGCCCCCTCGATGGGTTCCACAATCAGCTTCTGCATGTCTTCGGGGGCTACATTGTTGTAGCCGGTGGAGACAGCGAGGATGGGGATGTTGAAAGAGGGATAGAGGGTGACCTTCAGGTTTGACAGGGCAAACATACCGAAGCCAATGACGACCAGCGTAATCATGATCACGGAAATGGGCCGCTTCAGGATGCTTCCGGCTACGGTAAATTTCTTCATGGCAAAGGCAGTTAGCGGAGTTCAGATTGCAGTAATGGGTCTTCCTTGTGGACCGAATCGAAACCGAAATTTTCGACCATGGCGTTGATCAGCTTATAGAGGCACGGCACCACAAAGAGCATCAGCAGCGTCGACATGGTGAGCCCCCCGATCACGGTCCGTGCCATGGGGCTCCATGTTTCCGAGCCCGACCCCAGTTCAAGGGCCAGGGGCACCATCGACAGGATGGTGGTAAAGGCCGTCATAAGGATGGGGCGCAGTCGCCGCCCGGCTCCTTCAATGATCGCCTGGCTGCGCTCCATATCCCGGGCCTGCAGAATTTTGATGTAGTCGATCATGACAATGCCGTTGTTGACCACGATGCCCGACAGGAGTATGAGCCCGACCATGGAGGTGACACTGATGGAGGTGCCGGTTGCCCAGAGCATCAGCAGGACTCCCGTCAGGGCCAACGGGATGGTAAAGATGATAATGAACGGTTCCACCAGGCTTTCAAACTGTGAGGCCATAACCATGTAGGTGAGGATGCCGGCTATGGCAAAAGCGATCAGCAGGTAGTTGAACGAGGCCGCCTGGTCTTCGGCGGAGCCGGCGATTTCGTAGCGGTATCCTTCCGGCCAGTTTATCTGTTCGAGCTGTGCCCGGGCCTGGTCGGCGGCTTCCTTCAGGTCGATGTTGGCCAGGTCGGCGGAAACTTCGGTCACGCGCTCCTGGTTGATCCGCAGGATGTTGGTCGGCCCGTTATAGCGCTCGATGCGGGCGAGACTGGCCAGGGGAAGCCAGCTGCCGTCGGGGGCTTCCACCTGGAGGTTGCGGAGGTCGTTGACGGCTGCCTTGTCCTGTTCCTGCAGCTGCACCAGCACCTCAAACTCGATGCCCTGGTCTACATAGGTCGTTGCCAGGTTCCCCTTGACCGCATTGCTAAGTGCGGTAGCAACCTGTGAGGTGGTCATGTTCAGCCGCGAGATACGTTCCCGGTCCATGGTCACCCGCAGCTCGGGACGTCCCTGGTCGGCCGTGCTGAAGACATTGACGATATTGTCAATATCCTGCAGCCGCTGTTTTACGGCGTTGGCCAGTTCCTGCTTCTGCTGCATTTCGTAGCCGTAGATCTGCACGATGAGTCCGTTTTCTCCCTCGGGACTCAGCGGATCCTGCTGAACTTCCTTGATTTCTGTACCGGGCACCCTTTCCAGTTCATCCAGCAGGTCGGCTGTAATTTCTGACTCCGAACGGTCGCGCTCGGACTGGGGAACCAGTTCCACCCGCACAGTCCCCTGGTAGCCCCCGGGATTTTCAGCACCTTCAATGCCTTCCTTGTCTCCAAAATCAGACACCACCAGACGGGCTTCGGGCACCTCTTCCCGGATGACCTCTTCCACCTGCGAGACGGACCGTTCCAGTTCCAGCAGGCTTACGCCCGGGTCGCGCTGCACATCCAGGATGAAGGCATTATCGTCTACCGTGGGGAAAAATTCGCCCCCCAGGAAATTAAAGAGCGGCAGGGTCAGCAGGAAGAGCAGCACGGCCCCGCCGACGACCATCCCGCTTTGGTCCAGCACCCTTGAGAGCTGATTGCGGTAAGCGGATTCAACGCGGTCAAGAAAGCGGCTGATGCGCGGGCCGACCCGATTGCCGAAGAAAGCACCGAGGGTATGCTTCAGGTAGCGAAACAGCCAGACCAGCGGGTAGACGATGCCCCCCAGAAGAAGCAGTGGGGAGGCTGCGATACGCTTGTATACGGACTCCCGGCTCCAGTCCAGCAGGCGCCTCAGGTACGTTTTGCTGGTCTGCGCTTCCTCATCAGCATTAGTATCTGCGGCCAGGATCTGGGAGCTCATCAGGGGGATCAGGGAGAGGGCCACCAGGGAGGAGACCGAGAGGGCGAAGGAGATGGTCAGCGCCAGGTCGCGAAAGAGGAAGCCCGCGATGCCCGGCACAAACAGAATGGGGATAAAGACCACCAGCGTGGTCAGCGTGGAGATGACAACCGGCACTGCTACTTCCTGGGCCCCGAAAATAGAGGCCTTGTTTCGGTCATAGCCCTCCTCTTTAAAGCGAAAAATGTTTTCAAGCACCACCACCGCATCATCCACGACCATGCCCACCGCCAGGGTCAGCCCGGAAAGGGAGATGATGTTAAGACTCAGTTCCGACCAGTCCATGATGCTGAAGGTGGAGATGATGGAGACGGGAATGGAGATGGCAATGATGAGGGCCGACCGGCCGCTTCGCAGGAAAGCCAGCAGGATAAGTACCACCAGGATGACCGCCTGCAGGCCGGTCCACAGCAGGTTTTCTATTGACATTTCGATAAATTCCGCCTTGTTGGTCAGTACATCGATGGTGACATCACCGGGAAGGATATTTTCCAGGTTCTCCAGGCTGCTGATGACCGAGTTGGCCGTCGTGACCACATTCGCATCGCTCTGGCGGTAGAGGTTCACAATCACGCCCTGTTTCCCGTCGATATGTACATTTCCGATGGGCTGGGCGATGCCGTCCTCAACCGTAGCCACATCCTTGAGCTGCAGGGGTTCCCCGTTACGGACGGCGATGATCGTGTTCCTGATTTGATCCACATTCTTGAATTCCCCGATGGTTCGCAGGGAGTAGATGGTGCGCCCTTCGATAAGCTCGCCGGCCGGTACCTGGATATTCTCCTGGCGCAGCTTGTTCCCGATGGTAGCGATGCTCAGGTTATAGCTGCGCATCTGCTCGTTGCTGATGTCGATGTTGATCTGACGCTCATATCCCCCGGATGTCTCCGCCGAGGCGACTCCCGGAATGCGTTCCAGCTGTTGTTCGAGATCCTGCTTGGCTATGGTCCGCAGCTCGCGTGGACTGCGGATATCAGAGGTAAGGGTGAGCACGATGACGGGCTCTTGGTTGGGATCATAGGAAAACACAATAGGCTGCTCGGCGTCATCGGGGATGGTCCGCCGCACAAAGTCGAGCTCCTTGCGGACATCGGATTCCGCAATGTACAGATCCGTCCCCCAGTTGAAGTTGAGCTTGACCACCGAAGCCCCCTGGTTGGAGATGGAACGCACCCGGCGCACCCCGCTGATGCTGCCCACGGCCTCTTCAATAGGACGGGTGATGAGGGTTTCCATATCCTGGGGCGCTACGCCCTCATAGGTCGTGTAGACCGTAATGGTGGGGAACGAGACATCCGGGTACAGGTCCAGCCGGAGGTTGGACAGCCCAAACAGCCCGAAGCCGATGATGATAAGGCTGGTCATCAGGAATGTTACCGGTCGCTCAACCGCTTTTCGTGCTAAAATTTTCATAAGCTGCGTAGGTGTGGTTTAAGAGGTAGAGCTGTCGGCCGGGGCGGTGCGGCTATCTTGCTGTTCCGCATTTTCTATCGGCCTCTGCGGAGCCTCCCGGAAATCGTCGGGATTGGCAACCCGTACGTTCGTGCTGTCATCCAGGTTGTTCTGTCCCGTGATGATGACCTCATCACCCGCCTGGATGCCCTGCAGAATTTCAATCTCATTGCCCTGTTCGATGCCCAGTTCCAGCTCACGGCGGAGCGCAAGGGAGTCGTCCTGAACCACAAAGGCGGAATAGCTGCGCTGCAGCTGGATGGTGTTGGACTCCGGCTCAATCAGCGTCTGCACATTTTCAACCAGGGCCGACCGCGGGATAACGATGGTGTTGTCGCGCGTTTCAATATTGATGATGGATTCCACCAGTACGCCCTGGAAGATGGAGTTCCCCCGTTCGGTCAGGCTGATGACCACTTCCCCCAGCCCCGTGGCGGGGTCCAGGCGCGGACTGATGTGGGTGACGCGTCCCTTCCCGCTGATCTCCGTCTGGTTGGAAAGCCGAAAATCCACTTCCTGTCCAATCTCAACATACCGCCATTCTTCCAGCGGCAGGTACACCCGGGCCTGGTAACCCGTCAGATTTGCAATTTCATAGGCCGACTGTCCGGTGGCGGCAACGTCGCCTTCCGAGAGGTTCCTGCTCAGCACCACCCCGTAGACCGGCGAGGTGATGGTGGTGTTGGCGAGGTCTTCCCGGCTCTGTGTCAGGCTGGCCCGCGAGGCCTCGAACTGGGCCTTGCTGCTTTGGAAGGTGGCCCGCGCATTATCAAACTCCGTGGAACTGATCAGATCCCGCTGATAGAGTTCCTGCTGGCGATAGAACTGCAGGCTGTCCCTCACATAGGAGGAGCGGCTCTGTTCCAGCTGCGCTTTGGCCTGCTGGAAGTTATCGCGGTAGGGAACCTCATAGATCTTTGCCAGCGCCTGGCCCTGCCGCACGGTATCACCGAGATCGGCATAGATCCGGGTTACACGGTTGGAAACCTGGGGTGTCACATTGACAATCTCCTGGGCCCTGATGTTGCCAAACGACTTGATCTGGTCCGAAATCGTCTGGGTGGAGGCGGTGATGGTTTCTACACTGGTGGCCCGCTGCTGCTGGCCGTTGTTAAAGGGATTGCCGCCGGGACCCGGGCTTTCAGCGCTGCCCCCGCAGGCTTGTAATAATAGAAATGTCGAAAGAATAAAATAATGGAATATGTTTTTCACTGGAATAATGGTTAAACCGTGTTTTTGCGTCAGCAACAATGTCTTTACGGAAAAGTGCCATAAATGATACAGAAAGGAAGCACTAAAAATGAAAATAAGGCATTTTTTAATTCTTTTAACATTTGGATGGATGGGAGGTCGCCCCGGGAGGGCTCCTGAGTCATTATTAGTAAATAATATACCAGAGGGCGGGGATTGTAATGGGGACATTAATCATCTTCACGGTGAAATAATTGAGGGGGCTCTTAAGAAAGAATAACATTTTTTGTATTTTACCGCCCGCAAAACAACCAATCTCAGGCTAAAAATAATTATGAAATTTTTTATTGACACTGCTGACCTTGACGAGATTCAGGAGGCCCATGACCTGGGTGTACTGGATGGAGTGACCACCAATCCAAGCCTCTGTGCCAAGATAGGCGTGGCCGATTTTGAAGGACATATTGCCAAAATTTGCAATATTGTGGATGGCGATGTATCGGCGGAAGTGGTTTCCACCGACTATGATGAGATCATGAGCGAAGCCCGCCATCTGGCGGCCATTGCTGACAATGTGGTCGTCAAGGTGCCGCTGATCAAGGAGGGCATCAAAGCAATACGCAGCCTCTCCGACGAGGGCATCCGCACCAACTGCACGCTCTGCTTCTCGGCTACCCAGGCACTGCTGGCCGCCAAGGCGGGGGCAACCTATATCTCTCCTTTTATTGGCCGCTTGGATGATATTTCCGACAACGGCATGCAGCTTATCGAGGATGTTGTTACCATCTATGACAACTACGGCTATGAAACCGAAGTGCTGGCCGCCAGCATCCGCCATCCGATGCACGTGATGGAATCCGCCCGCATGGGTGCAGATGTGGCAACCATGCCGCTGAAAGTGATTGACCAGCTGCTGCAGCATCCCCTGACCGACCGCGGGCTGGAGCGCTTCCTTGACGACTGGAACAACCTCCAGGAAGAGCTGAAAACAGCTGAGAAGTAGAACCTGCTACTCTTTTTGTAAGGCCGGTGCCTTCCGAACAGGCTTCGCCTGTTCAAAGGCATAGGCCATTTCGATCAGTACCGGCTCACTCCAGGCACGTCCGAAGAAGGAGATGCCTGCGGGCAGCCCGTCGATATATCCCATGGGCACCGTAATATTTGGATAGCCGGCTCTTGCCGCGGGCGAGCTGGATGAAACCGAGAAGTGATCGCCGTTGGTCAGGTCCGTCTTCCAGGCGGGTCCGCCGGTGGGACTTACGATGGCATCCAGCTTGTGTTCATCCATCACCCGGTCGATGCCTTCCTCGCGCGTATGCAGGAGCATGCGGTCGAGCGCTTCGGTATATTCCTCTGACGTCAGGTCTCCTTTCTTGCTGGCCCTGATGAGCAGGTCATGGTCAAAGTAGCGCATCTCAACCGAGTCGGCGAGCGTGGCTTCCACCAGCTGCTTCAGGGTTTGCACGGGGGCATCCGGCCCCAGTGATTCAAAGTACTTGTTCAGGCCGTCCTTGAATTCATACAGCAGCACCTGGAAGGCCGCTTCCCCGATATTTTCTTCCGAAATTGTTTCCAGTGTAACGATAGTTGCTCCCTGGCGCTCCAGGAGCCGCACCGCCTGGTGCATCAAGGTGTCAACCCGGTGATGCTCCCCCAGGGGACCGGTCCAGAAGCCGATCCGCTTTCCCTGCAGGCCGTCCTCCTTTAGAAAAGGAGTGTAGTTGGTATGCAGGTGGTCTTTGCTCGGCCCTGTTTTGGAATCCTCCTGGTCTACGCCCACCATGGTGCCGAGTGCGATGGCAGCATCGGTGACCGAGCGCGTCATGGGGCCGGGCGTGTCCTGCGTAAATGAGATGGGGATGATGCCCGAGCGGCTGAGCAGTCCCACGGTCGGCTTGATGCCCACCAGCCCGTTTGCTGAAGAAGGGCAGGTGATGGAGCCGTTGGTTTCCGTCCCGATACCCACCACGGCCAGGTTGGCCGAGATTGCCGCTCCCGGTCCCGAGCTCGACCCGCAGGGGTTGCGGCTCAGGTCGTAGGGGTTTTTCGTTTGTCCCCCCAGCGCGCTCCAGCCGCTCGAGGAGAAGCTGCTGTGAAAGTTGGCCCATTCGCTGAGGTTGCTTTTGCCCAGGATCACCGCCCCCGCTTCGCGCAGCCGGGCCGTAATGAAAGCATCCTTGGGCGGAATCGATCCCTCCATCACCCGCGCACCGGCCGTGGTAGGCATGTCATGGGTGTCGATGTTGTCCTTGAGCACAACCGGCACGCCGTGCAGCGGGCCGCGGGAGGTGCCTTCCGCCAGCTCCCGGTCCAGCTTCCGCGCCTGCTCCCTCGCCCTGGGGTTGATATGCAGCATGGCATTGAGGACGGGGCCGTTGCGATCGATGGCCTGGATACGATCCAGGTAGGCCCCGGTCACTTCCTCGATGGAGTACTGCCCGTTCTGGTATCCCTGCTGCAGCTCCGGGATGGTAATTTCTTCAAGATCAAGGTGTTGGTAGGCCGGGGGATTGGGCTGGCAGGCGCCCAGAAGCAGGATCACAGCCAGCAGCAGAAGGTTGTTGGTTTCCATAGACGGTTTCTGGTTAGATGATAATGCCATTATATCACCCAATATACAGCAGAACGGGGATAATAACAGGGTCGCTGGTTGCGGAGCTCCGCCCGGGATCAGTCGTTGCAGATAAGCTGTTCTGCAATTTTAGCCGAAGACAGCACGCCGGGCAGCCCGGCTCCTGGATGGGTGCCCGCTCCCACGAAGAAGAGATCGATCACATCCTCCGACTTGTTGTGGGGGCGAAACCAGGCCGACTGGGTCAGGATCGGTTCCACCGAGAACGCCGATCCCTTGTAGCTGTTGAGCGTCTGCTCGAAATGCAGGGGGTCGATGTGGTGTTCGGTGACAATATGTTCCTGCAGGCCGGGAAGGTAGTTTTCCTCCAGGAAGTTCATGATCGCATCGCGGTACGGCCGGGCCTGGGTGGTCCAGTCCGTGCCGCTGTCCAGGTGTGGCACGGGAGAGAGCACGTAGAAGGCCTCGCATCCCTCCGGGGCCAGCGAGGGGTCTGTCTTGGTAGGCATGTGCAGGTACAGCGAAAAATCGTCCGCCAGTGTTTTGTCGTGGAAGATATCCGACAGCAGTTCCCGGTACCTGCTGCCCAGTATGATGTTATGGTGTTCCAGTCCGGAATTTAGGTAGCGTTTCTTTGTGCCAAAATAGATCACAAAGAGCG
Organism: Fodinibius sediminis; assembly: GCF_900182555.1. Lineage (GTDB taxonomy): Bacteria > Bacteroidota > Rhodothermia > Balneolales > Balneolaceae > Fodinibius > Fodinibius sediminis. Next base: position 2,604 of record NZ_FXTH01000025.1, on the reverse strand, counting down.
ACATGCTGTAGCGGGTGCGCTCAATCTTGCGATTGGTATAGGTCGACCGGTGCTGTTCGGGGATGAGGTGGCGGTAGGTAAAAGCAACATCGGCGTTCGAGACCACCTGGTCGGCCCGGTGCACAGTGCCATCCTTGAGCCGCAGCCCCGTGGCTCTGCCGTCCTGGATGGTGATTTCATCCACTTCGGCATTGTAGTGGATAGTGCCCCCCTGTTCCTCAATAAGGCGGGTCAGGGCGTTAACGAGCGCACCCGTGCCCCCCATGGCATAATGGACGCCCCATTCGCGTTCCAGGTAGTGGATCATGGCGTAGATGGAGGTCGTATCAAAGGGATTGCCGCCTACCAGCAGCGGGTGAAAGGAGAACACCTGCCGCAGAAAATCATCTTCAATATACCGGGAGACGTATTGGTATACCGACTTGTGCGACTGCAGGCGCAGCAGGTCGGGGATGACCTTGATCATCTCCCACAGGTTATGGAAGGGCTGGTCGGCAAGCTCTACAAACCCCTTGTTGAAGATAGCCCTGGTTGTTTTCAGGAAAGCCGTGTAGCCTTCTTTGTCATCGGGATTCCACTGCTCAATTTCACTGAGCACAAAATCATGGTCGCCATTATAGTCAAACTTCCGTCCCCGGTCGTCAAAAATACGGTAAAAGGGATCACAGGGCACAAAGGTCACATAGTCTTCCCGCTTTTTGCCCGCTTTTTTGAAAAGCTCATCGAAGAGGAATGGGGCTGTAATGACCGTCGGGCCGCCGTCGAAGGTAAAGCCGTCTTGTTCATACACATAGGCCCGTCCGCCAGCCTTGTCTCTCTTTTCGAACAGTTCCACTTCATGGCCTTCCGAAAGCAGCCGCGAAGCCGTTGCAAGTCCTCCGAACCCGCTGCCGATAATAAGTATCTTTTTTTTCATGTCACCTCGCAAGGGATCACTAATATTGCCAACCGATGCTTATAAACCGAAGGGAGCGATGCAGCATTCCCCAAAAGCCCGTTAATTTTGAATCTGTTTCACGTAGCCCCGGAATCCGCGCTGCTGCAATTCCTGTTCTTTCTGCTGTGCTTCTTGTTTATCAATGAAGGTACCGTAGTAGACCCGGTAGAGCGTCTCCTCCGGCTGCCGGATGGTCTCGACCCGTGATCCGCGAATCTTGCGGGCGTGTTCAAAGGCCCGTGAGCGTTCCATGAACGAGCCCAGCTGCACCGTATAGGTTGCGGTTTTGAGGTCGGTGGTGCGGGAGTTGTCCAGGCTGTCGTTCATCAGCGACAAGGCGACGGGGGCGGTGCCCGCACCAATCATGCGTATCTCGCGGGCCGCCTTTTTGGAGAGGTCGATAATTCTGTTCTTGGCAAAGGGCCCCCGGTCGTTGATCCGCACCATCACGGACCGCCCGTTGTCCAGGTTGGTGACTTTGACGACGCTGTTGAAGGGGAGGGTGCGATGGGCGGCCGTCAGCCGGTTCATGTCGTACTGTTCGCCGTTGGCCGTCAGCTTGCCATGAAATTTGGGACCGTACCAGCTGGCGACGCCCTGTTCAATCCGCTCGCCCCGGGCATTGGCATCCGGGAAGGTAATGTCCTCGGGCGGCGCCTCCGGCTCGGGCTTTTTCATGCGCGAGACGGAGCCGCATGAGGCTGCAAAAAGGCTGATTCCTATAACTGCAATAAGAATACCGGCATATCTCACATCAGCAATGGTTGAATCGACAGAAAGCGTACGCTTATTTTGTTTTTTAAAAATATACAACGATAAGTGAAAAGTTGTATTATTATTTCGATGGGGTGCTTTTTTTGAGATGATGCCATGTTTCTATTTTTTTATGGTCTCTTATTTAGAAATTATGCCATGCTCTTGTTCCTTTTTGTTGCAGGTTAAATGTTAAAGGTTGAAGGTTGTGAATCTATTTCCCCCCAAACATCCGGCTATGTAGTTAAGGCATTTAGTCTCTTATTTAGAAATAATACTTTATTCTTGTCCATTTTTTATCGCTAAAGTGATTGTTCCTTTTTTGGAACGACGCATCCCGCATGCGCGGGACCAGCAGAGCTGGAGAACCCAAAAAAATGACCGGCTGAGAAAACTCAGGAATCAGTCTCCGCCGGTACGTCGGAAAATAATTTAACTTGCTCCGCTGGTCGCGGAGCTTCAGACACCCCCGATGGTTCGGGGTTTATCCTCCGTACCGTCTTCGCCAAAACAGATCCCTGACTTTTCGTTAGGCCGGAGGATTTTTCTTCCTTTATGAAAGTGACAAAACCCATCTGGAGTTAGTTATGTTGCAGGTTAAATGTTAAAGGTTGAAGGTTGGGAATCAATTTTCCCCAGACAGCCGGCCTTGGCTGGTGAGGCGGGGAAAGGGAGCGGGAGCTGCGATAACGAAACAACAGTTGGATACTCAAGTTATGTAGATTTAGATATAGAAGATCAATCCTCCTGTCCTCCTTCTCCAAGGAGGAACTCTTGGATTACGTTCTTGTCCAGGCTACCTGAAGTCTCTCTTGGAGACCTTAGGTTATCTTTAGTGACAATATCAGCAAATTTTTGCAGATATTGTCGATAACCAAGCCGTCGGGTAGTGACCCAACCTCTTGGATAGGCAC
>NZ_FXTH01000024.1 GCF_900182555.1 Fodinibius sediminis | reverse complement strand
TGCTTGGCAACCCCGCCGTAGTGCTTGGCCATCACCGTCGTGATCGCCGCCGTCGTGGTCGTCTTCCCGTGGTCCACGTGACCAATCGTTCCTATGTTTACATGTGGCTTCGTTCGCTGATATGTCTCTTTTGCCATAATACTATTTGTTAATGATGTTTAAGCTCTGGATTCTACAATTTCTTTTTCTAGATTTTCGGGCACGGCTTTGTACTCAGCAAACTCCATAGACGAAGTTGCACGGCCCTGAGTAATTGATCGAAGGTCGGTAGTGTATCCGAACATTTCAGACAGCGGAACTTTCGCCCTCACTACTGAACCCTCTTTGTTATTGTCCATCTTACCGATGATTCCTCGCCTTCCGTTCAAGTCGCCAATCACATCTCCCATGTATTCCTCGGGAGTAATGACTTCAACATCCATAATTGGTTCCAGGATGGTCGGCTTGGCTTTTCTTGCTGAATTTCGGAACGCCAGCTTAGCACAAAGCTCAAAGCTGAATGCATCCGAATCAACATCGTGATAGGACCCGTCATATAAGCGGACACCGATATTCTGAACCGGGTAATCGGCCTGAATACCACCGCTCATGGCCTGCTTGAACCCTTTCTCTACAGAAGGAATGAACTCGCGGGGAATATTTCCGCCAACAATTTCATCAATAAACTTGAAGCCTTCGCTTACGGAAACATTATTATCCTCCTCATCGTACTCCTTGAAGTGATCGAGAGGGGCGATTTCAAACTCCATGTCGGCAAATTTACCACGTCCACCAGACTGTTTCTTATAGGTTTCCCGATGTGTAATGTTCGCAGTAATCGTCTCACGGTAGGATACCTGAGGAGCACCAACATTAGCCTCCACCTTAAACTCCCGCTTCAGGCGGTCAACAATAATTTCCAGGTGAAGTTCGCCCATACCGGCAATTGTTGTCTGCCCGGTCTCTTCATCAGTTTTAACTTCAAAAGTGGGGTCCTCTTCGGCCAGTTTAATAAGTCCGGTAGTCAGTTTCTCAGCGTCAGCTTTTGATTTCGGCTCAACCGCCAGCTTGATCACCGGCTCGGGGAAGGTTATCTCCTCAAGCAGGATAGGTTCATCAACATCACAGAATGAATCTCCCGTACGCACTTCCTTGACGCCAACGGCTGCCGCAATATCGCCAGCCCGTACCACGTCGAGGTCTTTCTTGTCGTTGGCATGCATCTCAAGAATCCGACCAACACGTTCTTTCTTGCCGGTTGTAGCATTATAAATATAGGACCCCTTCTCAAGCTCTCCGGAATAGACCCGGAAGAACGTCAGCTTACCGACATAGGGATCAGACATAATTTTAAAGGCAAGGGCTGAGAACGGTTCCTGCACACTGGGCTTCCGCTCCAGCTTCTCGTCATGATTCTCGGGGTTTTTACCCTGTATGGGAGGAATATCATACGGACTCGGCAAATACTTAATGACTTTATCAAGCACCGTCTGCACCCCCTTGTTCTTGAGGGCAGAACCACACATTACTACGGTGATATCCCTGCTGAGCGTAGCTTCACGGAGGGCATCCTCAATTTCCTCTTCGCTAATCTCTTCATCCATCAGGTATTTCTCCATCAGCGTATCGTTATGATCGGCAATAGATTCGATCATAACCTTGCGGTACTCATCAGCCTGCTCTTTTAGGTCTTCCGGAATATCAATCTCATCATACTCCATGCCGAGCGTTTCCTCATCCCAGATGATACCTTTCATCTTGATAAGGTCAACAACACCGCGGAAGGTATCTTCATTTCCGATGGGAATCTGAATGGGGACAGGATTCGCATTCAGTTTGTCCCTCATCTCCTCAACAACATTGAAGAAGTCGGCACCCACACGGTCCATCTTATTAACAAAGGCCATGCGAGGCACATTGTACTTGTTAGCCTGGCGCCAAACCGTTTCCGACTGCGGCTGAACAGCGCCAACCGAGTCAAAGACCCCGATCATACCATCCAATACACGAAGCGAACGCTCCACCTCAACCGTAAAGTCGACGTGGCCGGGCGTATCAATAATATTAATACGGTGATCTTTCCAGATGCAGTGGGTAGCAGCAGATGTAATAGTAATACCCCGCTCCTTCTCCTGGTCCATCCAGTCCATCTGCGAAGCACCGTCGTGGGTTTCACCGATGCGGTGTGTAATACCGGTATAATACAGGATACGCTCCGTCATCGTCGTTTTACCAGCATCCACATGGGCGGCTATACCAATGTTCCGCGTCCGTTTAATCTGGTCTACAATTTTTGGATCTGTTTTTGTCTTTGTCTCAGCCATTACTATAAGTTAATCTCTGTAAATCGTTTAGAATCTAAAGTGGGCAAATGCCTTGTTGGCTTCTGCCATCCGATGAACCTCATCCTTCTTTCGCACCGCGCCGCCCTCATTATTGGCAGCATCCAAGAGCTCACGCGAAAGACGACGAGCCATCGACTTGTCATTGCGCCCGGAAGAAGCACTAATAATCCATCGCATCCCCAGCGCCGTACCGCGATCCGGACGAACCTCGACCGGCACCTGATAAGTAGAACCGCCCACGCGCCGAGACCGAACCTCAACAACCGGCGAAACATTACTGAGAGCATTTTTAAACACTTCCATACCCTCTTCTCCCGTCTTCTCCTCAATAATCTCAAACGCCTGATAAAGGATTTTACGGGCTACATTCTTCTTTCCATCTCTCATCAGATTGTTTACAAAACGCGTAACCAACTTATCACCAAATACCGGATCAGGCTGTACGTCACGTTTATCTGCTGTCTTTCTTCTCATATTCTTATCGGTTTAATTCCTACTCAACAATTACTTAATTAGGCTTCTTGGTACCATAGAGGCTTCGACCCTGCTTGCGATCTTCCACACCAGCCGTGTCGAGCGTACCGCGCACAATATGATAACGAACACCAGGCAAGTCTTTCACCCGACCCCCGCGCACAAGCACAATACTGTGCTCCTGCAGATTGTGCCCCTCACCGGGAATATAGGCCGTCACTTCATAGCCATTGGTCAAACGGACACGAGCCACCTTGCGCAAAGCCGAATTTGGCTTTTTGGGCGTAGTAGTGTAAACTCGAACACAAACCCCGCGCTTCTGCGGGCAGTTTTCCAAAGCAGGAGACGTTGTCTTGCTCTGCTTGCTTTTTCTACCTTTACGAATAAGTTGTTGTATTGTAGGCACGATTTAAACGCTTAATTGATTTTTCGGTCAAACAAGAGTTGCCAATGATAAGGATTTATCCGGTACTTTTGCAAGAAAAAAACCTCTTTTTCTTTTCTTTTTTTCGCAAAGGATTCATTTCTTTACAGACGCATGTCAAACCTGCTCAAAATGGGTTAAATTAGTAGTATATTAATATATATCAGTATATCTATTTTGAAATTAGTTGATCTCCCGAACCTGAGTACCAAACGAATCATGGCCCTCTCTGAGAGCGGGATCAACAGCATCCTGGACCTGCTGAATTTCTTTCCACGCCGCTATATCGACCGTACAACGGTGTCGCCCATCCGGTCTTTAAAAGGAACCGGTGAGCAAACGACGGTCGTGGGACGCATTCAAAAGATCCAGCAGCAGGGGCGGGGGCGAAAGAAGCGGCTCGAGGTTATCATCCGGGATAACAGCGCCACGCTGAAAGGGGTATGGTTCAAGGGCGGTTATTATATAAAGAGACAATTTTCAAAGGGCCAGTTGGTGGCCTTCTTCGGCAAGGCCAAGAAATACGGACGTTATATAACCATGGCCCACCCCGAAGTGGATACACTCAGCGACAAATCGGAGGTAGAAGACCTTCAGCAAATTGTCCCGATCTATCCCGGCAACAAGGCCCTCTCCAGGACCCACACCAACAGCAAGCTGATCCACAAATGGCAAAAAATGATTCTGAAGCATGAAAAGCCGCCGGAATTCCTTCCCCCTCCTCTCCTGAATGAATACAACCTACCCCGGCGGCACAGGGCTTACCGGATGATTCACCTTCCCCAATCAGAAAGCGAATACAAAAAAGCCTTTGCACGGTTTAAGTTCGAAGAACTGTTCCTGTTTGAACTGAGCGTTGCCAAAACAAAACAAGAAGTAATAGAACGGCAGGCGGGTCACCGGTTTAAAAACCTGGGCAATCATACCCGGCACTTCTTTAACGAAGAGCTTCCCTTTGCGCTGACCGGGGGACAAAAATCCGCGCTGTCAGATATTAAAAAGGATGTCCGCTCCGGCACACAGATGAACCGGCTGATCCAGGGAGATGTCGGCTCGGGTAAAACAGTAGTAGCTATCGGGGCCATCCTGATGGCTATCGACAACGGTTACCAGGCGGCCTTCATGGCTCCCACTGAGATCCTGGCCGAACAGCACTTTCGCACCCTATCGAAATTCCTGCAGCCGCTGGGCATCAATATCCGGCTGCTGGTGGGCAACCAGACCAACAGCCTGCGCACCGATATTCTTACAGCCATCGAAGGGGGAAACTGCAACATCGTGGTGGGCACCCATGCCGTCATCCAGGAGGAGGTCCGTTTCCACCGGCTGGGCCTGGCTGTTATTGATGAACAGCACCGCTTTGGCGTCAAGCAGCGGGCGGAAATATTAACGAAGGGTTCCCATCCGCATGTACTGGTGATGTCGGCCACACCCATCCCCCGCTCCCTGGCCATGACGCTCTACAGCGACTTGGATATCTCTGTGATCAAGGGACTGCCGGGGGGACGCAAGCCGGTGAAAACGGCTGTTCGTCCCCAGAAAAAACATAAAGAGATCTATCACTTTGTAGAGCAGGAGCTCCGCGATGGCGGACAGGCCTATGTCGTCTACCCGCTGGTAGAGGAATCGGAAAAAATGGATCTCAAGGACGCTACAGCCGGCTATGAAAAACTTAAAAAGCAGTTCCCCGATTTTGAGGTGGGACTGCTGCACGGGCAGATGAAATCTGAAGACAAGGAGGCCGTCATGCAGCAGTTTGTCGACAACCAGCTCCAGGTGCTGGTCTCGACCACCGTTATCGAAGTGGGTGTGGATGTGCCTAATGCCAGTATCATGATCGTGGAACACGCTGAACGCTTCGGTCTCTCCCAGCTCCACCAGCTGCGTGGACGCATCGGCCGCGGCGAGCGCCAGAGCTACTGTATCCTGATCCACGGCCCAAAAGTAAGCAGGGAGGGCCGGTTCCGCTTGCGTAAGATGGCCCAGACCGATGATGGCTTTGAAATCGCGGAAGCTGACCTCAAGCTTCGCGGTCCCGGTGATTTCCTGGGCACCAAGCAGAGCGGTTTGCCGGAATTCCGCGTCGCCGACATTGTGGAAGACCAATGGATCCTGGAGCAGGCCAAGTCGGCCGCTTGGGACATCATGAAAGAGGATCCGCAACTCGACAGGCCTGCCCATGAAGAGTTGAAAAAAGTCTTTATCCCTTACTACAAGGAACGAAGTAAATTTTACGGTATGGGGTAGGAAGTACCAGTAAAGTTATAATCAATAAATAATGAAAATTTCGAGCTGATCATGCACAATTTTACATTACCTTCAGAGCGATTGTCGCCCTATGTAAAACGCATCTACGAAATTGACATCCCCCGGCCAAGCACTTTTGCAGAAAACCGGGTTATTCCTATGGGAATGGGCACTATCACGATTGTATTAAAAGGTAATCCACGTATTAAGGGGGTTAACGGTATTCGGAAATTCCCGAAATACGCTTTGGGCGGGCAGTATTTCCCCACCTTCTCTTTTGACAGTGATATCCCTCTGTTGTATTACGGTATTGCATTGAAACCCACCGCGACCTATAAGCTTTTCGGTTTTTATTTAGCAGACATCCAAAACGATTTTATTTCCCTGGATGAGGTGGTGGGTAATGAGGCAGAAAAATTGTGGCAACAACTCCTTCAGACTGAATCCACCGAAAACCGCCTGTCGCTGCTGAACAATTTTATGCTCCGGCAAATCCCGTCCACTACCGAATATAACCACCTGGATGTGGTTATCGATTATATATATAAAAAGCAAGGCATCCTGAAAGTCAAAGACCTCTGCGACTATGAGGATATTAGCAGGCGCTACCTGGAAAAAAAGTTCAAAAAACATATCGGCTTTAGCCCCGGGCAGTTTATCCGCCAGGTCCGGTTCAATTTTACCTGCAGTGAAATTACAGAAGCCGATACCGATGATGATGTAGACGATATATTAATGACGTTCGGCTATTACGACCGTTCCCACTTTATGAAAAAATTCAGGAAATATCACGGCGGGGATCTCCGGGTACTCACCGGGGACCAGCCCAACCTTTTCAAAGCTGTTTTCTCCAAAATCATGCGCAGCGATTCCGAAAACAGTTACCATCCATGAGTCACAGATACAGTATAAGTGTTGTTCGGGATCTGAAGAAACTGCTCCACGGCCTGACGGCCCCTAATACGTTGAAAAAAGTCTTTATGCCCTATCGCAAAGAACGACGTAAATGCTATGCATGGATGGGAACTGGAAATATGACCATTTACAGTAACAGAAAGAAATACATGAGCTGATCATGCACGATTTCACATTACCTTCAGAGCGATTGGCGCCCTATGTAAAACGCATCTACGAGGTCGATATCCCCCGGCCAAGCACTTTTGCAGAAAACCAAATTATTCCGCTGGGAACGGGGACCATCACCATCTTATTAAAAGGGGAATCCCGGATTAAAAGCATCAATGGCATACAGCATGGGCCCAACTTTACTTTGAGCGGTCAATATTTCCCCACTTTTTCTTTTGCAAGTAATCGTCCATTGCTGTTCTACGGTATTGCGCTAAAGCCCATGGCGACCTATAAGCTGTTTGATATTTACCTGGCCGACATCCAGAACGACTTTATACCACTGGATGAGGTAGTAGGTGAGGAAGCCAAACAGCTGCGTCAAAATCTATTGCAAACCGATTCTACGGAAGACCGCTTTTCGCTGCTTAAAAATTTTTTACAGGCGTATATTCCAGCATCTCCGACCTACAATCACCTTGACGTGGTTATCGACTATATCTATGCCCAAAAGGGCATCCTGAAAGTCAAAGACCTCTGCGATTATGAGGATGTAAGCAGGCGCTACCTGGAAAAAAGGTTCAAAAAACATATCGGCTTTAGCCCCGGGCAGTTTATCCGCCAGGTCCGGTTCAATTTTACCTGCAGTGAAATTGCAGCAGCCAATACCGATGACGATGTAGACGAAATATTAATGACGTTCGGCTATTACGACCGTTCCCACTTTATGAAAAAATTCAGGAAATATCACGGCGGAGACCTCCGGGTGCTCACCGGGGACCAGCCCAACCTTTTCAAAGCGGTCTTCTCCAAAATCATGCGCAGCGATTTCGAAAACAGTTACCATCCATAAGCCGATCAGCTGACAATCAGGTTGAATTCCCCGCCCAGCAGGAAACGTAGGCGCTGTATGTTCCGGGAGAAGATGCCGGACCTGCCGGCCGGGGTGTTCTTATTATCCACCGCCCCATACAAACAGTTCATGTACAATCCCAAATTCATGGCTCAGCGGATGACTGAGGCGCGTTCGCCTGTTGCCAGGCCATATCCAGTCAGTAGTTTGGCCATGTATTTCCATGTATTCCATAAACTTGCCAAATCCAGCCCCATCTCTTTCTTGCCTTAATTTTTTTAACCTATCCAAGACCGTTCGCATTTTTACTTTTCAATTTGAGAGGATAGCCCTAAATATGCCCCTTCAATAATTAGTCTTATTGAAAAGGCATTTTACTGACTATTGAATACATGCAATTACCTCTCCGCGAGGGAGCATGTATCATATGACAGGCAGCTAGCCGGATCCCAATCGGGGCCCCGGCAATACATTTTAAATAGTCCGTTGGCAAAAACACCGCACTCCTGTCGCCATTTCATGGCTGGTCAAATCAATTATCAAGCGAAACCCAAAGTATGTTCAAGAGCATCAACTTTAGAATGAAAAAGACGACCCGATATCTTTCCTGGTTTACCTTCATCCTTATTTGCGGGATAACGTTAACCATTTCCTGTACCGATAATGGAGGAGGTCCGCAGCAGAGCAGCATCGAAATCAGCCGCATCAGTCCCGACAGTGGCCGTGTGGGCAGTAAGGTGACTGTCTACAGCGAAAATATTGACCCGATACACGAAAATAATCAAATCGAGCTCAATGGAATAGACATACCCATCCTCAGTTACGGATCAAACAGCCTTGTGTTTGAAGTACCAGAAGGGGCAACCAGCGGCCCCGTAACACTGCGTGTACAGGGGAAAGTAGCCAGCGGTCCCTATTTCAAGGTTCTTACAAAGGGCCCTGAAATTGCTGCCGTAACTCCTGCCCGAGGCGGGCCGGGCACCCAGGTTACCATTACGGGTGAATATTTCCTGCCCCCTTCAATGCTGGCCAAAACATCCGCTGACAGCACCGCCCAGGGCCCAAGGCCGGTGACGGGCGATTCAGTCCAGGCTGACACTACCGAAGTGACACTTAAAGCCAAAGGAGAGCCTGCGTCAAATATCAACGGACTGCCCGTCTCCGTTTCTTTTGGAGACGAGCTGGCGCCGCTGCTCAGCCTAAGTGCTACGGAAATCATTGTTGAAGTTCCGGAAAAAGCCACCAGCAGTTCCCTAAAAGTGACCGTCGGTTCCAAGACCGCCACCAGTAACGGTTTCACCCTGCTCAGGCAACCCCTGATTGAAAAGGTGACCCCCACAGCCGGTCCTGCCGGTACAAAGGTCACCATTACCGGCCATTACTTTTCCTCACAACGCGACAGCAACCAGGTGCGCTTTAACGGCACAGCTGCCACAATTCTGCTCACGGACAGTACAAAGCTCATTGCCGCGGTACCCCATGATGCAACGACAGGATTAATCGAAATTATTTCCAATGGGCAGGCCATCACCGGACCCACCTTTACCGTATCGGAAACTCCCGTACCCCAGCCCGGCATTTCCGACCTTTCGCCCAAATTAGGCCCCGCGGGCACCCAGGTGACCATCACCGGGCAGAACTTCAGCTCCACGGCTGATGAAAATACCATTACCTTTAATGGCACCAAAGCTTCCGTGAGCAGTGCCTCCGAAACCGAGCTGGTGGCTACCGTGCCCCAGGGCGCCACCAATGGACCGGTCAAAGTGACCGTAGACGATCAAACGGCAGAGGGACCATCCTTTACTGTAACCGAAGATCCGGACAAACAGCTTTCTATCACCAATATCAGTCCCAAAGAAGGACCTGTTGGTACCACCGTAACCATTACCGGCCAGAACTTCAGCCCCATGGCTGATGAGAATACCGTTACCTTTAATGGCACCAAGGCTTCCGTGAGTAGTGCCTCAACTACCGAACTGGTCGTTGCCATACCGCAGAATGCTACCAGCGGACCCGTCAACGTTTCCGTAGGCAGTCAAACGGCCACCGGACCCACCTTTACTGTATCGGAAGCTCCCGTACCCCAGCCCGGCATTTCCGACCTCTCCCCCAAATCCGGACCCGCGGGCACCCAGGTAACCATCACCGGGCAGAACTTCAGCTCCACGGCTGATGAGAATACCGTTACCTTTAATGGCACCGAAGCTTCCGTGAGCAGTGCCTCCGAAACCGAGCTGGTGGCTACCGTGCCCCAGGCCGCCACCAACGGACCGGTCAAAGTGACCGTAGACAATCAAACGGCAGGAGGACCGTCCTTTACCGTAACCGAAGATCCGGACAAACAGCTTTCTATCACCAATATCAGTCCCAAAGAAGGACCTGTTGGTACCACCGTAACCATAACGGGGATAAATTTCAGCACCACCGCCTCGGAAAACGTTGTGACCTTCAACGGCAGCCAGGCCACGGTCAGCAGCGCCTCCACTACCGAACTGGTGGCCAATGTACCCAGCGGCACCACCAGCGGACCGGTCACGGTCAAGGTCGGCAGCCAAACCGCCACCGGACCAACATTCACTGTTGGAAACAATGCCGCCCCGACCATTACCGGGGAAGGCTCTTTTACGGTGGAGGAAAATACCACGGCCGTGGCCACCATCACGGCCAGCGACCCCGATGGGGACGCCCTGACTTTTGGCTTGAGCGGCGGGACCGACCGGGGAGCCTTCAGTATTGATGAAAATAGTGGCGCTCTGGCCTTTTCGACTGCTCCCGACTTTGACAATCCGGGAGACGAGAACGCTGACAATAGCTACCAGGTGGAAGTCAAAGTCAGTGACAGCAGCGTGAGTGTCACTAAAACCATTACGGTAACCGTAACGAACGTCGATGAAGCTCCGGTCATGGTCAGCCCGGCTATCCTGCAGGCCGATGAAAACAGCACCGACGCGGGAACCATTGTCGCCAACGATCCAGAAGGAAATGCAGTTACTTACATCGTAACCGGCGGTGACGACGCCCAGGCATTAACGCTTGATCAAAACAGTGGTAAGCTGACCTTTAATACCGCTCCCGATTTTGAGAGCCCGGCAGATGCCAACACCGATAACCGTTATGAAACCGAGGTCACCCTCAGTGACGGCAACCTCAACACCACCAAGACCGTTACCATCACTCTTCAAAATGTTAATGAAGCACCGGTGATTACCAGCGCTACCTCCTTTGAAACACAAGAAAACAGTACAACTGTGGGTACTATTACCGCCAGCGACCCCGAGGGAGACGCCCTTGACTTCGCCCTTTTGAGTGGCACCAAAGGGACACTCACGTTCAGTACCGACGCCAGTTCCGGGGAGATTACAATCTCGCCCGCCCCGGATTTTGAGACGCCACGTGATGATAATAGTGATAATACGTACGAGATGGATGTAAGCGTCGCCGACGGGGTGCTCTACACCACCCAGTTGGTCAAGATAACCGTCACGAACGTCGCAGAAGTGCCGAGTATTGATCGGGGAACAATTCGTACTTCTAATTCCCAAACCTATTTGTTAAACAGGACAAATCAAGAAAATGTATTCAGGTTTGATCCCGTCCCCGCAGGCACGGACCTCAATAATGCGCTTAATTTTTCGCTTGGTACCAGCTTGTCCGCTGATCTGGCCACCAGTGCCACAGTTACCGGGGGCGCGGACGGCGGGCTGTTTAGCGTAAATAGCCTTAACGTCTATGCCATACACTTGGATGGCCCCATCCTGAACTACAACCACAGTGCTGACGGAAACGCCCACGAGTACCGGTTTACCGTCACCGCCGAGAATGCGGCCGGGGTCACCCAGCCTTACACTATCATTATTCCGGTACAAAATCCCTTTACCCAGGGCAGCGGCACGGCCGCCGATCCTTACCAGGTGGAAACCATCGACCAACTACAGGTTGTGAATCAGTTTTTGGATGCCCATTTCGTACAGGCCACCAACATTGACGCCTCGGCCACGGCGGGCTGGAACGGCGGGCAGGGGTTTAAGCCTATTGGCGATTATAACACCGGATTCTCGGGAAGCTATGACGGAGATGGCTATACGATTAGCGGGCTGACCATGGACCGCACCCAAAGCAATGTTTATGGACTATTTGGAGTACTAGCCTCAAGAGGTCAACTTTCCAATGTGAGGCTGACCAATATTGATATAACCACAGATGACACTGCGGGCGGACTGGTAGGGGGTAATCAAGGGACCATCACCGACTCTTACGTTTCAGGAACCATAACCAGTAGTACCAATGGCACTACCGGTGGTTTAGTGGGTGAAAATAATGGAGTTATAAGAAAATCCTATTCATTGGCTAATGTAAATGGCAGGGCCAATGTAGGGGGGCTTGTGGGAACTAACTATTATGGCACTATCACCAACAGTTATGCAACAGGCAATGTAGATGCATCTCTTACCATTGCCGGGGGATTGGTAGGTAATAACAAATCAGTAATAGAACATTCCTACGCCACCGGAGCGGTTTCTGCAGGCAGTACAGCCGGCGGACTTGTGGGATATGAAGACACACGCTTTGCTTCAGTAACTGCAACAGAAAGCTACTGGGATACCCAGACTACCGGTCTGGCCACGTCGGACGGCGGCACGGGCCTGGCGACCAGCCAGATGCAGGGATCCGCCGCCGAAACCAATATGATAGGTTTTGACTTTACCAATGTGTGGCAAACCAACGCCGGGGATTATCCCAGCCTGCGCAGCAACCCGTAGTAATAAACCTGCTTACGTACGGGCAGACTAATGGGATCAAAACCATATTTCAGGCATACATAGCCGCCATCCCGTGGATGACAGCTGCTGCAGAATCAGAATACGCCCCTACTGATCGTTTAAAAATAAAAGAGAGAGAGGATTAAGAGAGAGGCTGATGATCGAATACAGCGTAGTGGAACGGGACCTCCCGCTGCCACGCGCTGATCATCAGCATAATCGACCCCTCACCCAGCTTCTGCTGTTGGGGGCAGCCGGTCTGCTCCATTGTACGGATACTTTTAGAAAAGTGCCTCAAGGATGGCAGCAATAAGCCATCCCATCAATACCAGCAGACCAATAGCCAGTAAAAGAAGTCCGATGGCCACAGCCCAGAGCAGCCAGCGGCTGTATTGCTCGGTGGTTCGGGCATCCCGGCGATATTCTTCCAGCAGCTCGGCATTGCGGATATTGGCCTTCCATCCCACATCAAAAAGATCGCCCAGCAGTGGAACCGCCCCAATTACTATATCCATCAGTACATTAAACCCTATCCGAAGCAGCACGGAAGGCGGTACATCCGCCCGCAGCCCCAACAAAATATAGTAGCTGGAAATCATGCCGGCAATCCAATCACCCGCACCGGGCACAAGGCTGATGATGGGATCCAGTCCAAACCGGATATTCGTACCCGGAATGGTGAAGCGGCTATCCAGCCATTCGGCCAACTTTTGGGAATGAGAAGACAGGGGGTCATTGGTTTTTTGGGCCATTATTGCAAGGGATTGATTAGCATAATGTGCAAACCGCTTTCATCAAGGCTTGATACAGCCGGTAAGCATATTATATCACAAAAACACGCAAAGCAAATGTAAAGTTGGACATCCTTTTCTGAAGAGTGGAAATAGTAAAATGCCTTATATGGTTTGAGATAATCAATCTCCCTGAATCCCTCTCCAGGAGGAACTTTGAGGTTGGAGACGTAATCAAAGTGTTCCTCCCCCGATAGTTTTCGGGACAAGCTTCGGAGAAGGAGGACAGGAGGATTGAACAAATGCTGGTAAATTTACTAACCCGCCACGAATTCAACCGTTAAACAAGGGAGCCATTAATTGCCGCCCTATAGCTATACAAACTCCTTGCGTTTTTCAGCCCGTTTGCGCTCATTGGGGTCCAGATAAACCTTGCGAACCCGCAGACTCTCCGGAGTAACCTCCAGCAGCTCATCGTTATCGATGAATTCAATATACTGCTCCAGGCTCATCTTTCTGGCCGGGTCAATTTTGACAGCATCCGCACTTTGGGTGGCCCGGTGATTCGTCAGGTTTTTCTTTTTCACCACATTGACCACTAAATCATCCGAGCGTTTGTTGATACCTACAACCTGCCCCTGGTATACTTCATCACCCGGCTCAACAAGAAAGGTGCCGCGATCCTGCAGCCCTTCCAGGGCATAGCTGGTTACTTCCCCCTTTTCCAATGCAATCAGCGTTCCACTGGTACGTCCCGGGATCTCGCCGGCAAAGGGTTCGTAGCTGTCAAACTGCTGGTGCATAATACCCGTGCCGCGTGTTTCCGTCAGCATTTCGCCGCGAAATCCTATGAGGCCCCGCGAAGGAACCTTGAAAATAAGGCGGTTATTCTCTCCCTCCTGGGTCATGGAGGTCATAATGCCTTTTCGCTGCTGCAGGTTATCAATCACACGATTACTGTAGTCCTGATGTACATCCACCACCACTTCTTCATATGGTTCATGGCGCTGCCCGTCAACCTCCCTGAAAAGTACTTCCGGGCGGGATACCGCAAATTCGTACCCCTCGCGTCGCATGGTTTCCGTCAGGATCGCCAATTGCAGCTCTCCACGACCGGAAACCTTGTATACATCGGGGTTTTCGGTCTGCTCCACCTGGATGGAGACATTGGTGCGAATTTCGCGCATCAGGCGGTCCTTGATCATATTGGAGGTCACGTATTCCCCTTCCCTTCCGGCAAAGGGGGAATCATTTACGCGGAAAAACATAGCCATGGTCGGCTGATCAATATCATAGTAATCGAGAGTCGTCATGTCAGCCGTATCAGTCAGCGTATCCCCGATATCCACCTGCTCATAACCCGCCAGGGCAAAAATATCACCGGCTACTGCTTTCTCGACCGGCTCGCGTTTCAAACCGTTAAAGGTGAAGAGCTTGGTGGCGCGGGCCTTTTCCTTGAGCTCCCCGTCGCGATCCAGCAGCGCTATCTGCTGATTCACTTCAATCGTTCCCTGTTCAACGCGCCCGATGGCAATGCGTCCAACATAATCGTTCCAGTCGATGCTGCTGACCAGCATCTTGAAAGGTGCATCCAGTTCCTGCTCCGGAGGGGGAATCTGTTCTACAATCGTTTCAAAGAGCGGCTGCAGATCCTCATTGTCGTCTTCAAGCTCATATTTGGCAATCCCGTTGATGCCTTCAGCATAGATAATGGGAAAATCGAGCTGCTCATTCGAGGCATCGAGCATCACAAAGAGGTCAAAGATTTCGTTCAGCACTTCATCGGGACGTGCGTCTTTCCGGTCGATTTTATTAATCACAACGATGGGCTCGTATCCCATCTGCAGGGATTTTCGGAGCACAAACTTCGTCTGCGGCAAAGGCCCCTCGGCGGCATCAACCAGTATGATCACGCCATTGACCATTTTGAGAATTCGCTCCACCTCACCGCCAAAATCCGCGTGGCCCGGGGTATCAACAATATTTATTTTGGTCTCCCCCCATTTGACGGCCGTATTTTTGGAACTGATGGTAATCCCTTTTTCGCGTTCCAGGTCACCTGAATCCATCACGCGCTCGGCAACCTCCTCGTTTTCACGAAATGTGCCACTCTGCTTCAACATTTGATCAACCAAGGTTGTCTTGCCATGATCAACATGTGCAATGATGGCAATATTTCTAAGATCCTGATACATAAAAAAAGAAGTAATATGTTAATGTAGCTGTGCCGGGCATCCCGTCGATGCACGGCCCCGTCGGGGCGAGTTCACCGTACAGCTCTTTCAAGTGTGTATATGCCGAAACAGTCGATTGTTTCGAGCCTGCAAAGATACGGTTTTATTTGCCCAATTCATTATCTGTATTTCTTCTTTTTTACAATCCCGGCGTTTTTCCGGGCATCCCGGTCGGCAGCTTTCCCTTCCCCAGCTACCCCTCCAACCACATACCTTTTGAAACGATCGATATTCTGAACATGGAATTCCCGACACCGCCCGCTGATATTTTGGCAAGAATGGACTTTATGGGTTACCTTTATGAATCTCATTATCAACAGAACCTCTTATTTTACAGCGACATGGATTTAGAAATAAACGACCACCGATTCATTGTATGCGGCGCAAGTAGTGGATTTGGCCGCGCCATTTCGGAACGGCTGCTCCGCGAGCAGGCATCGGTTATTGTTGTAGCCCGGCGGCAAACCAAGCTACAGGAACTAAAGGAGGAGTTCGGAGACCAGGTAGCTGTTGTAGCGGGCGATCTCACCGATGAAAACACTCATAATGAGATCGAAGCTACCATTGGCAACCACCCCCTGCACGGTGTCGTCTTCAACGCCGGCGGGCCGCCCGCCCTTACCCCCCTCGAGACCGCCATGCCCGACTGGGATAACGCCTATGAAAACGTGATGCGCTGGAAAATTGAACTGGCCCACCGCCTGGTTTCCTATTTCACCAAGAACAGCTACGGTCGGATGCTTTTCATTGAAAGCAAATCCGTGAAGCAGCCTATTCCCGGGCTGGTCCTGAGCAATGCCTTCCGCGCGGGCATCGTAGCCTTTGCAAAGTCCCTTTCGACAGAAATAGCCAGGCAGGGCGTCACGGTCAATGTGCTGGCCCCCGGCTCCCACGATACCCCGGCCATCGAACGGGTCATCCAGAAAAGAACAAATAATTCCGATCAGTCTTTCGAGGAAGTCAAGGAAGCCATGGAAGCGGCCATTCCCGTCGGACGCTTTGGCAAGGGTGAAGAGCTGGCCTCCCTGTCTGCATGGCTGCTCTCCCCCCACGCCGGTTACGTCACAGGACAAACCATCAGCCATGACGGCGGAAGTATTCAAAGCCTTTTTGGTTGAGGTAGTTATTAGTTGTAAGAGATTGGGGGATTCTACATTTCATGCCAGGGATAAACCTAACAGTTCATTCTTAATTCGAAACTGAATATGTGGCATCAAACAAAAATAACGCTCTCTGCTAAATCCCGTGGATTTCATATCATCACGTCCGAAGTCCTGGACCAGCTGCCTGAAATAGAACAGATCAAAAAGGGCCTCGCCCATTTTTTCATCCAGCATACCAGTGCCAGCCTGACGATCAATGAGAATGCGGATCCTTCGGTGCGACGGGATTTTGCCGCACACTTTAAGCGGATGGTCCCGGAAGATACTTCCCTGTATGAACATACCCTGGAAGGACCCGATGACATGACCTCTCATATCAAAAGCTCCCTGCTGGGGGCTTCGGTAAGCATCCCCGTCACCAACGGTTCACTGAACCTCGGCACCTGGCAGGGCCTCTATCTCTGTGAGCACCGGAAGCAGGGCAGTCGTCGCAAGCTGGTCGTGACATTGCACGGCGAATCGTGAGCATAGCTACTGCTATGATAATGGAAGGCTCAAGTGAGTCAACGATTCAGAAACTTGCCTTTCAGCTGCGATCCCCGCAGGGGGGGGCTTGGAAATCGGTCACATCAATACCGACCCTGCAGAGCATGTTTTGAGTCATACTTCCGTCATACACAGTACCAGACTTGATATTTCCGCTGCCATGAACGAACAGGCAAAGAAACTCAATAAAGCATTTGTTGACCAGGAACGGGCTTCCTTTCCCTTGTACGGGGGAGAGGCACTCCCCTTGCCCGATCACGAGTTCCACAAAATGATAAGCGTCAATACCATTTATTTCTGGGAATACCCGCTCACAATATTCGAAGAGTGCCCACGGCTGCTGGCCTACGCAAAATATGGGTTCTGTCTCCATGGCTGGGATGATGTCGAACAGCCGGTGATCCAAGCCTCCTTTCAAATCGCCGATACACAAACAGAAACTGAAGCAATAGAACGCAAAGACGGATCAACCGTTGAGCGGACGTTTACCACCATAACCCTGAAAGCATAACAGGTCCGTGACTACACCATTCATTTCCAGGCTGCGCCGGGGCATCGCTTATCTTCAGGAAGTTTTCCGTGACGAGCAGTTTTATCTGAGCCTGCGTCATACGGTGGGTGCCTTTATTCCCCTGGTCGTCTGCGAACTGATCGGTTATGAAACCCTGGGGCTGGAGTTGATGCTCGGCGCTTTTTTTGTATCTGCGGTCGATATTGCCGGAACCCTGCGATCCAAGGCAACGGCCCTGCTCATTACCACGGCTATATCCATCACCATAACGTTTTGCATCCTTGTTGTGGGTAACAACCTGCTGATGCTGCCCCTGCTTTTTCTATTTATCTTTGGTCTGGCATATATCTCTCCCTTCAGCCTGCGCTATACCCTGATGGCCGTCATGGGGTATATTGCTATCATCCTGGCCATCAGCATGGTCGGTCGTTTCAGTAGTATAGAGGGCATCCTCTGGCATTGCTTCCTTTTGCTGTGCGGATCGCTCTGGTATTTCGTTTTCGCGATGGTGATTCACTGGTTTGCCCGAACGCGGGAGATCAACCGGCGAATAGCCGAATGCACCCGGCAGACGGCCCAATACTTTCAACAGCGGCTGGCCCTGCTGGAGCCCGGCACCAACCATGAGCAGGGACTGCTGGAGTTAGCCAGGCTGCAGCAGCAGCTGAGCGAGACCCAGGAGAGTGCCCGCGAACTGCTGTTCAGTGACACTTCCCTCCTGGCCGGCCGAAGCTCCGAACGCCGTCGTTTCTATCTCATCTTTATTGAACTGGTGGACATGCATGAACTGGCCGTGGCCACGCCTATCGATTATCCCCGAATACGGGAGCTCCTGCACCGCTACCCGGAGTACAACATCATTCGCTCCATTATCGCCCGCATTAACCGGGAGATGCACAACCTGGCCGACATTCTGCTGCATAATGCCGACTATGCCGGGCACCTTCAGCTGGGCGATAATTTAGACCAGCTTCGCAGCCAGCTTCAGGAACTGAAAGAACAGGTGCTGAAAGAAGAGAGCACAGATGAAGAGGCGTACCATGCGCTGCGCCGCATCGAGCTGTACCTGCACCGCCAGCTTCAAAAGGTAGAGGTCATTCAGAATGCTGTCCTGAATCGTAAAACTTACGAAGAAAAAGATGTCCAGCAGGCCACCGCCACCGAAGTGGATACCAAAGATCTCCCGCAGTTTGTGACCCCGAACCCACTGAACTGGAACAGCGTTCTCGGCAACTTCAGTTTTGAATCCAGCTACTTCCGCTATGCACTGCGTACGGCTACTACAGCTGTGGCCGGATATGCCCTGGCCGGGCTCCTGCAATTCCAAAATGCGTACTGGGTACTGCTGACGGTACTGGTGGTCATGAAGCCGGGATACGGCGTTACGCGGGAACGTTTTTATCATCGCATTATCGGCACGCTCATCGGGGCCCTCATCGCCTACGGCATCTACCAGCTGAATCCGTCTCACACGATCTCCCTGGCCCTCTTCGGGGTGGCCCTGACCCTGGCCTTTACGTTCGTGGTCCATAATTATACAGTCGCCTCTACCTTCTTTACCATCTTTGTGATCTTTCTGTACAGTTTCCTGAATCGTGAAATTCCCTCCATGGTGGTTTTTCGTGTAGTGGATACGCTTCTGGGTGCAGTGCTGGTCATTTTAGCTATCCGCTACCTCTGGCCTTACTGGGAGCATCAAAAATTTCCTGCGCTGCTTCGGAAATCGCTATGTGCCAACAAGGCCTACCTGCAAAAGGTGCTCAAGCATCTTTTTGAGGGTACCTTCCACGAGACGGAGTACCGGCTTGCCCGTAAAAAAGCGTACGTGGATATGGCGAATCTCGTTTCCTCGTACTACCGGCTAACCGGCGACCCCGAATCCAAGCAGAAGAATGCCAAATTTTCGTATGATCTCGCGCTGCTAAGCTACATGATACTCTCCACCACGACCTCACTGGGCATTTTTGTACAACGGCATCGGCAGCAGGCCTTTGATTACCAGGAATTTCGACTGATCGGAGACGGGATCATTACAAACCTGGACTTCTCCATCAGCGAGCTTGAACAGGCCACGGAGCTGCATAAGGCCCCCTCCGAAATATCCAAATCAGAGGATATCGAACAAGCCGGGGACGACCTCGAACAACAGCTCCGGCAGCTTAAACAGCAGCTCAAAAAACAGCCGACCGACCAGCAGAATCAAACATATGTCAAATATGCTCAGATAAACTACCTGAGTCAGCAACTGGGCTGGATGCTTGAGCTCAGCCGTACCATTGCCAAGCACGTCAAACGGCCCGGATAGGATTTACGCTTGCGTAAGAAGCTTAAAATCAGTAGGCTTTTAGCCGAATATCCGGCACGGGTATTATCATCCTCATTCACCTAATTGACCGTAAAAAAGAAAAGAACCATGGATATTGACCAAATTTTCGAAAACAACCGC
This sequence comes from Fodinibius sediminis, assembly GCF_900182555.1. Taxonomy (GTDB): domain Bacteria; phylum Bacteroidota; class Rhodothermia; order Balneolales; family Balneolaceae; genus Fodinibius; species Fodinibius sediminis. The sequence continues at coordinate 11,178 of NZ_FXTH01000024.1, read as the reverse complement.
GAATGGGTTTCGGAAAAACTCAATCTGAACGAAGACTACTTTAAAAACCTCGCCAAGGGCCAGGAACCGAACATCCTCTATATCGGGTGCTCCGACAGCCGGGTAACCGCGGAAGAGCTGATGGGAGGAGGCCCCGGGGATGTGTTCGTGCATCGCAATATTGCCAATATGGTGCCCAATACCGATCTGAGTGCCATGTCCGTTATTGCTTATGCCGTCACCCATCTTGAAGTGGATCATGTGGTGGTATGTGGACATTACAATTGCGGGGGCGTTAAGGCGGCCATGGAATCCGCCGACCTGGGCATTCTGAACCCCTGGCTCAGAAACGTCAGGGATGTGTACCGGCTGCATAAGGAGGAACTCAACCAGATCGAAGATGAGGAAGAGAAATACAAGCGGCTTGTTGAGCTCAACGTTCAGGAACAGTGTGTCAATGTGTTGAAAACATCGGATGTGCAGAAGGCCTACAACGAACGCTCCATAACCGTCCACGGATGGGTCTTTGACATCCACAGCGGCAGGCTTGTAGACCTGGAAGTAAACTTCGATGAAATCCTGGAGGATATCATGGAAATTTACCGGCTGTCCTGATCCATGTTCACGCGGCTGCCCTGCCGCAACAGTATCACTCCAAGAAAAGGGCTTCACATGGGCCCTTTTCTTTTTTTCTCCCTGTCGCCATCAGCAATTTCTGCCTGCCCATCCCCCCTTCCGTCACTTCCCGGTTCTACTTCGCTTTACTCACTGAATGGCTGTAAAACATCTGTGTCGGTTGGTTTTGGGACTGAAATAGTTATTTTCAGATATAAACGAATGTGAATAACCAATGCAGAATATGGATAAAGCAATCATTGGAGTCGTCGGAGCCGGAACCATGGGCCAGGGCATAGCTCAGGTCGCCTCCACCAACAATCACCGCGTCTATCTCTATGATGCCTATCCTGATCAGCTGGGAAAGGCCAGGCATGCCCTGCGAAAGATCCTGCAGCGACAGGTCGAAAAAGGTCGGATGGGACAGGACCAAGTAAACGGCATCATGAAACGTATCCACTTTGTTGACGACCTGACGAATTTTGATCAATGCCGCCTGGCTATCGAAGCCGTTCCCGAAGATCCGGAGATCAAAAAGGACGTACTGATGCGGCTTGAAGGGATTGTACCCCGCAGGGGCCTTTTGGCAACCAATACCTCCTCTCTTTCCATTGCTTCTCTGTCGGAAGCCCTCAAAAAGCCCGGTCGTTTTCTGGGAACGCATTTTTTCAATCCGGCCCCCGTTATACCGCTGGTAGAAATTGTGCCGGGGCTCTCCACAACTGGGAAAGCAATAAAAGCCGTCCGCAGACTCATCGACGACTGGGACAAAACCACGGTTCTGTCGAAAGATACACCCGGCTTTATCGTTAACCGGGTTGCCCGTCCCTTTTATAATGAAGCTATCCGCCAATACGAGGAGGGCGTAGCCGATGTGCCGACTATCGACTGGGCCATGAAAGAGCTGGGGGGCTTTCGGATGGGGCCTTTTGAACTGATGGATTTCATTGGTCAGGATGTCAACTATAAGGTGACAGAAACCATTTTCAAAGAGTTCTTCTATGATCCGCGTTTCAAGCCCTCCCTCACACAAAAACGAATGGTCGAAGCGGAACAGCTGGGCCAGAAGTCGGGAATGGGTTTTTATAATTACGGGGAGGACGCCAACAACCCTGAGCCGACACGCGACAGGGAAATAGGCCAGACAATCGTACACCGCATCCTGGCCATGCTGATCAATGAGGCGGCCGACGCAGTCTTTATGAATGTAGCCACGGTCGAAGAGGTAGACCTGGCAATGACAAAAGGGGGCCAGTATCCCAAAGGACTGCTCCGCTGGGCCGACGATATTGGCCTGCGGGAAGTACTTGACCGGATAACCCGGCTGCAGACGGAATACCGGGAAGATCGATACCGGCCGAATCCACTGTTAAAGCGAAAAGTACGCAACGGCGAAACCTTTTATTAGGAAGCCAGGGAGGGCAGACTGGAATTCCAAGCTCCTCCCGGATTGCAGATTCGGAATTCGAACTGGACAAGGCTATTTTTTAGAGGGAAAGGAGAGCATACCCGCCTGCATGATGCACAGGTAATATGTGCAGGAAATGGGTTCAAGACAGTCATTCAACCAGGAAATATTCAAAACAAAATCATGATGCCCAGAACTGGAGAAATACAGACCGCCATAACCAATCATATCGGAACGATTGAATTTTATCACCCCAAGGGCAACTCGCTGCCCGGCCCGATGCTGCGGGATCTGGCGGAGAGCATCACGGAGATGGGGGAAAAATCATACGTGCATGTTATCATACTCCAAAGCCGGGGCGACGGGGCCTTCTGCGCAGGAGCTTCCTTTGATGAACTCATGGCCATAGAAAGTTATGAGGAGGGAAAGTATTTCTTCATGGGCTTCGCCTCAGTACTTAATGCCATGCGCCAGTGCCCCAACCTGATCATCGTACGCGTGCAGGGCAAGACGGTGGGCGGGGGCGTGGGCATTGCCTCGGCCGGCGACTATACCCTGGCCCATACCTCCGCCGCCGTCAAGCTCAGTGAGCTGGCCCTTGGCATCGGCCCCTTTGTGGTGGGGCCCGCCGTAGAACGCAAATTGGGGACTTCAGCTTTCAGCGCCCTCGCAGTGGATGCGGGCAGCTGGAACGACGCTGAATGGGCCCGGGAGAATGGCCTGTTTGCCAACATCTTTAAAACCCGTGAACAGCTGGATAAAGAAGTGAATGCCCTGGCCCGGCAATTGTCAGGATACAGCCCCGATGCCATGAGGGAACTCAAGAAAATGCTCTGGAAAGGAACCGATGACTGGGATCAGCTGCTGGAAGAACGGGCGGCGATCAGCGGGCGACTGGTGCTCTCCGATTTTACCAGAGACTTTATCAGGGACTTTAGGAATTCGTCATGAATCATACCAGTGTACAGTACGTGCTCCGGGATATGGCGGATCCAGAAATTGCCGACCATTCCAAACGTTTTTTCAAAACAGGAAAAGGCGAATATGGCGAAGGGGATCGGTTTCTGGGCATCCGTGTTCCCCGTATTAGGAAAGTAGCACGACGCTTCGCTCATCTTCCACTGGATGAGATCGAGCACCTGCTGCATTCCGTATTTCACGAAGAGCGGTTGTGTGCCTTAATCATGTTGGTCCTGAAATCAAAGAAAGCCGACTCGGAACAGAGAAAACGGCTTTACGATCTCTACCTAAACAATACAAAGTATATTAACAACTGGGACCTTGTGGATACTTCCGCCGAGCATATTGTGGGCCGCTACCTGGAAAATAAGGATCGAAAGATTTTATATGATCTTGCAAGATCTGAAAATCTCTGGGAGCGGCGTATCGCCATCATGAGCACATTCCCTTTCATCAGGGCCAATGATTTTTATGATCCCCTCTCCCTTGCCGAGATCCTTGTGAGTGACGGCCATGACCTTATCCACAAGGCGGTAGGATGGATGCTCCGGGAAATTGGTAATCAGGAGCGCCGCACAGAAGAATTATTTTTAGACCGCCATGCACCGCAGATGCCGCGGACCATGCTGCGCTATGCAGTTGAGAAATTCCCGGAAGAACGGCGGCAATATTATTTGAATATATAAAGGTCACTGCCCCCCGGAGAGTCTTTTTACCTGTTCGTAATATCGCCATTTTGACGGCAAATATATCCTCCCCGCCATGTTTAACGGCCGAATTGTTAAAATTATCTTTAGAGGCTGTCAAAGCTGTTCTCCCCCAAGAGAAGCGGATATTCACCATCAACAAGAAGTGTGTGCTTCAAGAGCAGACAGCATTCCCGTTTCCATCGGTGCTTTCGTTTTTATAACCAGCCATTTTGTCGATCCATTTCTCTCCCTGTGTTCCATAGAATGAAGAAGCTGCAGGCCCTTACTGTTTCAGGTCAGGAAAGACTGCAAAAGCGGGCAGGCGCTCAAAAGGCGATCAGGGCTTCAATCTTATCGGTGATCTTCCGGGGATCCGGCATCACCGCATCCATCAGGCCGGTGTTGTGCGGCACCGGGATATCAGGCATGGTCAACCGTTCAACAGGGGCATCCAGGTACTGAAACGCTTCCCTTGCTATCACAGCGCTTATTTCGGCACCGAATCCGGCTGTCCGGGTATCCTCATGTACAATCAGGCAGCGATTGGTCTTCCGTATCGACTGCAGCACAGCGTCCCGGTCCCAGGGCATGAGGGTTCGCAGATCCAGCAAATCCACCGCGATATCCATACCTTCCACTGCCACCTCGCAGGCCCGGCACATCGCCCCCCAGGTTATGATGCTAAGCTCTCCCCCTTCCCGCAGCCTGCGGGCCTGTCCGAATGGTACTGTAAACTGGTCACCCGGATAGGGCCGGCGGGCATATCTGGCGTCCAAAAGATTACGGTGTTCAAAGAATATAGTGGGATTGTTACTTCGCATCGCAGATCGAAGAAGGCCTACCGCATCCTGTGCATTACTGGGGAAAGCCAGCTGCCAGCCAATAGAACGGGCAAAAAACACCTCGTCGCACACGCTGTGCCACGGATCTCCGCATTTGGCAAAGCCTCCCGCCAGACGCACCACTATGGGAGCAGCAAAGGTATTGGCCGTGCGCCAGCGGACGGTTCCGCAGTTGTGGAGCTGCTCGGTGGCAGGATCAGCATATTTACGAAACTGGATTTCGGCCACCGGCATCAGCCCCGCATAAGCCAGTCCCACGGCACGACCGACGATTCCCTCTTCCGAAAGGCTGGTATCAAAGACCCGGGTTTCACCATACTTGGCCTGCAGGCCCATGGTTGCTGCATGCACCCCGCCCTTGGCGCCAACATCCTCGCCTAAAACCATCACCCTGGAATTCGTTTCCAGCTCGTAATCCAGCGCTCTACGAATGCCCTCTACCATGTTGATCCGTCCTTTTTCAGGCCGCGGTCTATTGCTGCCCGGCGGAAACCGGTGGGGCGACGGGGCGATTCCTCCCACACGCTGTATCTCCGGATTACCGTCAGCCTTTGTCTCAGCAAATACATACCGGGTTACCTGCTCCCTGTCGGGTTCGGCGCGGGAAAACACTTGTTCGGCGGCTTGATCCACGGCCTCCTCCGCTTTCCTCGCGATACGGATCCACTCCTTCTCCGGCACCAGGTCCGGCACCAGGAAAGCCTGCAATTTCTTCAGCGGATCCCGTTCCCGCTCCTGCTGCAGCAGATGCTCTGACTTATACGATTGGTTATCCTGGTAGGAGTGGCCATTCAACCGCGGTACAGAAAGGTGCAGCAGAGCGGCCCCCCTGCTTGTGCGTACATGCTCAACCGATTCGCGAATAAGGCGCAAGGCGGATTCCGGCTCGGTTCCATCGCCGTCAAAGATGCGCAGGTTACCAAAAGAGTAGAGATTGTCGGCAATGTTTCCGCCGGGCGTCTGGTAATGCGCCGGCACTGAAATCCCGTAGCCATTGTCCTCTATAAAAAACAGGACAGGCAGCTCCTGGGTTGAAGCCACAGTCAGGGCTGACCAGAAGCCGTTCGTTGCCACCGATCCGTCCCCTCCCAGGATCACGCAGATCGCCTGGCTGTAGGACCTATCCTGCAGCACCTCAATATGATACCGGATCCCCTCGGCCCACCCCACTCCCGGGGTGTACTGGGAACCGACATCCCCTGCTACCGGCAGCACCGTCGTGGCTCCCTTACCGGCTTTATTACAGACAACCCCAATATCACGGCCGTCGCTGTAACTCCCGGATTTAGCCATGGAAGCTGCCAGGGCATCCTCCAGCGACACCCCGAGGGCCAGCATAAGAGGCCGGCAGCGATAATAGGCACTGACCGCGTCATGAGGATGAGTGAGATGGTGGGCAAGGATAGTCTGTGTCAGCTCATGGCCGCGGGCCGAAAACTGGTAGAAAACCTCTCCGCCGGGCACCAGCTCATGCTCTTCCTTGTCGTCTATCGCCCGGGAATGCAGTATATGTCGAACAATCTCCTTCCACTCGAGTGCATCCATCGCCGGCAAAATCCTCTCTTGCCCTTGTCGTTTAGCCATAATGTTCATCAACTTTGTTTGCCCAATACTGCGGGCAGCGGCCTGAAAACAGCGAAACAACAACCACTGACCAGGGAACCGGATTACAGGTCTTGGAGCTGTACAATGCCGTGATCATATATGAATATGATTAAATTCAGCCACTAAAACAACGAGCCTGACCGGCGTAACTCTTAATTTCTACGTTGTGAGATCCGTTCGGTATGCTTACTTTCATCATCAAAAACAGCTTTATGTCGAAAGTTATTATTGTTACCGGGGCAAGCCGGGGCATTGGATTTGAAACGGCTCAGCAGCTGGCCGACCGGGGCCACCGTGTGTTTGCTGTAGCCCGTTCAGCCGGCCCGCTCGGGAAGTTACAGGGATTGTTTCCTGAACAGATTAATGCGGTACCTGCCGATCTCACCGACGAACATTCCGTCGGCCGCCTGGTGGAAGCCATATCCTCCGAAGTTGATGGAGTAAACATACTCATTAACAATGCAGGAGTCCTGATTAACAAGCCTTTTGAGGAGCTCAGCCTTGATGAATGGCGCGCACAACTCGACAGCAACCTGATCAGTGCGGTCAATATCACGAAACAATTGCTGCCCCATTTTAATACAAAAGGACATATTCTCAATATCAGCAGCATGGGCGGGTTCCAGGGCAGTACCAAATTTCCCGGCCTATCGGCCTACAGCGTCTCCAAAGGAGCATTGAGTATTTTAACCGAGTCGCTCGCCGCAGAGTTCAAAGACCGGCAGCTTGCCGTCAATGCGCTGTGCCTAGGCGCGGTTCACACGGAGATGTTTGAAGCGGCCTTTCCCGGTTTTGAGGCACCGGTGAGCCCTGAAGAGATGGGCAGCTATATTGCGGATTTCTCGCTGAGCGGGTCTACCTTTTACAACGGTAAAATCCTGCCCGTTGCACTGGAAGATCCTGAATAATCTCAGGCGATAACCGACTCCACTGTATACAGCTAACATTAAAATGTAATTTGATCACATGAAAAAATACATACTGCTACTGTTATTAGCTGGCTTCACTATTTCAACCCTGCCCCGAAACACGCAGGCCCAGTCTATCAAGCTGTTGGGCTACAATACGCTTAACGGGGCCCTAAATGGTGTACTTCTGGGCGGGGCCACCATGGCTCTGCAGGATAGCGATGAGTTTGGTCCCATCCGCGTTGGGCTGGGAGCCGGTACACTTTACGGCATTGGCGTAGGCGTGCATGATATGTCGATCACAGACAAGGGAAAGCAGTTCTATATCTCCGGTACCTTTAACGATGCCACCAATTCCTCCGTCATTCCCCTGCTGGATACGTTTTACGGGGCTGCCGGTGGCGCCCTGATCGCCTCATCGGTCTCGCTGATCATTAAAGAACCTCTGGTGGAAGCCCTTCAATATGGTTCCGGCATCGGGGCGTGGGCTGGTTTTGGCTTCGGCCTGGTAGATGCTTTTTTCCTTGCCGAAGGGCCTGATTTTGCACGGGCCTCCGCAGCTGCCCCCTCCAGCGCCGAGGGCTTTATTACCTACCGGAACAGCAATGAATCCATTGAAATAGGCATGATCCAGCCTGATGTTTTCAGGCAGACCCGTCTCTCATCGCGTACCCTGACGACATCCTTGAAGCCATCGTTGACCGTGATGAATCTAAGTGTGGATCTCTAACAGCTCAGCTCTCGCCCTCGTAATCGTCGGGCGTCTCAAAACTGGAGCCTTCTTCCGGGTCCTTGGCCAGTGCCAGGAACCGGATGAGCTCCTTAACGGTATTGACGTGGCCAGAAAGGGAGGGATGCAAACCATCGCTCAGGTAATTCCAGGCCGCTACGTCCTGGCCGGCCCCGTCTTCGTCATGCTCATCATCCTCCTTCATACGTTCGCCCAGCGGATCAACGATATATCCCTTCTTGCCGGTCAGGATTTCCCGGATACGGCTCAGGTCTTCCTCGAAAAGATCAAAATTAAAGAGCGGAATCTGCTGAAGCATCTCCGTGATGACTGGCGGCGGGGTCATCCAGATAAGCGGGTTATCGGTAATCTCGCTGACCGTGGATTCAATGGTATTCAAATTCTCCCAGTAGTCGGCCAGCGATACCAGCGGACGGTCGGGGGCCACGTGCAGCCGCTGAGCGTCGAAGGTCCCCAGGGCTACAATCACCCAGTCCGGTTCGTGATCCAGTACATCCCGGTTGAGGCGCTTGAGTGCATCCGTTGAGGTGTCATAGGATACACCGCTGTTAATAAAGCTCAATTCGGGATCCTCCAATCCAATCTCCAGCACGTTCTCAAATATTTTAAACCACCCCTGAAGATCATCGGTTATCGAGTCGCCAAAGGCAACAATGGTATCCCCTGGCTCGAAGGGAAGCTCTTCAATCCATTCGGCCACTTCAGGATCCTCAAGGAGCTCTACGGCCGCCTGCCGTGCATTGGAGGCAAACCGATCCCGTAACTTTAGCAGTTTTTCTCGTTCAATACCCATCAATCCGGCGATGGCTTCTTCATTTTCAATACCGGGCAGCAGGGGATATCGTTTTTCAAGGTTTAAAAACTGCAGCAGGTATTTCTCCAGAACTTCAGCCTCTTCTTCCGTTGCTTTGTAGTCAGACATGTATCTAGCGTTAATCTGTTAAAATGATCTCAGGTGAAACTACGATTATCCTTCTAATAATTGATTTACCAGCAGCGGCGTTCCTTTCGCCGCGGTCTTCGGTAAATGCTTCCATTCAGATCCTTCAACCAGGTCGGGCTTATCCGGATCGATAACAAATTTGAGGATACCCGGCCGTGCTAAATCCACGAGGCCTGCCGCGGGATAAACGACCAGAGAGGTGCCGATGACAACCAGAATGTCGGCCTCAGGGATAAGGGCCGTGGCTTCAGAGATCCTGGGTACCGGTTCACCGAACCACACGACATGCGGTCGCAGCTGCGCCCCGTCTTCCGCCTTATCCCCCAGCTCAACAGGGTCCCCTCCGATATCGTAAATAAGGGACGGATCCTTCTCGCTTCGGACCTTGGTCAGTTCACCATGCAGATGGATAACATGACTGGATCCCGCCTGTTCGTGGAGACTGTCCACATTCTGGGTGATAATGGTAACCTCATAGTCGGTCTCGAGCTCAGCCAGGGCGAGGTGCCCGGCATTCGGATCGGCTTGATGGGCCTGCCGGCGGCGCTTGTTATAGAAGTCGAGCACCAGTTCTTTATCCTGCTCCCAGGCCTGCGGGGTCGCTACCTGACGTATATCATGTCCTTCCCACAGCCCGTCGGAATCGCGGAATGTCTTAAGTCCGCTGTCCGCACTCATCCCGGCGCCGGTCAGTACAACTACCTTTTCCATGACAAGAGCGTGGAATAAAACTTAGGAGTGAATATATTTGGGTGCAATACTCTCCAGCCAGGAGCTCCCCTCCTCGTAATCCTCCACCACATCAGGAGTCTTTTCGTTGATAAAGGTAGTGACCATCCGTTCCACGTCAGATCGCAGGGTCTTGATGGTATTCTCTATCAGCTTTTGATTGAACCCCTTATCGCTCAGCCGAAGGGTAAATTCGAGGGAGATAACCCGGCTCAGTATCCGTCCCAGTTCCACAAGACGGTCTTGGGCCAGTTTGTTGTCAATCTTGAAATCGAGCAGTTCCGTAAAGTAGTCGGATGCCCGCTCAGTGAGTTTGAAATCACTCAAAAACGTGCTCAGGTTCTCCAGCTTGAGCCTGCGCATCCGCTTCAGTACGGCCTCCGATATTTGTTGGTACAGAATATCGTTGGATCCCTCAAAGATCTGGAACGGCCGACTATCAATCAGGGCTCTGCCCGCGATATGATCAAGACGGTAGCCCTTGGCGCCGGTCAGCTGAAGCAGTGATTGCGCTGCCTGCTGCATCAGATCTGTTGTATAGGTTTTGATGGTGTTGGCAGCGATATCCATACCTGACACATCCTTGTCAATCGGTACATTATTACTGGTGTAGGCACACATGGCCGAACAGATGGTGAATGATGACTGCAGACGGTTTAATCGTTTTTTGACCTGATCATAATTGAAAAGGCTTTGTCCGCCCACCGAGCGCTCCTTACAATGTGTGACGCCTTCCACCATCATGCGCTTGAGAAATCCAATGCCCATGCCCGGAAACTGAAGCCGGCTGCGATGCAAAATGTCAAGCATCATTTTGATGCCTGTTGAACGGGGCTGCAGCCTGTATTCTTCAGGAACAGTGATATTAATTTTATTACGGCCATAGGGCAGCATGTAGAGCCCAAGGTTCTTGTAATATTCTTCCACTTCAATGCCTCCGCGCCTGCTGTCATGAATAAAGAACCCAATATCCCGTCCCAGTTTGCCTTCACTTTTTTTTCGTCGTGCGGTAATCAGCCAAAAATCGGCCGCCCCCGTCAAACCAGCCCAGTGTTTTGTGCCCTCCACCTTGTACGTCACATGATCATTACTATCCGATTTGCTGAAGGAAGTCTCCATGCGCAGGGCATCCGATCCGAAATCAGGTTCGGTAATCATCAGCCCTCCCATATTGTTTTCCTTCAGAAAACGATCGAATATCGGTTGCTTTACCTCTTCAGAGCCATAGTTGGCCACCGGTTGCAAAAAGAGGGCCCCGTTGATTCCCATCATCAGCGAGAGGGGAAGTGATTCGTAGGAGCTTGCCTCCAGCATGGCAAGCGCTTCATGGGTATAGGCGCCTCGCCCCCCATATTTTTCAGGGATGAAAACACTAAGGGGTTTACACTCCATCACCTGTTGAAAGATGGAATGAGGCAGTCCCCGGCTCAAACTAAGTTCATTGATATCTTCTTCCTTATTAAAAAGCTCGTTGAGCTTTGTTTTATACCGATTGATAAACTTTGAAAATTCCATAGACAGTACTGAAAAAGTTGAAAATAGAAGCTTCACATGAAGCTTTATGGGTTTTTCGGATAAGCCTGATCCTATTTTAGCCCTAATATACTGATTTTGAGTTTATTGGTACAACTATTGCATTATAGATCTAGTTATATTCTGCCGGTTGGGGGTTACAAAAAAGGCCCTTCACGGGGCTGCCATGAAGGGCCGGAGTAAAAAAGAGAGCAGGAGGGGACCTACGCTTCCGCC
>NZ_FXTH01000023.1 GCF_900182555.1 Fodinibius sediminis | reverse complement strand
TCGACCACCGTGGCCGCATCCCCCGGCGCAATGTCGGCAGACACTTCGGCAATCTTCCCGTCTTTGATGGCCACATCCATCGGTTCATCAATATCGTTTTTGGGATCGATGACGTGCCCGCCCTTGAGCACCAGGTCATAGGACTGGGCACCGGCTAAAACCGGGCATGCCAACAACAGCGTACCCATTATAAGGATAGCGGAGATCACCTTGAAGCTTATTACCTCAAACCACTTGCAAACATCAGTATATATGGAAGTATCAACGGTACAATTCATACTCTTTATTCAATATTAAAATTATGATTAAGCCTTTGCCAGCTCTTCCCTGATTCGACGGGCTACAATTTTCTCTTCCCCGGGCTGCAGCATAAATACCGTGAGATGAATGGTATTCTCTCCGCTGCCCCTCATCTCAATTGAAGGATCACCCTGGCGAAGATTCTCTCGCAGTTCCTCCTGTGTTATGTTTATCTTATTCTGATCCCAAGAAATGGCAAGCGAAGGCGTATGATTTGCGATGGGAGGGACCGTTACCTCTGTACGCACTCCGTTCACTTCTTTCGCCCGTTGTTCAATCAAGGCGATATGATCCTCCCAGGTCTTCCACTGCTTCTCATGATCCATATTCACATAGCGCTTGACAGCGGCGTACATGCCCAGGACCTCCTCTTTGTTAACCTTCATTCCGCGCCCGATATTACCTCCCCGCGGAGGACTGTTAAACCGCGCCGCGGCCACAAGATCTTTTCGTCCCATCAGTATCCCCGCACTCTGTGGACCGCGAAGAGCTTTTCCACCGGATATGCAGACCAAATCGAATCCCATATCATTAAATTTCCACAAATTCTCAACCGGCGGCACATCAGCAGCAATATCAATCATTGTCGGAATCTGGTATTGCTTTCCAACCTCTACCCATTCTTCGTGCGGGATCTGTCCATCCGGGGCCGCCTTGTTTAAAAACCACATCATTGCCGTATCATCATTAATGGCTTCCTCCAGCTCCTGTCTGCTTTCAACCGGAACAATATCAACCCCGGTATTGGTGACGGCATGCACATAGCCGGTATTGTGGCTTTTCTGAACGATCACTTTTGATTTAAGGTCCGTTCCCTCCAGGTGGGGCAGCTGCGATGCCTTTTCCGAATCCCTGCCCGCAATCACACCGGCCGTTCCCAGCACCATGGCCGACCAGCAACCTGCAGATACCATGGCGGCTTCGGCATGACACATCTCGGCAATACGTTCTCCGACCCTGCCCTGAGCCTCATCAAGCATCATATAATCATTGGAGGAAGCATTAATCGCCTGCATAACCTCTTCAGGCATCAGGCAGCCCGTCATGGAAGTATAGGTGCCTGCAGCATTGATAAACGTTCGAATACCAAGTTCCTCTGCTAAATCATTTGCTTCCTCTCTCCCCTTTGCATTCTCACACGACTGTACGGCAAGACCGCTTCCGAACAAACCAAATACAGACAATGCGGACAACCGTTTTAAAAGAGCTCTTCTACTTATCATAATACCCCTATATCATTATATTGGATTTGCTTTTTGATTTAACTAATAATTTAAAGAAAATCAAATACTTTCATACCTTTTCGAATACCATGCACAAACTTTCGGTATGGGTCATTTTATATCGAGCCATCGCAAGGTCTGATTAATCAGCGAACAGTTGGACGGAATACTTGGGACTATTCCGTTTAGGCTTGTCCTGAATTCGCTGAGATTCGATTATGTTTAACATAAAAAAAGCCCGGCTGAATGATTTCCAGCCAGGCTTTCAAGGGCCGTGTTAAGCCAAATATTTCATGTTTTATCCGTTTGCAACGGTGCCGCAGGCGTTTGGTTTTGATATTCTTCCAGGGTAAACTCATCCACCTGAACCATGTCAACACGGGCTTCTTCTGCCTTGCGGACCAATTCTGCCTCTTCTTCAGAAATGATCCCTTTTTCCAACGCCATATCAATAACAAAACGGGGCTGCGTTTTGGGCAGCTCTTTTTTCTTCGTTGCCACATACATTTTCTTATAGACGGGCTCCGCATCCACTAAAGACTGCAGGGCATATTCATAACGTCCCATGGCCTGATCCTTATCTTTCGGAAGGTAAATGCCATCTGTCAAACGATCTCGCTGCTGTCCGGGCTGCTGCATTGCCTGGGCCACCTTGTGGCCCATCTTATCGGAAGGCATGGTGCCTAGGCGGTTAATACGCGACCAAAGGGCCATCGGTCCATGGAACAACCAGCTCAGGCCGGGTACCTGTATCTCGCGATAGATGGCATCGAAAGCCTCCTGTATCTGGGCGAAAGCATACTGCATTGCCCACTCAAAAAATATGCGGTCGTCCTCTCGCTGTCCCTCGGCATCATATCGACGCAGAGTGGCCGTAGCCAGGTACATCCAGCTGAGGATATCTGCAAACCGCCCGCTTATCTTCTCCTTTATTTTAAGTCCCCCACCATACGAGCCAAGGGCTATATCAGCCAGGAAGGCGAAGGAAGCGGAAGTCCATGACAATTTCTTATAGTATTTTGAAGCAGTACCTCCCACCGGCGACGAAGATATTGCTCCCCTGCTCAGGCTCAAAAGGAAAGAACGAGCCCCGTTGCGGGCTACATGGCCGATGTGTTTCCAGAAAACATCATCAAACGCCTTCCCATCCTTTTTGCTCAAGGCATCAATTTCGTCATAAGCATACGGATGACAACGAATGGCTCCCTGTCCAAAAATCATGAGGCTGCGGGCCAGTATGTTAGCCCCCTCAACCGTAATAGCAATGGGCAGGGCCGTGTATTGATGCGCAAAAATATTCCGCGGTCCCCTGGAGATCCCTGCTCCACCCTGAATGTCCATGGCATCATTGACTATCTGGCGTCCGAGCTCGGTAAAATTATATTTGGCTATCGCCGTAATCACGGCCGGCTTTTCCCCGGTGTCGAGTGCTGCACAGGTATAGCGGCGAGCCGCATCCATCAGGTAATTAAAGCCTCCAATACGGGCCATCGGCTCTTCGATGCCTTCAAACTTTCCTATATTTATTCCAAACTGCCGACGAACAGCCGTGTAAGCACCAATGGCACGGGTAGCGACTTTAGCCCCTCCCGCGCTCTGGGCCGGCAGCGAAATACCCCGGCCAACACCCAGTGATTCCATAAGCATACGCCAGCCATTGCCCGCCTGCTCGGGTCCACCGATAATCTGATCAATCGATACTACGGCATTATCGCCATTAACCGGGCAGTTATAGAATGGAACCCCCAGTGGATCGTGACGGCGGCCCAATCGGATGCCTTCCGTATCGCTGGGGATGAGGGCACAGGTTATGCCCAGGTTCTTCCCCTTGCCCAAATGATTTTCCGGATCTTCAAGCTTAAATGCCAATCCGATCACCGTGGATATCGCAGCCAGGGTTATATAGCGTTTCTCAAAATTAAGCCGGATGTAAAGCTCTCCATCCTCTCCCTTGAAGACTTCCCCCTCCGCCGTCATGGCGCCGGCATCGGAACCAGCTGTGGGTTCGGTCAGTGCAAAACAGGGAATCTCTTCTCCTGTTGCCAATCTGGGCAGATAATGGTTTTTCTGCTTCTCGGTACCATAATGCATCAAAAGCTCTGCCGGACCCAGCGAATTCGGCACCATGACCGTGGTGGCCAGAGGCCCGCAACGAGAGGCCAGCTTGGCAATAATCGCACTGTGCGCACTGGCTGAAAAATTATAGCCGCCATACTTTTCGGGGATAATGAGCCCGAAAAATTTATGTTCCCGCATGTAGTCCCATACCTCATCGGTGAATCCCTTGCGAACAAACACATCCCAGTCATCCACCATGGAACAAAGTTCTTCCACAGGTCCATTCAAAAATGCCTTTTCTTCGTCCGACAGCTCCGGGTACGATTCATTGGCTAACCGTTTCAAATCCGGCTTGCCCGAAAATAACTCAGCATCAACCCAGACATTACCGGCCTCAATGGCTGTCCGTTCGGTTTCAGAGATAGCTGGAAGAAAGTTCAGCGCGTCCAGCAGCTTCATCAATGGTCCTGTCAAAACAGCCCGGCGAACAGCTTTAACATTGAATACAAGCACCAGTATCCCGAAGACCACCAGTAACCAGGCCGGAGCTGAAAAGCCCCAAAGGGCTACAAAACCGGCAAGGGCCCATATCCAAAGCGGCGTTCCCCAGAAAGCCAGGAGTGTGGCTACCACGAACATGCTCACAATGACCGCCCAGAGTGGATACTGAAATAAAAAACCCAAGCTCTCATTAAAAATATCCATAATGTAATCTCCCAATTGAGTTTATATTCGCTGTTCTTTTATGTCATCCATCTCCAATGAACCTTGCTGCCTGTATCCGCTTACTATATGACTAATGGCTTCTTCGATAAATTCGTTCTGATTTATTCTCGTATCAAGCCTCTTTGACAGCACGACCGACATCACACCATGCAGCTGGGCCCAAAAGGTATAAGCCGCAGTCCCGGGCTTGGTCTTTTGTATCACCCCTTCCTGTATGCCCTGTTTCAGTACATCGATAACCAGTTCATATCCTTTCCGGGCCTTGCGGAATTTTTCTTTCGGATAGCGGGTCATCTCATCAGAGCTCACCAGGTAGATCACCTGGTACTCGCGGGGGTGTTCAAGGGCAAAGTCGGCATATGCTCTGGCGAGGGCCTCAATCTTATTAATGGGTGAACCTTTCGTCGTTCCGGCAGCCTGCTCCAGCCGGTGGTTCAACCGGGCAATGGCTTCTTCAATGAGTGCATGGACAAGATCATCCTTTCCTTCAAAGTGAAGGTAAATACTGGTAGCACTTACGCCTGCCCGCCGGGCAATTTTTCGAAGAGATAAATTACGATATCCTTCGGACAACAAAACTTCTCGAGCTGCTTCTACTATTTGAAGCTTTAAACCTTGATCCTTCGTCTCTTCCATAATCCTTTGGTTAACAGTGTTAAGTAGTAATTAAACATTTCTGGCAGGATAAAGCAATCCTGTATGTAAAAATATTCTTTCAACCAAACATCCATTTAAAATATCCACACTGACCGTGCAGACTCGTTTGATGGCAGCAAATATTCCCACCGATGCAATTCAATCCCCATCTTTTGATTTTACCCCATAAAAAAAGACGCATGGCCGAAACGGAAAGGATGAAGTGCTGAAAATATCCCCTAATCTAAAATCTTTCCTTCAGGAAGTGAAAACCGAAGATAAGAGATCGTCCGTCCTTTTTCGAGATGTTTTTTCTCAAAATACGTTTTCTGCGTAAGCAGCTTATCATCCGGGCGTTCCCTGTATATATCGTCCACCAGGTCTAAAAGCGTGCAGCCGGTTTTCTCAATCGTTCGCCGGGTATAATCAAAAAGCTGTTCGCTATCCGTTTTCAAACGCACAGAACCTTCCGGCCCCAATACCTTTTGATAGATGTCCAGGAATTTAGGCGAGGTCAGGCGCTTGCTTCTGTCGCTCCCCCGCGGGTAGGGATCCGGAAAGGTGATCCAGATATCATCCACTTCACCGGGTGCAAAATATTCGTCCAGATGATCAATATAAATACGCAGAAAATGGACATTCCACCGGTTGTTTTTCAAGGCTCTCCGTGCGCCCTTCCAAATGCGAGCCCCTTTGATATCGACTCCTATGATATTCCGGTCGGGATAGTGTTCGCTGAGCGCCAGGGCATATTCACCTTTTCCACAAGCCAGCTCCAGGATAATTGGGTGTTCATTTTCAAATACATCACTTCTCCACTTTCCCCCGGGGCGCACGGCCTCCTCGTCTTGATAGTCCGTACATTCCGACACATTGTCAAACGTTCCAATTTCATCAAAACGCTCGAGTTTATTTCGACCCATAAATCAGTTCTCCAGTTGCAGTTTCAGGGTGCGAGGCGAAAAATATTCCATTCATCTCCCTTTTTTTCGTAACAAATGCGGTCATGAAGTCGCCCTTTTCGCCCCTGCCAGAATTCCACATGGACCGGCTTCAGCACAAAGCCTCCCCAGAAATCGGGAAGGGGAACCGGTTTATTTTCAAACCGTTCACTGGTTTTTTGGAACATATTCTCCAACTCTTCCCGCGATGCCACTCTACTGCTCTGCTGAGAAGCCCATGCTCCAAGCTGGCTCAATCGCGGACGCTGGCGGAAATAATCGGCAGAAGCTTCGCGATTCATTTTTTCAACATCCCCTTCAACACGAACCTGACGTTCCAGTGGCGGCCAGTAAAAACACAGTGCGGCCTTGGGATTCTCTTCCAGCTCCCGGCCTTTTCGACTGGCATAGTTGGAATAAAATCGGAATCCATCCTCATCCACCCCTTTAAACAGCACAATGCGAGAGGAGGGCACCCCCTCTTTGGTCGCCGTCGATAACGTCATGGCATTGGGATCCAGCATCTCGGCCGAAAGCGCCTGTTTAAACCAGATGTTAAACTGGCTTATGGGGCTGTCTTCCACGGCCGACTCTGTTAGCATTTGCCGGGTATAATCACGCCGCAGTTTGGCTACTTTATCCTGCTCAGTCTCTTTGGACATCGGTCCTCCTATCCAAAATAATCCGGTTCATTGCCGGATTTCCATTTTATATTGCAACCCATACTCGGTTTTTGCTCCTCTTTTACCTCTTCATCAAACAGCAGGTCGGCGGCCTCCCGAATATCTTGACCGGATACAGCTTCGTCATTACCCGGGCGGCTGTCATCAAACTGACCACGATATACCAGCTTGTCATTTTCATCGAAGAGAAAGAAGTCGGGCGTACAGGCTGCGCGGTAGGCTTTGGCGACTTCCTGGGTTCCATCATAGAGATAGGGAAATGAAAACTGTTTTTCGCGAGCCAGTGCCGCCATTTTAACCGGACTGTCATCCGGGTAGTTTTCCACATCATTGGAACTGATGGCAACAACACCGATCCCCTTCTGCTGAAGGTCACGAGCCGTAATAACAAATTCATCCAGAATATGCTGTACAAAAGGACAGTGGTTACAAATGAATACCACCAGCAGTCCCTTGGCGTTATCAAAATCTTCCAGAGAAACAAGCTGATTGTTTACGGTATCGAACAGTCGGAATTCCGGAGCTTGGGTTCCAAGTTCCAGCATGGTGGATGGCGTATTGGACATAATTGAGTATATTTGTTGCGTTTGTCAGTTAGATTGAAGGTACAAAAAGTTGTGCTGCTCAGTTCCCTGAATATATAAAATGGTTGGAGAGATGTGAACAAAAGATCCAATTTAAAATAAGTGGAGCTGCCCTGTTTCCGGTCGCCTGAAAGCCTCCGCTGAGAGCGGCTCCCATGTTTCCCTGTATCCGAACTTCCGGGTGTGTATGTGGAACATTTTTCTAATCTGATCCGAAAAGGCCCCCTCACCGCTAAATCGTTTCCCAAAGGTACTCTCATACAGCTTGCCGCCCCGGATATCCCTGATCCGATTGAGTACTTTGTCTTTCCTTTCAGGGAAATGCTGTTCCAGCCACTTTGGAAACAGATCTTTGACGCTGTGAGGAAGACGAACTATGGTATAGCCTGCATACGTGGCCCCCGCCTCCCTGGCCTGTCTCAGGATATTTACACATTCATGATCCGTCAAACCCGGGATAATAGGTGCTACATTGACCCCCACCGGAATTCCTGCATCAGCGAGCTTTTCTATTGCCTGCAGCCTGCGGTTTGGTTGAGAGGTACGCGGCTCCATTACGCGGGCCAGGTCGCGATCCAGTGTGGTAATCGACAGCGTCACATGGACGGCATCGTATTCCGCGAGCTGACTCAAAAAGTCCATATCGCGTGTCACCAGGTAATTCTTAGTAATAATACCAACAGGATTGCGGGC
This sequence comes from Fodinibius sediminis, assembly GCF_900182555.1. Taxonomy (GTDB): domain Bacteria; phylum Bacteroidota; class Rhodothermia; order Balneolales; family Balneolaceae; genus Fodinibius; species Fodinibius sediminis. The sequence continues at coordinate 31,505 of NZ_FXTH01000023.1, read as the reverse complement.
TTCAGCAAAGACTTCCAGACAGGCACGGCTTATTTGGAGCTTCCGCTCAACCGGCTGGAAGGAATCGGTGACCCCGCTCATAATGACGGGCTCGGGGGTCCAGCTTCTTGAAGCGAATTTCACCCGAAGTTTTTCCGCTGCGTCATACTTAACCATGATTCGCGACTCAAAATCAAGTCCTGATGAAAATCCCAAAAATTCATGAGTGGGCCTTGCATAGCAATAGATACACCCATGCTCGCATCCCCTGTAGGGATTCAGCCCGTAGGTAAAAGGGATATCCGGGCTGTTGTTTTGGGATAAAATCTCCCTGGTATCATCGCGAATCAACTTGGTCTTCTGAGCCGGCCTCTGGCCGGTTTCCTCATCCAGATCGTAATCAAGATATTCATCCTCAAAACGGTTCATCGGATTATCGGAAGCTCCTCTTCCACGGATGGGATTCTGACTATCCTTCGGCATGACACTAATTTTCGTTATAATCAAATCCTCTCTTGCCAATATAACGATAGTACTGACAGCATCGTGTCATCTCTGAACCAAAAAAACAAATGCTTGCCTACACAACACCATAAAAAACCCCGGACCTTACATCCGGGGTCGACTCTCTCTCATAAATTAATGTGGTTCAGCCCTAGCTGCAGGCAACATTCTGAAAATTTGCATCCCAGCACATTTTCGAACCATCTTCAATAACATAACCCGTCTGAGTATCGGTATTCCAGAAGACAACATCGATGTCGGCACTACCCGCCTCTTCGAATGTCATGGTATGCTCAACCCCGTTTTGTTCATAATCGAAGGTGGTATCCAGGGCGCCATTATCATAGATCTCGGTATTGATCGTTCGCTCCGTATCACTGGCGGCATTCCATTCCGTTTTTGCGGCCGGCGTTTCGGTACTGTTTTCCTCATCCAGGGTATTGAATGTCCAGCTGCCCTGGGCTCCGTCATCAGTGGTTGACCCTTGCATCACCTTGTAGTCTTCATAGCCGTTCCCCTGGCCATCACTGTAGGAAATATACATGGCCCATTCGGTGGAAGTCCCCAGATCCTGGGCGGTGAAGGTCATGGACATGCTCTGGCCTTCGGCCGAGTAATTATACGACCACTCCCACTCGCCATCATTAAATTCGGGGGAATTATCATAGGCGGGATTCAGAAATCCCATGTAAACCTGACCAAAGGAAGCAAAGAAAGTCCCAAAAATTGCCTTAAAGCGGGCTGTGGTAAAATTGGAATACTCATCTTCCAATATTTGCTTTCCTTTCTGGCCCTGTGGATTGTTTTCTTCAAAAAAGGATATATCCGGCTGAGCCACTTCCGTCAAATCCGGTATCTGGGGCGGATCCTCCTTGACATCGGGACCGGTACTGCTGCTGTCGTCGCCGCAGCCAGCCAATCCAACAACCAGGACCGCAATTAATAATGCATAGCTTATTCGTTTCATAACATCTCCTCATTTTGGGTTAATAAAAAGTCTTCTATTCAGTAATACGTATTTACCCATCAAATAGGCTCAAAAAAAGTATGGGAATATCAGACTTCCCTCAAAAAGAGGATTTGCAACAGTCTATGCACGATAGACCGTTTTAACATTTACAAACTCTTTGATTCCGAAATGAGAGAGCTCTCTGCCAAAACCCGATTGTTTGATGCCCCCGAACGGCAGACGCGGATCGGATTTAACGAAAGCATTAACGAAGCAACAGCCGGCCTCCAGTTCCCGGGCCGCTATTTTCTCGGCCCGGTTCACATCCTTTGAAAAGACCGCCGCCCCAAGACCGTAGCTGGTGTCGTTGGCAATACGTATCGCTTCCTGTTCGTCCCCGGCCCTGATGACCGCAGCCACCGGACCAAACAACTCCTCCTCGTAAGCAGGCATACCCGGACCTACCTCCGTCAAAATGGTGGGCGGATAGAAGGCCCCCGGCCGCGCGGGTACATTACCTCCCAAGACACACTGCGCCCCTGCCTCAATACTGTGCTGAACCTGCTGATGAAGCTCATCGCGCAAATCTTCACGGGCCATGGGACCAAGATCGATCCCTTCTTCAAACGGATCCCCGAAGTGCTTGCCTTTCATCAGCTCGGTAACAGCTTCCAGAAATGGTTTGTAATGCTTTTCAACGACAATAAATCGCTTGGCCGCAATGCAACTTTGTCCGCTGTTAATGAGACGGGAGGTTACGCAGGTCTCTGCCGCTTTTTCCACATCCGCGTTGGCCAGAATGAGATAGGGATCACTGCCTCCCAGCTCAAGCACCGATTTTTTAAGAGCTCCCCCGGCCGTCGAGGCCACTGCTTTCCCCGCACGCGTACTGCCGGTGAGCGTTACGGCAGCAATATGTTCATTCTGTATCAGATCCTGTACCTGTTCTCTTCCCGCTACCACCGTGCGAAACAGTTCCCGGGGGATCCCCGATTCATGCATCAGTTCTTCGATAGCCAGGGCACAACCCGTCACGTTGGAGGCATGCTTGAGAATAGCAGCATTGCCGGCCATCAGAGCGGGCGCGGCAAAACGGAAAAGCTGCCAGAAGGGAAAATTCCAGGGCATGACGGCCAGAACAGTCCCCAGGGGATTATACGTCACATAGCTTTTCTCTGCGTCTGACACGATAATATCATCCTCCAGAAAGTCAGCCGCATGATCAGCGTAATACTCACATACCCAGGCACATTTCTCGCTTTCGGACTGTCCCTGGGCCAGTGGTTTTCCCATCTCCCGCGCCATCAGTTCCGCGTATTTCTCCTTGTTGGACTCCAGCAGCCGGGCCATTTCCCGGAGGCAGGCCGCCCGGGCGTCGAAGCTGCGGTTCCGCCACTTTTGCTGGGCTTTATCAGCCTGCTCTGCAATGGCCTGCAGTTCCTGATCAGTCGTCTTTTCATAGGTAGCAATAACGTCGCCGGTGGCTGGGTTTACAGATTTCATAAGACCCTCTTCTTAGCTGTATTTGATAATTTTCTGTAACTTAACAAAGCCATCCGTCATTCACCATCCATAAGGGGCGGGCATGAGAACGGCTTCGGGAAACAGTTGTTCACTGCTACAATCAGGCAACCTACTAATTTCTATTGTTCCATCTCATTCCGCGCTCAGTTTATAAATTTTACCGTCAAAAGCGCATATATAGAGCTCCTCGTTGGCATCTACCCCAAATGAAGCAATAGCGATATCCGAATCCATCAACTCCGAATTGACAGGATTTTCCATATCGGTATGGTCAAGCGCCCAAATCCGCCCAGAGGCGTAATCGGCATAAATATACTGCCCTTCCAAGCCTGGCAGCGAAGGTCCCCGGTATACAAATCCCCCGGTGATGGATACCCCTTCGCTCCGGCCATATTCCCAGATGGGGAGTTTCAGGCCCGTCTGATCGCAATTGGTTTCGGGACTGAAACAATGGTTGCCCTCCATGATATTCCATCCATAGTTACCGCCATTTTCAATAACGTCGACCTCTTCATAGCTATTTTGACCGACGTCCCCGGCCCACAACCGGCCGTTCTCCGCATCGAAGCTAAATCGCCACACATTACGCAGTCCATAGGCATAGATCTCTTCCCGGAATCCCTGCTCATTATCCACGAACGGATTGTCATCCGGAATTGCATACAACTTGTCCTCCTCCTGACCGTCCACATCAATACGCAGGATGGTGCCCAACAGGGTCTCACGATTCTGGCCGTTGCCCTGAGGGTCGCCCCCCGAACCGCCATCACCCACGGCAATGTACAGGTAGCCGTCGGGACCAAAGGACAGCTGTCCCCCATTATGATTATCAAACGGCTGTTCATAGGTAAGTAAAACCTCTTCGCTGGACTTCACAACCTGTTCGGGGTTGTCACCGGATACACGAAACCGGGAGATATGTGTCTTTGAATCCGGCGTGGTATAGTTCACATAGAAGTAGCCGTTGTTCTCGTAGTTGGGATGAAATGCCAGCCCCAGCAGTCCCTCTTCGTTACCGGCATCGTCCACCTGATCTTCAATATCCAGGAATGTAGTGGCCTCCTGAACCGTGGGATCATTGGGAAATACAGAGATGATCCCCCGCTGTTCAACCACAAACAACCGGTTACTTTCATCTCCCGGGTGCTGCAAGTCGACCGGCCGGTTGAACGCAAGTTCCGGAAAAGCTTCCACAAGCTGGTATGATTCGGCGGAAGGAGGCTGCTCCTGATTTGGATTTTTCTCCATATCAGAGCAGCTGGTGAATATCATAAAGAAAATCAATAGTAGTGAATACATAGAGGCAGGTACTTTCATAGGTGTTGAGCGTTATAGTTTAGTATCCCTTGTGATAATCCATCAAAATAATTCTGTGCAAAATCAATCGACGGTGGTTATATCGATGTCTCCTGAAAAGAAGATGAAGATAATTTTTCCGACTTCCTAATACTGACAGGCACCCACTGAAAGGTTTGCCTTAGATGTCACAATGCATCTTCAGGCTACCCTTCCGTCTGTGGATAAAATACAGTTCAGAAGATATTCCAATCTCATTCAAATCATTGCACTGCCGCCCGCTACTCTCTGCTGCAGTTTAAATCATCCTGCAATTCGCTATCCCAGCACGCCTTTTCACCGTCATTTACATCAGGATCAATGATAAAGCCCGACCGGTTCTCCGTATTCCACTGGATGGTGGATGTCGTCTCACTTGCTGCATTATAAAACTCAACCGTTCGGACCTGACCTTCGCCTGCATAGGTTATATAATTAATATCACTGTCGCTGCCGTCAGAAAGAATATTCAATTCCAGAAAGAAGTCCGATGAACTTTCACCCGGCAGCTCCCAGTTTAACTTGGCGGCCTCTTCCTCCCCGTCCGATAAGAGGTTGAAGGTCCAGGTCCCCTCGGTTCCGTCGTTCATGGTAGTACCGTCAAAGAACAGCTGGTCCCGGATATCCAGGGAATCAACGGTCACATAAAGAGACCAATTCACTGTTTTAGCGGCAATCTGTTCTGCCACCAAACGGGATTGATACTGCACATCATTCAGGGCATGCAGGTACCCCCATTCCCAGCGCTGGTCTTTATTTAGCCGGCCCATTGTATCCCGGGCTGCAGCCAGCAGCTTCCTGGGCTTTGCCAGTGTTCCATCAATGAGACCTTCGAGTGTGCCGGCCTTGTAAACGGCCTGGACATAAAAATTCATATCCTGGGATGTTGCACTCTCGGTATTCTGACTGCTGAGAAGGGAGGAAAAATCCATTTCCATAGAAGTGCCCGGAGGAAGTGCGGGCGGCTCGCTGCTCGCAGATGAGGGGTCATCGGAACACGATACGATTAAAAAGATGTTTAGCAAAGCAAGGATGGGGTACACTGATAACCGTCTTGTCATAAATATTCTGTTACCTATTGGCTGTCAGGCCTGTTTGATTGACTACCAAAGATTAGTCTTCTCTCTTCTTTGCCCTCAAGCTTCTGGATATTTTAGTTAACATACACTGTAATACAATCGCTGGTCGTACTCGTAGCCACCTCTCGGGTGCCCAGCTTGTCAATGTATACCGGTTATTTAGAGAAATGTTCTCCCAAAAATAAAATTATTCTGTCCGGCTGCGAATCCTTTTGTTGATAATGCCGAGGGCCTCAGCAAGCAAATCCTTATCGATGATGAGGGGAGGCGCCAGCCGCACCAGGGTATTGGAATGCAGCGTCCACCCCAGAATAATCCCGCGCTCCAGACAGTCCTTTACTACGTGTTGCGTCAGTTCACTGCTTTCAAGCTCCATGCCCAGCATCGCTCCCCGGCCACGCACCTCAACAATTCCCTCGGCATTCAGCTGGTTGCGGGTGACCTCTTCAATCGTTGCCGCCCGCGATGCAAAGTCCTTGTCCAGTAATTCGGAAAGCGTGGCATGAGCGGCGGCGCATGATACCGGGTGGCCTCCAAAAGTGGTCACATGATTCAGCGGCGGATCATGCATAAAGGAAGTAAAGATCTCAGAGGAGGACACAAAAGCGCCCATGGGCATGCCCCCGGCCATTGCTTTCGCCAGGCAAAGTATATCCGGCACTACCTGGTATTTCTGAAAGGCAAAGAGCGATCCCGTGCGGTAGAAGCCGGTCTGGATTTCATCAAAAATGAGGAGGGCGCCTACCTCATCACATCGCTGGCGTACCGCCTTCAACCATTTTTTATCGGCCGGAATGATGCCGCCCTCTCCCTGGATGGGTTCCAGGATAACGGCGGCTGTTTGCTCATCAATAAGAGGCAGGGCATCCTCACCGTTGAAATCTGCAAAGTAAACATCGGGAAGCAGCGGAAGGTAGGGATCCCGGTATACGTCCCGGCCGGTCACACTCAGCGAACCGTGCGTATCGCCATGATAGCCGTGGCGGAAGCCCACAAACTTATGCCGTCCGGTATGTTTTTTTGCCAGTTTCAGGGCCCCTTCATTGGCTTCGGTTCCACTGTTGACAAAGTACACCCGATCGAGGGAGTCCGGGAGCTGAGCGTTCAACAGTTCAGCATAAGCTGCCTGCGGCTCCTGGATGAATTCTCCGTATACCATTACATGCAAATGGCGGTTCACCTGTTTTTTCACCGCTTCTATAACCCGGGGATGACAATGACCGAGGCTGCTTACCGCTATGCCGGAAATAAAATCAAGATATCGTTTCCCATCGGTGGTATAAATAAACGGGCCTTCTGCCCGCTCTACCTCCAGCCCCATCGGCGCATCGCTCGTCTGTGCAACGTGACGATAAAAAGACGATTTATTTTTCACAGCTGATGAAATATTTTTTTAATGATTACTGCTTATGGGTATAATATAAGGTATTAGATGCTCAGCTTTTAACAGAAGCAAAAGAGCGAACATTATTCCGAATAGAGAACCCCTGCAGTATCATACAACCTTAACAGATTGCCAGGTATCAATTTCTTGATTGCCGGCGTTATTTATAATGTCTGATTTTACTATATGAACCCTATGTTGAATCGCTTCTCCCCCCTGAGACATGTTTTTATTCTTGGATTTTTGCTTTGTTCTGCTATCTTCGCCGGTGCATTGGTGCCTGCCGAAGAGAATTCTGCCGCTTCCGATTCCAGCGGCGAGTGGATTACGCTGTTCAACGGTAAAAACCTGGATGGATGGACGCCAAAATTCACGGGTTATGAGACAGGCGTCAACTATAATAATACGTTCAGGGTTGAAGACGGGCTTCTGACGGTTTCCTACAGCGAGTGGGATGAATTCAACGGGGAGTTCGGACATCTTTTCTACAAAGATTCCTTTTCCAATTACCGAATTCGGGCAGAATACCGCTTTATTGGTGAACAGGTGAAAGGAGGCGAGGGTTGGGCCATCCGCAACAACGGCCTTATGCTGCACGGGCAACAACCTGAAACGATGGCCCGGGATCAGGAATTTCCTGTTTCCATTGAAGTTCAGCTGCTGGGTGGCAATGGCAAAGATGCACGGTCAACGGCCAACTTGTGTACGCCTGGTACTAATGTTATCATGGCCGGGGAACTCTTCACCCCTCACTGCACCAACTCCAATTCCAAAACCTATCACGGAGACCAGTGGGTGACAGTGGAAGTAGAAGTGCGAGGAAGCCAGATTATCAAGCACTATGTTAATGGAGAGCTGGTTATGGATTATACCGATCCCCAGTACGACAAGCGGGACGTCACCGCACAACCTTTGATAAAAGGGAACGACCTGCTAATCGACCGTGGCACAATATCCATCCAGGCTGAAAGCCATCCTACCCAATTCCGAAAAATTGAGGTCCTGCCACTGGACGATTAACGGAATGGACCGGATGGATCCTGAAGCCCTTTATGGGAATACTACAGGAAACGAAGTCGGGATGACAGGAGCCTGAAATTTGGTCAGGTCGCACCTAATAAACAGATGCAAGATAAAAACCTTCAACGCTGATGACATACATTGTGGCCCTGATATCGCTTATGTTCATGGCTAACAGCTGCAAAAGCTCGAAAGACCATAGCCCGCAAAATCCGGCACCCCACCCATCGCAGACAGAGACGCCCTCCGATACGATCCCTGCAATTGCTCCTACCAAGCCTGCCCTCCCCCCCGGACAGGTCCGCTTGGTAGCAGCCATGATATCCCTCGAACCCAGTGACCAGTCAAAGTCAGCCAAAATTTTAAGGCTGCGGATTATCCGTATTTCAAAGTATGGCCCGTCAACGCCCCCCCTATCACCGGGAGACACCCTTGCTATTGCTGTTGTAAAAGAGTTTGATGATATCGCAACGGAAGACAGCATAAAAGTCGGGCTGCAGCATGACATCTCTTTAGAAGGTACTCCGGGCGGGGTCTCATGGTCGCTAATCAACATTGAAAGCTAAGCTATTGTTATGAGTTCAAACGGTACAAAACGATTTTTGAAGATTCTGGGAATGTTGCTGCTGGTGGCGGGCGGCATACTTCTCTGGTCTTATTTTTCTTCCTCCACCGAACATCCCGCCTCCCTGGCTGATCGCATCGATCAGCAGATGGGTAAAATGGATCGCGCCGAAAAAAAGGCGGCTCGATCCGAATATTTCTTTCGGCTTATGCGCGATCCGGCCACCAACTCCATTCCCATAAACATTCGTAACAGGGAACTGAAGTTTGCACGCACACTGCCTGCCATCGAAAAGGTTCGACGCAAAAGGAAAGCCAAGAATCCTTCATTTCAAGCGGTTGATTACAGCTGGTCGCACGCCGGGCCTTTCGACCTGGGCGGAAGAACACGCGCATTAGCGGTTGATCGGCGTGATCCCAGCATTGTACTTGCCGGCGGCGTATCCGGGGGTATGTGGAGATCTACGGACGGCGGTGCAAGCTGGCAGCTCCGCACGCCCGACTTGTCAAATCTTAGTGTTACCTCTGTAGCCCAGGATCCGCAGAACCAGGATACCTGGTACTATGCCTCCGGTGAAATCCTGGGCAACACGGCAGGCGCTCCCGGTGCAGCCTACTATGGGGAGGGGATTTATAAATCAACTGACAATGGCCGCACCTGGTCCCTTCTTCCGCAGGCAAGATCCGAGGCCAAGGGACTGGTGGCTCCCTACAATACAGTGAGCCGGATCGTTGTCAGCCCCTCGTCAGGGACCGTCTTTATAGCCAGCAACGGTTTTGGCATCTATCGATCCACAGACGGAGAAACCTTCTCGGGGCCAACCCTGGGCACGGCGGGTGAACAGCTGTTCTGTGATGTGGCGGTGGCCGCAGACGGAACCGTGGCAGCCGTCATTTCCGAAGCTTCTTTTGATGATCAGCAGTCCAGCAACGCCACTTCTTCCAATCATAATCCAGGGGTGTTCATTTCGACCGATGATGGTCAAAACTGGACCGAAATCACTCCCGACACCTATCCCTCCACCCACCGGCGGAGTGTCTTGAGCTTTGCCCCGAGCAATTCTGATGTCCTCTATATTCTTACGCTGAAAGGAGTGAACAACACCTCCAATCAGGGGGTGAGTTTTCATAAAATCGATCTCGGCAGCGGCAGCGCTGAAGATCGTTCTGAAAATTTGCCGGACTTTCGCGATTCTGAAGGTGAGGGATCCGGATACATGGGAATGCAGGGGGGCTACAATATGGAGGTGGCCGTAAAACCGGACGATGAAAATTTTGTCATCCTTGGCGCCATCAACCTGTTTCGATCCACCGACGGTTTTGCCACAGCTCCCTCGGGCGGTTATGATCCGGACAGTGAGAACCAGAAGGACCAATACTGGATCGGCGGCTACAATAAAAATAACGGTTATTCTTCCTATCCCAATCAGCACCCAGACCAGCACCGGGTTATTTTCCCCGAGCCCTCGGATAATCCTGAACGTCTGTGGGCGGGCCATGACGGTGGACTGAGCTATACTTCGGATGTCACGGCCACTTCGGTAAGCTGGGAGGACCGCGATGACGACTACGTGACCTCGCAATTTTATACCGCCGCCATCGCCCCCAGTGCCGATGATACGCGCCTGATGGGCGGAACCCAGGACAATGGGACCCCATTTTTCCAATCCGGCGGGGAAGTGGTGCAGGAAACCCAGGATATTTCATCCGGCGACGGGGGCTACTCCTATTTTACCGATAACTATCTCTATGTTTCCCAACAGGAAGGAAGCGTTATCCGGTGGGAAGACGATTTCAGTGCACTCTCCTATGTCTACCCATCATCGGCAGAGAATCAGCTGTTTATCCACCCATACCAGGTGGACCCCAACAATGAAAACACAATGTACTATGCCGGCGGCAACCACCTCTGGCGCAATACCCAGCTAAACAATATCCCCAACGACAACTCCAGTTCCGGGGCCTCAGAAGGGTGGGAAGAACTCAATAACATATCCGTGGGCAGCGGTTATGTCGTCTCCGCCCTGGAGGTTTCCACCGTACCCGCCAATATTCTTTACCTCGGTGGGTATGCATCTGACGGAGCTCCCGTCATCAAACGTCTTCAGAATGCCCATACGGCTACCGATGGAGCCGAAGACGTTTCCCTTCCTGGTAACTCCGGACTGAATGGCGCATACATCAAGGACATTGCCGTAAATCCCGCCAATGCCAACGAAGTTTTGGCAGTGCTTTCAAACTACAACATTACCGGTCTCTATCACTCCACCAACGGGGGGGAAAGCTGGACAGCGGTGGAAGGCAACCTGACAGGTAATGACACCAATCCGGGACCCTCTTTGCGGTCGGCGGCTATCATCCCGGCAAAAGGAGGCACGGTCTACCTGCTGGGGACCAGCATAGGACTGTATTCCACCCAGGTTCTTGATGGTTCCAATACCGAGTGGGGACAGGAGGCACAGGATGTTATCGGAAATGTTGTTACGTCAGACTTGGCGTCCAGGATTACGGACGGTAATGTTGCCGCCGGCACCCATGGCCGCGGTATGACGACCGGCGATTTCGGTGGAACAATAGACATCACGGAACTTCCGCGCATTGAGCTTCAGGACGCGGAACAAAGGGTCGGCTCCACCCTGATCATAAGAGCTGTAAACTTTGAATTCAGTACGGTCCTATCCGAAAATAAGGTTACGCTGATCGACAGGTTGAACAACCAAAGCAAGGAGACCCCCGCTACCGTACTTGAAGCCTCTGCCACAGAACTCACTATAGAGGTGCCGCGTGATGCAATCCTGCCGGAGGCTCCTGACAATGATGTCTTGCTTAAAGTCCGCGTCGACGGCACGGAACCCTCGGCTGTTACCTTCACCGTACTCCCGCCCAACAGTTTTGCCCTTAAGCAGAATTATCCCAACCCCTTCAGAAGCACCACCAATATTCCCTTTGATGTTTCCGAAGACAGTGAGGTAAGCCTGACAATATATTCTATAAACGGGCAGAAGGTCACGGAACCTCTTCGCAATCAATCCTTTAATGCCGGTTCCTATGATGAGGAAATTGACCTTTCCGGTCTGGCCAGCGGCGTCTATATCTATCGGCTGGTTGCCAAATCCGGATTAGGAACGAAAATGACATCCAAAAAAATGACCCTCATCAAATAATAAACAGGCGCTCAGCTCCATTCCTTAACAAGAGCTGTAAACTCCGACTGCAGCTCTTCAGTCCTGTTTTTGGCGTACCATTTCTGGATCTTCTTTACCCACTCTTTCTTATCCGGATCCTCTTCCTGCTTCATCTGCTGAATCATCGATTGCGCTGTGGCTGGCCTGGGCCCCCATGTTCCAATCTCTTCAAGCGTATCAGCATCCAGACAAACCAGCTTGGGGATAGAGCGACCGCCATTGGTCAGGTATTCATCCATGATATCGAGGTTCTCGTCCCTCAGAATAAGCCGCAAGGCAATATTGTCATTTTGCTCAGCCATACGCGCAACAGGCGGGATATTCTGAGCTGCATCACCACACCACGCCTCGGTAAGTACCAGCCAGATCCACGAGTCGTCTACAGCCTTCAGGGCCTCTTTCAGCGGGGCGGATAGCTGTACCTGCTTGTCCAGTCGGTTCATCCGATGCACATTCATCCGGGTGTATCCGATCATTGCTTCTGAATGATTGGTTCCGGTGGTTTTATCCTCTTCAAGCAGCCCATCAATCATGCTGCGGTATTCCTGGTAGCTCATGCTCTCAGCGATGAGTTCAGGCGTAATTAATGCTTCTGCTGTTTCACTCATAATTTGTCAAGAAATTGATCTTATAGGTCGTTGATTCGGCACAGTACAACACTGTCATTGCAAAAACCATTCAACAAACGGCAAAGAATTAAAAAAATCAAGGTGTTTGGCCAGCAGGGCGATGGTCAAAAAAGAAACAAAGGCCAGGGAGGTACGGTATTTTATCTGCATCACACTCTGATAGTCATCGCTGCGCTCTTCCATCATTCCTTTCAGTTTCCGGTTGACCAAGAGCCCCACCAATACGCCTGTAATGCCAAAAGCAATGCCAAGCATCACGTGATGCAGTCCAATGGCAACCGCTACCATCAATAATCCCACAGGAAAGGCGAATTCAAAAAAATGTATCACCGCATATCGACCATAGGATATGGCAAAAGTCCGGTCTCCGCGCTTATAATCTTCATCCTGCTGGTAAAGTTGAGAAACCGGGTACAAGCTCAGCAGCATCAGGGTGACGCCTGCAGAAGCAATCCATACGGAACTGTAGAGGGGACCAAACCCCGTGGCATAGTAGCCCATCAATACGGCATTGCAGCCCGTGCTGATGCCAATAGCTACGAGACTCTTGAGTGGACTTCCCTTCCATCGAGTCCAGGGAGAAGAGTACAGCCAGAAAAAAAGCATACTCAAACTATAGATACCCACAAAAAACGTCCCCATCGGGAGGGCCAGTAGTAAGCCTATCATTTGAATAAGCAGGGAAGCAAACCACATCCACTGGGTCATTGAGGGCGGATTCACCAGTCCTCCAACAGGCCCTTCGTCCCTGTCCCAGAATGAGTTATAGGCTGTAGCGCCTCCAAAAAGCAGGATATGCACATTCAGAAACTGAACCGCGAACCACCCCGCATGGAAGTTCTCGCTCAAAAGTGCCCCCAATAGAAAAGCTCCCGAAAGAATAAACAGCTGGTAATGAAGCCGCAGGTGTACTACAAAATGCCATATTTGCAATATCCACCCCGCCTTGCCTCGCTTCGATTCAATCACATATGAATATTTGTGAGTGTTCAAACCGTAGCATAGCAATTTTAACGGTTTCTATCCACCCTTATATGCATGCCGCAGGAAACCAGCTGCTCCGCAGCTCATCATTTGCATTTACCACTTATCAATCTATTAAAAGATTGCTATTTTACAGGTTATGAGAGTATCCAAGTCAACAGCAACGGCCGCACATATTCACAGGCAGCTGCCCCCGAAAGAATGGAGCCAGCAAAAAAGACATCACACACAAAAGATCGGAGGGGTGGTTGATCCGTACCTTGAGCGGAGAAGCAACCAAAAGAAAGATCCTGTCATGGATTTTCTCTTTGAATATTACGCTTTTCGTCCCTCAAAGCTGCGCAGCTGGTCACCGGGCTTCGGAACACTGCTGGTTGACGGGGCCACCCACAACTGGCGGTTTGAGGAGATGTGTTCGGAGGACAATCATTGCTTCCTGGATCTAGCCCAGTTTCCCAGGGAGCGTATTTCTTCGCTCAGATGGATATTGGAGGTACTGCAGAATTCAGCCAACAAACGTCCCTCTTTCGGGTGTTTTGGCATGCACGAATGGGCCATGGTATACAAAGCTGACCGTATCAGACACCAGCATATCCCGCTTCGCATGGACAAGGACAAACTGGCGGAATTTGTAGAATCCCGTCCCTTGGTCTGCACCCATTTTGATGCCTTCCGTTTTTTTACTGACGAGGCAAAACCGAAAAATAAGTTTGCACTGAACCGGGAGAAATTCAGCCAAATGGAGCAGCCCGGCTGTCTTCATACCAATATGGACCTTTACAAATGGGCATTCAAAATGTTCCCGTGGATTTCAAGTAATACCATTCGTCAGGCCTTTGAGCTGGCCGTAGAAACCCGGATCGTCGATATGAAAGCCAGTCCCTATGACCTGCGGAAACGGGGATTGGAACCCATTAAGATAGAAACCGAAAAGGGGCGTCTTGCCTACGTGGAACAACAGCGCAGTATTTTCGAACGGTCACAGCCTATTCGCCGGCAGCTGATCAAGGAATACCGCCAGCTGCTGAATGCACTCGGCGACGAGTCCCCTCCGACATAAAAACCACTACATAACGACATCCCGGCCGTCCTCTCTCGCCCCCTGGTATCGTCCATGCTTTTGTATCATGTCGAAACCACTACTCAATCGTACTGATCTTGATCATATTCGTTCGTCCTTTCTTGGCGATGGGCATGCCCGTGGCAATGATCACCCGCTCACCCACCTGTGCAAGCCCGTGGGCTTTCAGGTAATCCTCCATCATACGCACGCTCTCGTCGGTATCAAAGATCTCATCGATCTTCACGGGCTGCACGCCCCATACCAGTCCCAGCTGTCGACGCACCTCATCGCTTTCCGTAAAGGCAACGAGGGGAACCCGGGGGCGAAACTTGGCAATTCGCCGGGCCGTGGTTCCCGAGTGTGTTATCGTACTGATCACCCGGGCTTCCACGTTATCGGCCAGCACAACGCATGAATGGGCCAGTGACTCTATAATCTGCTTCTCTTTCCATTCCGGCTGACGGTAATCGAGGCTGCGGTACATATCCGGGGCATTTTTCTCTATGGATCGACAGATTTTATCCATCGTCTTGATCGCCTCGACCGGGTATTTCCCCGCGGCCGTCTCGCCCGACAGCATCACCGCATCGGTGCCGTCCAGTACGGCATTCGCCACATCAGAACTTTCAGCTCGCGTCGCACGCGCGTTCTCCACCATTGATTCGAGCATCTGGGTAGCTGTAATCACCGGCTTGCCCGCTTTTCGGCACTTGTCAATAATCATCTTCTGTACCAGTGGCACCTTCTCGCTCGCAATTTCAATGCCCAGGTCGCCCCGTGCAACCATGATACCGTTCGATTCCTCTATAATATCATCTATGACCTCAATAGCCTCCGGTTTCTCAATCTTGGCGATAATGCCGGCATTGGATCCCTCGGCCCGGACTCTTGAAATCACATCCTGTATGTCACCGGCCGAGCGGACAAACGACATGGCGAAGTAATCTACACCCTTCGCGGCGGCAAACTCCAGGTCTTTGACATCCTTCTCAGTCAGTGAAGACATGCTGATATCCACATCCGGCAAATTGACGCCCTTGCGCGACTTTAACAGCCCCCCTACCACCACCTGGGCTACCAGGCTGTCCTCATTCTTTTTAATCACTTTCAGCTCAAGAAGCCCGTCATCAATTAAAATACGGTTGCCTTCCGAAGCATCCTGCACCAGGTTCGGATAATCAACGGGAATACGCTCAGAGGTACCCTCAATATTTTCTGTAGTTATGGTCAGGTAATCGTTTTCCGTGACCGGCTGTCCTCCATCCTTCATCATGCCAACCCGGATTTTAGGTCCCTGCAAGTCGGCCAAAATGGGTAAACTGACCTCGTACCGGTCAGCTATCTTCCGCAATCTTTTTATGACCTCTGCGTGCTGCTCGTGCGTACCATGCGAAAAATTTATGCGCGCCACGTTCATACCGTTGCGTACCAGCGCATCTATTTTCTCTTCGGAATTGCTGCTGGGTCCCAGGGTACAAACAATTTTTGTCCGTCGTTCGCCTGTATTCATCTACTATCTGATCTTTCCATAGTTATAGATTCATCTTCTAACGCTTGTGACTACTGTTTTAACAACACAGTTAACCACCAAATGAAAGCGCTTTAATGTATGAAATATAATTTGGAAACGATATCTGGAAAGTTTTAAAAAAGCACACGCAAAATACTGCCGTAAAATAAATCACAGACCCAGTACAGGGTTAGACGACTCACCCGGGCGGGACTTCCACGAATCCATTGTCCCCGGGATCTCTGCAGCTTGCTACCTACCGGGCCAGTAGGAATGCCGGCTTAAATCTGTCGCGTGAGTATTCGCCCCGACAGCCATAGGCGCCGCTGCTGGTACTGTACCGTATAGTAGTAGTTGCTTCGCCGCAGGATGAAATGGTAAAAGGGGAAGTAGCGATTTTTCAGTTTGGGCTGATTGAAGTAATAGGAATACTCCGGGTCGCTGTGGTTATAGGAATAGTACCATATCAGTTCCTTGAGATGATCTTCCGTGTACCAGGGCGCCCCGAACATCACATAGATCATTCCCAGATCGGTTTTCCAGCCTTCCTTGAAGTTGGAAAACTGCTTGTTGGCTTCCTCCACACGCTGGTAGTACATCTCAATGACCTGCCGCGCCTCGTTGGTATTTCCTATATTTTTCAGCCAGAACCGGTCCACCTCTTTTTTTAAAGAATCGGGGTCGGTTATCGCCATCAGGTCTTCATGGTCACCCTCGCCCATCAGATAAATCAGGGGACGGGCCAGCTCCCTTGCGGATCCAACCGCGGGATAATTTTTACTTTTTACGCCGAAATCACGGGCTTTAAACAGTTCTTCCTCCTCTCCGCGCTGGGCATTGACTTCAAAACGGTAGTTTCCCCGGCCCGGGTTGGCAAACCTGTATTCAATGTAGGTACTGCTGTAATCGGTCAAAATACGCTGGCTGGATTGCAGCTCCGTCTCCTCATCATAATCAATACCCTTGTATTCAATGGAAGAGGGACTGTAATTGGCATAGTGCATGGGCCGTGGATAACTGGTATCCGATTCAAACTGGATCAATCGCGAGCGTATTTGCATCCGCTTGTCTGAACGGGGACTGATAACCTGGAAGACAAACTGAAGAGAGTCCACTTTGCCCTTCACGTCGTAAGTACTCATGGGCTCCCACCCCTCTTTCCCGTTAATTTTCCCAAACATCTGGATGTTTGATAAATTGTACTCCCCCTGCTGGGTCTCCGGTATTGCCGTCTCTACCGATTGCGTGATGTTTTTATTGGTATTAAGATCCGTAATGCTGACCAAAACCCGGTACCGGCTGGGCTCCACGGCATGAGTGAAACTCAGATCAAGGGCTTCCCGGGTAGAAGTAACAGCCTCATCGGTGCTCTTGACTGTCTGTTCAAGCTGATTTGAAACCAGAATATTATTTGAATTTTCCAGATCCTGTACCTGGTATTCAATGGAAATATGAGCCTGCAGTGTATCATTCTCTTCCTTGTAAATAAGACTTCCCTTCACAATTTCTGCGGTAATTTCAAGCATCGTCTTGTTTTCCTCATCCACAAAGCCAAAAGCCGAAGTGCGAAACTCGGGATGGCCGGCCCTGAAATTGTACCCCGTTCCCCGTTCTATGTTCAGATTCCGGGAGGTGCTGCAGGAAGCAAGCACAGCAGCAAAGAAGAGTAAGATATATTGACTTGTACGGTCCATGACAGATAATTTTATTTTAAATGATGATACCGTCTACCCAAAAGCACATACATTAGCAACTGCTTGCCGCAATATTATATTACCTATGAATAACGCAGATACCAGAAGGCACTTCATCCTGCCGACCCGTACAGTCAATAACGCTATGCATAAGCCCATCTACAATGTAGAAAGCAGAGGATTAAGATTAAAATTTTTCTGGATGCCACAGGCAATCCCCTGCAACCTTCCGGTCAACGGTTTAACACCCTAACAAAACTTGTACTCCAATCATTTATACCAAGGAACTCAACCGATCTCATGGATTCCGGCACCTATCCTTATTCCAATCCCCGCGAGAAGAGCCGTCCCTGCCCAGGCAGAAAGCTGGTCGGGGCCGTCTCCTATGGTATCATGATGGAAGCTACCTGCCTTACTCCAATGACCGGCTATATACCCGGGGCGCTTGCCTACCGGCCGAAGTCGTCTTCCAGGCGAACAATATCATCCTCATCGGATGGATTATCGGGGTCGGTATGCTGCCAGATTTCCGCCAGTACGCTCCAGTTGTCAAGCCCCACCAACCGGTGTCGTTCGCCCTGCTTCAAGGTAATGGTTTCTCCTGTTTCAAACCGCTCAAGAGGTCCCTGCTCATCGGTATCGCTCCTGATAACCCCTGCCGGGCCACGGACCACCTTCCATATCTCAGCACGCCGGTGGTGATATTGCCATGACAATCGTTTTCGGGGTTCCACAATCAATATCTTTGGGCTCAGCTTACCGGATATTTTTAAATCGTCAACAGAAAGATTGTCAAAATAAATATCGGCAAAAGCCGGGGCTTGCTGTTCCTCAATAACAAAAAAACCACCCCACGGCCGCTGGCGATCCTTGTCAACAATGGTCAACCCCTGGCGTTTAATATCCTGAACCACCTCGTGATATATGCGATTTGTCTGTGCTTTGTCACTCATATAAACCTTTTTCCGTTACTAATATTTGTTGTTGCCTGCAGGCGAAGAAACAGAGATTAACCAAAAAAAGCCAATTGAAAATAGAATGTGCTTCTCTCCTTCGCTGCCCCAATATGTTGTCCTATTCCGTATACCGGGCCTCCTGACTGACCATTTGAACCCCAGTTTATCCAACGGGTTCCATCGTTTGGGAAAAAGTATCCCACTGAATATTTAAGATCAGGTTTTGTATATTGATTTTGAAACAAGATCAAGACAGCCCATTCCAACCGAAACTTTCTGCCTATGAAATTCTATGTTTGTATCAAACAGGTACCGGATATAGACGCTCCAATCCAAATCAAAAACGGCAATCTCATCCAGGACACCGACCGCACCGTTCTTAACGCCTATGATGCCTCCGCCGTGGAAGAGGCCCTCGTTCTAACCGAAAAACACGGAGGAGAAGTGGAGGTTGTACTGATTGGTCCCAACCAAGCCAAGGAAACAATTCGAAAGGCGCTGGCAATGGGGGCACACAAAGCCACCCATATTGAGACCCGTGAGGAAAGCTACGATTCATCCGTCTATGCCAGCATCCTGGCCTCCTTTTTTGAAGACAAGGACTACGATGTCATCTCCTGCGGCAAACAGTCTCAGGATACCGATGCCGGGCTAACGGGAAGCATGCTTGCCGAACATCTGGACCTGCCCTACAGCACCAATGCCGTGGCACTCAGTGCCCAGAACGGTCAGCTTAGAGTAAAACGGCAGGGTGACGCTGGACAGGAACTTATTGCCCTTCCCCTTCCCTGCCTGGTCAGCTGTTCCAACGACATGAATGAACCACGTATTCCCAGCCTCAAGGGGATCATGCAATCGAAGCGCAAACCGATGGAAACCATTGCACTGGACGCGCTGGAGATTGATGAAAGCGCCCTTGAAGCCAAAACAGCGGTGACCGGATACCGGGAAAAGCCGAAACGCGAAGCAGGACAGAAGTTTGAAGGCGAACCGGAAGAGACAGCCCGCCAAGTTGCCCGGCTCCTTGACGAAGAGGCCAATGTTGTTTAGTCACCACCAGAGGCCTTCAAGCATCGAATTTCCTAACATCCAATATATCATTTCAATATGAGCACACTACTTACACACATAGCGATCAGCGATGGCAAAATTAAGCGTTCATCCCTGGAGGTTTTATCTCACCTGCGCCGGCAGGCCGAACAGCATGGCCACCAGGTCGAAGCCGTAATTATTGATGCCGAAGCTTCCCGCTATACCGGGCAGGTTCAGCAATACGGGCCATCAAAAATATATACGGTTGAAAATCCCGTCTTCAAGAATCACCTCAATGCACCCTTGCTCAAAGCCCTGGAAAAAGTCATTGAACAGGCCGATCCCTCCCTGGTTGCTTTCGCCTCCACGGAAAGCACCAAGGATATCCTGGGGGCACTGGCCGCACGAGAGGAAGCTGCAGTACTGTCTGATGTTTCAACCTTTGAGCTCACCGAAGAGGGCATCAGGGCCACACGACCAGTGATGGCAGCCAAAATTCTTTCGGAGAATGAAGCCCGGGGCGACATGATTCTTGTTTCCGTCCGATCGGGCTCTTATGATCTGGAAGAACAGGCATCCGATGCAGAAGTTATTGAAATCGATTTTAGTGTCGATGATCAAGACCTGAGGGCCACCCTGGAGGAGATCATCAGCTCTTCGGGTGATACCATCGACCTCTCGGAGGCTGAAACCATTGTTGCAGCCGGACGCGGGGCCAAGGATGAGAAGGGTCAGCAGCTGATCTCGGAGCTGGCTGACGTCCTCAATGCCGGTGTGGGTGCTTCGCGTGCTCTAACAGAGGCCGGGGTTATGGATCCCAGTCTTCAAATCGGGCAGACCGGGAAAGTGGTTTCACCGCAGCTCTATATTGCCGTAGGTATCTCGGGTGCCATCCAGCACGTTGCGGGTATGGCCAGCAGCAAAGTCATTGTAGCCATCAACAAAGACCCCGACGCCCCCATTTTCGACATAGCTGATTATGGCATCGTCGGGGATCTGTACGACGTGCTCCCGCCGTTTATTGACGAGCTGAAAAAAATAGCATCCTGACGGCCGGAGTGAACCGGGCTGCCACGGGTATGGTGTAATCCCCGCGGCCAGTTGTTCAGTATTTCCAACCTTCAACCTCAAAGCCGCAATAACATGGACGAAAAATTTGACTGTATCATTGTAGGAGCAGGCATTGCCGGTTTGGCGGCAGCCATGATTTTGGCCCGAAACAATATGAAGTTTTTGCTCATCGAGAAGGGCGACTTCGCTGGTTCAAAAAACGTTTCCGGGGGCGTACTGTGGGGCAGCGATCTGGCCAGGTTGGTTCCCGAATACTGGAAGGAGGAAGATGGCGGATGGGAACGCTACATCAATCACCGACGTCTTACCTTCATGGACCGGGAGTCAACCTTTTCCATCGATTTCAAATCGTCCCATTTCAATGCTCCCCCCTACTCGGGGGTTGTGGTACTGCGCTCCAGGTTTGACCGCTGGCTGGCTGATAAGGTGCAGGAAGCCATCGACGATAGTGATTTTGCCATGGAATCGTTCATTGCCACCAGTATCAAGGTGGATGAGGTGCTCATGGAAGATGATAAAGCCACGGGCATCCGCACGGGAGAGGAAGAATTCCATGCAGACAGCGTCATCATTGCTGAAGGCGTGAACAATCTGCTCACTCGCCAAGCAGGCTTACAGGATGATTATGTACCGGCCGACCACATGCTCACCGGCATCAAGGAGGTAATCCGCCTGGATCAGAAAGTGCTGGAAGATCGGTTTCAGCTCAACGGACTCAGCGGCATGTCAAATGAGTTCATCGGATATGCTACCGATGGCGTGGAGGGCGGGGGGTTTCTTTATACCAATCGCGATACCGTCTCACTTGGATTGGTAGCAGGTATCAGAGACATGCGCGAAAAGGAAAAAAGCCCACACGATTTGCTTAACCAATTCAAAAACCATCCGGTGATTCAGGATACCATCCGGGGAGGTGAAGTAGTGGAATATTCGGCCCATGTGGTCTCCTCCGGCGACAAGCAAGTGATGCCCAAAGCACTGTACAAGGATGGCTTATTGCTCTGTGGCGAGGCAGCCAACCTGTTGATGAATGCGGGCAAGGCAATACAGGGCATGGATTTTGCCATGCGTTCGGGAATTCTTGGTGCTGAAACCATCATCCATGCAAAGAAAAAAGGAGACTTTTCGAGCCAGACCCTGCAGGAATACCGGCGGAAACTCGATGAAACCTACGTGATGAAAGATATCAACCAGTTCCAGGATGCTGTCCATATGCTGCACAGCCCTGAAATGTTCCGGGATATTCCCAATCTGGTCTGTGACTTCGGTCGGAAATTCTTTACCATCGACAGTAAACCGACCCGGAAATCACGCAGGCTGTTTGCAGAATCGGTCAAAAAGCATTCTTCCTACTGGGATTTAATTAAATTAGGATTTAAAGGAGGAAAATCACTATGAAGCTGCTTAATCTTTCCGAACGACTGGGCCTGGTCAGCTATCGAAACCAGGCAAAATCAGACATCAAACCCCACATTAAAGTGGATACGGATATTTGCAACTCCGTCTGTCCCCACAAGTGTACCACTTATGTTTGCCCGGCCAACTGCTACACGATGGACGACAACGGCAGGGTTCATTTTCAGGTAGAAGATTGTATTGAATGCGGCACCTGTATGTATGCCTGTGACCAGGGCGCAGTAGACTGGAATTACCCGGATCCGGAAATCGGCCGAGGCATCACCTGGAACTATGGATAGACCTCTTCCGGGCAGAGCGTGTACAAGCTGCCCATCTATTGTTCCCGTATTTATGCCAGGGGCTATAAAACATCTCCCAGTGCCTCCGTTAGAAGTTCATACTGGAAGACAAAACCGTGCTGCTGTAATTTTTTGGGCTGCATCCGCAGGCTCGCCGTGATCAATGTTGCCGCTTCACCGAGCACCAGCTCCAGGGCGAACTCAGGCACCCTGAAAAACGAGGGACGGTTCAGCTGCGAGGCCAACTCATCGGCAAAGGCCCGCATTGTAACGGGGTTGGGAGCATTCAGGTTAAACGGCCCCTCCAGGCTCTCCTCCTGGGTGGCAAAAAGCAGGCCGCGACACAGGTCATGCATGTGGATCCAGGGGAAATACTGCTCTCCGCTGCCAATGGGGCCACCCACAAATAGCTTGAATGGTGTTAGCATCTGCTCCAATGCCCCGCCGTCACGTTCCAGAACAATGCCAATACGCGGAATGGCCAGCCTTACTCCCGCTGATCGTACCTTCTGTGCTTCGGCTTCCCAGTCCCGGCATACTTTCGCCAGAAAATTGTCGCCGCTCTTCGCTGATTCATCCAACACCTTGTCGCCCTGCCCCTCGTAGTAGTTAGCCGCCGAAGCCGAGACCATGACCCCCGGCCGATTATCAGCAGCTTTTATGGCCTCAACCAGCTGCCGGGTGCTTTCAATACGGCTCGAATAGATACGTTTTTTGATGGATTCTGTCCACCGGGGACCAAAAATAGAAGCACCGGCCAGGTTGATAACCGCATCGGATTTCTCCATTTCTTCTGCAATATTGTCGTCCCAGGAAACAAACTGTTGATTTTTGGCTGTTTCACTCTCATATTCCTCAGGATCCCGTGTAACCACCGTCAACAAGTGTCCCTCCTGCAGCAGCATCCTGCGGAGGTAACCGCCGATAAATCCTGTTCCGCCCGAAATAAAAATGTTCATAATATTGTTTCTGTATTATGCTTTTTTTGAATTACATTAAAAAGCAGAAATTCATTCCCAAGGTAACACTAAAATAATGAAGCCTAAACACAAGCACACAATATTAACCACCCTCAGAATTTTACTGGGACTGGTCTTTCTGGCTTCGGGCATAGGTAAACTGATTAGCGGTTCCGAAGCCCAGTACCTGGTAGAATTGCTGGCCACCAAGTTTTACTGGTTGATTGAATACAGCAGCCTCATTGTCATCCTGACCTCTGTTGCCGAGCTGGTTATAGCCCTCTTCCTGCTTTGGGGGCGCCAGCTGAAAGGAGCACTCGGCGGAGCCTTGCTAATGTTGGTCGGGTTTTCATCCGTGCTTTCCTATTTCTACTTGCAGGGGATGAATGTCGAAAACTGCGGCTGTTTCGGAGCCCTGGGATTTGCATCAGGTCTCGAAGTCACGCTCCTGCGCAATGCTCTGCTCATCACCTGCATCATCGGGGCGGGACTGCTGATCCACTCAGCGAATGACTAGGCGGACAGTGACATCCGGTTACCGAATACCCAATGGCCAGTATTAGTGAACTGGGGTTATCCCCAACCCGGGTGCAGCACCCAGATGCAGACACTTTCGGTCGTCGAGGACCAGCCCCTGAAAAGGATCCCTGTCAATCAGCAGATTACCATCCAGATCCACATAGTCAGCTTCTGCCCCCAGTAGAGCCGCACCGGCAATGCCTAGCGAGCTCTCGATCATGCAGCCAACCATCACCTTCATTTCTTTACTGTGTGCACGTTTCAAAACCCTCCGCCCTTTCATCAGGCTACCAATTTTTGACAGCTTAATGTTGATTGCATCAAACATTTCCTTCAGAATATCCAGGTCTTCATGGCCCATGAAACTTTCGTCTGCCACCAGCGGCAGCGGCGACCATGCCTTGAGACTTCGCATTTCACGGTGCCGGGATGCGGGCATGGGCTGCTCGACAAATTCAATATCCTGTTGCGCCAAAAATTCAATCTGATGCTTGGCTTCATCCAGTGAGGTCCATCCTTCATTGGCATCCACCCGAATCTTCCGGTTCGTCACTTCACGGATTCCCTCTATAATTTGCTGATCCCTGCCGGTTCCCAGTTTCACCTTCAGGATGGGATAGCCGACTGCAGCCTCGACTTTCTGCTGCATCACATCGATTTTGTCCAATCCGATGGTGTAGGAAGTGGGAGGCGTATGGTCGGCAGAAATGCCCCACAACTCCCACAGCGGCTGGTCCTGTTTCTTTCCCCACCAGTCGAGCCACGCCATCTCGAGCGCAGCCTTGGCAGACTGCATTACGGGCAGCCCGATCTCTTCAGATGCTCTTTCAATACGGTCTTCCAGCTCTTCGGGAACCTCCAGGTCCTGAAAAAGATCGGAGCCCAACCGTTCTAGGTATGCTACGACGGTACGGGCATCTTCATCATATCGTCGATTGGGTGCTGCTTCGCCATAGCCAACCATCCCTTCACTGACAAGCTCGACAACCACATTATCCACTGTCTCTTTGGTCCCTCTCGCAATGGTGAAGGGTTGGCCCAGGGACAGGTTCACTTTCTTTAGATTCATCTTAAAAGGAGGCATAGCCGGAAAGATCCAATAGGTAAAGATAAAGGTAAAATGCAGGGGCTGCCAAGATAAGAGCGTCAAAGCGATCAAAAAAACCACCGTGGCCGGGCAACAGGTGCGAGGCATCTTTGACTCCGGCCGCACGCTTGAGTCGACTGGCCGTCAAATCGCCGATGGGTCCAAATATGCTGACCAGCAGAATGGCCGGCACCATCTGCCAGAGTGTTGCCGGATAGTCGATGGGTATGGCATAAAATACGAGACTCAGTCCCACCAGCGCTCCCAGTATACCAAAAAAGAACCCCTCCCACGTTTTATTGGGGCTTACACGGGGGGCCAGATGACGTTTCCCAAAATTCTTGCCTCCGAAATAGGCAAACACATCATTCCCCCAGATCATCAGCAGCAGGCTAAGAGTGAGAACAAAACCGGTATCCGAGCTCCCCAGCTCTCGCAGCAGCAACAGGGTCAACAGTCCAAGCGGGGCATAAATACCACAAAAAAAAGTAGATACAAGCGACCGAAGCCCCATATCACCGGTCCTGAAAATCTGGACTGCTATAAAAAGAAGGAACACAGCCACTCCCGTAATAAAATGGTGTGACAAGAAGGGCGTGGTCAAAATCCACAGTCCAATGAGATAAGAAAAGAGCAGATCCGACTTGAAGCCTGCCTTTTCACTAATCATGGCAAGCTCTCGCTGTATGAGAATGCCAATCATTATGATGAGCAACGTAAAATAGATGCTGCCCAAAAAGGTGATGTACAAAAAAAACGCAGCGGCCGGCACAGCAAAGAGAATACGCTTGGTCAGTTCACTCACAAAAGCTACTCCTCTTCCTCATTAACGTCAGACGGTATCTCAATTTCCTCAAGCGCTTTTCGGGCCTCCTGTTCATATT
This sequence comes from Fodinibius sediminis, assembly GCF_900182555.1. Classification (GTDB taxonomy): domain Bacteria; phylum Bacteroidota; class Rhodothermia; order Balneolales; family Balneolaceae; genus Fodinibius; species Fodinibius sediminis. The sequence continues at coordinate 5,897 of NZ_FXTH01000023.1, read as the reverse complement.
CTTTAGGTACATAGAGATAAACCAATGCAATCTCACCTACATTTACACTAAAAGAAGAATCCCTCTTGGAAAGGATATTGGATGGTATCTCCATATTGGAGAGGTAATTTTTTGCAAACTCAACCTCATATTCCGTACTCCGCTCCAATACGCATACCCAATCTTCGATTTCATTTGGCTTTGGACCATCAAACATAATGAGCCTCCTCACGCATTTTCTGTTGATACTGGTTATACATCCAATATACAATATAAGCAGTAATAACCAGACTGATAATTACCGCCCAGATGGAAGGCATGGATTCCGGTGTCATCTCTGCAAACGCGGACTCCGGATAATAAGTACCCACGAACACGCTGCCGCCATTATTGGCAAAATGTGCCGCCATGGCCGGAAGAATGCTTCTGGAGACCCAGGTGATGTAAGCGAAAAGCATGCCCAGTGTAGCCAGGGGCAGCAGGTTAGTCAACTGTATATGGTAAAGTCCGAACAGGAGACCTGAAATAATTATTGCCGGCCAGATGCCCCAGCTCTTTTCAAAAGCACGCATGACGTAACTCCGATAAAGCACTTCCTCACAGATTGCCGGTACAATGGCAACATGAAAGAGGGTCAGCCACATATCATGATCTCCCTTCAGGAAATTCTCTATCATCTCCATCTGCGTACTTTGCATATTGGTAAACGACTCTGGCACCGGTATCAGGGCATTCAGCCATGACAAGAACCATATCACCGGCTGGCCGGCCACCACAATAAAAACCGACAGAAGGGCATACTTCAGCGTATCGTCCTGAACCGTAAACCTCATGAAGGATTTGTGGGCGTCCCTTGAAGTATGCAGGCGTGCATAAAACCAGGTTGCCAAGCCCAAAAACATAATCTGCCCCAGCGAATTACCCACGAACACCAGGTCCAGGTGTTCCGTCATGGCCCCCATCATCTCTGAGGGATCAGAGCTGATACCGCTTTCCATTCCAACCAACACTATCGCAACCACAGAGGCCGTCACCTGAAACAGAAAAAAAGCAACAACAATCCAGAACAGGGCCAGGGCCCAGTCTGAAAAACCGTTTCGCTCTGCCCAGGAAACATAAGGCTGCTTATCTTCAGGTGATGATTGCTGAACCCCTTGCTGATCCTTCATAAACTGCTTTTCTGTTATGCTTGCTGCTTACTGAATATTTTCGCTCCAATCATTCCTGTGAAAAGATTGAGGATGCCGTAGAGTGGGACCCCCCACAGCAGCTGGCTGCCAATAGAGGTTTGGTCCCTGACGCTCTCTGCCGTGGCATCAATCATCTGCTGCTTTTGTGCTTCGGGCATATCCATCGCTTCCATATTGGCTATGGTACTTTCAATGACCTTCTGGGTCATATCAGGATCAACAAATTGCCAGACCTGATTCAATACGACGCTTACAATGGCGATACAGACGCCCGTTAAAAATCCAATAAGTGCTCCCCTCCCCAGCTTGATCGACAGGTCGAATTCCCGGATATAATGCCAGGTGGCTACCATCCCTCCGAAGGCGCCCAGCAGGCAGGCCAGCGTACCGAGCAGCTGAGTGGGCGAAAAAATAGTCCCGGTGGGTTCGGAATTGATGATGGCGTAACTGGATACCAGAGACAGGATAAAAGCGACAATACCAAATAGTACTCCGGCCATGGTCACCGATGTCCAGTATGATGGTTCAGACGATCCATCAGTTCCCTGGTAAGGGCTATCAAACTCCTGACGAGGTAATTCTTCCATAGAGGTCTCCCGTAGATTTTATTTTTCTATTAAAGAACACGCCTGAAAAAAGCCGTGTTGCCGTCATGCCCAACGCAAACCCCAATCCCCATCGAGAAATCAACGTATTTTCCCAAAAACCGATGAAATCCCCAAGGACATCTGCAGCGTTTACCAGCAGCATGATACCGAGTAGCCGTTTGGCCACAAGGCCATGAAACACCCGTTGACAGTCTATTACAGGTAGCAGCAGCCATCCAAGGGCAAAGCCTGTATAAATGCCCAGGCAACGGCTGCATACCGCCATGGGCTGCCCCGCGATCCAAAATGAGCGTTCGGGTATCTGGTGACACAGCGGCATAAACGCCTGGTGCTGCCACTGCATCAGCCAAAACTCCTGCTGGCCAAAGGCTCCGCCTCCCAGGGCACTTATCACAACGCCCATGATCAATACCAACGCCAGCAGGTATAATTTTCCATTGCGATACTCCATAACGATTTACGATTCAATAGCTGAAGAGAGGCTATTAATAAAATCCGCTGGGGCACGGCACGGTTTTCGATTCTCTTCATTCATAAAACAGAGCACGACCTTCCCAAGAATATGGGGCGCATCCTGCCTGTTGGTAAACACCCGGTAGTAGGTTTCCAGTTTCACTGATGGAAGGTCGTAAAGCGTAACCTCAATTTTCATGCGCTCATCGTAAAAAACCGGGGCCTTGTAGTCCACTTCCGTATGCACCACCGGCAGCATCACCCCATTGGCCTCAAGGCGGGTGTAAGGAAACCCCAGCGATCGAATCATTTCCGTGCGCGATTCCTCAAAATATTCCAGGTACCGCCCGTAGTAGACATATCCCATTTGATCTGTCTCACCATATCGACTGCGCAGATAGTGGGGATAGCTGTATATGGGGTCTTTTCCAGGGAATACCATCAACTGCTCGATTCCACTTTGGCGGAAGTCTTCCATTCACCCATCCGCGAATATTTTTCAATGCGCTCTTCCACAAGTTTTACCGCACTCTTTTCCCTGAGCCGATACAGTGATTCGAGCAACTGCTCTTTAACTGCCTTTGCGGATGCTTCCGGGTCTCGATGGGCTCCCCCCAGCGGCTCTTCAATAATACCATCAATGATTGCCAAATCCCTGAGATCTTCTGCCGTCGGTTTCAATACTGCAGCAGCCTGTTCTTTGTAGTCCCATGTCTTCCATAGAATAGAAGAGCAGGATTCCGGTGAGATGACCGAGTACCAGGTATTTTCCATCATATAGACTTCATTACCCATGCCAATGCCAATTGCACCACCGCTGGCTCCTTCGCCTATCACCACTGAAATAATCGGTACCTCAAGCGTGGCCATCATCTTGAGGTTTTTGGCAATGGCTTCGGCCTGCCCCCTTTCCTCTGCCTCCAGTCCGGGATAAGCTCCGGGTGTATCGAGGAGAGTAATCACTGGGATATCAAATTTCTCACCCAGCTTCATAAGACGATAAGCTTTTCGATATCCTTCCGGGTTTGCCATGCCAAAGCGCCGAAATTGTCTGCTTTCCGTATCACGTCCTTTCTGGTGGCCCATAATAACCACCGACTGGCCATCAATAGTGGCAAAACCGCCTACTATAGCTTTATCATCGCTCTGGTATCGATCACCGTGGATTTCTACAAAATTATCTGTAATCTGTTCAATGTAATCCAGCGTATATGGCCGATCCGGATGGCGGGCCAGCTGAACGCGCTGCCAGCGGGTAAGGTTCAAAAATATTGATTTTCTCAATTCATTCACGCGTTCTTCGAGTCGCTTTATTTCGGGTGTCAGCACGTCCTCATCCGTAATGGAAAGGTCACGAAGTTCGTTAATCTTTTTCTCCAAATCAGCAATAGGCTGCTCAAAATCTAAATACTGCATAGTGATAATCTGATACTGGGTTCAAACATTAATGATCAAATATACAAACTACTGAGAAGAGTTTAAGGACTTTATTTCGACCGAATAATTGCTCTCTGACTGCCATTACAACGGTCCACAGTCCTGCAGGATACAAGGTGAAGTTCCTTACAGCAGTCCCATTATGCTTTGAATTTTCAGGGTCCACACCCGCCATATGGCCTCCCACACAATTGACCTTGACATCTTGGATACGCCTTCCTGGCGTTCCCGGAATATTATAGCTACCTCACTCAGTCGGAATCCGGCCTTCCATGCCCTAAAATGCAGTTCAATCTGGAAGGCATAGCCGTTGGAGCGAATATTTTCAACCGAGATGGCCTCCAACACCTTCCGGTGGATGCATTTGAATCCGGCCGTTGTATCGAAAATGGGGAGCCCCGTAATAAACCGGGCATAAAGATTGGCACTGTAAGACAATATAAGTCGACTGAGAGGCCAGTTGATGATGCTTATGCCATCGGCATAGCGCGATCCAATGGCAACATCCGTTTCTCCAGTCCTAACTTTTTCAATCAGCTTTGGAAGATCTTCCGGGTCGTGCGAAAAGTCCGCATCCATTTCACAGATGTAGGTATAGTCATTTTCCAGGGCATACCGAAATCCCCGCACATAGGCTGTACCCAGCCCCAGTTTGCCCGATCGCTCAATGATAAAAAGGCGATGGGGATACTGATCCTGTTTCATTTTAACAATCCCGGCCGTCCCGTCGGGCGATCCATCATCGATGATCAACAGGTCCATCTCACCCACACCCATTACTTTATCAATGAGACGCTCAATATTGTTCGATTCGTTATACGTGGGTACAATAATTAAGGTAGAATGAGCCATAAAGTGATCTTAGCAAACGAATTACGTAATTTAAGGGAGCTCAAAATTATCTTAAGGATAATAAAAATAGTGCATTAATGTTACAGCCAGAAATTCATTATTTTGGGCTCTGCTAATAACGAAACCACAAACGATTAAATTCTTCCACCATTGTTTGAACTTCATAAGACGGCCACGACCACCAAAGCACGCCTGGGAACGCTCACCACTGATCACGGAACCATAGAAACCCCCATATTTATGCCCGTAGGTACCCTGGGCACGGTCAAAGCCGTCAAGCAGGACGAACTTATCAGAAAGGTTAAGGCACAGATCATCCTGGGAAACACCTATCACCTGTATCTGCGTCCCGGCTGTGAGATTATTGAGAATGCCGGTGGCCTTCATTCATTTATCAGCTGGGATCATCCCATCCTCACCGATTCAGGGGGCTACCAGATTTTTTCACTTTCCGACAATCGTGAACTTAAGGAAGAGGGGGCGCATTTTAAAAGTCACCTCGACGGTTCCAAACATCTTTTTACCCCGGAAAATGTCGTGGAGATTCAGCGCATTCTCGGCTCTGATATCATGATGATCCTCGATGAATGCCCCCCCTATCCCAGCAGCCATGACTATGCCAAAGAATCCATGGAGCTCACGCACCGGTGGGAAAAACGCGGACGGGATGCTTTTTTAAATTCCATTCCACACTACAACCACCAGCAATTCCAGTTTGGTATCGTCCAGGGCGGAACCTACCCTGATTTACGCAAGGAATCAGCCAAATACATTACGGACCTTGATTTTGAGGGTATTGCTATCGGCGGCTTGAGTGTTGGTGAGCCCATCGAACTGATGTATGAAATGACGGACCTCAACACAGATTATCTACCAAAAGAAAAACCCCGTTATCTCATGGGCGTTGGGAAACCTGCGAATCTATTGCATTGTATTGCCCGGGGCATCGACATGTTCGACTGCGTACTTCCAACGCGCAATGCCCGAAACGGTCAAATCTTCACCCCCGATGGTTATGTAAATATCCGCAATGCGAAATGGAAAAATCACAACCGTCCCCTCGATCCTGATTTTCCAACGGACCTGTGTTCCCGGTACAAGATGTCATATATCCATCACCTGTTCCGCAATAATGAATTACTGGGATTGGCACTGGCCTCGCTCCACAATCTCACCTTTTATTTATGGCTGATGGAAGAGGCCCGAAACAGAATTGCCGACGACACCTTTCACAGCTGGTACAAACAGAAGGCCGAGCTGCTGGATACCAAGATTTAATAAATTTCTGCCGGTTGGGGGTTACAAAAAAGGCCCTTCACGGGGCTGCCATGAAGGGCCGGAGTAAAAAAGAGAGCAGGAGGGGACCTACGCTTCCGCC
>NZ_FXTH01000022.1 GCF_900182555.1 Fodinibius sediminis | reverse complement strand
GCGCAACGAAATTCCGGTCAATTCGGCCGTTTCAGTCGCGGTTAAATCCAACGAAAAACATCGAATTAAATGCCGAAATTTGGCCTCAGAAATTCTTGAACGCTTGTAATACTTGTTATTCATTGTATAGCAATATGTTACAAACTTTTATAACATGCTATACTTCATAAGACCCTATTTTAAATTGACTGCCTGTTATGAACATAGTTTTTCTGAGCCATACTCCCCGCAACTATTTGTTTAAAGTCGGGAGCTATCATCTGTCCAGGAACCTGGCATCCATGGGTCACCGTGTTCTGTATGTGCCCTCTCCCCTTTCGCTCTTCCACTTTCTCAACCTCCCCAAGCTTGGAGATGCAGACTATCGCAACGTGTTAAAAAGCCGATTGAATACCCTTAGCCCCAACATAGATTCAGACAACATTACCAATCTGACTCCCTTCGTACTTACTCCTTTCAACAGGGGCATTTTTGATCGTGCCCGGATACCACTAAACCAATGGTTCACCTTTAACCGGATGGGATCAAAAATAAAAAAGTTGGATTTCAAGGAAGCTGATCTCGTCATCCAGGACAAACCCGGCCTTTTCTTCATGCGAAAGTTTATTCAGGCCCGAACCTGGATCTACCGGGCAACCGATGACTACAGCAATATGTCTCGTGGGGCGGGAAAACAGGCTATTCAAGATCTTGAGCAGCAGATATGCACGTTCGCAGATCTGGTGCTGGTGACCTCCGAGCCGCTCAGACAGCTTTTCGAACAGCGGTACGGAATCCAGGCTAGGGTTCTTCGCAATGGCGTTGAAGCTTCTCATTTCAGCACTCCCCGTGAAAAACCCCGAGAATACCTTGGAATAACAACCCCCATTGTATTGTATGTGGGCAGCCTCGATGATCGCTTTGACCTTGACCTCCTGAAAAAAACCGCACGTTTGAGTCCCGATCTGCATTTTGTCATTATCGGCCCGGGCAGCCGCAAGCATCTTGATGGTAAGATCAGTAATATTACAGCATTGGGACCCAAGCCCTATGAAGAAGTCCCTGCTTTCATGCAGCATGCCGATATAGGTATATTACCCCTGAAGCTGACAGAGGCTAATCACGCCCGCTCGCCGATGAAAGTGTATGAATACGGCATCAGTGGATTACCGGTGGTCAGTACTCCCCTGAAGGAACTCAAGAACAGAAATGAAGATTTTATTACCTTTGCAGGGGATGCCAAACAATTCCACGAACAGCTCAGATATTGCCTGAACAACCAGCAAAAACTTGCGGCCATGGCACAGCAGGAGTCCCGAAAGCATTCCTGGCAGTCTATTACAAAACAGCTGCTTAACCTGGCAACACCTAAATCCCCGGATCATTCATGATCGACCCGGTTAAAACATACCATAAAACTGAAACAGGACGACGGGTGATCGATACCTTTTTCAAATGCTGGGCCCTGGTTCTTCCCATTACATCCGTTTTGCTGGTTCCTTTCATTCAGGGTACAACCCCTGCTTACATGATGGCCTTCCTCTCCGTTCCTCTTATTGTTGCCTTCGCAACGGTAAGGGAGATCAAGGAGTATTTTTACCTGCTGCTACTTATCGCCATTGCCTATATCACCCTCAACCTGGTCAGCCAGTTCCTGCTGTCGCTGTATGGACACATGGATTTATCCTCTCTGCCCCTGGTCGATCCCCTTTCATTCACCCGGAAGTTTGTGCTCCGCCCAACCCTTTTTACCCAAAGCCTCTATTTGGCGGCCTGCCTGCTAACCTTCTTATTTGTTTGCAAATGGTATCATCCCTCTTGGGATCCCTATATTTTTGCCGGCATTCTGCTGCTGGTCGCCTACGGCTTTTACGAAGTTTTCTATTTCTGGCTTACGGGCACATCCGGTGATTTTTTGTCTAACCGCGTATTCAACGAACGCTATTTCGGAAGCTCAACCCAGGTTATGAATATTGCCGGCCTCTCGACCCTGCGAATGAAAAGCCTTACGGGTGAAGCCTCCATGTTTGCCTTTACGGTATTGCCCTACTGGGTGCTGGCCCTTCATAAACAAAAATATCTTATCGGGGGTATTTTGACGCTGGCCCTGCTGTTCTCTACCTCAACAACGGCTATTCTGGGTATATTCACTTATCTTGTCGTTCTTGTCTTCAGTGGAAAAGTGGGCTGGAAATATCTTGTCGCGGGGGGAGCAGGCATCGTATTGATTACCATCATAAAGTATCAAGCTGTTTTCTCCGTTTTTAATGAGCTGATTCTCAAAAAGCTTTCCGGCGCCTCTATCTCGGGTAATGTACGCCTATCTAACATGATAAACTCCCTAACCTTTTGGTGGGAAGCCCCACTGCCGACCAAGATATTCGGACTCGGCTTCGGCTATATACGATCCACAGATTTCTTTTCAACCATACTTGTCAATAACGGACTCCTGGGGTTAACGGTTTTCCTGACTGTCTTTGCTTATCCAATCCTGATCCTGGGCCGTACATCCAAAGAATTCGGGCTTAAAGCAGCACTGATCATTATCCTTGTGACTATGCTGATAGCGGTCACAGAATATACCTACCTCCCCACCTGGCTGTTTTTAGGGATGTCCTACCATTATCTGCCCTCTCCTGGAAACAGTTTCTCAAAACAGCTTTTCCGATTGGAGAACAGCTAATTTTCCGTCCCTCGTTATACCTTGTCCTATATCCTGTACAGTGTGTATAATTTAGGACACTAAGCCACCTTCCTTTTTCAGAATTTCAGCTCATTTCCTTGCCTTCATTTGCCCTTTACAGCCTTATAAGGTGATTTTTCTGCTTCATTACACGCAACTGACAGGAGGCACTGAGCGCGGTACAGATATTGCAATTAATAATAGCAAACGGGCAAATTTATTCTGTCGATTAAATGCCCCGGGCTAACCAAACGGCCTTAAATTCTGCAAGATTAATTTAAAACTTAATCGATCCATTTTATGAGTTCCACAGCAAAAAAATACTCGCCCAAAAAGAATCGATTGAGGAGGGTTCCCATTCCGACCTCGTCATCGGCATTAAATTTAGAGATTAATTCCATATCTATAAATTATGCCCAGATTTATCATGAGAAACTCCTATGGAAACAAGGGCTTGATTTATTCTTTGGCCTCATAGGAACAATGATTCTCATATTGCTATATCCCGTTATTGCCCTTGGCATCAAGCTGTCTTCAAACGGCCCGGTTATCTTTAAACAGGAACGGTCCGGGTTTGATGGTCGGGTTTTTAACTGCTATAAATTCCGAACGATGCATTGCCATCAGGATAATGCATCGGGCAAGAAACCGGATATTACCAAGAAGAATGACAGTCGAATTTTTCCCTTTGGCCAATTTCTTCGAAAGACCAACCTGGACGAGATACCGCAATTTATCAACGTCCTGAAAGGTGATATGAGTTTGGTGGGGCCACGCCCCTACCCCCTGCGGGAGAACTCGTACTGGAATACCACATTCCCCGATTTCTACAAGCGGTTCTCGGTAAAACCGGGACTTACGGGATTGGCACAGGCATCGGGCCTTCGGGGTGGAACGCTTAACATCAAGCATATGCGGGAACGTCTGAAATGCGATCTCAAATATATCAAAGAGCGTTCCCTGGCCATGGACCTGAAGCTTATTTTCATGACAATAAAAAGCATGGTTACCTTCAAAACCCGGGCCCATTAACCTATTGGGTTCATCTCATCACATCACCCTAGCCCCCCTTTCCGGGGGGCTTTTTTTTGGGGTAAAATCTGAATTCCTTTCCGAAGCTGCCTGTACCAATTCATCATGATTACCGTTGCCATTCAAAGTTCTGATCAGTCTGTCATTCAATGCGGTACGGATACAATAGCTCTTTCATTTCCAAAAAGAGCTTAATAATCTTACTTTACCATTTTTCACTGAATTCAAAAGACTGATGTCAAACAGCCCGCTAACCTACGAAGAATCCTTTAAAATTCGTTCTTCAGAGGTAGATGCAAACCAAACTGCCACACTTCCCGCCATCTGCAATCTCCTTCAGGAGGTATCCGGAAATCATGCACTTGAACTCCACTTTGATATTACAGATCTGCAGCAGCATAAGCTAACCTGGGTACTGCATCGCCTGCAGCTCGTCATAGAACGGTTTCCAGCATGGCGTGAGAGCGTGACCATAAAAACCTGGCCTTCCGGCGGCGATGGACTGCGGGCATACCGTGATTTCCGAATATACGATCAGAAGGGAAACACGATTGGCCGGTCCCTCAGCCACTGGCTGATCCTGGATATGGAAAGCCGAAAGCCCCATCGCATCCCAGAAGAGATACGCAATAAAGTACCAGCCCACTCCTCCCATGTACTTAGCCCCGACGAGCACACTGTTACAGGCTTTGAGAAAGCCGATGCTTCTGAATCATTTCACGTCAGGAAAACTGATTTGGACCTTAATCTCCACCTGAACAACGTCCGGTATGTAGAGTGGGCGATGGCTTCTCACCAAGGAAAGAATAAGCCCGATAATATAGATATTAAGTTTATGGCAGAGGCTTCTTTAGGAGATACTGTTACAGCAAGTTTTAAGTCCGGAGGCAAACAAAAATACTTCCAGTTGAAACGTCATTCGGATAACAGAATTCTCGCCCTGGCTTCCTCCAAATAAAAAACGCCCCCCGTTGCCGGACGACGCCTTTCTGAATGCATGCAACCGATCAGGTTATCCCCAATCTGGAGCAAAACTCGGATTGACCAGCCGTTGCCCCTTTTCAAATTGATCAATGCGTTCGAAATCTTCATCCTCGAGGAAAAAATCAAAAATATCAAAGTTTTCCCGAAGATGCTCATCGGTAGAAGCCTTGGGAATAGCTACCACATTTTCCTGTTCTATAAGCCAACGGAGGGCTATCTGCGCCGGGGACTTGTCATATTTCTCAGCGATTTCCTGCAGTTCTTTGTTCCCACTAACCTTACCTTTGGCCAGCGGAGCATAAGCGGTAAGCATGATATCATTGTCTATGGCATAGTCAAGCAAATCAAGCTGGTCGATAAAAGGATGGAATTCCACCTGGTCACAGAAAATAGGAGCCCGAATTTCATCATTGACTTTTTTCAGTAACGGCAAGGGGAAATTGCTCACTCCTATATTCATGGCCTTTCCCTGATCGCGGAGCACCAGCATTGATTCAATAGTCTCACGCAAATCGTACTGTTCATTGGGCCAGTGAATGAGAAGCAAATCGACATAAGGCGTATCCAGATGACGGAGACTCTGCTCCGTAGACTGCAATACATCATCGGCATCCAGATTCGTATGCCATATTTTGGTAGTTAAAAAGATATCTTCGCGCGGAACATTAGAAACACTGATCGCCTCACCAATCTCCCTCTCATTCTTGTACATTTGCGCGGTATCAATATGGCGATATCCGATATCCAGCGCTGTCCGTAAAACTCGTTCGCATTCTCTATCATGGAGTTTATAGGTACCAAGACCTATTTCGGGTATGTCTATACCCTGTATATTCTTATATTGCATTTTTATTTAAAAAGATACTCCGTTAGTTTTTTAATTAGATTAAAAGTTATAACAGCTTACAGCTTAAAATGATTCGATAAAATATAGGAAAGTATTCGATTCTAAAAATCATATTCCCTATTGGCAGTTTATCTTTCCCTCCAGGGTAGCCCACCGGCCGATAAACGGTTATTTAATCAAGGTCATTTTCCGGGTAAAAACCTCTCCTCCCGCCTCCAGACGAGCAATATACATGCCACTGGGCATATTTGCAGCATTCCAATCCTCTTCGTGGTCTTTTCCAGCTTGTCTCGGTTCATTGTCTATGAGTGTAGCCACCTTCTGGCCTATCATGTTCCAGACCGTAAGCGTCACATCTGTAGCCTCATCCAATTCGAAGGGAATCGTGGTGCTAACTGTAAAAGGGTTTGGGTAATTGGGTTTCAACCGTATAGACTCGGGAAGCTCCGAGAGTATCTGCTCCTGGGTTCCAGAGGGACGGATAGCCAGTGAGAATCGCTCACCACTGATCGCTTCATACTGGGTATTCAGCAACGACTGCTGACGGGGGATAACAGCTTTTTCTATGGTCGGGGTTTCCGGTTCAAAGGCGTAGCGATTAGCTGTTCTCAAATTAATTTCTCTTTTCCTTTTCTGATCCACCAGTACCAAGTTCCAGTCCCGGGGCAGCTCGTCCGGCGTATCCCATTGAAATAATAGCTTGTCCTTGTCCAAGGCTGAAAAAGCCAGGGGAATTTCCAATTCACGCTCCAAGCTATTCGGCAGCACGTTTTTTGCCAGCCTGTTACTCCCGCTCACCCTACTGAAGAGATTGATAGAACCAGTATTCAGCGAAAAAAGCTTGTACGCATCCCACTGATCTTCACCAACCCGGGCCCCTTCGCGGAGTTCTATGCGATAGGTGTCATACCAGTTGTCAGCCCCCAGCCTGATATCGAAGCTGCCGGTGGGTTCATTCGAAGAATAATAGGTTTCCCTCTGCTGTTCGGCAAGAAGGTTATTTCGGTCAAACCGTACAATACCGTTGATATCGGAGTCCAGGTAACGTACCCAAAAGGGCTGAACCGGAGCAATTACTTCATTATTCGTTAAAAATTCGAACCCCCCGTTGCCGTTGCCAAGCTCCGGGTTCCAAACATACAGGTAATAGTTCATATTGCCATTGGCAGTGGCAAGAGCCTCTTTAACAGCTCCGACTGAAAGCTCACGGCTGTACGGATTCCCCAGCAGATTGAACCCCTCCATACCATCGATGCGCTTGTTCTCATTGGCATCAGTGGCTGTAACATGAATATCAACATATCGACCGTGGGGGCGACCCTCGGAAGACAGTATTTTGGGAACGCCTCCCCTATTCAGATCATTATCTTCGGGTACATGAATGAAGTATCCCCTTCCCGCTTCCATATAATTTTTCATATCCGTCGGGTAGACAAACGCTTCTTCCCGCTCTCCCCAGGTCAGGATTGAGCCTTCCCTGGCGGAATTTTCAGTATCTGCTCCCCCCTTCCAAATATCGCCCAGAATATGCTCAAAAGCGGTATTGACAGTGGGAGAGGACAGCCCCTTCCACCCCTCCCTTCCATCAATGGAGGCCACATAGGTGGATGATGGCCTCTGTATAGCTTGAGCTGCAGCGGAAAGGGATGCCATATCCCTCCTGATGTTCATGGATGCTCCCTCCGTACTTTGCAGCCAGTGGTTTTGTGTATCGGCAATAATCCGGTGAGAAATACCTCCTCGCCCCCCCGTGCGCTCACCGCGATACACCGCATAATCAATCCCGCGCCCTATCACTACGGCCTCCCTTTCCGCCCTAAGTCCGGTACCCTCAAGCAGGCTTTTGTCATTGGTTATTGCGGTGAGGAATAAATGAGGTTGTTCAGGTCTGTTTCGGCTGTACGAATAAAGGGCAAAATCCCGGGAAGTCAGTTCAATGCCTCCGCCCTCTGCTGCTCCATGGCTAACCGAAGGTCTCATAGAACGAACGTCTTCAAAGATAACTACAGTGCCGGCGCTAATCACATTATCAGGGGTTATCCATCGGAGAATACCTCTTTCTTCTTCAAAAGAGCGACCACGCCATTTCCCATTGGTAAAAAAAAGGACCCTGCCAGGTGGCAAATCATTAAGCGTAATGATGGCGAAGTCGTTTTGATGGGTATTAAGCCCGACAAAAGCTAAATCACCGGCTGTCTGCGCTACAGCAATCTCTTTCCCCCCTAAAAAGAGACCCAAAAAAAGAAAAAATTTAATTACCCAACACCGTAGCTTTTTGCCCATAAAACAAGTTGAATTGCACCCTGTACCTGTAATTATATTTACTATTTTTTTTGGTGGTAATCAAAACAGTAAAAGAGAAATATAATTCTAATCATCAGGCATTATTTTCCTGATAAATTCCGGAACCGTTCCAGGCTTTTAGACGGCATTGAGCTCCAGCTGTGCTCATCCATCGAAGCCACAAGCTTGTATTTTTTCCTGGCCAGATCAATTTTTCCGCATTTCTCGTAAAGACGCCCCGTATGATATTGAAATATGATATTGCGAGGGTATTTTTCAGCAAGCTCACGGAGATGTTCTAGTGCTTTTTTCTCCTGATGTTCCCGTTCGTAAAGATAGGATAAAATCATTTTTGCATCATTGCGCACATAGCTATTCGATCGGGCTGCCTCTTCAAGGGCGCGAAATCCCTCGGCCCTGTCTCCTGAAAAACCGGCAAACCGGGCAACCCACTTCAATTGATCTGGAACGCTGCCCATCATGTAGTAGAACATCCCTTTGCCGATCAGCGCCTTGGGATCCTGTGCATCTAACTTCAAAAGCTGACGGGTATAGGTAAATCCGTCCATCCCGCTTTCAATAGCTCGCCGGTAATCCTCTTCCCCTGCCGCCACAAGGCTTCGATATCCATGGAGTCCACTGAGCATCAAAACCATAGTGGTGTCATACGGATTCGATTGCAGCTGATTGTGACTTACCGTCAGGGCTTTTTCCGAGCGCTCGTAGAAAGCATGAGCCGCGGAAGGCTTCTTGCCGCCGAAATAATATTTCCAGAAGGGAATCATCGAGCTAAAGAAATATGCACGCGCATCCCCTGGGTATTTCTGTTGAAGGTATTGAAAAACGGAAAATGCTTCATTCCAGTCGGACTGGTAAAAAGCCTCAATTCCTTTATCCAGTCGCTGCTCATAACTCAAAGTATCAGCAGGCACAGTAACCGGCATGCCCGCAGCAGATAGTCGCACGAGCCCAATCATGAAGAAACCAAGAATCACTGTTGTTCTTAGATTCATAACTATTTTTATTTGCTTATGCAACGAACAACAATCCCGTTTCGTCTACACACCGCCTGATTAATCATCATCCAGATGCATCTCGCCCAGCAGCCCTTCGGTATAGGCCACTGCCACTGATACAGCCGCATCCCCGGTAATATTGACTGCCGTTCGACACATATCGAGGATACGATCGACTCCCAAAATAAGGGCAATGCCCTCCACGGGAACCTGGATTGCCTGCAAGACAATCACCAGCATGATAATACCGGCACCGGGTACGCCGGCTGAGCCGATGGAAGCGAGCGTTGCCGTTAAGACAATTGTCAGCTGCTGTGCAATGGAAAGATCAAGTCCCAGAGCCTGGGCAATAAAGACCGCAGCTACGGCCTGGTACAGGCTGGTGCCGTCCATGTTAATGGTAGCTCCGATGGGAAGTACAAAGCTGGAGACTTCCTCATCGACCCCGACGTTATTCTCCACACGTTCCATGGTAACAGGAAGGGTGGCAGAACTTGAACTTGTGCTGAAACCGAGTAAGACAGCAGGCTGGATAGCCTTGAAAAAGTCTCTCAGTTTCATCTTACTAAAAATTTTGAACAGGCTGGAATACACAATAAGCACGTGCAGCAACAGACCAATCAAGACGGCCGCACTGTACCAGCCCAGCGCTCCCAGCAGATTCAGCGCCTGCCCCAGGTCATCACCTGCCAAATCAACGATAACACCAGCCATCAGGGCGAAAACACCGTAGGGAGCCAGTAACATGATAAGGTCGACAATCTTGATGATCACATCATTCAGGGAATCAAAAAAGTTGATCAGCGGGCGTCCTTTTTCAATGGGGATCTGGATGATGCCGATGCCCAGCAAAATAGCAAAGAAAACAACCTGCAGCATATTCCCGTTGTCGCTTGCCGCTGAAAAGAAATTTTCCGGTACAATATCCACGAAAAAACTCAACGGGGAGCGATCCAGGACCTGCTGCGCGGTTTGTGTGGATCCTTCAACATTCCCCTCATAACTCGACATCAGTTCCTGCTGAGTTTCAGGAGGAAGAAAATCACCGGGCTGCAGGATGTTGACAACAGCGAGTCCGATGGTAATGGCAAAAATTGTTGTGATGATATAGATACCCACGGTCTTTCCGCCCATCCGCGAGAGCTTGGCCATATCGTTCAGGCTTGTCACCCCCACAACAAGGGATGCCAGTACAAGCGGTACAGCAATAAGCTTAAGCAAATTAATGAATATGGTACCAATGGGTTTTATAAAATCAATAGTGAAAGCTGAAAACCCCAGAACACTTGCCGCCAGTCCCCATATAAGACCAAGTACCAAGCCGATGATAATTTGCCAGTGCAGTTGCTTATACCATTTTTTCATACAGTCAGTGTTCTTAAAATTATGGCCAAAAGCGCACCCAACCCGGTAGAGATTGCATTAACAAGGTTGTTGTCAATCCGAATCCCCTCCTGTCTAAACGGGATGGACACTGGCCGGTTGTTCTGCTGAAAAGCTGCCCCAAAATAAGAATCGATGAGACATCCCGAAAATCCTGCAGCAAAAATAATGAGGAAGGCGCCGATGCCCAGAGAGAAAAAATACGCCGAAACAAGAGCGATCAACAGGCTCCCGATTGAGGCCCATATAGTCCCCCTGATGCTGACCCCTCCGTCGGTACCGGGTGCAACCGGTTTAAAGGTGGTGACAAGATACGTGCCATTGCTGCGCTTGTCGCGTAGTTCAGTTGCCCAGGTATCAGCTGTGGCTGCTGCAACAGCTGACAAGCTGCCGATTAGGAGAATATTTGTTTCAAGGATAACGGCAAGGACCAGGAAGGTGATCAGCCAGAAGCCGTTTGCCCACACCTGAATGCCACTGCGCCGGACCTCGTCGGCATAAGCCTCGCGACTGCCACTGATCAACGAGCTGCTGATAAAAAAAAGCAACACAATGAAAACCATCGCCCAGCCTCCGAAGCCAAAAACGATAGTGCCTATCACTGTTGCTGCGAACATCCCATCCAGCGACAGGCGTTGAAGTCCGAAAGCCGCTAATGAAAATAAAAAAGAAGCCAAAAACCCAACCAATATATTCCAGACGGGAACAGGGTTTCCCATGTTGGATATAGTTACAAGCACGATTACAAAAGAAAAAAAGACGTTTAGCTTACGATCCACGTGTCGCTATCTAGATTGGTCGGAGGCAGTGGAAGAGCCGCTATCGTGTTTTAGGATGGCTACAATAACAGCCACATAGCCCGCCATTATCACAATTGGAGAGATGTATAAGGAAATAATACCCTGCACTTTGTTTTCAATGTACATAGCTGAGAAACCGATGATGACCAATAGAAGTCCCAGGGCCAGGACTTTATAATTCCAGGGGCTGAAGATCATCGGTTTTCTGTTACCTCGGCTATTTCGATTTCTTGCTGCCATCATCTGAGATAAATTTAAAAATTTATGCTATCCTTACAACGAAATGACGAGTCTGGGTTCATCGTTATAACCTTATAAACTAACAATAATTTTACAACTAAATTGAGTTCATTTTTGAAAACTATAGTCCTCGCCTCCGGAAGTCCACGACGTAAAAAGCTACTGGATCAGCTGCAGATTCCTTTTAAGGTCAAGATAAGCACTGTTGAGGAACAGTATGATGACGCACTTGCCCCGGCCGATATTGTTCAAATGCTGGCATCCCGAAAAGCAGAGGATGTAGCACAAACATTTGAGGATGCCCTGATTATCGGGGCTGATACGATTGTTGTCTTCAGGGAAACCATACTTGAAAAACCTTGCAGCAGCGAAGCGGCCCGGCAGATGCTCATGCAGCTCAGTGAAGATACCCACTCTGTGGTTACGGGGGTTTCTCTTTACAAAAAAGCCCCGGGTAAAAAAAGCCGAATTCATACTTTTTTTGAAGAAACAAAGGTTACATTTGGCAATCTGAATGCCGATGATGTGCAGAGGTATGTAGCAAGCGGAAGTCCAATGGATAAAGCCGGTGCTTACGGCATACAGGACAACTATGGTTCTATCTTTGTAAAACGCATAGAAGGAGACTACAACACCGTGGTAGGATTTCCACTCTATGCCTTTTATCAGGTAATGCAGGATTTCGCACCCGAATATCTTACGGCTCAAAAATAGATCCGCCCCCCAGGAATCCCCGCCTCTCATTTCTTATATTGGAGTGATGAGCGCTGCATACTTTTCTGTTAACAAAAACCTAATTTTACACCCGGCTAAACCACATGGAACCTACTGACCATTTTGACGATCTGCTCCGACTTGTTGCAATCCTCCGGAAAGAATGTCCCTGGGATCGCCAGCAGACACACGAAAGTCTCAAAGATCACCTTGTTGAAGAAGCATATGAAACCATCGAGGCTATTGATGAGGACAATTTTTCCGAATTAAAAAAAGAGTTAGGTGATGTGCTCTTGCAAGTTGTGTTTCATAGCATTATGGCCAATGAAAAAGAACATTTTGATATGGGGGATGTGGTTTATGCCATCCAAAAAAAGCTGATCCGCAGGCATCCGCATGTTTTTGGGGACACCGATGTTGAAAATGAAAAACAGGTTGCTGAAAACTGGGAAAGCATCAAGCTGCAGGAAGGAAAAAAATCGGTACTGGATGGTATTCCCAAACAGCTCCCTGCCCTGATCCGGGCGCAGCGCATGCAGGAAAAAGCCGCCAATGTTGGTTTTGACTGGCCCCAAAAAGAGCAGGTATGGGAAAAGGTGGATGAAGAACTGCAGGAATTTAAGGAGACGCTATACGCAGACGAACGGCAAAAACAGAAGGAAGAGTTCGGTGATTTACTGTTTTCACTTGTCAATATCGGGCGAAGCTACAACCTGGATGCCGAGGATTGCCTCAGGGCCGCCAATCGAAAATTCATCCGCCGTTTCCAGTACATCGAAGAACAGCTGGAAAAAAACGAACAGGATATCACCGAGACCTCTCTTGAAGAGATGGACCGCTACTGGAACAAGGCAAAGGAGAAGTAGGGTCACGACCCCTTTTGCACCCATAAGCATGGTAAGTGTTGTGCAAAAGTAAATGCTGTTAATTGATTCTGCATGACCAGATTAGATTCCATTGAAATGACCAAATAATAGTCCCATCAAAACCTGATTTTCTAATCAGTAAATATTATATTTGACCCAAATTTAAAGTTTATATCCAATCTAAAACCGGAGTACAGAATGGCTGAGAGCTTAAAAGAAGATATTGATCTGAGTAAATACCCACATATTAATAAGGGTCTGGCGGGCATCGTCGCCTTTTCATCAACTAAGAGTTTTATAGACGGACAAGAGGGCAAACTAATTTATGCCGGTTATAATATTGACACTCTTGCTGAAAATGCCACTTTTGAAGAGGTTTGCTTCCTGTTGTGGAATGATCGCCTGCCCAATAAAGCGGAACTGGATGAACTGAACAATAAGCTTCAAAATAATCGTGATCTGCCGGAAGCGGTGCTGAACTACCTGAAAAGCACGTCTTCCAATGCAGAGCCGATGTCCGTGCTGCGTACGGCGGT
The DNA here is from genome assembly GCF_900182555.1 of Fodinibius sediminis. GTDB lineage: Bacteria > Bacteroidota > Rhodothermia > Balneolales > Balneolaceae > Fodinibius > Fodinibius sediminis. The sequence continues at coordinate 39,768 of NZ_FXTH01000022.1, read as the reverse complement.
TTCCATGCTCTCAGACTTTCATGAAGTAGAGGCAGACACCAGCAAAGAATTCCGTATCAACAAAGCTATTTCCATTACATCCAAAATGCCCACTATTATTGCGGCATACGATCGAATTCGCAATGGTAAGGAAGTAGTTGCTCCCCTCTCTGAAAAAAACACGGCCTTTAACTTTCTGTACATGCTCAATGGGGAAGAGCCCGGAGAACAGGCTGAGAAAACCATGGATCTGTGCCTGATTCTGCATGCAGAGCACGGCATGAATGCTTCTACCTTCACCAATCGTACGATTTGCTCAACGGAATCGGATATGTACTCTTCCATTACAGGTGCCATCGGTGCCCTGAAGGGGCCACTGCACGGCGGTGCCAACCAGGCCGTGATGAATATGCTTCTTGATATAGAAGAGAATGATGCCGACCCGGTTGAATACATCAAAGAGCGCCTGGATGACAAGCAAAAAGTCATGGGCTTTGGCCACCGGGTGTATAAAACCATGGATCCGCGAGCACGTATACTGCGCGGCATGTCTGACCAGCTGTCCAGAGAAACAGGTCACGAAAAACTCTACGAATGGTCAGAAGCAATTCTTGAGACGATGAAGAGTGAAAAAGGAATTGACCCCAATGTGGATTTCTTTTCCGCCACGGTATACTATTCCATGGGCATTAGTCCTGACCTTTACACCTGCATTTTTGCCATGAGTCGTGTTTCAGGATGGACCGGACATTACATTGAACAAGCAGAAAACAACCGTCTGGTGCGACCCCGTGCCCTTTATGTAGGCGAAAAAGACCTTCCCTGGGTACCTGTTGAAGAACGGTAGAAACCGCCTGGTTTGCCGGTTAAAATTTGAAGCCCCGAAACTTTCGGGGCTTTTTTAATGACCTTCTTTTGGAAAAGCACAGTTTTCCATTAATTACGATATTGGTATCTGAACAGCAGTCAATCAGAAGTTTAATTCCCCTACGTTGGATATAAAACAAACGCAGCAGCAGTTACTCACCGGACTGATACGCCGGGCGGAGGACACCAACTTCGGACGCCGGCATAATTTTGGAACAATCTCCTCCTACAGTAATTTTCAGGAGGAGGTTCCCATCTCATTCTATGATGACATCGCTGCCCGAATCCAGGAACTCAAGCAGGGAAACCAACATATTTTTTGGCCCGGCCCCATCAATAAATTCGCCGTATCTGCCGGCACATCGGGCCAGGGCAAACATCTGCCCCTGTCGGATCAGCGATTGCAGTCCGACCGCCGCTTTATGCGTAAAATTGCCGCAAGTTATCTGCGGCAACGCCCAAATATTTTTAATATCATCGGCACCCACGTCAGCCTGCCCGGATTCATGGAAACAAATGAGCAGTTCCAAATTGGCGAAATTAGTGCCTTTTCTGCCCAGCATGCGCCATTCTGGCTCTCCCCCCTGCAATTTTTCAATGCCGATGAATTGACGCAGCTCCCCTTTAGTGAAAAAATCGACCGCATTCTTGATGAAGCTCTCGATACAGATGTACGGGTAATAACAGCTGCTCCCAATTGGGTCCTTACCATTTTTCAGGAGCTTCTTGAGCGAACGGGTGAAAATAGCATGGCAGATATTTGGCCCAATCTCAGCCTCCTGGTCTGCGGAGGCGTAAAACTTGACAACTATAGGTCGCACATCCAGGCGTTGCTGGGAACAATGGAGGTTGATTTCATTGAGACTTATGGCGCCTCTGAGGGATATATTGCTTTTAGTGACGATCTGCAGCGCAGGGATCTCAACCTTGTTTTCGATAACGGTATTTTTTATGAGTTCATCCCCAATCCACTTGCAGACCCGGATGCCTTGTCCATACAGCAGGCGGTTCCCCTTTGGGAAGTCCAGCCCCATACGCCTTATGCGGTCCTGGTAACCACCAACGCAGGCCTGTGGCGGTATGCCCTTAATGACATTGTGGAGTTCAGCCAGACCCGTTCCCCGCGTATTGAAGTGATGGGACGCGTCAGTGAGATGCTCGATGACTACGGGGAAGCACTTTATGCTTATGAAGCAGCAGAAGCGCTGGCACGTATTGCCGAAGAAATGAAAATCACCATTGGAAATTTTACCGTGGGCGCGCAAATGCCGGAACATGAGCATATTCCCCGCCATTACTGGTTCATACAGGTTTCGGATCCCATTCACCGGGATACCCTGAACCGTTTATCCAAGAAGCTGGATGCGGCCATCCGGCAAGATAACCGTCATTACGCCATCCGGCGAGACAGTCAGACCCTCGATGCCCCTAAGGTCTTTACCGTTAGCCAGCAGCAGATCAACCGATGGCTGCAGCAGAAAGGCAAGGAAAAGGCACAGGGGAAACTGCCGTCCATTCTGCACGACAGCAGTGATGTTGATTATTTCAGGGAACTTTGAGGTCGCCTCTCATCCCAAAGACATGCGTTAGCTGCCACTCCCTGCATACCGTGCTATTGAACCACCAGGTTCACGATGCGCTCGGGCACGAAGATCTCCTTGACCAGTTTACCCTTGTCCAGGTATTTGGCAACGTTTTCAACGGATTTTGCCTCCGCTAGTACATATTCCTTGTCTTTTGCCTTGTCACGGGGCACGTAAATTTCCCCACGCACTTTCCCATTTACCTGTATGGGATACATCTGGGTATCAGAAACCAAATATTCTTCATTGAGCTCAGGCCAGTCGGCATAAGCAATACTCTCCTCATTCCCGAGCTTCTGCCACAACTCTTCGGCAATATGCGGGGCAAATGGTGAAAGCAGTTTCATAAAACTTTGCAGCACGGACTTTGGATGGTTATCCCATTTGTATGCTTCGTTAATGAAAATCATCATAGCCGATATTGCTGTATTAAACGAAAGGTCGTCCACGTCCCCGGTCACTTTCTGTATGCATTCGTGCAGTACTTTCAATTGTTCGCCTGAGGGGTCCGTTTCAATCACCGTATCGTTGAGCTCACCGGTATCTTCGTCGATCATCAGGCGCCAGACGCGGTTCAAAAAGCGAAACACACCGTCCACATCTTTAGTACTCCACGGCTTAACCTGTTCCAGCGGACCCATAAACATCTCATAGAGTCGCATCGAATCAGCGCCATACTGCTCCACGATATCGTCGGGATTAACCACATTGCCGCGTGATTTTGACATTTTGTGAGCCTTGGCGTCCACCATGCAGTCAGTGCCGGCAACAACAAAATGGTCGCCCTTTTTTTCTACCCGCTCATCCTGGAGCTTTATCCGTTCTGTGCCACTTACCCCTTCGGCCAGGTCTGCTGAAATCCATTCACCGTCTTTTTTGTAGCCGGTAAACTCCATTTCACCCAGAATCATCCCCTGGTGTACCAGCCGTTGAAACGGTTCTTTTGTTGATACCACGCCGCAATCGTATAAGACCTTGTGCCAGAAACGGGCGTACAGAAGGTGCAGAACACTATGCTCAGCTCCTCCCACATACATATCCACTGGCATCCAGTACTTTTCTTCATCAAAATCCACAGGACCGCCTTCAAAATCAGGACTGCAATAGCGTAGGTAGTACCAGCAGGAACCAGCCCACTGTGGCATGGTATTCGTCTCGCGGACAGCCGGCTTCCCTGTCTCTGGATCTGTGGTCTTGACCCATTTTTCGGCCCGTGCCAGTGGTGGATCCCCATCCTCTGTAGGCTCAAAATCTTCAACTTCCGGCAGTGTCACCGGCAGATGCTCCTCATCCAGCGGCTTGGGCTCCCCGTCAACATGAATAATGGGAAAAGGCTCACCCCAGTAGCGCTGTCGGGAAAACAGCCAGTCACGCAGCTTGTAATTAACAGCTTTTTTACCGGCTCCGTGCTCCTCCAGCCATGCGATAATTTCAGTTTTAGCCTCATCAACTCCCAGACCATTGAGAAAATCACTGTTAATCGCCTTTCCCTCGCCCGTATAGGCCTTGCCGACAAAATCTTCGGGAGGCTCAACAGTCCGTATGATTGGAAGATCAAACTTTTCCGCAAATTCCCAGTCGCGCTCATCCTGCCCGGGTACCGCCATGATAGCTCCGGTCCCGTAGGTGGCCAGCACATAATCAGCCACCCAGACCGGTATCTTTTCCCCGCTTGCGGGGTTGACGGCATAGGCACCGGTAAAAACGCCGGTCTTCTCTTTGCTGAGCTCTGTACGCTCAAGATCAGACTTTTGAGCCGCCTGCTGTTTATATTCCTCTACAGCCTCCCGCTGGTCGTCGCTTGTAATGCGGTTTACCAAATCATGCTCGGGGGCGAGTACCATATACGTGGCCCCGAAAATGGTATCGGGACGCGTGGTAAAAACTTTGATATGCTCCGATGCATTGGCAGCCGCGACCGCAAAATCAATTTCAGCTCCAATGGATTTGCCAATCCAGTTACGCTGCATTTCTTTGGTAGACTGCGGCCAGTCGAGCTCATCCAGACCTTCCAGCAGCCGATCGGCATATTCCGTAATCTTCAATACCCACTGGCGCATCGGCTTCTTGATAACCGGGTAGCCCCCAACCTCACTTTTGCCGTCGATAACTTCTTCATTGGCCAGTACCGTACCCAGTTCGGGACACCAGTTGACCGGCACATCGTCCTCATAGGCAAGTCCTTTTTCATAAAGCTTAAGAAAAATCCACTGTGTCCACTTGTAATAATCAGGGTCCGTTGTATTTACTTCCCGGTCCCAGTCGTAACTGAAACCAAGGGACTGCAGTTGCTCTCGAAACCGATTGATATTTTTTTCTGTCGTATCCCTCGGGTGCGTACCGGTCTTCACAGCATATTGCTCGGCAGGCAGGCCAAAGGCATCCCACCCAATGGGATGAAGCACGTTGAATCCATTCATCCGTTTATATCTTGCCAAGATATCAGTAGCCGTATATCCCTCGGGGTGTCCGACATGAAGTCCCGACCCGCTGGGATAGGGAAACATATCGAGCACATAGTATTTGGGCTTGTCATGGCTTTCTGGTGTCTTGAAAGTTTTGTTGGACTGCCAGTACTGCTGCCATTTCGATTCAATTTTATCGGGATTATACGAGCTCATTAAATTATTGATTAAAATTTTGTTATAATTCGTTGCTTCACGACGGATACTGCGGTGTAAGAAACAATAGGCACCCCCCTCTGTAGATGGAGGCATGCTACTTAGCAAGTTGCCAAAGATAAGGAAAATTTAGGGCGGTTTGAAGCAGTGATTCCAAGAAGCCCGGATTCACGCATCAGCCACCGTCGCTTCCCTGCCTGACAATCTAAAGCTGCAAGAAAACTGGAAAGGGGAATTTTGCACACAACACTTCATGACAACCAATCAAAAGAGACCCAGGGCCATGTGGAACATCGATCGACTTACCTCAAGCAGTTACCACATAAAGTTTCGCATCTATGATGAGGAATCCGTCATCACGAACCAATATTTCCTGGAACTTCTGTTCAAGTCATCCAACTTTCGAAGATTTTATAATACCTTTCTGGCCGATTCCCCCTTTGAAGCTTTCCTGTGGGAAAACAGGCCCATGACCCTGCATAACCTGGATCGGCCCTACGAGTGCAACCTTGTTAACAGTAAGCCACTGGCCGAACGAAAGGCCGACCATCTGACGTTCAGCTCCTATTTCGATCATAAAAAGGCGGTTGTAACTTTTCCCAACCTGGGCGGCGACGCCCTGCTCATCGTCCCCTGTCCCCTAAAAAAATTCTCCGTATACCCGCACATCGGTGCTTTCATTCGTAAGGCAGACAATCATCAAATTGATGCCTTCTGGCAAAAAACCGCGAAACAGATGCTGGATCGCATTGCTCCCACCCCTCGATGGCTGAGTACCTCAGGACTGGGCGTAAGCTGGACCCATGCCCGCATTGATTCCCGTCCAAAATATTATCAAAGCCGGGAATATAAAATGATTAGTCGTTAGCAGTCATTCTGAGGCCAGTCATATATGAACCTTCTTTCCGATTAAAATAATCCTTCCCCATATTAAAAACTCTGCTTTTACAGCCGTATATTAAATTGGTATGTTAATATCCTATACGGCATTAGACAATCCAGTCACATAACCAGAGGACATTATGAGCAGTGGACATGTAGAAGCGGGAGAAGTCATCAATTTGAATACTCTCAAAGACGGCATGCCGGGAAAGACAACTTTCGCACTGGTGAAGACCGATGATATGGAGGTAATCCGGATGGTATTGCCCAGAGGCAGAGACATCATGGAACACAGTGTGGAGGGCGAGCTGTCAGTACAGTGCTTGAAGGGGCACGTTATTTTTCAGGTGGAGGACGAAGCGAGAACGCTGGCAGAAAATGACTGGCTTTATTTGGACCATAATCAGCCTCATTCCATTCATGCCAGAGAAGACAGCATCCTGCTGGTTACTATCCTGTTCAAAGATAACAGCCGTTAATTTTTAATTCTGAATTACAGCAACTGTATATGCTTACATTGGGAACCCATCAAATACTCGGCGTAGACCGTATTACTGAACACGGTTACGTGCTTAAAGAAGACCGGGGAGAAGAAGTATTGCTTCCCGGCAAGCTTGCCGACAGAAAGCTGCAAAAAGGAGAAAATGTGCGGGTTTTTATATATAAGGATGGTGAAGAACGCATCACAGCCACCATGCAGGAACCCAAGGTAACCCTGCATCACCTGGCCTCTTTGACGGTCAAGGATCTCAACCGGCACGGGGCTTTCCTTGACTGGGGACTGGACAAGGATTTGTTTCTGCCCCACAGCGAACAAACGACCCGGCTGCAAGAGGGGCAGCCCTGCCTGGTCTATGTCTACCTCGACGAAGCGACAGACCGCTTGGCCGCCAGTATGAAAATCGATCGATTTTTGGATAATACGAACCTATCCGTCAAAGAGAAAGAACAGGTTGACCTCTGGATTCTGGATAAAACCGACCTGGGCTATAACGTTGCCATCAACGGGAAACACCGGGGGCTCATTTATCACAACGAGTTTTTTACTGACGTCTCCCCGGGCGACCGTACAACTGGCTATATCAAACAAATACGCCCGGATAACAAAATCGATGTCACACTGCGGCCCATTGGCTATGCCAAAGTGGAGGGACGGGCCGAGGCTATACTGGAACAGCTTCGCCGGTCGGATGGGTTTCTGGATCTTCATGACAAAAGTGATCCCGGGGAGATTAAGAAGCGGCTGAAAATGAGCAAAAAAACATTCAAAAAAGCGATCGGTTTACTCTACCGAAAGGATCTTATTGATATACGGGATAACGGTATTTACCTGACAGCTGCCATTGCCGAGTAACAGATTGCTGAACGGGTCCTTAGACGTTTAATGATCAAGGACTTGAGAGATGTCTGTTGAATCCTTTACGTCGGTATCCCCTTAAAAATGGATGGGATACCGCTGCCTCGATGCCGTATCTCATCCCCAAGCATTTCTGAACGTGACCATCTAGCAACGTATTACAGCTGTTCCTGACCGGCCAGTTCCTTGAGTAGCCTGATCTCTTCGGGCCAGCGTTTGGTGTTGGGAGTTTCCAGTATCATGGGTATATCATCCAGCCGATCATCCTGCATGAGACGTTTGAATCCCTCCAGTCCTATTTCCCCTTGGCCTATGCTCTCGTGCCGGTCGACTTGGCTGCCCAGTTCCTTTTTAGAGTCGTTGAGATGGATCCCCTTAAGGTATTGAAAGCCGACGATCTCTTCGAATTTGCTAAACATCTGTTGATATCCCTCCTGTGTTGAAAGATCATATCCCGCAGCATAAGCATGACAGCTGTCAATACAAACTCCAATACGACTCTTATCTTCCACTTTATCAATAATTGCGGCAAGATGCTCAAAACGAAATCCCGTATTGGTCCCCTGACCGGCCGTATTTTCTATAACCGCCGTCACTCCTTCCGTTTGATCAAGCGCCCAGTTAATGGAGTCCGCATTCCGTCTCAGACATTCATCCACGCTTATCTTGTTGAGATGACTCCCCGGATGAAAATTCAACAGCGTTATCCCCAGCTGCTCGCAGCGTTGCATCTCATCCAGAAAGGCGTTCCGTGACTTTTCCAGTTTGGCCTGCTCGGGATGCCCCAGGTTGATCAGATAACTGTCATGCGGCATCACATAATCCATGGAATAGCCATACTTTTCACAATTCGCTTTAAAGCCCTCAATATTTTCCGAGGTCAACGCCGGTCCCTCCCATCTGCGTTGATTTTTGGTAAAAAGGGCAAAAGCCGTTGCGCCGATATCATGGGCTCGTTCAGGGGCGTTTTCCACGCCGCCGGCCGCACTCACATGTGCTCCGATATATTTCATTGCGTTAGTCCGGGTATATTACGGTTTCCAATTTCTTGACGATGCAGAAAAAATAGGACAAACAGGACTGTCCTCAAAATCAGGATTATCACCAGCTACCGATAATCAAGCCCATCAGCGTAAAACCCACGCACCAGTATCCCCCGTTGATAAGAATATATTTCCACGACCTTCGTTCAAACAGGCCTGTGACAGCCAGAGCAAAAAATACCCATCCAAAGCCCGTCAGAAAACCGTAAAATGCCCCAAGCCCCCCTGTCATCTGTTCGGCAGCTTCCGATGACCCCGTAAGGAAGATCGCCAGGTTAACGGCCATGATCAGCTCAAAGATAAAAGCCAGTCCGAATATTTTTAGCATGTTAGCCTCTGCCAGTTCTGCCTCGGTCAGTCCGACTGTCTTCATCCATAGTTGTCCAAAAAGAGGCCCATACCACAGCCATCCCACAGCGAAGGTTGAAAGAGTAGCGGTAACGACCGCAAAAAAATTGATATTCGATAGGTCCATGATATTCCCTCCCTGTATTTTATAGTATTTGGTCTATATAATTAATTCTAAAAAATGATACAAAACAACATCATTTTATCTTTCACACAGGGTCGACCGCATCTGCAGGCACTCCGGAAGGTTATCCTTTAGAATAATCCCGGCCGGATGTTGGGGGAATAGCAATCTTATCCTTAACTTTTGTCCTATAAATACCGTCTTCATCCTTTAAATAAATGCAATCATAGAACCGCCAGTGAATATTCCTGATTACAGTCAGTCTCCCCCCATTGACCAGGTCGGAGTGGAGGAGCGAGTCGCACGGCTCAACAGTCGAAGCATTAAAAAGGAGTCCAAAATCAAGGCGTTGGAAATGGCCCTGAGCATGGTAGATCTGACAACCCTCGAAGGTATGGATACTGCTGGAAAAGTTATCCAGCTCTGCCAGAAGGCCAAAAGACCCCACCCTTACCAACCCGACCTTCCCACCGTCGCTGCGGTATGCGTATATCCCAGGCTGGTGAGTGTCGCAGAAAAAGCGCTTCGTGGCACCAGCATTCATGTAGCCAGTGTTGCAACGGCTTTTCCCAGCGGCATGGCGCCATTGGAAGTAAAACTGGAAGAAACCCGGCAGGCTATTGAAGACGGAGCCGACGAGGTCGACATGGTCATTTCCCGCGGCGAATTCCTCGAGGGTAATTATAACTATGTGTTTGATGAGATAGCAGCGGTCAAGGAAATTGTCGGTAAAGCTCACCTCAAAGTCATATTGGAAACAGGTGAGCTTCAGACCTACGGGAATATCCGCAAAGCAAGTGACCTGGCCATGCATGCGGGTGCTGACTTTATCAAGACCTCAACCGGCAAGGTAAAACCTGCAGCAACACAGCCTGTAACACTTGTTATGCTCGAAGCTATCCGTGATTATTATTACCGTACAGGACATATGGTAGGCATGAAGCCTGCCGGAGGTATCCGCAAGGCAAAACAGGCCATTCAATACCTGGTGCTGGTCAACGAAACCCTCGGCGGCAACTGGCTGCATCCCGACTACTTTCGATTCGGGGCCAGTTCTCTCACCAACGACCTGCTCTTGCAGATTGTTAAGCAGAAAACAGGTGTATACCAGAGCCTCGATTACTTCAGTAATGATTAAGATACCGCTCAGCTACGGATAACACGGTTTTTTAGATCCAACCAATTCAGTTATTATGTCAGAAAAAGAACCTACCGGCACAGAAGCCGCAACGCCCAATAAAGCCGGGAATTCCGTCCCCGGACTTGATTTCAACGGACCCTGGAAATATGATGCGGCTCCCCAGAGCAGCGATCAGATTGATCTCAGGGAGCAATATGACCTTTTTATCGAAGGGCATTTTCAGAAGCCGGAGAAAGGCCGGTACCTTCCTTCGGTAAATCCCGCTACCGAGGAGACATTGTCGTCGGTTGCAGAGGCTACCCAGCAGGATGTAGACAAGGCCGTGGCAGCTGCCCGCAAAGCCTATAATAAAACGTGGTCGGAGATGAAAGCCGCCGATCGGGGCAAGTATATCTTTCGGCTGGCACGACTAATTCAAGAACGGGCGCGGGAGTTTGCCATAATTGAAACAATGGACGGAGGCAAACCCATCCGGGAGGCACGCGATGTGGATATCCCGCTGGCTGCGGCCCAATTTTTCTATTATGCCGGCTGGGCCGACAAACTGGATTATGCCTTTCCCGGCAGGAAAGCAAGACCACTCGGTGTGGCCGGACAAATTATCCCGTGGAATTTCCCGCTGCTTATGCTGGCATGGAAAGTGGCCCCGGCTCTGGCAACCGGAAATACGGTGGTCTTAAAACCTGCTGAAACTACTTCGCTGACGGCTCTTAAATTTGCCGAGTTATGCCAGGATGCCGGGTTGCCCGAGGGCGTCGTCAATATCGTCACCGGTACCGGACAAACGGGTTCATTGATCGTCAACCACAACGATATTGACAAGATTGCATTTACCGGTTCAACAGAGGTCGGAAAAATAATTATGGAATCACTGGCCGGAACCGATAAAAAGTACACCCTGGAACTGGGCGGCAAAGGTCCCAATATGATATTTGATGACGCTCCCGTCGACCAGGCGGTTGAGGGAATCATCAATGCCATTTTCTTTAATCAGGGGCATGTTTGTTGTGCCGGCTCCCGCCTGCTGGTACAGGAAGGTATTGCCGACCGCGTATTACAGAAACTGCGCGACCGGATGGAAACGCTCATTGTGGGTGATCCACTTGACAAGAATACAGATATCGGCGCTATCAATTCCGAGCAGCAATACAACAAGATCAGCGAGTATCTTGAATTGGGGGTCGAGGAAGGTGCAGAAATGTACCAGAGCTCGTGCACTCTTCCCGAAAAGGGCTACTTCTGCCGCCCTACCCTCTTTAGCAATGTCAGCCAGTCCAACCGTATTGTGCGGGAGGAAATATTTGGTCCGGTATTAACGATCCAGACCTTTCGAACACCAGAAGAAGGTATAGAGAAAGCCAACAATACGCCCTATGGACTGGCCGGCGGGGTCTGGACCGACAAGGGATCCAAAATTTTCAAGGTGGGAAGCAAAATTCGCAGCGGGGTAGTCTGGGCAAACACCTATAACCATTTTGACCCCACTTCTCCCTTTGGCGGCTACAAGGAAAGCGGCCAGGGCCGCGAGGGGGGATTACACGGACTCTATCCCTATGTAGAGCTTGTACCGGGCTAATATCCATCACCTTTCAGTTAAATTGACGATGTATTAACCCAATTTATTCATGTCATGCCAGATCGAGTTAACGTATTGAAAACATACAAGACCTATATAGATGGAGCATTCCCGCGAACCGAGTCAGGTCGCCATTACAAAGTATATGACCGGGAGGGAAATATTCTTGCCAATGCCTGCCAGTGTTCGCGCAAGGATGTTCGCAGGGCTGTAGTGGCAGCCCGCGGCTCCTTCCCGGGATGGAGCGACCGAACCGCCTACAACCGCGGACAAATTCTCTATCGCATTGCCGAGATGCTTGAAACACGGAAAGGCCAGTTCACAGAAGAACTTGAACGCACTGGGTACAAAGCCAAAAGGGCTGTTGCCGAGGTAGAATCATCCATTGACCGTCTTATTTATTATGCAGGTTGGTCAGACAAATACCAGCAGGTATTCGGCAGTATTAACCCTGTGGCAAGCTCTCATTTCAATTTTTCTCTTCCAGAGCCTACCGGGGTCGTCACTATTTGGGCTCCGGAAGAACAACCCCTGCTCGGATTGGTTTCTGTGATCGCTCCGGTGATCACAGGAGGAAATAGCTGTGTAGTACTTGCCTCCGAAACATATCCCCTCAGTGCCATCAGCTTTGCGGAAGTCCTGAATTCTTCTGATGTTCCGGCTGGAGTTGTCAATATACTGACCGGTTCCCGCACAGAACTGCTCGATCCCATGACCTCGCATATGGATGTTAACGCCTTTTTTTATACCAATCCTGACATCGAGGTCCAGCAGCAGAAACAAATTGACGAAAACGGTGCTTTAAATGTGAAACGAATTATTCGCAAACCCATGGAGGATTGGCAGGATAAAGAAGCAAAATCTCCCTATTTTATTACCGATTTTCAGGAAATTAAAACAACGTGGCATCCAGTTGGATTCTAAAATTATGACCAAACTCCCTCTGTATTTAACAATCTCACTGTTATCTTTCGCCTTTATTTTCAGTGCCTGTTCCACTTCCCGCCAGGCAGCCGACGGCGGACCTTCCGACGCCGAAATGGCCGACGAAGGCATGACGGAAGAAGAAGCCAGAGCTCTACAACAGCTGCTCGATGAAAATCGAAGTGCCCTTGCCGATCTTCAGCAGTCGGACGAAGTGGAGATTCCATCCGTATTTACCCAGGAAGCCTCCACAGGGTCTGCAGTAAGCAGAAATCCGTATCAGGGATATCGTATCCAGCTCGTTTCAACAAGGGATGTTCAGCAGGCCGATACCATCTCAAGTCAGTTTCAGGAATGGATAGAAGCTGAAGCCCTGGCGTATAACCCCAAAGCATACGTTTTTTTCAAACAGCCCTACTACAAGGTGCATATCGGCGATTTTCACAGTAAAGAGAAGGCTGCTGCATTCACCCAGCTAATCAAGCAAAAATACCCTGACGCCTGGGTGGTGCCCGATCGCATTATTCCCGCCAATGTTCCGGATGAGGATGTCACCTTTACAACCGGTCAGGACACTACTGGTACAGGAGACAATTCATTCAACTGAACCATTTCAGCAATCTGGTATCATATTGTACGCTCCATGAAATGGTCCCATCAAGCAGTTATCCTCACTGGGAGATATCGCAGGCTGGCTGCTACCAATGGACCCAGAGGGCCAGTGACTCACACATTAAAGCGGAAAAGCATGACGTCGCCATCCTGAACAATATAATCCTTGCCTTCCTGGCGCATTTCGCCGGCATCCTTCACCGCTTTTTCTGACCCCAGCTCTTTGTATTTTTCATAGCTTACCGTTTCGGCCCGGATGAACCCGCGTTCAAAATCGCTGTGGATGACTCCTGCAGCTTCAGGCGCTTTAGAACCCCTGCGAACGGTCCAGGCCCTTGTCTCCTTGGGACCGACAGTGAAATAGGTAATAAGCCCCAGTTCTTTGTAGGCAGCTCGTATCAGCCGCTCCAGGCCGGCACTTTCCACCCCCAGTTCCTCCAGGAACATCTGCTTCTCCTCTTCATCAAGCTCGGCTATTTCCTCCTCGATTTTTGCACAGAAAGTCACAACCTCGTCATTAAACCGGTCTGCAATCTCCCGGACCTCATCCACCCATTTGTTGCCTTCATCCAGGTCATCCTCCGAGACGTTGCAGGCATACAGCACCGGTTTATCCGAAAGCAGGAAAAGCTCGCGATACGCCTTTCGCTTTTCATCATCAGCATCAAAGGTACGGGCGGCATTGCCATTTTCAAGATGTTCCTTCAGCTGCTGAACAATTTCCAGTTTCTGAATCGTCTGTTTATCGCCACTCTTGGCTTCCTTCTTGAGGCTCTCGAGACGTTTTTCAACCGATTCTAAATCCTTCAGTATCAATTCATCTTCAATGATATGTACATCTCTTGTAGGATTGACATCACCTTCCACATGAATAACATTGGAATCATCAAAACAGCGAACCACATGCACAATAAGATCCACTTCCCGGATGTGAGAGAGGAAGGCATTCCCTTTCCCCTTGCCCTCGGAAGCTCCTTTAACCAGTCCTGCAATGTCAACAAACTCCACGCTGGTCGGCAGCTTCTCCTTTGATCCAACGATCTCATACAGGGTATCCAAGCGTTCATCAGGAACCGGCACAACGCCCACATTGGGATCGATAGTACAGAACGGGAAATTCGCAGCATCTGCACCGGCGTCACTTAACGCATTAAAAAGAGTGGATTTACCTACATTCGGCAATCCGACAATTCCACATCGTAAACTCATGTATAAATATTTAGTTAGCCTATCTGTTCAATTAGATCAATCCATATACGGATGTTCCACAAATTCTTCTTCCGGCAACTTAACGGCCGTCAGCCTGCGGTAGCCCCGCCGGTCATAAACACAACCCGTATCAATGCCAATCATCTTGGCCTGCCGGATCGGTTGAGGCCGGGGTGTGTGTCCAAATACAATCGTTTTTTCCCAGGGCTTCTCAAAAGCATTCAGGTGCGAACGGACCCACAGAAAAGCCTGCATTTCCTCTTTACTGCTAAGTGATTCCTCAATAGTTTTGTTGGGAGAAACCCCCGCGTGAACAAAAAAATATTCTTTAGTGTCGTAGTACAATTTGGTAGCCTCATAAAATTGCCTGTGGCTCTCAGGCATGTCAAATTGCAGGCCGTCACCGTTATAGGAACGGATGGTTGTTTTTCCACCGTTCATCAGCCAAAGCTGGCGGTCACCGCCATTAAGTGCATCCAGCATCATCTGTTCATGATTGCCTCTCAGGAATACACAATCCACCTTCTTCCGGAAATCAAGCAAAAAATCCACCACACCCCGGGAATCCGGTCCCCGATCGATATAGTCTCCCACAAAAACGAAGGTCCGGTCATAAAAAGGCTGCAGCTTTTCGATAAGCGCTTTCATTGTCGCGGCACAGCCATGGATATCTCCAATCGCAATATATTTTTGCTCGCTCAAATTCTTCACAAAGACTCTTCTAATTTAGAGAGAGGTTTCAATCAGCCCCCTGCCCTTTTTCTGGATGCGGTTATCCTTTTTAAGCTGTTCCAGGGCGGAGTCCAGGATGCCGTTCACAAAATTGCCTGACTTCTTTGTAGAGAATTTCTTGGCAATTTCAATAGCTTCATTAATTGTTACCTTGGTAGGTATCTGTTCAAAAAACAGAAACTCTGCAATAGCCAGACGCAGGATCAGGCGGTCTACAGCATTTAACCGGTCAATGCTCCAGTTGTTGATATGCGATTGAATAACTTCGTCCAGGGTCTCCTGATTGTTAACAACCTTGAGAAACAATCGCTCACCAAATTTGAAAGTATCGGGATCGGTGAGCTTGGGTTTTATAACTGACTTTATAATTTCGGTCCATTTTCCTTTGCCTATTTCATTGGCATATAAGGCTTGCAGTACTGCTTTGCGGGCTTCTCTTCGCTGGGCCATAATTCTTTTTAAACGAATATTTTTTCGAATCCTAAAAATACAAAACCTGCTCTACAGCCGAAAGAAAAAAGAGCAGAAAACGCGCGATACCCTCTTGGACAAAATAGTTCTGGTCATCACTTGCTATCTAATATGAAAGATCACTATATTGGGCGCTCACGGGTAATTAGCTCAGTTGGTTTAGAGCACCAGCTCGACAAGCTGGGGGTCGCAGGTTCGAATCCTGCATTACCCACACCCCAAAGGCCTTTACTAACCAGTAAAGGCCTTTTTTTATAGTAAATTATTCCAAATTTTGAGTTCCATTGGTTTCACTGGAACTGTTTATGCACATCTGCTCAACAAGACCAAGTAGCAATGGAACCTCTCCCGGGAGGAGAATATCACCTCCCTATACCGGGCTATGACAGTCGGTATCCCACAGTAACTGTATGCCGGACCCTGCCAATATTTCTTTTAAAAAAATCTCTTCCCGGAGAACTAATGCAAGGACTGACCGCTCATTGAAGTGATCAGGATATTTGATGCAATTTAAAAAATAGCAGAAAGTGGCTTCACCGGGGAAGGCTCCCCAGTCTAAGGTATTGCTATCGATATATTGGCCAGCATCTTATCTCGGGATCAGACAATGCTTTCCTTGGTCCGGCAGACTCTTACTTTTCCAGTATTTCAGCTATCAGTTGCAAGGCAATGGATTCTTCATCATGAAACTGGAACTGAACAAAAAACAGAAATTCCGCTCGTACAGTACCATTTACACGTAAAAAAAGACTGTGTCCCGTTACCCTAAGAGCTTTCTAATTCCCAGTCCAAAATATCATCATTAATTTCAATGGATAGAATCTCCAATAAATCAGCCATGCCCAATTTATGGGTATCATAAAAGCTGCTACTCACCAAGACTTTAGGGTAAACCCCATTGTCATTGTAATAAATACTTATTGCTTCGATCAGATCCGGCATTGTTCGTCCAACGTTCTCATATAATTTAAAAAGAGAGGTTCAATACATGCATTATACGCAAGAAATACTGATAAGTTCCCTTTACACCGCTATAATTTATTACTCATGACATATCCGAAGAAAAGGGAAGCAAGTTCACAACCTGCAAGCCGTTATGCCTCCCCCCGCCATTTAATATCGTAGGGCCAACTGTGCGCTTATTTCTGTTTGGTATGACGATCATCGGTAATGATTTCCCACTTATCCACGCTGTCATCAAAGACTACCTTGGTAACCTGCATAATCCTTAGAAGCTGTCGCTGGTGCTCTTCAAAGAAATTCCTGGTTATCCTTATTTCTGGATACTTCCAGTATTTTTTTTCATACGTACGAATAGCTTCCAATAATTCGTTCATTATAACATATACTAATATTCAGCAGTAAAATAGTTGGCAGACTGCAGTGTAGTGGATTTACCTACAATATAAAAGATAGTTCCATTATGCATTCGTAGTGTATCATAATATTTATTACATGCAAATATTAATTTAGACTACAAATAAAGCAAAGGACATATTTTTAATAGGATCTCCCCAGGAACGCAATGGATCATCGTTTAGAAGAATATTATGCAACAAAAAAATACCGCGGTTTCTACAAGGTCAGAGAATACCGGTATGCATGGATCGGATCTATTCATATCGTCTTTTCGGATGGTGAGAAAGAAGTTTTTGCTGCAGGATTATTTAGAGAAGGAGCATTGGAAAGGATTTTTAACAAAATAGACAAGCTTCATGCAAACAGCAGAAAAAAGATCGGGAGGTAATTTACGTTGACCTTGTACTAAACTTTGCGTACCAGGATCATATTATAGAGGTTTTGTCCGCAATATCTGATTTATTTTTTCATCTGTTTCCAGCTGCAGCTATTCGTTATGCAATACCCCTGCTGTTGAGATATGACACTGTCAGATCAAACACTTCTTCTACATCACTGGTGTAAACGCGCTCGCCACGCTGATGGTATGGGTGAATTGCCGGCTCGAGAGCAATAGATACAATATCCTGTGATGTCCTTTTATTAAATTCATATCCATAGTGGAGATAATCATTGGTGTTGTTATGGAGCCGAATGCCCCCATTCAGTTTCAGCATGGCATTGATGACCTCTTCTGTGGCTTTTATGAGTATATCTGAGGCATCCAGATTATTTAATTCCCAGTGCCTCGCATAGAGTGCGATACCCGGCTCTCCCTTAAAAATCGGAGTGGTATCCAGCGTGATCACCAGATCGGGCAGCCAGGAAACGTTCAGGCACCGGTTTACAATGCGCCGTGCCCCCATCCCGTGTTCACAGCCCTTTCCCCCGTCTTTAAGAAGTTCCGGCTGCTCCCTGAGCCCCTTGCTTTCCTCCATCTCAGAAAAGAAAAACAGTAAATCAGGCCAATCATGATTTGCAGCTTCCTCTGCGATCCGCAGCAGAAGTCCTACTCCCACGCTGTCGTCCATTGCACCCTCGATGTATTCTTCGGTAATCGTAACCGGAAGTGAGTCGGGGAAGTCAGAACCATAATGATTGATTTTATCTAGATGGGCCGCCAATGCGATGGTAGGTCGCTCCGGGCGATGCCCAACACGAAACATCAAACTGTTGCCCGCAACACCCTTTTCCTCTCTGCTTTGCTGAATCTTTTCAAAGACACTGCGAACATAGGGGTGGAGCCGCTCTTCATACGAACTGAAGGAGGGGCACTGGGCTATCTCCTCAATATGGTGTAAAAGCCGGTTGTTCTCCATCTATGATTTAGAACTGAATGCAATATTGAAGGTGCCGTCGCTTTCGGCAAAAATGTTCAGTTTGTCCATAATAGCATCCGTGTTGAGGGGGCCGTAAATATGGGGGAACTTTTCTCCGGTCTCTTCATCGACCTCATATTTAATATCGGAGCAGAGCGTAGAGACATCAATAACCAGCAGCAAAACCTCTTGACGGCCAGCGAAGTGATGATTCGCCGTACGTTCGATCTGTGATCCCTTTGAACAATGGATAAATCCTTTCGAAGTAAGAGATTCCGGATAATACTTATTATTCCTTTTTTGATTGTTGAACTCTTCTTTTGTCGTAATATGAAAAACTAGATCGTCGTACATGATATTATAGAATATTATACAGTTTTGATAAAATCACAGGCAATATGAACAAGGGCATCTCCCTTGTATACGACCGGTGCATTATTCAATCCAATGATACGTCCTTCTTTGTGGCTTTGTACCTCGGCCCACAAATCTCCGTAGGGATCACTAATATATCCCAGCAGCTGGCCTTCCTCTACATGGTCGCCAAGCTCAGCTTCATGTCGAAACAGTCCGCCATATTCGGCACGTATCCAGGGAGATGCTTCATAAATTTCTGTTTGTTGTGGATCGGTTGTAGCCGGGATCATCTCCAGGTATTCCATGAGACGCAGGGTACCGTCTATGCCCTCTTGAATGGCCAACTCGTCAAACCGAAGGGCCTCGCCGCCTTCATAGACCAAGACAGGGGTCCCGTTGTCCTGAGCCGCTTTACGAAAGGTATTATCGAGTACGGAAGAATTAACGATAACCGGCGGTGAAAAGGCTTTCGCAATATCACGGTTCCTCTTGAGGCTCCAGTCGCACCGGATCTGGGGATAGTTGGCCCGTGCTTCCCCTCCCGTATGGAAGTCGATTCCCAAGTCGACGTGGGGAAGGATCTGGTTCATAAGGGTATGAGCCATGAGGCTGGCCAGGGATCCCGTTTGACTACCTGGAAAGCTTCGGTTAATATCCTTGCCGTCGGGCAGGCCGCGAATATTCTGGATAAATCCATAGGTATTTACCAGCGGCATGGCGATAACCGTTCCTTTCCGGGGCATCAACATCTGATTGTGGATCATTCGGCGCAGGATCTCAATCCCGTTGATTTCATCGCCGTGCAGTCCTCCTGTCAGCAGCAGTACCGGTCCATCCTCTTCGGCTCTGTATAGGTGGATGGGGAGATCTATATTCGTATGTGTCGGGAGTCGGGCGATATTGAGTTCGATAGCTTGTTGTTCGCCCCGGCCAATACGATAGCCATTAATTTCTATAATGTCAGACATCTGGGTAGGTATTTTTGAGGCCCTATGCTTGGACATTGCGTTTTATATATGCGATGATTTCACCGGCAATATCTTTGCCTGTCGCGGTCTCAATGCCTTGAAGTCCCGGTGAGGAATTGACCTCCAGCGCCAGTGGCCCCCGTTTTGATTGAAGCAAATCCACACCTGCCACAGAAACCCGCATCGCTTCTGCTGCAATCAGTGCAGTTTCCCGTTCCCGGGGGCTCAGTTCAATGAGTGCTCCCGAACCACCGCGGTGCAGGTTCGAACGAAATTCTCCTTCCTTGCCTTTTCGTTTCATGGCCCCTACAACTTTTCCATCCACCACAAAAGCCCGGATATCCTCACCCCTGGCCTCTTCAATATATTCCTGTACAATCACGCGGGCTTTCATACTGTGAAAAGCCTGGATGATGGATTCAGCGGCCTGATAAGTGGGCGCAAGGATAACGCCCACCCCCTGGGTGCCCTCGAGCAGCTTGACGATGAGCGGGGGACCCCCGACCAGTTCAATAATTTTTCCCACTTCTGTAGAATCGTTTGTAAACACCGTCTTGGGCATACCCACTCCTGAACGAGCGAGGATCTGCAGGCTTCTCAGCTTGTCGCGCGAACGAACCAGCGCCTGCGATTCAACCGTTGAGAAAACCTTCATCATCTCAAACTGACGCACTACAGCAGATCCGTAAAAAGTGACTGAAGCCCCGATTCGGGGAATTACAGCGTCCACCCCCTCAACCTTGGTGCCCCGATACAGGATACAGGGATTATCCTCTTCGCTGATAATATCACATTTCAAATGATCGAGAACTGTTGCCGTATGTCCATCATCTTCAATAGCTTCAACCAATCGGGATGTCGAATAAAGGGTCCTGTTACGCGATAAAACAACAATATGCATGCAGTTTAAATCTACTCCTTGATCATTTTTGTTAAATATTTTTTGGACGGATCGACAAGAAAGTGACCATTAATTAGTTTTCGTCCAATCAATACGGGATAGCGCATTTCCGATCGATTGGCCAGTGACAATTCCACTTCAAGTTCTTTACCAAAAATCCGTATCAACGTTTTGATGATAAAGCGTGTTTCTGTGGTCCCGTTTGAACTTTTGATGGTTTTTGTGTTGTAAACCGGAAGTCTGAAAAGTTTGTCATTATAGGTCTCATGCGAAGGATCCAGCAAATTAAAACGGACATGGGGCCTGCCATTCTTATCAAAGGATTCAATATGATGGCAATGAAGACTTGAGGTATAGGCCCCCGTATCAATCTTAGCATCGATATCAAACAGTTCCCATTCCGGAAAATCAACGGATTCAAGCCGTCCTATGACATCCAAACCTCTGTCTTTTCTACTCATAGCTATTGATTTCTATCAATCCATAAACGGCCTTAAGTATACAAGTTATTCTGCTTTCTATCATCTGCTGAATAAACTTTATCCCCTCACACGAAACTTGCTATCTTTGGGAAATGCAAATCCAATCTAATATAGCTGATGCCATGAAAAATTGCACGCTCACCGGACTTCTGGCCGCTCTTGCAACTCTCATAACGGCCTGCAGCAGTACTGCAGGCCTCCTTCAGCATCCCACTACCTCCTCAACGCTTTGGGCCCAGCATGCGGCTGAATACAGGGCCCTGACAATACAGGTATACCAGACAGCTGCAGCTCAGCTGGGGCTGGCGATAGAGGATTCGCAGTGGAGCGCCTATCCAACCCAGCAGGATTCAATTCTTCGCGACTACCCGACGGCCATCGTGGTGGATGTGGATGAAACCGTGCTCAACAATTCTGCCTTTCAGGCTCGCATGATCAAAAAGAACAGTGATTTTGATCCCGAGGCCTGGAACCGCTGGGTCATGGAGGCCCGGGCTGAGGCGGTTCCCGGGGCACAACCCTTCCTGAAATTAGCATCAGAGAAAGGTATTGCCATCTTCTACCTGACAAACAGGGATGCCGGGGTGGAAGCGGGAACCCGTGCAAACCTCCGGAAGCTCGGCTTCCCGCTCTCCAGCAAAGAAGATCGCATTCTGAGTAACGGGGAGCAGCCACAGTGGACCTCTGAAAAGAGTGCGCGTCGCCGGTATGTGGGCTCCCGTTATCGCATTCTTATGCTTTTTGGTGACGATCTCAATGATTTTATCCCGGCAAAAAACAGGAGCCTTCAAGAGCGGATCCGTCTCGTCAATCAGCACCAAATACGATGGGGACGAAGCTGGTATATATTACCGAACCCCACCTACGGATCTTGGGAGGCAGCTTTATATGATTTCAACAATGAGCTGACGCCCAGGGAGATAAAGCAAATAAAAAGAAAACGCCTCAATACCAGCGAGGGGCAATAGAGCACCCCTTTTTCAGTATCTGTTATGATGCTTCATTCTCTCTGTCCTTATTGCTTTTGGTTTTTTCACGCACCAGCAACCCTCCAAGTACGAGAACCACAAAAACAGCAAGTATGAGAAGGTACGTCATCGTGTTGGATTCCGGCTCAGCATACTGCGCCCATTGATCCGTTTTTTCGGAAATAGTAGCCAGCTCGGCGCTTGTCATGAGTTCAGCATTTGTAAAATGACTGCTCCACTGTCGTTCCACCCGGTTCCAGAAGTCCTGGAAGGTCTGATAGTGTTCATAGTTTTCCTGGGAGGCATCGCTTTTACTCTCCTTGATGGCACTGTCCAGATAGCTGTTAAGGGAGTTTTTGAATTCCTCGGCATTCTTAAAGCTACCGACTGCGAGGCCCTGTTCGCTCAGCGAGTCGTTCAATGTGGCGAAGGTCTTTTCCTGCAGCATTTGATCCCACTCTGAGATTCTGCTATCCACCTCACTGGCGATCTCTTCCGAATCGCTTCCGCCGTAGACCTCTGCGATCTTATTTCCGAGGCGATTCCACATCTCTTCAAACCGCTGCTGAACCGTCTGCATCCGCATATAATCCTCGAGGCGCAATTTACTGCTGTTCTCTTCGAGGATGGTAACATTTTCAGCTGCAATGTCGCGGATCATCTTGAGCGCATCTCCATCGGAATCGATACGAGCTTTAGCATTCATCTTTTCAAGCTCTCTAATGGCCTGGAGATCCATCTGCTGGTAAGCCACCACGGTGGAGTCGATAAAGGCCAGCACAAGTTCATCGCGCTGTTCCAGGTTTCTCCGGTAGTTGCGTACCATGCCCGACAACTGTTTTTCACTTTCTATGGATTCCTGCATCGCCTGCTTCAGGGAATCGGCTTCCTGGGTCAACTGGAAAACATGTTCCTGGTAGGCCAGCAGCCGAAGCTGCAGCGTGGTCAGCTGATCGTCCTGCTGTTCCATTTTCTGGAGGCGGTTGGCTGCCAGCGTCGCCGCCTGATTCAACTCCTCGATCACCTGGCTGTAGGTATCTGGATAAAGCGCTTTATTAAGCAGCTCCTTGTGCGATTGATATTCCTGATCAAATGAAGCGACATCCTCCAATATTGCCTGGGCGCTGTCGGCCACGGCAACCGTGTCAACTTTATTCTTAAATTCCTGATACTGGGCCTTGAAATTCTTCTGGATTTCAAAATCCGACAACTCCTCCTGCTGCTGCTGGGCCCAGACACGGGTTGTTCCAAGTAGAAGAAAAATGCTCAATAAAACGAATGATAGTTTCTTCATGGTTATTGCCCTTCTGTTTTTTCTGTTCCATTCTCTTTTTCAATACCTTCAGGTGTAACCCTGTAGCGTTCTCCCGTCGAGCGGTTTACAAGCTGTACAAAATTATCACGCTGGTTAAACGCAGGTTTTTCAATCCCTTTTTCATCAATTTTGAACTGCTCGCGCAGTTCCAATTTTCCCTCTTCCGGCGACATCAAATAGACATGTTTATACATGGGCGCAGTCATGTAGAACAACCCGTTTTCTCCCCTGATATACCTCAATTCTGAAGTGGTAACAGAAGTCGTATCCTGTGTTTCCATGTACTGCAGGGGGAGCATATTGAATTCCATTCCCTGCTTCACATCACTGACGATCCCATTTTCATCAGGTGTTAGAACAGATTCTATTGGCTGTGAATAATCAACCCTGCTGATTACCATCGACTGTTTACAGCCACTTGCTGCAAACAGGACCGCAACCAACAAAGCCACCGTAGTTTTTCCGTTTAATTTCATGTGACTATCTCTATCATTTAATTGTAGTTAACCCTTACCAACTGGTGGATACAGTTACTTATAGAGAGGCGTCACAAATTTGTTCCAGAGTCGTTTTACAGGGAAAGCAAAATTTCTACAGGCACTTTTGCAGGCAGCAAAGCTGTTCCCTTCAATTCCTTAAGGCCAATAATAAAGGAGTACCCTACCACCTTCCCTCCCAGCTCTTCCACAAGCTCGGTAGCGGCAGCAGCAGATCCTCCCGTAGCAATAAGATCGTCATGAATGAGAATCCTGGCACCCTCCGAGAAGGCATCCCGGTGAATCTCAATGGTGTCTTCCCCATATTCCAGGGCATATGTTGCTGACAGGGTATCAGAAGGCAGTTTACCGGGCTTGCGGATGGGAATAAAACCGGCATGCAGATCCTGGGCAAGGTTGGTGCCGAACAAAAATCCGCGCGATTCCAGCCCCACCACATAGTCTACGTTGTGACTGCGAAAGGGACGTGCCAATACCTGTGATGTCAATTCGAGCGTATCCGGGTTCTGCAACAACGGAGTAATATCTTTAAACTGGATACCTGGCTGAGGAAAATCACCAATGTTCCGAATATTTTCTCTCAGCAGTGCAAGAATCTGTTGTTTAACTTCGTCCATTCCTGTTATCTTGATGTTGATTTAATTCACCGGATAATACCTACTTAACATATATTGAAGCAAATAAATATGAGTACAGATCTTTCAGGAGCACAGAAGCACCTTCGGTTTATGCAACAGGCTTTTTTGCTGGCTGAGCAAGCGTATGAGGAAAAAGAAGTGCCCGTAGGGGCTATTGTCGTCAAGGACGATGATATTATTGGCAAGGGATACAATCAAACCGAACGGCTTGGTGATCCTACGGCTCATGCTGAAATGCTGGCCATCTCCGCCGCCTGTGCAACCCTGGGTGAAAAATACCTGACTGACTGTACCCTTTATGTGACCCTTGAACCCTGCCCCATGTGCGCCGGGGCCCTTGTGTGGTCAAAAATTGGCACCATCGTCATGGGGGCCCTTGACGCTCAGGCCGGAAGCTGCGGGAGCGTATTCAATATTGCCGGAAGCAAAAAACTGAATCACCAGCCAACAGTTCTTCACGGTCTCATGGAACAGGATTGCGAATGGATTCTAAAACAGTTTTTTCAGGAGCGCCGCAGCAAAAACAACGGCGCTATCTAAGCTCTTTTATTTATCCAGTTCACGGAGCCAGATGTTTCGATAGCTTACCGGATTGCTGTGATCCTGCAGCATGATCGGCAGCTTTTCCTCATGCACTTCGTAGGATGGATGGCCAATATACTCCGTTGGTCCCTCTATCTCTACATCATCCTGTACCAACACCCCATTCCAGAAAACGGTAATGCGGGCCGGTGACTTCAACCGACCTTCTTCCTCAAATTCCGGGGCGGTATAGATAATATCATAGCTCTGCCATTCACCGGGTTCGCGAGCTGCGTTGACCAGCGGAATATGCTGCTTGTATATGCTGCCGGCCATTCCATTCGAGTAGGTCTCATTGTTGTAACTATCCAGTACCTGCAATTCGTATTTGCCCTGCAAAAAGATTCCACTGTTACCGCGTCCTTGTCCCTCGCCTTCCACTTTCTCCGGGGAACGCCATTCGACGTGAAGCTGAACAGAACCGAATCCCTGTTTGGTCTGTATGCTGCCGGTTCCGGGGGCAACGGTCAAGTGGTCGCCCGAGATATTCCATTCAGCAGGTGCTCCTTCCTCCCCTGCTGATTCCCATTCATCCAGGTCAGAGCCATCAAAAAGGACAATCGCATCCGACGGCGGTGCTTTGTCATTGAACCCGTTGGGATCCACCTTGCCGGGAATGGGCTTCCATACTTCCGTTTCTTCCGGTTTCATATCCTGTTGCTGGGCACAGGCCGTATTCATAGTGAGCAATAGTACAATGGCGGGAATCGACAGCTGGAAGGAAACAATTTTTTTCATGAAAGCAGGTTATAATAATGAAAAGTTAAAGTGGCTGTAATTGTTAAAAATCCAATATTGAAAAAATCGCATTCCCGTTCAAGAAATTTTAAGTTCCTCTGCCGCCCTGTCCGGACGGACGATACCAGGTCAGGCCACAGGAGTAGCCCCTCCCACTTAACCAGCATACAAGACCGATTATGATCTTCAAAAGCCGCAGCTATTTTCTGTTTCTTATTCTGTGTCTTCTTCTGCCGATCCAGAACATTCTTGCACAGGATCTCAAGCGCTATGAATTCACGGACCAACAGATGGGCACCCTGTTCAAAATCACCTTCTATGCCGACGACGACTCTCTGGCAGAAGCCGCTTCCAGGAACGCCTTTCAGCGAGCAGATACCCTGAATAGCATCCTCAGTGATTATGAACCAGACAGCAACCTGAATTACCTGTCTGCCCGCTCCGGCACGGACAGATTTTTCCCCGTCGACCCGGTCCTCTTTCGAGTCATCAGCAAAGCTCAGCTTGTTGCCCGCCAGACAGAGGGGGCTTTTGATATCACCACCGGCCCCTTGGTCAAACTTTGGAGATCCATACGGCACAGCAAGAATCCTGAACTGCCACCATCCGCGAAACTGCAAGCCCTTAAACAGCGAGTAGGCTATCGATATGTAGAAGTTGATTCATCCCGCACGGCAGTTGCCCTTACCCATCCCCGCATGCAGCTTGACCTGGGAGGCATTGCCAAGGGATATGCCGCAGATGAGATCCTGCGTGTCCTCAATCAGTCGGGCATCCAATCCGCCCTGGTGGATGCGGGAGGAGACATCCGGCTTGGCGCCCCTCCCCCCGGCAAAAAGGGATGGACCGTTCGCATACCCGCTCACAATGAAAAGGGAGAACCCGAAGCTGTGACGCTCCTCCTGGCAAATAGCGCTGTGGCAACATCCGGCGACCTGTTTCAGCATGTTAATATTAACGGCAAACGCTATTCCCACATCATAGATCCCCATACCGGCCTGGGTCTAACCAACCAAAGTATGGTTACCATTATCGCCCCCAACGGCATTACCGCCGACAGTTATGCTTCGGCTGTAAGTGTAATGGGAGCCGAAGGCGGGCGGGCGTTTATCGAATCCAGACCACAATGCGCGATGCGCATTGAATATAGCAGCAAGCGGGGAAATTCGGAGATTATGGTTGTGAAAACAAATGATTTTGATGCATTGACCCTCAATCCGTGAACCCATAAAAAAAGAGGACTGAACCAAATGAATGGCCAGTCCCCATACAAAAAAAGTTATAAAACGAGTGATCCCCGGCTGTTAATAATCTTCGATCGCTTCCAGCCAATATTCCTCTATTTCTTGCTGAGGAGGGGGATCGGCCGGTCGCACCAGTCGGAAACCCACAAAAGGAGCATTGGTCAGCCACCAGAGACTTTTGGGAAGCTGAGGGTCAAGCTGTTTCCACTTAGCCTCCGATCCGCGCCGCTCAGCGCATCGTAATTTTGCCGGTTCGTCTTGCCAACTGCCCCCGCGCAGTGACCGGGGATACAGCTCCTCGGGCTTCAGCCAGGGATTATCGGCCGTGCTGCCCTCAAACTGTTCATAATAGTTTTCATCATACTGGTCCATGGTCCATTCAGCCACGTTGCCGTGGATATCATAAATCCCCAGGGCATTGGGCTCCTTGGTGCCAATTTTTTGATACCCGCCGTCACTGTTTCCTTTATACCAGGCATATTTATCAAGTTCAGACTGATCATCACCATAGGTATAAGTGCTGTTTCCCCCGGCCCTGCAGGCATACTCCCACTCAGCTTCTGTCGGCAGCCGGTAGAAATGTCCAGTCTCAGCCGTAAGCCATTTGGCATACATTATGGCGGCATACTGTGTCATGTTAATCGCAGGGTACCCGTCTCTTCCCATGCCAAAACTCATATCGATATACGGGGGAGTCGGAAGCGATACTGCATCGGCCTCTACATTAACCTCGCCGCCGGACGGTGTGCTCACATTTTCAAGCTTCTCTTCAACAAACAGGTCATACTCCTGCCACGTAATTTCATACTTTCCCATCCAGAAATCGTCTACCTTGACCTTGTTCCGGGGTCCTTCATCCGCCTCACGGCCGGTTTCATCTTCGGGGCTGCCCATCATGAATGTACCGCCCTCCACGGGAACCATTTCAATACTCTCCTCCGATTCCGGAATGTGCTCTTCGTAGGGAACAAACTCTTGTGCCATCCCACGGCTTGTAACCCCAATTGTCAAAAAGAATAAAAATAAAAGATATCGATATCTCATAAAGAAAATATGTGGTTAAATAGAAAATCTTGCTGTAACAGCCCAAGAGCTTAGCAAAGAAAAAACCAAGATGCAATTTCAAAATTAAAAAACATTTGAAGGTGCAGCTTTGGACAAAGCTGTTGATCCCCTTGCTGTTTTTGAAATAACGTAAAGCTCCCGAAATTATTTGTCGGCCTTTCAAAAATAGCAGAAAGATTCCGGCTGAATCCAAATCGACGAAACCTCAACGAAGAAAATCAGGTATGTACAGCCAGAATCATTTCCCATTGATAGGTTTCATGGGCATCAAGAACTGTTGATGGAAAATGATTGTGGTGAGGACTATCCGGAAAATGCTGCGGCTCCAGGCAAAATGCTGATTCAATGCCGGAAACGGGATGTTCCGAATAATAAAACTGCAACCCCGGTTCACTGGTATACAGCTGCAGAGCCCGACCCGATTTCGGCTCTTCAATTTCTGCCGCAAGGTGCGGATTTTCATGTCCATATCCGCGGAGCACAAAATTATGATCATAGCCTTCCGTATGATTCAGACAGGGATGATCCGCTTTCCGATCCTCCCCCAAAGCCTTGGGTGCTCGAAAATCCAGAGGGGTATCCGCGACGGTGGCAATCTTGCCCGTGGGAATCAGATCGGAATCAACCTCGGTAAAATGATCAGCATGGAGGGTCAGCCGGTGATTATCAACCGAATCCCCGTTGCTGGTGCCATGCAAATTGTAGTAGGCGTGATGCGACATATTCAGGATTGTTTGCGTATCCGATTCTGCGCTGTAGGTGACCCTGAGTTCATCGTGATCAGTCAATTCATAAGTAACTTTAACCCCGAGGTTGCCCGGATAACCTCCTTCTCCATCAGTCGATCGATATGACAAGTTCAGTGTTTGTGCATCTACCTGGTCTGCTCCCCACACAACCTGGTGGAATCCCTGCGGCCCACCGTGCAGGTGATGCCCATCCAAATTGCATGGAAGCTGATAGGTATGGTCATCCACTGTTATTCGTCCACCGGCAATACGATTGGCATAGCGTCCGACTACAGCGCCAAAGTACTGTTCCTCATTGGTTAAAAATTCGTTCATCGAACCATAGCCAACCACCACATTATCAAAATTGCCCTGCCGGTCAGGCATCTCAAATGCTGTTAGACGGGCCCCGTAGTTGGTCACCGAGGCCCGGAGGCCGTTACTGTTGGTGAGTGTATAAAGGTTGACAGTCCTATTACCGAGGGTTCCCTGGAAATCTGTTTTATTCAATGTACCGAGTCCTGAAATTAGTTATTGGTAAACTGTTTTCCTTTGAAGGTATTCATCAGAAAATAAAGGAATGGAAGAATAATACAAGCACCAACCACAAGGGCGACGACAAGCTGAAGCAAAGTTTCATCGGGTGCGGCAGTATTGTAAAATGTGAGAGCCTGATCCTCATTTTTCATTTTAACCACAACGGGATACTGCACCCAGAACCATGCTAACAGAATCATCACCACCTGTGTGGCTGCAAGGATCCTGGACCAGGCCACCCGTGCATAATGCAGGCTCCTCCACAACAAGGGCAGCAGCACCGCAGCAAAGATCACCGCCATCAAAGCCACAGGCGATTGCATGAAATCACGCCAAAGCGGTAGCCCATTCCATTGTGCAGCAGCAAAAACCAGCCCCCCTGAAATGACGGAAGCCCCATTCAATTGCCACGCAACCCTTATGAAAGCACTGCGCTGTTCGATATCCGTTGTTTCCCCTATCAAGTAGACGGCCGCTAAAAATGTAAACAGGACCAGGCAAAACAGTCCCACTGCAAATGAAAACAGGTTCAGCCATGAAGCGAGGTAGGCTTCAAAAAAAGTAGCAGCATCGGGATTGATTCGTCCGAGCACCAGCGCACCGATGATTATCCCAAGAAAAAGAGGCGTCCACATGCTTGAAAACTTGAATATCGCATTGTAGGTGCGATCACTTCCGTCCTGAATAGCATCATAATGCATAAATGTAAAGGCCGTACCCCTCAAAATGATACCAACCAGCATCAAGAGCAGCGGAATATGCAGGTAGAGCGACATGGCTGCATAAATTTTAGGAAAACCCATGAAAAGAATCACCACTACCAGTATCAGCCATACATGATTAGCCTCCCAGACAGGGCTGATGGCATGTGCGATGGTTTCACGATCCTGACGTCCGGAAATAAGTTCCAGAGCACCGGCTCCAAAATCTGCTCCTGCAAAAAGCACATAGAAGACCATTGAAAGTGCAAGAAAGAAAATAACAACTTCAAGAAGCATGGCTGTTTAGGAATATTTGGACATTAAATACCTTATCCGCCTGTTTTTGCCGTTTCATAGCGACTGCTTAAAGTGATAATCTGCCGATACATCAGCCAGATAACAATAACAGACAGCAGCAGGTATAGCGCCAGAATGAGATAGAGCGAGTACTGCAGACCCGGCATGGGCGTGACAGCATCCCTTGTTTTCATGACCCCGTAAATGATCCAGGGCTGTCGCCCGACTTCCGTGACAATCCACCCAGCCTCCACGGCGATGAAACCAAGGGGAGTACAAATTCCAATCAGCCACAGAAACCATCTTTTGCGAATGATTTTCTTTCCTCTCCAGAGAGCGTAATAATAGAACAGGCCAAGCAGCATCATTATAATTCCGCTCGCCACCATAATTTGAAAAGCAATATGCGTAATCACCACCGGCGGCCACTCCTCCCGTGGAATCTGGTCAAGCCCCTTAACTTCGGCATCAAAATTTCCGTGGGCCAGGAAACTGAGCATCCGCGGTATTTCGATGGCATAGTGCACCACCTGTTGTTCTTCATCGGGAATGCCCCCGATCACAAGCGGAGCGGGCTGACTCGTGCTAAAATGCCCCTCCATAGCAGCGAGTTTAGCTGGCTGTCGGTCGGCAACACCCTTGGCGGCATAATCTCCGCTAAGAGGCTGAAATATGGCGGCAAGTCCCCCTATGATCAATGAAATTTTAACAGCCTCCCGGTGAAAGAGGTTTTTAGGATCCCGCAACAGCAACAATGCATGCAGGCCCGCAACGGCAAAACCAGTAGCAACAAAAGCTGCCAGGGTCATATGCAGCGCCTGTGAAAGCCAGGCATCATTAAACATGGCCGCTACCGGATCAATATTGACGGCTGCACCGTTTACCCATTCAAAACCGGCAGGACTGTTCATCCAGGCATTGGCCGCCACTACAAAAATGCCCGAGGCTACCCCTGATACTCCAACCACGAGCCCTGTCAACCAGTGCGTCCAGGGGCGGAGCTTATCCCACCCATACAGGAAAAGTCCAAGCGCTATCGCTTCAACAAAAAAGGCTGTACCCTCCCATGAAAACGGCATTCCGAAGATGGGGCCCGCATGCTCCATGAATGTAGGCCAGAGCATTCCCAGTTCAAACGACAGGACCGTACCCGATACAGCGCCCGTGGCAAAAAAGATTGCGACTCCCCTGGACCACGCTTTGGCGAGATCCTGGTAGACCTGCTGGCCCGACTTAATCCATCGGTATTCTGCGATGGCCATTAAAAAAGGCATAGCCATTCCGACACAGGCAAAAATAATATGAAAACCGAGCGACACGGCCATCTGAAGACGGGCAGCAAGAAGATTCTCCATATATATGGGCAGTATACCCAACACGATTCATGATTTCAGACAAGTGGCACTATCCAGCTTGCAGGCTGTTCTGTAATATGGATAAAAATTATATCAGATGATAACTTCTTGTTTCAAATGGCCCAGCCATCAATGAAAATAGTAAGCGCTGTATCTATCAGCCGAAAAAGATGTAAAATTTTCTTATTTTTTATATCTTTATTGATTTTCAACATCATCATATTCCACAAGCAAAAATGAATTAACAGGAGTTACATGAGTGAAATTCAGCCGAGTGTAAGCTACAGCTTTACCATGCGCTTGTATATTGAGAACAAGCCGGGTATGCTGGTTAAAGTACTTAATGCTATTGCAGAACAGAAGGCCGACCCGGGCGCTGTGGACGTTGTCAAAGTCGAAGGGCGCTACAAAGTGCGCGACCTCACCGTCAGTGCCCGCGACGAAAAACATTCAAAGGATATTGTCAAGGCGGTTAAAAAAATTGAGGGCGTCAAGGTACGCAATGTCTCAGACCGCGTATTCCTGCTTCACCTCGGCGGAAAAATCCGTATTGAAAACAAAGTACCCGTCAACACCCGTGACGCTCTTTCCATGGCTTATACCCCGGGTGTGGGACGTGTGTGTGAATCCATTGCCAGAGACAAGGAGAAGGCGCATACGCTGACAATCAAACAGAACTCGGTCGCTGTTGTCAGTGACGGTTCTGCCGTACTCGGGCTGGGCAACATCGGACCTGAAGCGGCTATGCCGGTTATGGAGGGAAAAGCCATGCTTTTCAAGGAGTTTGCTGATGTCGATGCCTATCCAATATGTTTGGACACACAGAACGTGGATGATATTGTCAATGCCGTAAAATGGATGGCACCGGGCTTCGGGGGCATCAACCTCGAGGACATCAGTGCTCCACGCTGTTTTGAAATTGAACGTCGGCTTAAAGATCTGCTGGATATTCCCGTTTTCCATGACGATCAGCACGGTACCGCCGTAGTGACGCTGGCCGCAACCATCAATGCGCTCAAAGTGACAGGAAAGGAGCTGTCCGAACTGCGTATTGTCATTGTAGGCGCCGGAGCTGCAGGCGTTGCCATTACCCGTATCCTGCTTGAAGCCGGGGCTAAAGAGGTCCTCTGCTGCGACCGTAGTGGCATCATCAATCGCGATAACCTCTCCGAAGCTGACGACAGTAAACGATGGATTGCCCAGAATACGAATCCCGACAATTCCTCGGGATCACTTATGGATGCAACCTCCGGGGCCGACCTGCTGATTGGTGTAAGCGGGCCCGGCATCGTACCGCGTGAAGCCATTGAAAAAATGGCTGAAGATCCCATCGTTTTTGCACTGGCCAATCCCGTACCGGAAATCATGCCGGAAGAGATTAATGATATAGCACGGATCATTGCCACGGGACGTAGTGATTACCCTAATCAAATCAATAATGTGCTGGCTTTTCCCGGCCTCTTCCGTGGTGCCCTTGATGCGCGGGCCAAGGATATCAATGAAGAGATGAAGCTCGCTGCCGCCCATTCCATAGCAGAATGCATTGACGAGAATGACCTCGGAGAAGAATATATTGTACCAAGTGTATTTAACAAGCAGGTCGTTCGACGGGTAGCCAAAGCAGTTAAAGAGGCCGCCTATGAGAGTGGGGCCGCCAAGCGGAAAAAAGAGATTCAATAAATGCAACCAGTACCGATGATACGGCAGATGTCCCCCTCACGCGGGGGATTTCTTCTCCTCTATTAGCTAATTTCCTGCCGGGCTGTGCCATGGCCCGGACAGGGCTGGTTCTTTTGTAGTGTCAGCTGACAACAGGAAATTGAGAAATACGAAGGGTCGTTGCTCCATACGGCACCAAGACAACCTCTTCTGCCTCAGCATCAGAATTATTGCCCTGCCCGTACCGATGCTGTCCACTTACAGGCAAAGGGCCTGCCGAATGGTCATAGAGTTTCCACTCGTCTATTTTCTTGGCCTTCGCCGTCATTTTCAAAGGAACATTATTCAAATTCCATGGGTAGTTCCCTTTTTGCTTATCATCATAGACGACCTTGAAATCCCTATTCTCAACCGTTTTTTTCGTGAGACCGTAATTCCAGGGATCTGCAGTATATACTTCGTAATAGGGATGCTGAATTCGCCAATTCTCTTCAGGCGGTTGCTTCTGCTCCCAGGTTTCACCAATCTTCAGAGCAAAGACCAGGGGCCCCCGTTCTACGCCTGCTGAATTTTCCACCCAGCGGCTTACCTGTACCTCCATCGGCATTTCCAGGGAAACCGTATCTCCGTCCGACCATTTTCGGTCAACGACAACCATTTGTCCACTGTTTTGTTCAACCTGTTTCCAATCCCTGCCATTTACCCGTATTGAAGCCTCTGATGCCCACCCCGGGATTCGCAGTTCAAGAGGAAAAGATACCGGCTCGGGACTCTTGATATTGAACTTCACCGTATCATCAAAGGGATAGTCGGTCTCCTCAATGATCGTAATTTCAGTGCCTCCCCCTACTTTTGCGCTCACTTTACTTGAAGAGTAAATCATTGCTGCGAGACCATTATCGCTTGTGGCGTACCACAGGTTCTGTACCAGTTTGGGCCACCCCTGGTGCATATTAGTTGTACAGCAGGGGTAACCATTCAATACCCCGTAGCACAGCTGGGCATTGGCATCGTTAAAAAAGTTGCGGCTATGATCGGAGATCTGCACCTGGTTGGTCTGTTGAAAATACTGTCTCCGCTCATATTCCTCATCGTGCTGAGTTGGCAAGGCGTTAAACGCCACCTTTTCAAGGTAGTCCGCAAAATAGGTATCACCCGTAATGCGCGTCATCTGCTCAAAAGAATACATCATCTCCACAACGGTGCAAAACTCGGTGCCCTGGGTTGGATTATTGCCGTGGAGATTTTCATCGGCCCCGTAAAGTCCGGTAACAAAGCCATGAATGTTTCCCAGATCAGCCAACCCGTCTTTCACGGCCCGAATATCATCCACATTGTGTGTCCGCTGGTAATAAATAACAGGCTCCTTGAGTCCCATCGCAATATTGACCGTATGCAAACGCGGTACAGGATTCAGGCGAGCCATTTTGCCCTTCCCGAATATCCCTGTCCAGTCAAAAGTCTGCTTGTGAATTAAGTCGCCGAGTTCCAGCAGGAACCGATCCCCGGTGTGATTGTACAACCAGTAAACCATCATCAGGTTATCACCGCCTCGACGGTTCCCCCAGAATGACCAGTGACCCAATGGCCGCTCGGGCAGATGATCCAGCTGATACCTAAAATAACGGGTCATCAGATCCAATACTCGCTCATCACTGGTGGCCATGTAATACTGCTTGAGAACTTTTAGCATCACCATTTTAGGCCACCAGTCCCTTCTATTTCCTCGCTGGACACCCCGGACGGGCTCCGGAGGCTCCTCAAAGGGTTCAGGACCAAAATAGCCGTCTTCAAGCTGGTTGTTCAGGCTCCATTCAATCCATTGTTGTGCTTTATCTTTTAGATCCTGATCATCCAGAATGTAAGCCAGCGGCACCAGTCCGTCCAGCCAGTAGGGTCCGCGCTCCCATCCGTCTCCGCCACCGCCAAGCCAGCCATTATTCGGGCCCACAACTTCTGAATAAAGGCTATCCAGATTTCCGGTTAAACCTTTTTTCTGCTTTCTGAGCTGCTCCAGGAGCCACCCCCTGGGTTGGATGTTTCCAATTGGCAGCGCTGTATAATGCTGAGACTTCAGGGGAGCTCTTGCACTCATATAATAGTCATTGCTTTTCTCCCGAGTACGTCCCCCCGCATTTTTCCGGACCTTTTTTGCAGGGACAAAGGGTACACTTGTCATTAGGCCAAAACTTGAACCCGCAATATGCTGAATGAACTTTTTCCTATCCATAATTATAAAATGCCCATCTCATAATTCCCTTCTAACATGATCGCACCATACAACAAAGAACACAAAATCTGATTTATCCTCAACTCATCAGCCTCACGTCCATCTGAATTTTGACGGTTGGCAGATTTATTTTTTTACTGGTTTATGCTGTGTTACATTTCTTGTTAACAAGGATCACAATCACCATATTCATTACAAGGTACATACAAATTTATTTTACCCTGCACATATAACTCACTTTAAAACATTGCTTATGTTAAAAACCTACTCGAGTTACCTGATGCTGCTTTGGTTACTATTTTTCCTTCCCCCTTCCGCGCCGGGTCAACAGGTTCAGGAGGGAGACCATGCAGTCGCGACGGTTACCGGCCCCATCTCAGCCTCGGAAATGGGTCCCACCCTCATTCATGAACACGTACTGGTGGACTGGATCGGAGCCGACAGCACGGGATACCACCGGTGGAACCGACAAAAGGTAATCGACAAGGTGCTGCCTTATTTCAGGGAAGCCAAAGAGCAAGGTATCAGGACGATACTGGAATGCACACCGGCCTACCTTGGACGTGATCCTTTCCTTCTTCAGGAACTCGCCCGCCGGTCGGGCATCAACATACTCACTAATACGGGATATTATGGTGCGGTGGACAACAAGTTTATGCCTCAACATGCCTGGCAGGAATCAGCTGAAACTATTTCCCGCCGGTGGATTGACGAGTTTGAGAACGGAATAGACGGCAGCGATATCCGCCCCGGATTCATTAAAATCTCCGTAAGGGGTGATGCCCCATTGTCCAGTCTCCATCAAAAGATCGTTCGCGCGGCAGCTCTGACCCACCTGGCAACAGGCCTGACCATTGTCTCGCATACAACCGGTGATGAACCGGCACTGGGCCAGCTGGATATTCTGGAAGAAGCCGGGGTCTCGCCTGCTGCCTGGGTATGGACGCACTCCCAGGCGGGCACCCTGGAGGCCCAGATCAAGATAGGCCGGGCCGGCGGATGGATCTCCCTTGATAATTTTAACCATAATTCCTCAGAAGAGCCGCCGTCAAACAGCAATCTTGAATGGTTCATAGAACGTCTCAGCAAACTAAGGGAGGCCGGACTGCTGCACCGGGTCCTAATTTCCCACGATGCCGGCTATTACAATCCTGATGAAGTCAACGGGGGCGAATTCAGGGGATATACTGACATCTCGAAGCATCTTCTGCCCGCCCTGAGGGAACACGGCTTCACCACAGCAGAAATCAACCGGCTGATGGTTGAAAATCCTCAACAGGCCTACGGAATTCGTATCCGTAATGGTAATCCGAATTAAAGAAAATGGCAGTGTGCAAGTCCTCCCTTTTGGGTGCTCATCCGTTTCTTTAGCGATATATCTTTCCATAACAGAATCGGATGGGCTATGGGATCCAAATCAAAGTGCCACTGTATAAAGCATGCATGAAAATCTAACAATTAGTCGAAACATTTGTATTTTAGGACTCGATGAAACAGCGAGCACACATATTGTTGTTCCTGGTTCTTCTGATACCCTTCAGTACTAAAGCTGAGACCGAAGTTGAACCACATGAGGTCCCCGGACAAATACAGGCCATAAAGGGGATTCCCTCTCCTTCTGCATATCCCCCCGGGCTCGTGCGTTTCTTTGCGTTTCATCATGAGACAGAAACACCGCCTGACTCACTGAATAAACCAGCGACCGCTCTTTCCGAAACAAACTCTGAGGATGATACCAATAACGGATTTTCAGGCATTCCGTATGAGATAGCTGTCTCATCCATTTATTTGATAAGATGCAGAACTATCCACCGCAGTCTGCGCATCAGAACAATTCTATTTCCCTTCCATTCTTTCTTATAAAACCGCTGGTTCTGTGGGTATCGGAATTGATGAATTTTGATACCAGCACACCTAATAAATCATGCCGCCCAAACTGTAGTAACAGATAATGGG
This sequence comes from Fodinibius sediminis, assembly GCF_900182555.1. Lineage (GTDB taxonomy): Bacteria > Bacteroidota > Rhodothermia > Balneolales > Balneolaceae > Fodinibius > Fodinibius sediminis. The sequence continues at coordinate 2,364 of NZ_FXTH01000022.1, read as the reverse complement.
AGCGGCATGGCCCTGTTTCATCCTCAAAAAAAATACCCCCATGGATATTGATATAACTTCTGTAATTATCAGTGCCGTTGCGTTCTCATTCTTCCTGATCCCCATCATCTATGATCAATGGAAGAATAAAACATAAACCACACCTAAAACAGCGCAAATTCTACTGTCTTTATGGCATGCAAAAGCCGCCGTAACAACCGCGGCTTTTGTTTTTTCTGCTTGGTGCGGCTTAGTTCCGGACACCTTCATTTCTATCCCGCTTTTCAGTCCTCACGGCTTATTCAGGGCAAGCTTCTTTTTCCATGATCGACGGGTGTAACTCGCTTCAACCGTAATATCCCCGTTTCTAAACCCCTTGTCCATGACGCTCTTGGTTGGTTCCATGGCAGGGATTACTGGTAAATACATAATCCAAGTCGCCAAAATAGAAGCTAGAATAAATTGCCGGATTGGGTATATTTATATTGAACTGCATACGAAATGGCTCGATTTATGAACACAAATACGATACTACCCCGTTTGACTGTTCTCCCCTTCCTCATTTTCACACTGGCGCAATGTACTACCCCCCCCAACATCAGACAACTCGTCCCCCGATGCTGCGGACAGTACCCTTGATGATCACGGGCCTGGGAACTGGAGGCCGATGAATACGGCGTGCGGATCAATGTTTTGGCATTCCTGAAAGCGGGTCCCAACCGCAGTCATGATTCCACGACAGCTGCCCGGCTTCAGCGCGCCCACCTGGCGAACATCAACAGGCTGGCCGACGAAGGAAAACTCATCATCCCGGGCCCTTCATCGATGCGGACGATTTGAGAGGGATGTACATTTTCAAACCTTCTTCCATTGAAGAAGCACGAACCTATACTGCTACGGATCCGGCTGTTAAAGCGGGTCGACTTGAAGTGGAGCTGTATACATGGTATGGTTCAGCAGCCATGCTCAAGATCCCGGAAATTCACAAGCAACTCCGCAGAAAAAATCCCTGAGCACCGGCATACCTTTTATTAAATTATAACACTATTTTTCTGTACTTTGGTCTTTTTAAATCTAATAAGGAATATACTCGTATGTTCTTATCGGAACGGCTTGGCGATATAAAGAAACAAGGCAATATCATCTTGAACTCACGGTTTTTGAAGAATTTGACCGTACTCGAGCGGACGGAATTCCTGCAATACTGCCACCGGCGTAATTACAAGAAGGAGGAATATATTTATTACCAGGGTGATCCCGGAACCGGCATGTATTTTATCGAGGATGGAAAAGTCGAACTGGTCCTCGAAGGTGAGTCCGACCAGCAGACCCACCACTCCTATATCATCAGCGCCCCTGAAAGTTTTGGAGCACTCTCCATTGGATACGAGATCCGGCGTATTTCCAATGTTCGGTGTCTTACAGACTGTACACTGCTCGGTTTTTTTAAACCCGATTTTGAAACATTGAAAAAAAGGCATCCTGTCATTGCCGTTAAATTTATGGAGACCCTCGCAGTGGTGGCAATGAAGCAACTGGAAATTGTCACCAATGAGCTCAAAAAGCAGGTCGGGGCCAAACACGCGCTATCCCTTCAATTTGAGCTTTATATGAATCCCAACAACAACGATGAACTGCTTTAACCTCTCCAGTAATGGCACTTAAGAAAGGAACGGTAACGGAGCTTACCATTGATGCTGCTGCGTATGAAGGAAAAGGTATTGCCAAGGTCGATGGCCTCGCTGTATTTGTCCCCAATACCGCACCTGGCGACCGTATCAAAGCCCGTATTACCAAAAAGAAAAAGAGTTACAGGGAGGCCCGGTTAATCGAGATCCTCGAACCGGGTCCCCATCGCATTGCCCCCCAATGCCGCCATGCCCGTGAATGCGGGGGATGCAGCTGGCAACACGTAGACTATGAATATCAGCTTACATTCAAAAGGGAACAGGTGCGAGATCATATGGAGCGAATTGGTGGCCTCACCAATGTCAGTGTCAATAAGACCATGGGGTGTGAGAAGCCGTTCTATTACCGCAACAAAATGGAATATTCGGTCGGCTCCCGGCGCTGGTTGAGTCAGGAGGAGATCAAAAGTGACGCCTATGTCGATGACCGCTGTTTTGCAGCAGGACTGCATGCCCCCGGCCGTTATGATAAAATACTGAATCTCCATGAATGCCACCTGCAGCAGCCCATTTCATACAAGATACTCGATTTTGTTCGTTCCTGGTGTGTAAAACACGAGGTGGCTCCCTACGACAGCAAACGCCAATCGGGATACCTGCGTAATGAACTGTGTTTAAAGTCAAGCAACCAATGCCTTTTTTTTGTTGAACGCTTCGCACCTCTTACCAACGGCAAAAGCTTGTCGCAACAGTTTGT
>NZ_FXTH01000021.1 GCF_900182555.1 Fodinibius sediminis | reverse complement strand
AATTCCGTTTTAATCATCGAAATAAAAACTTATATAACGTCTTACTGGATAAGCTCCGAGAGGACCCCCTTTGAGAGCTTAACTTCATAAGACCCTTATTAATTTATTCCTTTTAGACTTATTTGAGTTTGCGATTTTATCATCCTTTCCTTTAAAGAATTCCTTCTCCTGTAGTTTAATGCGTTCCCAAGGCGGATTCCCTAAAACAACATCAAAACCATTCTGGGCTTGCACTTCGGGGAATTCCAGCGGCCAGTGGAAATAGTTATCCTTCTGGGCTAACGAGTCCATTTTTCCCAAGAATCTGGCATCGGCCCCTCGGGGATTTGCCACATAAGAATGCAGTTTACGGCTTGTTGGTATCAGTTTATTGTCAAGGTTTTTCTGGGTTTTCTGTACAAAGAAAGCCCCTGTCCATATATTAGCGGCATGCAGGGCATCCCTGTATCCTTGTTCCTTTTTGAAGTGATTATAAGCTTTGGCTTTTTCATTAATATCTTCAACCGTTTGCTCTGGCATTTGGTCAATCTCTTTAAGTCGCTTCGCGAATTGATCCAATGCCTGTATCGCTGAACCTGAAGAAGCCTGTAGTTCCGTTTGCTTACCAGACTTTCTTTCTTTTCTATTTCGCTTCTTTAGCTTCTTAGCAATTCCTTTATCATCACCAATAACCGTCTCAAATGCACCGTCCGGGATTCCCTCATCCAATCGATCAAGATCATCAAGTCCCACCAAACTATTACCGCATTTGATATGATGATCGAGGAATGTCAATGGATATCCTACTGAATGGCTCTCTAACCAAAGGGCAACCTTACAAAGCTCCACGGCCATGGGATTCATATCCACCCCATAAATGCAGTGCTGGATAACCTCTCTGCGAGCCTCCTTGTGAGCATCAGGTCCCGGCTGATCTTCTCCCGTCCGTTCTTTGGCTAAATATTCGGCAATCTTTCGTGCTGCGGCCAGGAGAAAGTGCCCCGATCCCACCGCGGGATCGCAAATTTTCAGGTCGAGTAGCGTCTGAATTCGCTCATCTTTACTGTCTGCTTCTTCCAGCCGCTCTTCAATAACCGGAACAAGTGCTGATTTTATCAGTTCCTGCACCAGCTCGGTTCGTGTATAGTAAGAACCCGTTGTTTTGCGTTCTGTACCCTCAGCAAATTGAAAAGCCCATTCACTTCCTAAAGAAACATTAACGCCCTTCTTAATTTTGGGATCATAGTCCAGTAACGCTTCATAAACCGATCCAAACTCTTCCACGTCCAGCCCGCCGTAATTAACACGCGTTAACTGTCCGCTCTCGTTTTCAAAACGGGCAATAGCATCCAAGCTCCGTAGCAGTACATCATTCGTGAGCTTACATTCAGAAAGCGGATCTAAGGCCGCCGGGCTAAACAGGTCTCCGTTTAGTGCCTGAATACCTAAACGCTGACCAATGGCTTCTTTTTCAAAAAGAGCAAAGGTCTGTTTTAAACTTTCCCAGAGATCTTCCTCATCGGTATTGAGCTGATGTTTTCGCTCCGCTAACGACCGCAAGCGGTTAATGCTGTAATAGTTGTTATAAATAGCTCGATATTCCTGCAGCAGCTCCGCGTCCCAGTCAGTCTCCTTCGGTTTGGGATATATCATATTGCGCTCTTCCGATACCATCAAAAACAGCAGGCGGTAAATAATTTTCAGCAGTTTTCCATAAAACTTGGTGGCGTCTATTTCACCATCGGCAATAAGCTGACGAAGCTCTTCATTATCGGGATGTTTCAGAAAACCATTACCCAGCGTCTGCAAACTAATCTCAACGCTTCCACGCAACTTTTCACGAATGCGCGCCCCAGACTCAATTGCATCCTGGTGATATTGCTCAATAATAGAATCCGGACTCTCTTCGGGCTGTGTGGGCATTCGGCTAGCATGGATGAGTCGAAACATAACAGCAAAATCACTGTACAGTTCATCTTCAAACATGGCTTCCAAATCGAACTCTACATATGATAGACGCGAAAGTCGGGTAGAGTCCCGAAGAAGACGTAATTTAGAACCGTTCGTTACCAGTCCATAAAGGTGTTCAGTAAGATTCAGGTATTCCTGTACCAATCCGTGTGGAGACAGCCGGGATCCGCCATAATCACGCTTTTGTTCCAGCTTGTCTTTCGTACTCATGATATGAACCGGAAACCCGCCGCGATCCATACCACGATGACTGATATTATAGCTCTTGCCGTTCACCATTTCTGCTTTTTCAAAACTCAGCTCGTATCCCAGCGAATCCAGCAACGGTAGCATCCAATAGTTTCGGGTATCCGAGGTACCCCATTCCGATTCCTCCCAACGTGATTTCTTTTGCTTAAAAATTTCCCACTGCTGGCGGGCTAAACTATAGGCAAACTGAATTTCATCACGGAGTTTCTGATTTTCGCCCAATCCAAAGTCTTCAGGAGTTTGATAGTCATACCCCTCTTGACTCAGTTTTGAAAGTATTTCAGCACTTAGTATTTGGCCTTCAATAGTTATGCTTTGAAAGGAATCCATAAAATTAATCGTTGCTTAAATCAATGATACTTACACTGCCGGAAGTAGGATATACATACCCATCACATCGGGAGGCAGAACAGGTTCAACTCCCGTATATCTTCCCCCTCCTACAGCTTCATGATATTGGTCATGCGCCTCAATTAACTCTTCCGTTCGTTCACGGGTAAGTTCTTTTAAACTTTCTTCCATTTTTTCGCTTTTAAAATCTCGCAATTCAGCTTCTGCAAAATACTTTTTTTCCTGCTGAGAGAGGTTTGCGACTGCTTTTACTTTGTTCAGTAACTCTTTCACATGGTCATGATTCAGGAAATCCTCGTCCTCAGGATCCCCTCTATATCCCCAGAGCACCATTTCTTCAGCTACCAACTCATTATTTCGCTTTTTCTTGGAAATAACATTACGTACCCGGAGTAACAAAAGGGTTGTTTTAACATCTACCTGGTCCGTTCGGACAACCGACATTCTTGAAAACGGTGACTCCTCGTCCTGAAATGTCAGTCCCATAATTTTTTGTGATAATTGTTCAATAAAAGGATGGTTACGTCCCAGGTAATAGACATCTTCGGGCAAGGGCGCTTCAAATCCTACCTTAATTTTCTCTTTTTCTGGCAATAGTTCTCTAAGACGTTTTGAAAGCTGTGTCGTATTCAGATAGTACTGATCGGATTTGTTTGGTACCGGCCGTAGTTCAATCCCTATATAATCGGCGGCATCCTTTACGAATTTTTCTACATCAGCCGGACTTCCAAGAGCTTCATCAGAATCAACCAGGTACTCTTTAATTTCTTCTGGCTTGATAGCTCGCTGAGCAAAAATACTCCTGGTCGCTTCTTCACGACTTTTGGCACGCTCTATAGCCAAGCTTGCTTGATCCGCTCCCTTTTTAACCACCTCATTCTGGAATCCAAGCTGCAACTGGCTCATATCCGTATTCACGGAACCGGGATTCAGTAATACTGCATTTAAAACGGCTTCCATAATGGATTTACTGTCATCAGGAAATGGAATAGAAATTCCCGTATCCTTTTTAATCTGTCGGGCTTTTCTCAGTAGAACCTTTAACACCGTTGCATCAATTGGATTCCCTCCTCCATATAAGAGCGCTGTTTTTACCCTGGGAGCTATTTGTCCAAAGCGATCCACCCGACCTTCTCTCTGTTCAATTCTATTAGGATTCCAGGGTAAATCATAGTGTAATACAGCCGTAAAGTGATCCTGCAGGTTAATTCCCTCACTAAGGCAATCAGTGGCAACCAACACCCGATATTTCTGCTTGCCTAAAGCCTCAACCTTTTCTTTTCGCTGCTCATCAGCTAATTCACTGGTAACCGATTCGACTTCGGTATCACGAATATAGCCTGAGGGCAAGTTATCCCGAATTTGATCGGCCACATAGTGAGCAGTAGAAATATACCGGCAAAATATAATCGGATTGTATCCGTCCTGCAGCCACTCCCCAACGATGTCAATCGCTGCCTTCACCTTGTTATCCTTAGATGGCTTGCCTAAGTCTTCAAGTCGATTGGCATAATTTCTCAATCGTTGGGCTTCAGCTTGCTTTACTTCAAGTGATGAGGTCACGGCCGTCGGTTCCACATCTTCATCCTGCTCGTCATCATCTAAGACCAACATTTTGGCCGTTTCATCATCGACCTCGTCCAACTCATCTTCTTTTTTATTAGCTCGTTTTCGCAACATAGAAACCCCTGCCGTGGGACTTGAGATGATACCACGCAGCAATCCAAGTGCTGTCCAGTAATGAATATGCTTCGACTCGGTATCTGCCTGTATCATCTCTTTTGCATAACCAAGGAAATCTGTAAAAAGAACTTGGTAATCATTACCTAACTGGTACTCCAGCTCTTCAAAATCTCTATCAGGAAATTGCGTTTCTTCCCCCATCCATTTAGTAACATCACCACGCCTTCGCTGGACAAAATACTTTGCCAATTCTCTTCGGGTTTTTTGATCCGAGTTTGCTATCTCAACATCGGAGAATTCAGGTTTCAGCATTCCCAATATTGATTGGAAGGATGTTTCAAATCCCCGGTGAGGTGTTGCAGTAAGAAGTAATAATTCCTGTCCCTCCTTATTAGAAATATCCTTGATTAGAGAATGACGCATCTGTGTATTTCGGTGTTCTCCTGGTGGCTCTGCACAAGTATGGGCTTCATCAACAACCACCATTTCCGGACACTCATTGATAAAAGTCTGCCGATATTTATCCTGTTTTATATAATCAATAGATATAACCTGATACGGAAAATAATTAAAAATAATTGTATCGGGTGGCATCTTGCGCTCCAGGTAGGAGATAGACTCCGAGCGAATGACGACTGGATCGATATTGAATTTTTCTTCGAGTTCTTTAGCCCACTGATCACAAAGGTGCGGTGGACAAACCACAGAAAAACTATCGATATCCCCTCGTTCTAATTTCTCCTTAACAACGAGAAGGGCTTCGATGGTCTTACCAATACCCACATCATCAGCAATAAGTATTCGCGTTTTTTCTTGTCGCAACGCCATAATTAGAGGCACCAACTGATAGGCTCTGGGTCTAAAGGAGAGTTTACCAAAAGAACGAAACGGACCCGCTCCATTTCTAAATGATAATCTTATTGCATTGTACAATACATTGGTAGAAGAGATATCTCCAAACTTATCAGGTGAAGGTAACGGGAATTGAAATGGCTTGGGACGATCCTTCGCATCCAGCAATGGAAGGTAGATTCCCGTTTCTTCTGTTTCTGTACCACCAAGGGGACGTAATTTTAAAAGTTGTTCATTATTTGATGGCTGTACTACCCAATTCCTGTTTCGTACCGATACTAAGGTACCTGGTTTATAATCCATTCTTTGCTATTACTTAAAATCTAAATTTGAACTTCTTGAAATATATCCGGACGGCTTTCTACAAATGTATTAAGATCTTGATCATAACGATATACCAGTACCTGATATCCTTTTTTGCGAAGGGCTTTACGTTTCTTCTCGTCCCCACTCTGTACACCAGGCTTATCATGAACATTACCGTCAATAAAAATGACTACATTGGGTTCATAAAAGAAATCAGCATTGACATATAGTTCGCTCACATCATATTGGGCCTTATCAGGTAGAGAAAGACCGTTATCTGCAAGATAATCTAAGAACTCTTTTTCAAGGCTCGAGTTTGGATCTATTCGCTCCCGAAGGTATTCCAATTGCTCTGAATAATTTCTATTCGTTCCTTTCTTTTTCGGATCCGGCTCAGCCACTTTAAGCAGTTCCAAAGACCCTTTTATCTTATGACGATCTAATAGCTTATGATGGTATTGGTTATAATAGCTTAGCAAATCATCGTAAGATGCCTGAGGCAGCTCCTTTTCCTCTTTTTTAGGTTTGGTAAAGTGGCAAATTTCATATGCCTTTTCTACTACTTCCCTAAATTTCTTGGGTTGATCAGCCAGTGTTTTTAAAACACCTAAACTTCCTTCTGATGCTTCATACACAAGAATATTGGGAGCTTCTTTATCTCCCATAAGTTCCACACGAATTTCATTGGGCTCTACTCTAAACACTTGCTCAATAGCATTTTTTAAGGCGTATTGGAGTGTTATTACCCCTTCATATTCCAAACCAAGAGTTGAAGTAGGATGTAAATAAATAGCATCCGCAGTATCCCTTACATAAAGCTGTACATTCGCAAACTCATCAACTGATTCTTCTTTTTCTTTATCAGCTTTATTTCCTTTAGCCCATTCTCCCGTAGTTAGGTTAAGCAGGAATCCTTTCTCTGTAGATGTGCGCCACTTTCTATTAATAAAATAGAGTTGAGCTGCAGGAATGTATCTCATAGTCATTAAATTACCTTCACTGCCTTTAAGCTCAATATTTTTAACGCGATCCATACTTCCATCTACCTTAAAGTAGGTATCAATTTCATAACCGCGAGATTGTCTTTCTTCCTCATTACAAGAAATTCTTTTACGTGGCCTCGTTTGTACCTCTCCCATGTGGGTCAAATTATTGATAATCTCTCTGGAATTATCATCGTCAAGCTGTTCTTTCGTAAAGGGACAAAGCTCGTTTTCAAAATCTTTCCCATCGAGAATATAACCACTCTTCTTTGCTACTTTTGCCCTCGTTAGTTCTTTGGATGCATCATTGACATTCATCCTTGTAACTGAATAGGTAGAACCATTGTGATATATAATGTTTCCGGGTCCGAACTCCCTTAAAGCAATATTCCTTGGTCGAGACAAGTAGTCACCCTCCATACTAATGTCGTTTGAAGGCATATAGGCTCGAATAGGAAGTCTGGTAAAGTTATATCCCGGTAAAAACCCTTCTGAGGCTAAGTAGCGATAAGGATAAAACTCCGAAAGGCTCCCACCTTTGCGATATTCATTTTTCAGCAAAGAAATTTGTCGCCTTGCTTGATCTTCATTTATTCCTGCTAATTTCTTTTCGCTACTTCCTGCTTTATACGTAGGATTATCGAGGATATTTTGAGCCCTTCTCCGTTGTGAAACGGCATCTTTATATAGTGATCGCCATCGTTCCAGGGCCTCATTAAACCTGCCAAAGACATTATTTATCTTACTTTCCAACCATTCTTCAGAATACCAAGCTAAGTCATCTTTTATATCAGATATTACAAAATTGAATAGCTTTTTAATGTTACGTTTCTTTTTGTCAGATAGATCAAACTTTAACTTTACCTCTTCCTTTATCGGTAAAACATCTTCATCTCCCAAGTCAAGGACATTTGCTATTGAATCATTTAAATCTCTTAAACCTACCTCAGATAAACAGATAGCATTTAGATGACTCATTACAAGCTCCTCATTCTGCATATCCATACGAGGAGGCAACACTTCTCCAGCCACCATATCTTTTGAGTTTTTAAAATAGTGGCGATCGTGTGAAGAATAGTTTGCGCAGTAGGTGAATGCTAATGCTGCTTGTCCACTCCGGCCAGCACGACCACTTCTTTGTGCATAGTTTGCCGGGTTCGGTGGCACATTACGCATATGAACTACATTAAGATCAGCAATATCAATCCCTAACTCCATAGTGGGGGAACAAAAAAGAGCATTTATATCGCCTTTTTTAAATTCTCCCTCTCTATTTTGGCGCTGTTCATTATTAATTTGGCCAGTATGCTCAGAGCCGTTAAAAAATAGATCATAATTCAATTGGTTCTTATACAAGTCACGGAAATAGGTGTTTATCTGATCTTCCGTTTCTTTGTACGATCTGTTATGAACAGGGTCATCCATTAATGTTTCACCATCACCAAGTTCCCAAACTATAGGATCAGCCAACAACTGATAGAGTTTTTTCGTCTCTCCAGAACCTCTATCAGTAACCTCCTTAACAGAAAAATACGTACCACGGAGCTTATCTAATAGAGTCCCTAATAAGTTCTCATAAGAATCTTTATCAGTTATGTGATCTTCTAATTCAGGTAATTCTTTAAGATAGCGTCCTAATCTACTGAGATATCCAATACTTTCGGTGGGTATTTGACTGGGTTTTCTATCAAATGGACGAAAACGCATCCAATTTGGCCTTTCAATACGTTCACTCTTATCAAACCCCCATTCTTCGTTCAGAGTGTTTTTAATTTTCTTCTCGTTCTCTTCTATTGTGTCAGGATTTAATGCTTCATGGGCAACAGCAAATTTCTTTCTGAAATAGTCTAAAATTTGATATAGAATTTCGCGCCGTTGCTCCGGTATCATTTCAGAAAATCCGGGAATATCCTTCCATTGTTCTTGTTTACTTATTTCCTCTAAATGACCGTAGTCAATTTTAAGCAATCCACACTGTTCAAGGTTGGGTAATGTTACTTTCCATCCATACTTCAGATCATAAAGTAAATCATACAATAACTTCGTTTTAAGAGCCTCTTCATTCCTATTAACTACGTGAAAGGCATCAGGATCTATAGGATTAACAGCATACTCTTCCTCCCTTAAGTTTAGTGCTTTAAAAACAGATTGAGCTATAACAGCATGATCTAAAGTATTATTATCAGCTTCCTTTAATGCTTTGTGAATTGCTGCTCTTAAACGTATTGTTTTTGTAAAGTCATTAAAATGACCGGCCTGCAAAGAGGCATCTTGACGAACATCAGTAAAGCTTAATAGCTTACTCGCTTCTTTGTTATAATTCGCCTCTTTTAACGCCTTAATTGTCGCCTGGGATATTACTGAAGTAGCTGTACTTCTTGCCTCACTCCCTAACTTAGTAAGCTTTGTATATTCACTGGTACCCCCATGGAAAAACGCTCCAGCTGTAGGATCAAATGGCAATGGAGATCTTATAAACCAAGCTTTCTCGTAACCTTCCTCTTTGGTAAGCGAATAGTTTCCATATACATCTACCCATATTTCTTGAGGGACCTTTTCTTTATACTTCTTTCGAATCCCTCCTTTTTTTGTTTTCCAGGAATCTGGCAAATATACGATATCGTCATATGCCCACACCGGCTCTTCGTGGTCAAAAACAATATAACCACTACTCAAGTCATGCTCTTCATCCTCTTCTGAAGTTTGCTCATTGAAATCGTGTTGTTCCAATGTAAGGTCAACTTCATTTTTCTTTACGCAGATAAACTCGTGACCCGAAGCCCGACTAAATACCATAGGATACAATGGAACAGATTCCCCCTCTTCTACAGTAAAATAACCGGCATCTAACTTTATGTCTTCATCAATATCCCGTTTTGCTGGGCTTTTTAATTTTACATGGACTGAACCAGTTTGGGATATAAATTGGTGTAATTTATAGGGTAGCCATTTTTGTCGAACATTATTTTTTTCATTCTCTACATTTATACGCTCTGCCCATTTTAAAAACCTCCGGATTTTTTGAGTACATTGATCTACGTCAATCCCAGTAAGGTTTGATAACTCTTCAGAAATTTCATTAAGCGTCCTGGGTTTTTGACGAACATATTGACTTTCCTTCTTTTGTAGTCCGATATCACGTTCCAGCCAAGCCCCTAAAGCATTCTTTTTAAGCTTTTCTACCCCATCATTTATATCAATTTCTTCATTAAGGGCCTGTATCAGTTTATGTTTTTTCTCTTCGGGGTCAAGCTCTTCAAATCCCAATTCAAATGCCTCATCTATAACTTGATCTTCGGTAAACTTTTTCCCGAAAATAGTTTTACCTACATCTGCTACTGCCTCTCTTTGCTCTAACAGTGTACTACCGGTAGCCATGGTAGCTGAAGTACCTATACATACTAAATCGTTCTTACAAGCACTTCTAATTCGTCTAATTTGCATTGCTACATCTGAACCTTGACGCCCCCTATAGGTATGAAGCTCATCAAATACCAAAAACTTCAGTGACTGTTTAAAACTTTCTCTCAGATTTTTTTCTCTAAGCCTTGTCATGATGAGTTCCATCATCATGTAGTTGGTTAGGATTATATCTGGTTGTTCTTCAATAATACGTTCTCGTTCAGTATCACCTTCCTGACCCGTATATTGTGCAAACTGGATTGGAAACTCCTTGCCGGATTCTATGTAATTACTCTCATACTTTTCTATTTCATTATACTGAGAATTAATCAGGGCATTCATAGGATAAACTATAATTGCTTTAACCCCTCTCTCATTGGGATTACGCAATACATAATCAAAAATAGTACCCAAATAAGTTAATGACTTCCCTGATCCTGTACCCGAGGTTACAATGAAATCCTCAGCATTCGTCCCCAGCTTTAAAGCTTTAACTTGATGCTCATACAGATCGTAACCTTCAAAAATATTACTCAATTCTGGATGCAGAACCCCCTGCTTACAAAGGTTCTTTACGCTTTCACCTTTTTTATAGGAGGGATTAAATTGAATAAGAGGTTCAGGCCAAAGCTTCCCTTCACTTAGCTCTTGATCTACCTTTTGTCTTATTTTGTCATCTTTTAAATCAATAAAAGATTCTACAAAAGATTCGTATTCCCCGATTATCTGTTGATGAATATCAAATATGTCCACAACGAAGAGGTTAATTTAAATAAAAGCCAATCTGCTCAACAATATGTAAAATTTGAAGGATTGACTAAGAAAGATTTTAAATGTGCAATTAAATATTCCGAATTAATGAATTAAAAACATGTTCATAAGCTTTATCTTGGTCGTATTTAATCTCAGGACGCAATAAAGCCTTAATATCTCCGGTAAATTCTCGGTCTTGCATCTTTTCTTCCAAATTGAGTTCAAACTCTCTACCCGTGGGCGGTCGGTTGTCATTTTCTTCCATATATGCCTGGAAACAACGAATAATACTTCCAGTATCAACTTCAAGATGTGTAAGAGCATAATGGAGATCAAAAAGATCGCGCCCCTTTTTACGCTGATATAAAGCTCGAAGCTTGGTCCCCAACAGTTCTTCTGGCTGATAGGTCACGATATCTGCGGAACCGCTAAACCACCGATTTTCAACAGTAAATCTCTCTTCATTTAAATCTAATATATTTATGTGCTCCCTTGTATTAATCTCAATTTTAATACGCATCTCTGGTGGCGGCGGATATTCCGTTTCGAAGGAATAATACACAGTCCAATTATGATCAGCTGATTGCACGTCTCGGTCTTCTTTTCCTCCCAAGAATAACAATTGATCGTGGATAGCTTCGAGTATAGGTTTAATACGACCTTCCTTGAGCTGAACCAGATCAATGTCTTCTGAATAGCGAGCCTGAGGATGTAAGAATAATTTGTGTAGAGCTGTCCCACCCCGGAAGGCAAGATGTTCTCTTAAAAAATCATTTGAAAACAGTTCTACTAATGCTCTTGAAATAACCAGATCTTGTTCTATTTGTGCATCTTGTTGCCAAGGAGCTGTAGTACGCCAAGCATCTATATAAGCCTTCGGTATCATAATTCTGCTTCTATCTCTATGTTCGGTATTACTTTCCAACGATTTGGAGTGCGTTGATTATCGCTTTCTTCAGACGTACTTAGTTTAGTAGGATAAAATGTACGTTCATCAAGAGCTTCAAAAATAGCATCTGCTAATTTAGCTTTACTGAGCACCTCATCAAATATATATCCTAATCGTTGAAGGGTCGTGGTTTGGTTGAATCTTTGTGCTGCTTTAAAGAGATCTGACGATTCAATATTACTTTCTAATTCAGATAAAACGGTAGCTGCTCTATTAAATCCGCCAATCCGATCTACATAAAATAACAAGTCAAAAGCTGTTAGCTCAGGTGATGAAATATTTATAAAACCTGCATCTGTTTTTTGCTCTTGGATATCTTTTTTATCCCACTCTTTTTTTAAACAAAACACTATAGATTGACGCCGATTGTCTATAGGACGAAGGTAGGATGAATCATGAACGATAAATTGCTGCTGTGGTTGTTGATGGGCGGCCCCATGGTACATGGCGGCCGTTAATAGACCAACATAATATTCACGATCCAGAAAGGTCATTAGATCATCAATGAAATATCCAAGGGGAAGGGTCTGTCGCGTAGAATATTCAGGTGGTATTATTAAGTAGAACTTATTCCGTAGTCGAGAAATTTTGTTCTGTTCAAGTAATCGCTGAGTCGTTTTTTTAAAAGCATTTTCAGACAACTCAAACTCTTTCTTTACCTCATCTGCGGTAAAGGTAAAACGCCCCCGGCTTCTTTGCCGATCCAAAAATGAATCTAAGTATTCGTAGTGATTATTAGCCATAATTTTAGTTTTCACCTACAAAATGGGCGGAAGTTCGACCCCTTTTGCAGTTAATAACTAAAATATTATTTAAAAACAAACTATTATTGAATAGCCTAAATCTAAATTCATCAATCTGGCGATAGCCCCTTTCATTTAAGTTCGTGTAATGACATTACTTATATCATCATCAAAATATTATGTCATCGGAATAGCCAATCATATCTATATTTCGGCACTATTCTTTGTTTACTGCCAATAATTAGAAATATAATTGCCTAAAAAAGAATCTTGTCCCAATACTCCAGAATTTTATAAGAGGTTATGAGCTTGGGCCCCTGTCATTTTAATTGAAAAAAATGGACCTGAGCAAATGGGAAGAATTACCAACAAACAATAGCTTTAGCCCAATTCTAAATAACTATCAAAGATCATCCCAGGAAGCTGGATATCCCTTTTCGTTTAGTACAACTTCAACATTAGTGTTAATAGACTCTGCGGCTTTAAGAAATTCATCAACCTTATACTGAATCAAATAATCAGCTAAATCATATCCTTCTTCTTTGTCATTACTATCAGTACTTGCTTCAAGGATATCCGAAACTCTAATGTCACAAAAGTATGATAGACTTTTCGCTTTTTCTTGCCAATCCTGATAAGCTCCTAAATCAGGAAATAGCGTCACACTTCGTCCCATTAAACACTTACAAAGCTCTGGTTTTAAGTTGGACTTGGAGCCTGCAGCGAGCCACGTAAATTCAGGAAAGTAAGCACTACTAATTATAGCCGTTTTCTCACTCTCAACTATGGCCACAGGAATTCTTTTATCATCTGTTAACAGATGCTCACCATACAAACATTGCTGAAGATTATAACTCTCATACAATAAGCTATGCACCCAATTTATGTGTGGGTAAGGGTCTTTGACTCTACGGCCATAGGTATCATATAGCATTACTTTACCAGTGCGAATCCTACCCTGGATATCAATTTGCCAAAAGACCGTTGCTCCATCCCAGTGTTTGGAAGTGCCAATGTGGTAGGTGTTTATGAGCTCTTGAACAACCTCTCTGTCAAAAAGCGAGTGCAGATATTGGATAAAGTAATTTTGGTTATAGCCTTTTAAACTGGCCGTAAAAAACTTTTGAGGTATGTGGTCGATACGTTGGGGTTCTGCTTTTAAAACGCTTCCTTGGTGCCAATAGGAATCATCCTCTTGCCCATAGCCATTCCTGTACGGATCCTTAAAATACCCACAACTACCTTCACGGTCACAACGTCCATATTCATCATCAATATACTTACTGGTTTGATAGTCTTTATATCTGACAAACCTCTTCTTTCGGCATTGTGGACACTGGAACTTCTTACTACTCGCGTCAAGTCTGTAACGATATGTTGTAATATCCTGTCTCATAAAAAAGTTTTTTATAGAGCTACATTTCTTGCATTTCCTACATCCGAAAGGCTTCTACATCGTTTAAGTCAAGGTACTGTGTAGCTGATGTAACAAATGCAGGTTCAAAAGAAAAGTTTTTATTGTTGGGGCTTCCTTAGATAAACAACATTGCCAACCGATTTCCGCATCACCTTGATTCCACTATTTTCAAGTCGCTTTTTAAATTTACTCTTCCCTACCGGATAGTAACCGTCTTCACCGCAAAATCCTTTATATTCACTAAAGATCTTTGATAACCTTACATATAATTCAATAGACTTCACATATTCACTTTCATTCAAAAACTTCAGCACTGAATCTGACTCCATGCGATACTTTTCGTTTTGTTTCTCTACTGTTTCGCAGGAGGTGAATCCTCTTTGCTTTAAAAGCCGTTGAAGTCCATCCAAGACCCAATTAAACACCCCGGAAAGCTCATTTCGAATAATCTTCGCGGCTAACTCTTTGTCCTGATGGTCTTCGGGGATGGTTTTGTCAAAAGGAACAATCATAAATCGTCGAAAAAAGGCATTGGTATGTTCTACATCGGTAGGTAGCTCGTTGCAGTTAAAGATGAGCTTGGCATAGTCGGTGAGGGTGAAGGGCTCGCCGTAGGGTAAGCGAGCTTCAACAGGTTCTCCCGAGACCAGTTGCTTAAAAAGGGCCGTATCCATACTCCCATTGATCTCACTCGCATAATTAACTAGTCGGTTAGCCAACTTTGCCCGATAGTATCCAGATTTATCTGTTAACGACTGAAGAGTATAGGTGGAGACGTTTTCATTACCAAGGAGGGCATTGACAATCTCAAAAAACACGCTCTTGCCATTCCCGCCCGGACCAAGTAGTATTAACGCTTTTTCAAGCTTAAGTGTAGATGTATTAACAAAAACATACCCAACAAACTCAGCAAGCAACTGCTGCATATCCCTATCAGGTAGTACCTCATCCAAATACTTGGTAAATCTTGGCGAAGACGCCTTATTATCATATCTGAACGGTAGTTGATATGTTAAAAAATCCGCTTGCTTGGGAGGGCGAATCTTAACCGGCACTTTGCTCGCTGGATTAATTTCAACGGTTCCATTCTTAAGGTTTATAAGAACAAGCTCGTCCGGCTTTTCTGGAGTTGGTAGATGAGCAAAACTCATAAATTGCTTTAGCAACTTTTCACGAAATTGATAGTAATGGGCATCAAATTTATTGACCCCCATTTTTCGGGCTGCTTGACCTAAGAAAGTCTCCAATTGGTCTTCCTCAAGTTGGCTCCAATAAGCCCCATTGTACAGGTATATAAAGTCATGCTTTTTGCATAACCCCCAGTTATTATTCTCAGCGAGCTCTAATATTTTCTCAATCGCAATTACTACATAGTGCTTCTTATTGGGCTTATCGGTTCCAGCTTCCTGGTAAAAGTTCACGTCCTCTACCATACCAAGGAGCTTTTTGAGTACTTCTTCGTGAGGCGTAGGGGAGGGTGGCTTGGCGTGTTTTAACACACCATTCTTTAATATTTCAGGTGTTAATTGCTGCATTTTAAAAAGTAGTTTTGTATTAATTTTCTTGTTACAGGCCATTCAAAGGCAGGATACTTTTCCCTTACGTATGGTAGATTAGGCTCAAATGCATTAGGCTGGTCACCTAGTTGACGATATGACTCAGCAATACTTTGGGCATCCTTATGTACGTGATCCGGGAATTCAGGTAGGCATACCTCTTCACCATTTTTGTTGCTTGCCTCCATGGTGATGGTATTAGAGATCACACCTACCTCTAGTAGGTCTAACCTCATTACTCCACTAATTTATGGGTTGCTTTATTTTCGGTATTAGCTTCTATCCATTCCATGATTTCAGACTCACGGAATCCAACGGCATTTTTCGAGATCTGGACTTTTCGAGGAAAGTCAGGCTCCTTCATCCTGTCATAAAGGGTAGATAGGCCGATTCCTAATTGGTCTGCTAGTACTTGTGGGCGTATTAATTTTTCCATAACGGTCAATTACTTTTAGTGTTTTCGTTTGTAACTGACCGCATGTTACCGGTACTGCACGTAAAAGATTAAGAAGAGTAAGTACTATTCATGTACTCTTCATACCCTCGCTTATTTTTTTAATATGCCCATGAAGGCCCCTCTCCCCATAACCATGCTTATCGGCAAACCATTTTTGGGAAACAGCATATCCTGCTACGGTAGTATGCTTAATTGTACCATCTTTATGAAAAAACCGAGGTTGTGTCTGAATATTATGAATAACCTTCTTTAGGTCCTCAACTAACCCTTCACGAGTATTATGATGAGGCATGTACTCTTCAGAAATCTCTTTCTTTTCCTGTTCTTGCAGATCTCTATAATCCTTTAGCTCTGTAGGATAGTCTCCATCAATAATTTTATTCGTAACTGCCTTTATCCCTCTAAGATGGTAATAAGCTTGCTCATATTCCTTTCCGTAAAAAGTTATAGCTTCCAAGGCTCTTTTCGTTTTTTGCTCTTGTCCATGGCGTTGGTAAGCATTGAAAACTTTTTCAATCTGCCTGTAATTTTGATTGATAAAATCATTTGGTTGGGAAATATGTAAGAAGTGGCCTACTTCCCATTTGATATGCTCAATGATATTTTCTACCAGCTTCACATGGTTGGATTCTATCAAATCCTCTTCTATGTCTTTCCCGTCCGAAGAGGTAGTAGGATCATAAATTTTCTCCAAATAGTATTCAATATCCTCGATAAACAGGTCGAACTTTTCATTTAACTCTTGGAGTCGCTGTTGAAGACCTTCTTTTATTGTCAATAGCTCAGCATAAGTACCAATAAGATTGTTTGACTCATTGTAATGCTCCACATAGCGATCATATTTTTGCTGTATGATATCCCGATCAACTAAATCCATTCCTATCCCTGTTATCCTAATTTATGAATCTTTGTTTCTGCTTTTTCTCCAGATATGATACTCCTAACTCTCCAACTCCAGCGATTTAAGGCCTCAAGCTTTCTATCATTATAATTGTACCATTGGTAATGTCTGCCTGTAACTCCTTCAATCTTATGATTCATGATTTTTTGAATCACAATTTGATCAACAAGGCTTTCCTCCAATTTTGTTGCTACCGTACGTCTTAAATCATGAATTCGAAAATCTGAAATATCTGTTTCTTTTTGAATTTTCTCGTCCGTACTCTTGACACTATTTAATGGCTGACCTTTAATACGGGGTGACTCAAAAACATACTTACTATCTCCGGTAATCGGCTTTAGCTTTTCCAATATCTCTTTAACCATATCAGATAAAGGTACATCGGTCTCCTCATTATTTTTGGCCCTTTCTCCTGGTATTGTCCAAATATCCGCTAAAAAGGCTTCTTGTTTAGGCTTTCCATCTTCGCCGATTCTTATGCGCTTACACGCTTTATTCCAGCTTATTTCTGACCATTCCATGAGCATCGTTTCGGTTTTTCGCTGCCCTGTTAAAAGCAATATTTTATAATATGATTGGATCGGTTCTGGCTTCGTCTCCCAGTACTTCCATAGCTCCTTAATTTCTTCTTCGTTGTAAACTCGATCCCTCACATTCTCACCTCGGTCAAATACGGGCGTATTCTCTACTGGATTCCTTTCAAGCTTTATCCCCACATTGGTTAAACCGAAATCGAAAATTTTAGATGCAGTTGACCTAATGCGATTGGCCATAGTAAATTTACCCTCTATCTGACCCTTTTGATTTAGGACCTCTCGAACATGTTGGCTGGTAAATTCAGAAACAGGTATCTCACCCCAATTGTGATTGTCTATTAACTCAACATCAATATGGCGCTGATATTCGGCTTGTGTTCTTTCTGCAAGGGTAGGTAAGTGCTGTTTAGAAAAGATATCGGCAAGCTCCCGAAAAGTTAATTCGTTGGGCTTGTATCTGCGCTTCTCTTTTTCTGCCTGAGGATCCATGCCATCATTAACCTTGACCTTTAACTTCATCACCTTAGCCCTTGCATCAGCAAGACCAACAGCAGGAAATCTGCCAATAGTAAATCGCCTATTTTTACCAGCGAAACGGTATCTATATGCAAAGGTTTTAGAACCGGTTTTCGATAGTCTTAAAATTAATCCCGTCTCCTTTTCATCATAATATTCTATGGATTTTTTTGGGGGTTTTAATCCTTCGACAAATTTATGAGTAAGTTTTTTTGAAGGCATAGCAGTTTTAAAATTAATAACCCTGCCATGTCTGACCATAAATCAGACATGGCAGGGTACTAGTTCAGCGTTTTATTTCCTGTTACCCAAATCGAAATTTGGGTAACATTTGGGTAACAGAATACTTGGCTTGGCCCGTAAAAGACCGTAACCGCCCGGAAGTAGATTACGCTATAAAATCATGATATGCAACGATTTACCGAAATATTTGTACGTGCTCGGAAACCCACGGAAATGGCTTAAATCTGGCTTCGGATCAGAAGGCTGAGGGTTCGAATCCTTCCGGGCGTACTTCTCCACAAGCCCATGACTCGCTTATAGTTATGGGCTTTTTTTTGGCACAGAATTAGGTACAGGTAATCAAATAAGCATTTTGAGCGTGTATTCTTCCTCATTTTCTCAATCACTTTTCAGAGCCTTTTTCTTGTATCCAATTCCATGAGATACCATCGGCTCTTGCTGAACCAATAACCTCAGATACTGATATGAAGGCATGATAGTCATTATTATAGTGATTCACCACGTGGACACCGAACAACATCCCCTCCCAGGAATGACTCAACAGATAAATTTTTCCCGATCAAAACGATTTTTCAGGTAAAGCGTTAGCCGGTGGGTATCCTCAGATTCAAGGTCATTATTTCCTCCCTGTAGGTATTGTTATTGGACTTTCCTGTTCCGTGCTGATCCAACCCACCAATTTCTATAGAACGTAGATGTGTAACAGCGTTGGGGGGGCATCGATTTTATCTGCTGGGGATTTACAACCCGATAGCAATGTAAAAATCAGAAAAAACAGTCCATTTCATCGCAATTGATTACTATCAGTTGGTTCAACCGTTTGAACAACCGGTAAAGCAGCCGAAAGCAATAATACTACAGAAAATACCAGCAATGTCCACCCCAGCCATACAGTACCAATTGGGAATATGGACGTCAGAAACAAATAATCTCGGGTGATAGCCCACAAGAGAACACCTACTATTATAGTACCTATAAAGAACTCCATTACCCGCGTCTTGGTAACCAATTTCAGTGAAATTGTCAGTTTTCGTTTGCCGGCTAAGACTCCATTGACAAGATGTGCAGCGCACCATAGCGTAACAAGCAAAATAAGCCCGATAATAATTCTCAAGCCCGATACAGCCGTTGTGATTCGACTAAATTTTACAGGACCAACCCCCTGCCAACGCGACCAAGCACGTAAAATATGGCCTATAAACGGCCAACTGCGCTGACTATTGGTAAATATGACAATACCATCACCAGTTTCAGGTATCATATGGAAATGAGTCATCCAACCGTGTCCCTGTCCCCCATGCCAGACGGCCTTCTTCCCATCCGGCAGCGTTTCAATGAAGTGACCAAAGCCGTAATCCTCAGCCACAAACCCAAACATGCCTAAGATATTTATCTTAGGTGTGTGAATGTTTTGAATACTCTCCTTAGAAAGTATAACCTGATTCGCATGTGAGCCATTGACCATTTCAGCAATCGTAAAGCGAGCTATATCTTCAACCGTAGAAAACAAACCGCCGGATGCCTTGTAAGGATATACGTACGGAGCGACAGAATTCCCCTGTAGGTCATATCCCATGGGCACTCTTGAGGACCAATCTTCATCCCAGTCAAATCTTGAATTATGCATGCCAAGCGGGGTGAGTACCTCATTCACCATATAATCGCTAAAGTCACGTCCCGTCACCTCTTCGATTAACAATTCCAACAGGTTAAACCCGGGATTGGAGTATTCGAAATTTGAACCCGGTTCATAGGTTAGCTGTACTTCTTTGCTTAGGTATTGCCTCAGTGAGGGTTTCTCGCTATCTGGTGAATATTCTTCACCAAGTGATCCCAGTGGTATCCCGGAACTATTGCTTAACAGTTTTCGGATCGTTACGTCATTGAGATTGTATTCCGATTCAGGCAGGGACCAATTACGCAAGTATTGTTGGACAGGGTCATCTAGGTTTATCAGGCCGCGCTCTACTAATTTCATTACGCCCCAGGCTGTTACTGACTTTGAGATGGATTCTGTCCTGCAGATAGCGTCAAGGGTCATCTTCTTCTGCTGTTTAATGTCAGCGTACCCATAGGCATTGGACCATACTAATTTCCTATCCTGAATGAGTGCAATGGAAGTGCCGGGTATGTTGTACCAATCCATTAAAGACAAAATACGCACATCCAATTGTTGGGTAAAAGTATCAACAGGTAACCCTTGATCAATTGACTGATTTGAACACCCCGCACTTACTAAGAGTATAACCGAGAGTTCCAACAATTGATAGACTCTTTTTCTAACCCACTTTTCGATCGGTCTATTTAACCCATTCCAACTCATCATAGTTATAATTTATTTGCACAAGGTGTAATTTGGTGTAGGTATATTCGCCCTCAGGTTTGTGCCAAACCGCCTCACCATGAGATGCCAGTTTCCTTCCATCAAAATCTTGGTAATCACTTAAGGGGGTAGTCCATTTGTAGTTGGTGAAACTTTTACCATCAGCTGATTCAGATCTGTCTTGCGATGAAAAGTTGATTAATTCCCCATTCTCATTGAAAAATAGTGTAGCCTTAATTGTATTCCCTTGGTTCGTATACGTTGCGTTTACGGTAGTAGAGTCAATACCCTGCCATTGTATATTCTTATCAATTAGTGTGGCAGGTGCCAGGAAACACATATCATTGAACAAGGTGACAGTTTCACTCTTGTTCATTTCCGGCCCTCTGGCGTTTACAACCTCAATTAGAGAAGCCATTTTTATCTGCATTGAAGCCGTTGACCCTATATACATATGGAGCCCTTCTATGGGGATACCATACATCGAAGAGTCCATAAAAAAGATCCTGGAAGGTTGATCGAAAAAGTTGTATTGAATGGCCGTTACATCAAGGTATCCAGAACCTGGGCTGGGCTTAAACTGACCTTGAAAAACGGCCCGGAAATTATGGATTTTTTTCTTCCCAATGGCACCGGTATACCTGAGGTACTTTTGTACAGGAAGCGGAAGATGGGCAATATCCTTCTCACTCATAAAGACTTCGTCAGTATCTTGATTTAGCCTTTTTTCGACCTCTGTTTTGAATTGATTTTGATAGCTGCTCGGTAACTGACCGACAATAGCAATAATAATAGGTACTATTATGATGATATTGGCAATAGTGCCAAATTTGGTATCACCCCAGGAAAGAATAATAAGAATCTGGGACAGCGTTACGGTAATAGCTCCAACTTTCCACCACAACCCATTTTGGTTCAGATAAAAGAGCAGTACAAGAAGGAAAAGGATTGAAGACAACAACCAAAGTAATCCAACAGGTTTGGATATTTCCTGCGTAAGCTGGTCAACCTGGGCCAGGTTAAATGCCTTAACAAATCCCAAAAAATGGATCAATCCATGTATAAAAATAATTAGTGAAAAAATGATTTTAGCCATGAGATTCTTCCTTTTTGTTTATTAGCACCTCATCCACACCTCTTCTCAGGGAATAAGGCATTTTTTCAGAATACCCGAATCGAATTAACAAAAGAGGGTGCGTCGATCCTAGATTGAATCGCTTGACAAGTTGTTCTCTTACCTCCAACTCTTCACAGGGCATATTTACATGAGCATGACTGATGCCCAGCTTAGTTGCGGTTAGTCCAAACCGCTGAAAAGCGCGTCCCAGCCTAATCCAGTGAGCAATATCGTTTTGTACTGTGGTAAACAAAGCAAATCCCGCTGTTGCATCGATAAGTTTCTTCCATCGCTTGGCTTCACTTTTCGCCGACCTAAAGTATTTCATTACAATCTTACCTAAGAAGCGGGGAATGTTGGGCAGTCCCATGCATTTTCCCCACAAGCCATCAGCCTTTTGTTTGGCGTTTCGTTCAGAAAAACGTACCCATCGAACCAGTTCCTCAACAAATTTCTTGTTCTTAAACTGAAGATTACTTCCTTCGATGATAAGTGGTTCCAGATTATTAATTTCATTTTCTCCGGTTAGGATTATCAGTTCAATCCCCTCAAATTCAAAGGAATTTTTCAATATATTTAGATCAGCTTCCGACACTTTTTGGTCAGAATATTCATTTCTGGTTGATTGCCGCTTTTCGATATGATTCAATAGTTCATCTTCCTGAATGGAATCGTCCGAAGTAAAAGAAATTACAATAAACGATTCGTTATCTTTCCCCTCTTTAATAGTAACAATGGACCTAAGTCCATATTTGGTAGCAGCGATGACGATATTTTCAACAGCACAACCCAAGCTTGTATAAAGAGCATGACTGTCGCTGTCCACGACCAGTAACGCACGGCTGAAATCAGGATGGACCTCGATTTTATTTTCCTCAATGGAAAAAAGCCAAGGCTGGGTATTGTGTCCTGAGGGTGCCTTTATCCCGTAGTCTATAAGTTTTTCTAAATCAATGGTTGGTTTCATGATGAATAGGTTTTGATTGTAGTATTTTTCGTACAGCCGGCAGCTGGGTTAAAATCAATAATGCGATCCCCACCAACCCATAGATTAGCTGAAGCGGTGGTTCGGATGCATAACCGATCATTGCTATCTCTACTCCAATCCATATAATCAACGCTATACTTACCATAACAGCTCCCAGCCATGCCCACATTTTTCGCCGCCACAAGCCGACAAATACGATCAGTGGAAAGATCCCCAGAACAGTAAAAAGGATGATGCCGGGAATCAGAAAGTCTTGAAAGGGCGTCCCCTCAAGAAGGGCTGTTGGCAACTGCAGAAAATTGCCGGTCGTATCCAATATTAATGCGCCCCCGCCATAGAGTCCACTTGCTGACTGGAAAAACAGTAAAGTCAGAAGAGCATAAAAACTGATAGGTCTTTTGTCAGGCATATTCATGAGCTGGCTCCCTGATATTTTTAAAAATAAGAACCGAGCAGAAAATCGAGACCATTCCAAAGAATGGAATAATCACGATTGCCGGTACAATATGTTGCCCAAACATTCCCATGGCAATGACTTTCGCGGTCAGGGCCACCATTAATATAGACAGAAAAATAAAGTACATGGGGGTGAGTAAATACTCAAATGGCTTTCTCCTGATAAACAATAGCCCCGAAACAAATGAGAGCGGCAGCAGCAAGCCCAAGTCCAATCCTTGTACAATTAATGTTGTGTAATGCTCAACTTGGCCGGGGATGATCGATCCGTTCACCAGGGGCGGCACAACTACCTGCAGCCACATGAGCCCAATAGCCATGCTGTTGAATACCAGAAATCCGCCTATAAATTTTATTGGTGTGCTTTCGCTAAATCGTTCAGCAATATTGGTGAGATCGAAAGAAAGCAGCGTCTGGGCGAAGGCAAAAAAGGTGGTCCCAAGTAGAATGACGTAAACCAAAAATAAAACATTATACATCCCCATCACAAGGTAGAACAGATACGTCACCAGAAAGTAACCTAGCGTACCTGCCAAGAGGAATCGGCCTTTCAGAGAACCTCTGCGTGCCCAAACTAACGATAGTATCAGTAGTGGCACTCCAACAAACAGGGTTATATAACCCTGGGCGATGCCTTGCGGAGCAACATCCTCTGACATGTGTTTATAGGGTCCTTTCCCGTAAACGGTCACTGTTTCTCCTCTTACCGTTTCGATGTCATAGGGGCCGGGACTACCGGTCGAAAAAACACTCATTGACGCAGCGACAACAGCCAGAATAATTATTATCGAGGACAAGATAGTTATGGATTTCCGGTATTTCATAGCGAATCAATTGTATATCTCTGCCAATTATACGTATATACCGAAAAGATTGTGCCAATTTGATACCCTCTCATTTCATTTAATCGAATTCCATTTGGCTGTCTCACTATTGCAACCTTGCAATAAATTCAAGGGTGAATTCGCGAATTTGCATGTGCTTCCAACGGTAGAAATACTATTTATTAATTCTGAATATCCCCGATGGGCATCGTGCTAATCTAGCATTCGGGATACATTATTTGCATTGGTAAAAGAAGTGCTGAGCTCTGGATTTTTCAGAGAAATACACAATGACTTTAATCTAAATGAAAATGTATCATAAAACGAATAATATCACTTTTATCAATCATTGGGACGGTACTGATACTAATGGTACAAATAACTAGTGCTCAAAGCCGTATCAGCTGGGAACTACGGACAGGTATTGACCTTGCTACCCAGGAACTAGGCAATACAGATCTTAACACGGGATATACTTTTGGCCTAGAGTACCTGCATCTCCTGGGTAACTCAACGTTAGATTTTTATATCCACGGCGGTAGGATCTACAATCACATCGAAGTAGAGAGCAGCGACGGAGATATCATTGCAGGTTCCCAACACCAATTGGGAGTAGGTTAACCTCGAAGCAATACGGTAGCAGCTGCTGGATATGAAAACCTTTACCGAAGAGGTAATAGAAAGAAAGTCCATAGAACAAGGAGTTGAGCTTCAGGCACGCCCATCAATAGAACGAACCACCTTAGCTCTAAAACGCGTGTTGGCCATGCATCCATCCATGCTCAAAAAAGAAAAAGAATGGACCATGGAATCCGAGCAGAAAAATGAACTATCCCCAAAATTAAAAGAAGGGCTATCTCTCAATACCGGCAGTTTCCTTAGACTGGCCATCACCCCATTTAGATAATCCCAACTGAAATCCATCCATAGGTTTGTGATAATCATAAGGTCCATGAACAACCACGGGTATATGTTCAAAGTTATGAGGCGGCGCAGGAGAAGATATTTGCCACTCTAACCCTCTGCTCTTCCAAGGATTTGCCGGCGCCCTTTCACCACTAAACAAGGATTTAATTAAGTAGTACATGACCAGGAACAATCCTATTCCAAGAACATAGGCACCTATGGTAGAAAGCTGATGAAATCCCCGAAATTCTTCTATATAGTTATAATATCTTCTGGGCATACCCAGCATTCCCATTGCAAATTGAGGGAGAAAAGTAACGTTAAATCCAATAAAAATGATAATGCTGGCAATTTTAGCCTGCATTTCGTTAAACATTTTTCCCGTCATTTTAGGCCACCAGTAGTGTAAACCACCCAGAAATGCCATCAGCATTCCACCCACCATCGTAAAATGGAAATGGGCAACAACGTAATAAGTGTCATAAAGATGGACATTGAGTGGAATAGTACCAAGCACAATGCCGGTAAGGCCGCCGACCAGGAAAAGAAAGAAAAATCCGAATACATAAAACAGGGGTGATTTTAGATCTATTGAGCCTTTATACATAGTGGCTGCCCAGTTAAACATTTTGATACCTGTAGGAACACCCACTAAAAATGTTAGGAATGAAAAAATCACTGAAGCTAAGGGCGCCTGGCCGGATACAAACATATGGTGTCCCCAAAGGAGGAAGCTAATAAAAGCAATCGCCAACGATGAAAGCGCTATAGCCCAGTAGCCAAATATATGTTTCTTAGAGAAGGTTGTAACGATCTCAGAAACGATGCCAAAACCGGGAACGATCATAATATAAACGGCCGGGTGGCTATAGAACCAAAAGAAATGCTGGTACAGCACCGGGTCACCCCCAAGGGCAGGATCAAAAATACCAATCCCCAGGATTCGCTCCATTGCCACAAGTGCCAGTGTGATCGCAAGCACCGGGGTAGCTAATATCTGCATTATGCTTGTTGCATAGAGGGCCCAACAAAACAAAGGTAATTTATCCCACGTCAGGCCAGGTGCCCGCATCTTGTGAATGCTTGTAATAAAGTTGACGCCAGTGAGAATGGAAGAGAAACCAATGACAAAAATCCCGAAAACAACTGTAGTAACGGCCCCACCTATATAACGGCCCCACCTATAGTCGAGGAGTAGGACATATAAAAAGTCCAACCAGTATCTACACTTCCATTAATGATTCCCAAAAGCATAATTCCAGCACCTAATAAGAAAATATAGTAACTGGACAAGTTCAGTCGTGGAAATGCCAGGTCTTTTGCGCCCAACTGAATAGGGAGAATAAAGTTACCCATTACGGTGGGTACAGAGGGCACAAGAAAAAGAAATATCATTATCGCCCCATGCAGGGTAAAAAGCTGATTGTAGGTGTTTGCTTCAATAAAAGTTTTGACAGGGGTCCAAAGCTCGGAGCGAATAAACAGAGCCATAATACCACCTATTATAAAAAAGACAATAATACTGACAAGGTAGAGTACTCCAATTCTCTTGTGGTCCAGGCTGATCAGCCAAGACCAGATCCCCTTTTCTGAATTGATGTAGTGCTCTTTGGGAGTAGGGGCAGGCTTATACCTTTTTACACTAACTTTATTTAAAGAAGTTGCTGTTATAATTCCATCGGACTTTTCCACTTTACCATCCCCTTTTTCTATTCTTTACTATCAAAAAGAATACATCAACTAACTTCCAGAAGTCTAAAGGTCATTCTTAAATTATGTGTAGGAAAATACCTTACAACTGGATCCCGGTTACTACTTGCCCACTACTCCGTTTTGTTTTCTATGCTACTTATCAAAACAGGTAATGAGGATGAAATACGTCCGGGTAGTACTGTTTATTCTCAATAACTATTGGATTGATTTCAGAAAGCATACCAGAATAAACTATGAAGGTTACCATTATTTATGATAACACGAGCTTTAGGGATGATTTAGAGTCTGACTGGGGTTTTTCAGCTTTAGTTGAAGTTGTCGAAAGGAAAATTCTATTCGATACAGGTGCGAATGGGTCCATTTTACTTTCCAATATGGAAAAATTGGGTGTTGATCCCCGGCAAATAGATGATGTGTTTATCTCTCACAGCCATCATGATCATACCGGTGGACTTTCGGCATTTCTTGAACAAAATGAAGACGTAAAAGTTTGGGTTCCGATTTCATATGGTGGAGTTAAACATGCAAAAGAAGTCATTAAAATAGAAAAAGCACAAAGCCTATATAAAGGCATCTATTCAACGGGTGAATTGGATGGCATAGAGCAATTTTTGTGCATTAAAACAGGAAAGGGACTTGTAGTTATCGCGGGCTGTTCCCATCCCCAAATGGAACATATCCTGGACGTAGCAGCACAATTCGGTTCTGTTTACGGCATCATAGGTGGGCTCCATGGGAATAAAGCGGGATCCCTGGAAGGATTAGATTTAATTTGTGCCACACACTGCACTCAGCATATCTCCGAAATAAAATCGCAATATCCACAAAAATATGTAGAAGGGGGAATTGGTCAAATTATTGAATTACAATAATCACGAATTAAGTTTTTTCATAACCTCTTTACGTAACTTGCTTTGTTAGCATATTTTTTAATTTCCCATTGCCGCAGAAAAATTCCCTAGCCCTTATTCTTATACACTGGCCTGTTGATATCAAAGCTATCATTTAAACATCAGTCCCTTTTTTAACATTAGGGGGAAACTCTACACTGTGTATGCAGTTCTTCCCTACAAATTTCCAGCCCGAAGTCAATTATAATAATATTAGAATTTTGACATACTGATTTGCACAGACTCAAAACGTACTACGGTACGTGAGAGAAAAGCCTTAAACCATAGTGACCATAGGCTTCTTTTCTGATCCCTGCCTAATCAAAGGTACTATCAAAGAGTGTGCAATGGTATTTGTCGGTACCCTGACCGGTACCGGCGATGAAGCCGACGGTTGAGGGTGTCTCGTTTAGCGAGACTGAGATTATACCTCCACAACTTGAACCGGGTAATACCGGCGAAAGGAAATCGTTGGCTTTTTTTATTCCTGAAATTGTTTGTCTGGCCGATACTGCCGGCACTCAAACCGAAACAATTATGGTCCGAGGCTTATCAATTCAGGTGGGATAAGTATTAAAAAAGCACTGTGCCAAAAGTTGCTTATGGGTATAAACGATAGGATTGGTTTTAGCTATGATCTCTTATCCTGTATTAATTTGGGATTGGAATGATGTGAGCCTGGCCTTTTCTCCTGAATTATCGAGTCGCCGGCTGAAGGGAATTTATTCATTGATAATGCGATCCATTCCCGACGAAGATTACTGCTTGGGTGCAAAAAAAGCATTCCTGCCTGATTAGTTGGCCCATAATCTATACTCTTTAATTTGTAAGATTAAAAAATTCCCATTCTCATAAATCTACGTGACAGAGAATTGTATAAATAGGTATCAACCACCAGGAAAGGTGAAATAAAAGGAAGGGTTAGCTTTCGGCCACTAGCCCTACTGACTCTCAGGCAGGGTCAACTGATTAGCTGGTGATTAATGCCCAAAGATCACCTTGATTATCCACATAAGAAAAATGCCCGTGGCAAACGACAGGAAGTGAATGAAGTTGAAAAATAGACTTTCATGCTTGTTCACTTCAGGGACCAAGTCGGATGCTCCTATATAAATAAAATTGCCAGCGGCAAAGGGAATTAGAAAATCGACGTCTATTTGTTGAGAAACAAAAAAAGCAATAATGCCGCCAAGCAGGAAAGTAAGACCCGATAACACATTGAATAGCAGCGCAGCAGACTTTTTCCAGCCTCCATGAACCAGAACGGCAAAATCGCCAAGCTCCTGCGGTATCTCATGTGCTGCAGCTGCAAGCCAGGCCATCAGGCCGAGCTTACTATCTATCAGGAACGTTCCGCCGATAGCCAGTCCGCCGATAAAATTGTGAAGACCGTCACCGATCAGTATGAGATAGGTCAATGGTTTGCGTCTATCTTCTCGATCCAGTTGACAATGTCGCCAGTGCAGAAACTGCTCAAGTACGAAGAACAATCCAAATCCTGTCAGTATCCATAAAAAAAAGGAGTCCTCTTTATATTCTGTGAGTCCAGCGGGAATTATATGAAGGAAAGCCCCACCAATTAGTGATCCAGCGGCGAAAGCCACCAACGGAGTCTGAATCTTCCGCAGGGTCTTCTCTTTTAATATGAGGGTGACGCTACCCACCATAGCGATAGCACTCATAAGAAGCCCTGTAGTGATGATCCACCATAATGCTTCCATAATATTAACCCTCCCCTAAGATGATGTACTCTATCAACATCACTTAATCTACACAAATATCAGTGTTTTCACATCATCCCAGTTGCACATAGCATTTTAAAAATTGACCCATAATATCAAAACGCAAAATAAATGACAGCTTTGGAAACACCGATACTGCACCTAGCAGGTTGAAATGTTTTCATAACCCCATTTCCCATAGCTCCCCCTCGGTACTACAAATAGTGCTACCTGAAATTCCAATAATCGAAGGCCGGGAATCTACTTGGGATAACATTTGGTTTAACTATTTCGATCAACGTTAAAAATTTTCAAGTTTCATGCTAAAACAGTACTAGCAATCTTGTTCGAGAAGACTGGTGTTTTCAGCTTAATTTAAGCCTTTCATCTTTATAATACCTAAAACCCCAGGCTGAGAACCTTTTGGATCACCCAAAAATAGTTTAAGGATGGTATTATGGAACATTCCCACAAAGAAACCGAACACGCTCATCATAAAGAGCGTCATTCCAATCACGATCCTAACCATAAAGAACATACCCACTCCGGTGATCATGCCGAACATCATGCCCACATGGCCAAGGATTTCCTGAAGCGGTTTTGGATATCCATTGCCCTAACCATTCCTATCCTGATTCTTTCTCACATGATTCAGGAACTGCTGGGATTGGGGGATGCCCTCCAGTTTTCAGGTGATACCTATATCTCATTTGTACTTTCAAGTGTCGTCTTCTTTTATGGCGGTTGGCCATTTCTGAAGGGCCTCTATGACGAGCTGAAAAAAAGCCAGCCAGGGATGATGACGCTAATTGGCGTTGCCATCACGGCCGCTTACGTCTACAGTACCCTGGTCGTCTTTGCCGTAGAGGGACAGGTCTTCTTCTGGGAACTGGCCACGCTGGTGGATATCATGCTGATTGGTCACTACATCGAAATGAAATCCGTGATGAGTGCTTCCCGGGCCCTTGAAGAGCTGGCCAAACTCATGCCTTCGGAAGCCCACGTCGTGCAGGACGATGGATCAACCCGGGACGTCCCGCTTGAAGAGTTGCATAAAGGATTTAAAGTGCTGGTCAAACCCGGAGAAAAGATTCCGGCCGACGGCTTAGTCGTTGATGGAAAAAGTTCGGTCAATGAGTCCCTGATGACCGGAGAATCCAAGCCCGTGTCCAAAAAGCAGGGCGATGAAGTGATCGGAGGATCCATAAATGGAGAAGGATCTCTTACTATTGAAGTAAATCGGACGGGTGAAGACTCATTTCTTTCCCAGGTCATTGATCTTGTGCGACAGGCCCAGGAAAGCAAGTCACGCACCCAGGATTTGGCAAATCGTGCCGCATTTTGGCTGACAATCATTGCGTTAGGTGCTGGTACGCTTACGTTCTTTGCGTGGACCTTCTTTACCACCGAAGATTTTGTATTCGCCTTGGAGCGAACCGTTACGGTGATGGTCATTGCCTGTCCGCATGCGCTGGGTCTGGCTGTCCCGCTGGTTGTGGCCGTTTCTACCAGCCTGGCAGCCCAAAACGGATTCCTGATCCGCAACCGTACCGCTTTTGAAGAAGCCCGTAACCTTGAAGCCATCATCTTCGATAAAACGGGAACACTCACCCATGGTGAGTTTGGAGTAACAGATATCCTGACATTTAATGGCTTCGACGATAAAGAACAACTGTTGATCCTTGCCGGCTCACTGGAGCAAAACTCAGAACATCCCATTGCCCGGGGCATCGTAAAAGCTACAGACGGGGTGATGAAAGTAGAGGAGTTCAATTCTATTACTGGCAAAGGTATTGAAGGCCGTGTTGATGGAAAACAAGTCAAGGTGGTAAGCCCCGGCTATCTGCGTGAAAACAACATTGACCTTCCAACAGAACAGTATGAACAGCTTTCAGGGCAGGGGAAAACCGTTGTCTTTGTATTGATTGACAACCACTTGCAGGGAGCGATCGCCCTAGGCGATAATATCCGGGAAGATTCGCGCGAGGCTATTCAAAGCCTCCACGACATGGGTATCCAGTGTATCATGTTGACCGGCGATAACCAGCAAACAGCTGCCTATGTTGCCAACGAACTGGGACTGGATGATTTCTTTGCCGAAGTGTTGCCCGAAGAAAAAGCTGCTAAGATAAAAGAAGTTCAACAGCGCGGACTCAACGTAGCCATGACCGGCGACGGGGTAAACGATGCTCCTGCTCTGGCACAGGCTGATGTGGGTATTGCCATCGGGGCCGGATCGGATGTGGCTGTGGAAACAGGAGATATCATCCTGACCCAGAGCAACCCGAAGGATGTGGCTTCGCTCGTCCGGCTGGCCAGGGCCACCTACCGAAAAATGGTGCAGAACCTCTGGTGGGCCACCGGCTACAACGCCTTTGCGATACCATTGGCCGCAGGGGTTTTATACACCTACGGCATTATTCTGAGCCCTGCCCTTGGCGCTGTGTTAATGTCGCTCAGTACGGTAATCGTAGCTATCAATGCGCGTTTTCTTAAACTTGAACGCTGAACCCAGGGTTATTGTGAAACGTGTCAAAGCATATATCCGACCCAAGCTACAGAAAGAAGGATATTGCTGTATGACCGTTTTGAAGGAGAAGGAACCGGCCGGTACAGTGATCCTGATCATCAACATGGTTCACTTAGTTTTCCTGCCTTGCATACGCATGTGGCAAAGGCTGAAATTACAGTGGAATCAGAAGATGTAGCCGCTGTTATCGACATTATTAAGAAGCATGGGAAAACAGCTCACAAAGGAGACGGCATACTCTTGATCTTCCCCATTGAAAAGATAACATGAATATGTGACGGTAAGGAGGGTGCTGAATTCTTACATAACTCTTGCGCACTTTAAGGTTGCTTTAAGGGAGGTTGTTGTATGTTGCAGTAGAACATAAAAACCTATTGAATCTTAAAAGACCAAAAAACTATGGAGTATTTCACTTCACAGACAGTCGACCTTTCCTATGATCAGGCCATCAAGAAAGTTACTGATCTTCTAAAAGAAGAGGGATTTGGGGTATTGACGGAAATCGACGTCAAGGACACGCTGAAAGAGAAGCTGGATGTAGAGTTTAAAAAATATAAAATCCTGGGAGCCTGCAATCCAAATTTTGCCCACAAGGCCCTTCAGGCAGAAGACAAAATTGGCGTGATGCTCCCCTGTAATGTCATTGTAGAAGAACATGAAGATGGCACGGTAGAAGTTTCAGCTGTCAACCCGGTGGCTTCGATGCAGGCCGTATCCAACGATGGGCTGCAGCCTATTGCTGTCGAGGTCCGAAAGAGATTAGAAAAGGTAATCAGCAACCTGTAACAAGAAATTCAACTGAAATTAATCCAAATAAAAGGTGACTACTATGAAACGTTTAACAATGATTCTATCCTTCATGCTACTCTTTACAACCATGGGTATGGCCCAGCAGAAGCAGGGAGACATGACTCAAAAAAGACAACAGATGATGGAGATGATGCAGGATTCCACCATGCGCGCCATGATGATGGATCATATGGCCCAAAACCCCCAAATGCGTCAACAAATGATGCAGCAGATGATGGGCTCTATGGACATGGACAGCACCATGATGATGGGGAATATGCAGAAGATGATGAATAATCCCCAGATGAAGCAGCGCATGCAAAAACACATGAATATGATGCAGGCTATGATGGACGGCAATATGAATCACTCAAAAATGATGGAAATGATGGGTGACTCATCCATGGTGAAAATGCAGATGATGTGCATGCAAATGATGCAGGGTAAGATGATGGATGGCCAGGGAATGATGAACAAAAAGAATGGCATGAACGGCAATAGCCATCAACAACGTCACAACTGATTATGGACTGGCTACATGCCTTGAATGCCCATTGGGCCCCGGTACTGTGTATGCTAGTGGCCGGGGTCTGATTTCTTACCCAGCGCGGTAAGCACCGGCTTGAAATCTGACGTGCAGCCGTCGAAGTTCACCGGGCACGATTACAAACCGGTGAAATATCAAAAGAAGAGTTCAACAGGCTCAAAAATTCGCTTAGTAAAAACTAACCATATTACATAAAAATGAGCAAGCACACGCTTTGGATGATCATTGGATGTGGTGTTCCACTTCTGCTCCTGTTTTTCGCTCCTCTGCTGGGGCTTAGCAGCAGCTTAACTTTTTTTCTGTTTGTCGCAGCGATGTTTGCCTGTCACATCCTGATGATTGGTCACCATCGGAAAGGATCCGGACATCAGCATCACCAATATTAAATTCGCAGGTCACCATGAGAACGCTAAACATCAAAAAAATGGGACTGGCTGTTGGCGCTACTGGCGCTGTTCTATATATCGGTTGTATTATCCTGATGGTTTCGGTGGGAAGAGAGGGAACCGTCTTTTTCTTTAACAGCCTGTTGCAAGGAAAGTAAGCCATTGTATCATGGCCGCTATTGATCGGCAAACTATTACAACGGTCCCATAAACTGAAGAATAAAGGGAGATCATTTTTAACTTTAAGGTTGTTTTAAGGCTCCTCTTCTATCTTGGATATAACGTAAATACAGTCATTACGGTATTTACAAACTGTTAAATAAATATCAGTATTATGTTCTATGAACATCATTTTATTGGCCTGCATTGGCTGTGGTGGATCGTCATCGTTGGTACTATCCTGTTGCTTGTTTTCGATATCATTCCGTATCGCCCCCGGGAAGAATTGGAAAAAGATGCCATGGAAATATTGAAAAGAAGGTATGCCCGTGGTGAAATAGAACGGGAAGAATTTGAAGAGCGAAAGCAAATTCTAAAACAACATGATTAGCTTTGCGTGCATTTCTTCAGAATGAATCATGGACTGAATAAGAGAGGTCATGACAATGCTCAACGTCACAAAAGCCTCCGGAGAAAGAGAACCTTTCGAAGAAGCTAAAATCCGTCGAATGCTTGTTGCTACCGGTGCTGATTCCGAAGTAATTGAACAAGTAATTAGCTCGATAGAGGACAAACTCTATGACGGAATCTCCACGCAGCGAATAACTCAGGAAGCCTTTCGCCAACTTAACAGGATATCAGGAAATTATAAGTTCAAGATCCCCTCACCAGAACATGCCAACCCACCCGGGATGGATGATCAAATAATCGATATGCTGCAGCGCCATGCTTTCAATTATTTCTTGCACGAAACCAATCCGAATAACGGACTGGTCGCAGACAACTCGCAGCTGGGGGCGGCGGCCAGCATCGCATCGGTCGGCTTTGCACTGGCTGCTTATGTAGTAGGAGTCGACCGCGGCTGGATGAGGCGAAGTGATGCGATTCAACGTACCTTGATTATTCTACGCTTCTTTTGGACCAGCAAGCAGAGTCCCACATCAAATGGTGCCGGCTACAAGGGGTTTTACTATCATTTTCTGGATATGGAGACGGGCAAACGTTCCGGTAAGTGTGAACTCTCAACAATCGATACCGGGATCCTGCTGGCCGGCATGCTTGTAGCCGCCGCTTTTTTTGACTGCGACAGTGAACAGGAACAGGAGATTCGCACCCTGGCCGATGCCATCTATCGTCGGGTCGATTGGAAATGGGCATGCGCCGATGGAAACACGATCACCCACGGTTGGACCCCTGAAAATGGCTTCCTGCCGTACCGATGGGAAGGTTATGATGAAGCCGGTCTCCTGTACATTCTTGCGCTTGGCTCTCCATCGCAACCATTACCAAAGGAGAGCTATGCCGCCTGGACCTCTACCTATGAATGGAAAGATATTTATGGCTATAAGTTCATTTACGGAGGTCCACTGTTCATCCACCAATATTCCCATATATGGATCGATTTCCGCGGAATCCAGGACGCCTTTATGCGGGAAAAAGAGATTGATTATTTTGAAAACAGCCGCCGGGCAACCTATATCCAGCAGGAATACGCCATACGAAATCCACTGGATTTTAAAGGCTACGGGGAAAACTTCTGGGGTATAACAGCCAGTGATGGTCCCGGCTGGATAATGAGAAAAGTCAACGGCATTGAACGCTCCTTCTTCGGTTATGTGGCTCGTGGCGCTCCCTACGGACCCGATGATGGCACAGTTGCTCCGTGGGCCGTCCTCGCATCGCTACCTTTCGCCCCGGAAATTGTGTTGCCAACCATTCAAAATTTCCAGCACGTACACCCCCGGATTACAGGCAAATATTGTCTGAGGTGCAGTTTTAATCTTAGCTTTCCCAATAGTCAAAAAACCCGGGATGGATGGACCTCTTCCTATCATTATGGTATTAATCTTGGTCCTGTTGTATTGATGTGCGAGAATTATCGATCGGACTTAATCTGGCGACTCATGAGAAGCTCTGAATACCTCAGGAATGGATTAACAAAGGCAGGATTTAGAAACGGTTGGCTATAAACCCCGATTAAAGCCATTTTATAGTAAGTAAATATTAATCAAAGAAGGGAGTTGTGATGAATAGAATAAACATTGGATTTTTTCTGATATCAATAGGACTCCTCGTTTTTCTATCCTCCTGTCAGATGGGACGCTCTAATTACATGAGTGAAGAACAACGGAAGGAATTAGAAGCCGCCTATGATTCATTGCAGGCTAATTACAAAATGCTGCTAACAAACTACGAAGCTGAAACGGACACCCTTCCCCCGGAATTACAATCGCTCTACAGCCAGATGCAGAAGATGCACCGCGATATGGATGTCAGCCATCGACAGATGATGGCTGGAAACAGAGGACGTCGTATGCAGGGCGATAATATGATGGCTGAAGGTATGGGCATGCACATGCAGGGTCATATGACCGGTGAGTGGTACAGTCAGATGATGGGCATGCACGATCAGATGGCACGGATGCACCAACGAATGGGGCAGCAAAATATGGCGCGGATGAATCGTCGTCTCTCCGACGAGTATGGCACGATGAGAAAGATGGTTCCCGGACTGGATGAGCCCAGCGAGACACCTTTCAATGAGGAGGGGGATCCGGCGTTATTGAATGGTAAAAACCTATATTCTCAAAACTGTGCCTCCTGCCACGGAAGTAATGCCAAGGGTGTATCAGGCGTTTTCCCACCACTGGTCGATTCAGAGTGGGTCACCGGCGACAAATCCATCCCTATCCGTATTCTGCTTCATGGCCTGCAAGGCGATATTGACGTACAGGGACAGACTTATCAGGGCATTATGCCCTCATTTAAGGCACGCCTGAGTGCAGCGGAAATAGCCTCCATACTTAACTATCTCCGCACCCGAAATCAGGGAGATTTTTCAAAGATTACCCAGGATGATGTCGTACGGGTATCTAAGGACTATAGCAATCGCACCCGTCCCTGGACTGCATCAGAACTTCAACCAACAATAGAGGAATAGACCGACCCATCGCCGGAATTTTTCTTGTAGGTATTTGTATGACGTACCAATGAGACAGAGCCTTAGCTCTCAACTGAATAAAAATGGGTATGTTGAAAATTAAAAAGAAGGTTCAATCGTACTTAATAACAATTATACTGAAAGGAACAAGATGAAAAATGTAACCATTTATCTCGTATTTACTACGGCCCTGCTGCTGTTTAGTGGTTGTGGTACTACCGATACCCGGCAAGAGGAAAAAGCTGTATATCCCATGTATGTGGATGAAAACAAAAACAGTGTCAACGACTATGTAGAACAGTCAACTCATGAAGCAGGTTTGAGCAGCACCTCAAAGAGCAATAAAAAGAAGGGGATGCAAGATCAACATTTCGGTGAACGGGGCCATGATTTTATTGATCAGGATGGTGATGGCATCTGTGACTATGCCCAAAATGGCAGTCCAAGCTGGCACGGACCCGGGTTTGTGGATGACAACAATAACGGAATCTGTGATTATTGGGATTCCTCACATGCTATGCATCGACGTCATGAAGGCATGAGGTTTCACGATGAGAACAGTAATCACATCAATGACTATTTTGAAAGAGAAACGCATGTGGGATCCGGCCATAATTTCACCGACCAAAACGGAGACGGAATTTGTGATTACGCCCAGGACGGCAGTCCCACCTGGCACGGGCCGGGATTCACCGATTCAAATCAAAATGGGACCTGTGACTATTGGGAGGAAGGGGGGCGCGGCCATGGCCGTGGACATGGCATGGGAGGAGGACATCATTAACCCATTCTTTTTCATTGCTGTTTAAGATGCTAATGAAAGAGATTGAACCTTCAATCCTCCTGTCCTCCTTCTCCAGAGCTTGTCCCGAAAACTATCGGTAGAGGAACGCACCAATTACGTCTCCAGCCCCAAAAGTCCATCCTGGAGAAGAGGGATGCAGGGAGATTGATTATCTCACACCCCGAATCGCTACAAAAAAATAGACAGTACGTTACGTTAAGCCATTGATCCAGCCTGCTTGTCTTCTGCCAGTGGAAACTCGACGACAAACGTACTTCCTTCTCCCTTCCCTTCACTGTAGGTGCGAATTTTTCCGTTATATAGTTCTACAATCGCTTTTACGAGTGGCAGTCCCAGCCCACTACCGGATTGCTCCTGCACGTCTGACTCACTCGCGCGGTAGAAGCGTTCAAATAGATGTTTTTTGGTTTCCTCATCAAAACCGATGCCGGTATCACTCAGGTGGATGACCGCCTTGCCGCTGCTTCGCTGTAGTTGCAGATTCACCTGCCCCCCTTCCGGCGTGTATTTTACCGCATTTTCCAGCAGATTATTAATAACCTCTTCAATATAAGCCCCATGTGCCTGCACCTGCAGGTTGGGATCAATCTGCGTTTGAATACTGATGTTCCTGGCCTTGGCATGTTCCCGGAAATTACCCGCCACTGTTTCTGAAATGCGACTGACATTCACGATATCCGGCTTGGAACGATGTACTGATTCCACTCTCGAAAGCTGCAGCAGCAAGTGTACCATTTCACTCATTTTGCGCACTTCTGCCAGCATCCGTTGTATCGTTTCCTGGTACTCCTCTTTGGAACGGGGTTTGCGAAGCATGATCTCGGCATCGCTGCGCATCGACGACAGAGGCGTCATAAGTTCATGGGCGGCATCCGAGGTAAACCGTTTCTCACGCTCAAAGCCCTTTTGAAGGCGATTAAGCATCATATTGAAGGTTTCCGCCAAGTCGGTCAACTCATCTTTGACCTGGTAATTAACAGGAATCCGCTTGTCCAGGTCGGTGGCTGTTATAGATTTGGCCGCATCAATAACCGAGGCCACAGGCGACAAGGCTCTTCTTGAAAGCCAATATCCGCCTAATATTGCCAGAAAAACGCTCAAAATGACAAAAATAATAATATAGTTCTGGAAGCGATTTATTTCTTCGTGCTGAGTCCACTCAAAGCCGGTAACTTCCAGCCACCCGCGAAGCTGTCTGTTGTCATCCCTGATAGGATAAAAAAGCGTTCGGGCGGGAAGATCCTGCCACTGGCTGCTGAACGAATATTCCTCGGACTTCTCGGGTATATCGGTGGTCAGCGGCTGTGTAACAGCTGAAAAATTTCTGCTTTTATAGATTAAGGTTCCCCTCTGATTATACAATCGAACATAGGTTCCATATTCGATCCCGCTTCTTAATGCCTCATTTCGACTGTATTCAGACAAATCAATGGACAGTGTATCCTCAGTATGAATAAAGGGGAGCAGCTGTTCTGCTTCGAATCGCAAATGTCGATCATAATTATGATGGATGGATTGATGAAAGGTTTCATATAAAAAATAGCCGAACAGACTGAGCATCAGGAAAAGACTGAATCCATACCAGAATGCCAGTTTCTTGGAAATTGAAAGCCTGTCAAAAAAGGAGGTAATCCGTGCCACTATATTATTCTTCTGTCTTTGTTAAGCTGCTGTTGAGGCGATAACCTGCTCCACGTATGGTTTCTATAACCATTGCATTGTCTTCCAGGAAGATGTCCTCACACTCCTCAAACGATTCAGCCAGTTTCTGTCGTAGGGTAGAAATGGTAGCTTCAATGGTATTATCACTGACATAGTACGCCGATCCCCATACGCGCTCGGCAATTTGTGTTTTGGAAAAAACGGTCTCCGGTTCATTGAGCAACAGTTCTAACAAAATAAACTCCTTGGGCCGCAATGAGCGTTTCATGCCGCATACCTTGACCCAGTGCTTGCGAGAATCCAACTCAATAGGACCCGCTGATACGGTTTCCAAATGAGTAATTTCCGATGCCCTGCGTCCCAACGCCCGGATGCGGGCAAGCAGTTCTTCAAAGGAAAACGGCTTACTCATATAATCATCGGCGCCGGCATCCAATCCTGAAATTTTATGATCCAGATCACCAAGGGCCGTAAGCATAAGCACGGGAAATGATCGCTCTTCGGCCCTCCAGGATTGCAAAATTTTCTTTCCATCCCTGTTGGGTAGTCGCCAGTCCAATACAACCAGATCGTAATCGTTTACTATTCCCTGAAGCTCCGCCTTCTCTCCATCGTGTATGACTTCGACTACATGTCCTTCCTCTTCCAAGCCTCGTTTTAAGGAATTGGCAAGTTGTTTTTCGTCTTCAACTAACAGTATCCACATAAAACAGCAATTTTATTTTATGATATAACACCTCCAAGATAAAAGACACAGACCAATAATGTTTTAAGCTAAATTTAAGGTTCGGTTCGTATATTTCGGTTCGACATTTAAAACCAACGCTTTAGATAAATAAAAACAACAAGTTACACTGATTTATGAGTGACAACAATTATAACATGAGCCGCCGAAAATTCCTGCGCTATTCGGCTTCGATGGCTGCCATGGCCGGGATAAGTTCTGTTCTCCCCACCTACGCCTTTGCCGGATTTGACAACCGGGAAGTGCTTACCCCCAAAGGACCCGATAATGTCATCGATCTGACCATTGGGAAAATGCCTCACCAGGTCGACGGGAAACAGGGTAATGCCATTGGCATTAACGGTACGGTTCCCGGTCCCCTGATCCGGCTTCAGGAGGGACAGGATGTACTCCTCCGGG
Organism: Fodinibius sediminis; assembly: GCF_900182555.1. Lineage (GTDB taxonomy): Bacteria > Bacteroidota > Rhodothermia > Balneolales > Balneolaceae > Fodinibius > Fodinibius sediminis. The sequence continues at coordinate 14,220 of NZ_FXTH01000021.1, read as the reverse complement.
TAAAAAACGAGCTGGAGGATACCACCTCCATTCACTGGCACGGGATCCTGCTGCCCTTCCAGATGGATGGCGTGCCCGGCGTCAGCTTTGACGGCATTCCCGCCGGAGAAACCTTTGAATACCGGTACCCGGTGCGGCAGAACGGCACCTATTGGTATCACAGTCACTCAGGGCTCCAGGAACAGCTGGGCCACTACGGGCCGCTGGTTATCGATCCGGCCGGGGAAGATCCGGTCGAATATGACCGCGAATACCCGATCGTACTTTCTGACTGGACTTTTGAGAATCCCTACGATGTGCTGGCACACAGCGTTAAAATGGAGGGATATTATAATTATCAGAAGCGGACACTCGGAGAATTTTTCAGGGATACCAAAGAGAACGGCTTGGGAGATGCTGTTAAGGATTACTTGTCTTTTGGCAAGATGAGGATGAGTGCCACGGATCTGCTTGATGTCACAGGGGCAACCTATTCCTATCTTATGAACGGTCGTGGCCCCGATTCCAATTGGAATGCCCTCTTCAGGAAAGGCGAAAGAGTGCGTCTGCGGTTTATTAACGCCTCAGCCGGTACTTCCGCTTTTGATGTTCGTATTCCCGGCCTGGAGATGACGGTCGTACAAGCCGACGGCCAAAATGTGGAACCGGTCTCCATTGATGAGTTTCGCATCGGTATTGCCGAAACCTATGATGTGATCGTAGAGCCGAAAGAGGAAAAACCCTATACCATTTTTGCCGAATCGCTGGACCGGAGCGGCTATGCACGCGGCACCCTCGCACCCCGTAAAGGCATGTCCGCCCCGGTGCCCGAACTACGCTCGCGCCCCAAACGCAGCATGAAAGATATGGGCATGAAAATGGATATGGCCGGCATGGATATGGACAGCGAAGAAACGGGTATGAACAACATGAATCACGACGGTCATGACGACATGAACATGGACAACGGAAAAATGCCGATGCCCGGCATGCCTGCCCCGCCCGTCAGACACGGACCGGACCATCACGGCATCGGTGCCGCAGCAATCGCCAGCTACCAATTCGACCGGCTGGATGAACCGGGCATCGGCCTAGGCAAGGACGGACGCAAAGTATTGGTATACCGGGATCTTAAGAAGTTGAAACCGAATATTGACAAGCGGAAACCGCAACGCGAAGTTGAGCTGCACCTGACCGGCAACATGGAACGCTATATGTGGTCCTTTGACGGCAAACAGTTCCATGAAGTTGACGGGCCTATTGAATTTAAACACAATGAGCGCCTGCGACTCACCCTGGTCAATGATACCATGATGGAACACCCCATACACCTGCACGGTATGTGGATGGAGCTGGAAAACGGCAACGGGCAGTACAATCCTCGCAAGCACACCCTGCTTTTACAGCCGGCCCAACGCATCTCGGCCCTTATTACCCCACGCGACAAAGGGCGCTGGGCCTTCCACTGCCACATTCTCTATCACATGGAGCGCGGCATGTTCCGCGTCGTCCAGGTAGCCGATGAAGACGGCGGCATTTACGGGCAGGATTATTCATAGATAGGTATCCATAACCAATGACCTTTAAACAACCTAAAACAGGTATGGGAAATCAATCCTCCTGTCCTTCTTCTCCAGAGCTTGTCCCGAAAACTATCGGGAGAGGAACTCCACGTTTACCGGTCCCTCAATCCCAAACGCCTTCCTGGAAAAGGGGAATTCAGGGAGATTGAACCGCCGTAAAAGCCCATAATCCATTTGGGGGCATTAACCCTTCACGAACGAATTCTATCTGACATACAAATTTGCATGATCATGACCATAATAAAACGCGCATTAACATTCATTCTCACTGTTCTAGCTATCACTGTAATCGCCGGCAGCTCAGCTTTTGCTCAAAAGGCGCCTGAGTTCAGCAACGACCTGATGATGGACAATAAAACCTACGTTTACCTGATTGCCGAAAAGCTGGAGTACCGGAGCTTGAACGGCATAGATCCCCTTATGTGGGAAATTCAGGGATTTGTGGGCAAAGACATCAACAAATTCTGGTTTAAAACCCACGGTGAGGCACTGACCACCGAAAGTGAAGCGGAGATGGAGTTCCAGGGCTTATACAGCCGGGCCATTGATCCTTACTTTGATATTCAGGGGGGCATCCGCTACGATCTGGCCTATGAAGGCGGTGCCAACAAGTCCAGAGGTTTTGCTGTAATCGGTCTGCAGGGCATGGCACCCTACTTTTTTCATGTGGACGGTGGGATGTTTATCAGCGAAGATGGCGATATTTCTGCCTCACTGGAAGCAGAATATGATCTGCTATTCACGCAGCGGCTTATTGGTCAGCCAATATTTGAAACCAGTATTGCCATACAAGAGGTACCCGAGTGGGGCGTCGGATCCGGGTTTAATAATATTGGGCTTGGATTTCGACTCCGCTACGAATTCGTACGGGAATTTGCTCCGTACATCGGCTTCAACTGGGAACGCAAGCTGGGCGAAACCGCCGATATGGCTCGCACCGGAGGACATGTCAGCAACCTGAGTTTGCTGGGGGGCGTTCGGATGTGGTTTTAATCGTTTATCCTATTACTTTAACAGGTAAGCAGAATCAATATATACCATAAGTAATATGCATGATTTTAATTTCTTTGGAGGCGGATGGATGATGGTTTTCTGGTGGCTTTTAATTTTCGGTCTGATAGTATTTGCCATTCGAGCCCTAATGAACTCGAACCAAAACAAGCAGCAAAAAGAAACGCCCATGGACATACTCAAACGGCGGTATGCCGAGGGTGAAATTGACGAGGAAGAGTTCAACAAACGGAAACAGGAATTGCTCAAATAGTGAGCATGGATAGAAAAACCTTTTTGAAATATGCGGGGACTGGTGCCGGGGGATTACTGGCTCCTTCCATCATCACCTCCTGCACAAATTCCGTCCCTAAACAGTCAAATACCTATCGCTATCCTCTGCAATTCCCGGAAAAGCTGGATACTGATCAACTGCGGGCCTCCCGGGGCAGCCTTGCCATCGGTGAAGAATATACCCTGGATGGCTTACACTTTAACGGAAGCTTACCGGGACCCACCGTCCACGTAAAAAAAGGAGAGCGTTTTCAAGTTCAGTTTCATAACGATATCGGGGAGGAAAGCATTATCCACTGGCACGGCATGATTGTGCCGCCAGATATGGACGGACATCCCAAAGATGTAATTTCGGAAGGCCGTTATTCCTATGATTTCAACATCAATCAGCGAGCAGGCACCTATTGGTATCATCCCCACCCACACAAAATTACGGGTCCCCAGGTTTACCGGGGGTTAGCAGGATTTTTCATCGTAACTGATGATGAAGAGGAAGCGTTGAACCTGCCTTCAGGAAAATACGAACTGCCTTTAGTTATTCAGGATCGAAAAATAGACGACACTGGTCAAATCTACTATGACCCTTCTATGCCGGAACGCATGATGACGGGCTATTTAGGAGAGCATATTCTGGTTAACGGCATTCCCAATCCCTATCACGAAGTACAGCCCCGTCCATACCGGTTACGATTGCTCAATGGCTCAAATGCCCGCATTTATAATATCGCTTTCCGAAACGAGCACTTATTTACCGTCATTGGTTCTGACGGGGGACTTTTACCCAAGCCTGTTGAAACAACTGAATTACTGCTGGCTCCCGGTGAACGGGCAGACATACTGGTAGATTTCTCAAAGGGATTCACCGGTAAATCTGCAGAATTAATCAGCAGGAAATTTTCGATATCTTCAGACGGCGGAATGATGGGAGGCATGGCTCAACTGATGGGCCAAGAAGGCCCGGACCAAGGCAGTGAATTCCCATTGATGGAGTTTCGAATAGGTAATGAAGCCGATTCTTCCACTTCCGTTGATCTTCCCCAGCAACTGTCTAACGTCAATTTCCCCTCCCGGACTGATGCTGTACGAAAGCGAACCATCGAACTGAACATGGAAATGATGAGGGGACATACCATAAACGGGCGCCTGTTTGAAATGCTTCGCGTTGATGAAGAAATAACCCAGGGAGATACCGAGATATGGGAATTCATCAACAACTCTCCTGTTCCCCATCCCATGCATATTCATGCAGTACAATTTAAAGTCCTAAACCGAAGTGGAAACCGGGGCCTGATCCCAACCGAAACCGGGTGGAAGGATACCGCCCTGGTTATGCCAGGAGAACGAGTTCGTGTAATTATGACTTTTAATGCCCCCAAAGGGTTGTATGTCTTTCACTGCCATAATCTCGAGCACGAAGATGCCGGAATGATGGCGAATTTGGAAATCACTTGAGAACCGACAAGAAGTACCAGGCATCATGGATGAATTCTTCCATTAATCTCCAACTATTCTGAACATCCAAAATGGAAACTTTTATTAAATTGCCAGAGAATCGGCAAAAACAGCATTGCGCTTCTTTTGGAAACCCAGCGGGGCTATGCTGTGCGTTTGCACGGGAATCTGCTCCGTTATACCGGTATCAACCGGGAACCCAAGCTGGACAAAACGGCAGATAGGGATAGCGCCGGTGGTGGGACTATCAGGAACATGAACCTGCCCGATGGGGTTCAAAAGAAAACTTCCATGCCCTGCTGGTATCACTTGAAACTTTACTCATACTAGTCATCTATCAAGATGAGCAATAACCTAAATATAAAGAGAGGAAAACTTCATTATGGAAAATAATCACAGCAACGCTGCAAACTACTTCAAATTCTTCGCAATGATTGTGACCGCGATGGTTGCGATGTTCTTTCTAATGTATACAAACTCCTATCAAATTTTAGATCACGCATGGTTCAGCGAAGAACGGCTGTTTATGACACTAATCATGGGGGGGTCCATGATGATTATTATGCTGGCTTTTATGCTACAAATGTATAAAAACAGCAAGATGAATATTGCCATTTTCCTCGGCGGTGCATTATTGCTGGCAGGTTCAATCTGGCTGTCACGAAGCCAGGCAACGATCGATGATGTTGACTATATGGAGGGCATGATTCCACATCATTCAATCGCGATTATGACCAGCGAACGTGCCGGTATAACAGACCCCCGGGTGCAAAAACTGGCAAAGGCTATTATGGATGCTCAACGCAAAGAAATTAAAGAGATGGAATGGCTGATCCATGATATCCGGGAAAACGGAATTGCAGAAACGGAAGAAGAGGCCAAGGCACGAGCAGTGCCAAAATTTGAGCCAACACCGGAGTAGCTATTTTTGCCAGGCGGAATATGTGGCTACCCTGCCCCTGACATTCGAATATCATATTATGATACACGAACTATATCTTGTCGCCGGCATCTTTACCGTCCTGGTTACGGCCTGCGACTTCTTTTACACGACAGTCTCATTTAACGGAGCCGGTGTCTTGGCAAAATCCATATCGAATGGAATTGCCTCCCTGTTTCTCTGGACAAATAAAAAGACCAGCAGCCGGTACCTGTTGAAGTTTTCCGGAGTAACACATATCCTCGCGCAGGTAGCATTATGGATTAGCCTGCTGTGGTTCGGGCTTTTCCTGATAATGATGAGTGACCCTTATTCTGTACTTCTTGCCCCGGGCGGAGAGCCCGCCAGTGCCATCAACAAGTTATACTTCAGCGGCTATGTCTTATCCACACTTGGCAATGGTCAATACATTCCCAACGACGGGGGATGGCAAATTATGGTAGCGGCATTCTCTTTTGCCGGCTTTATTTTTATCACCACCGCAATGACCTACCTTATGAATCTGACGTCGGCGGTCATTCATAAGCGCAAGCTAAGCCTGTTCATCTCCAATTTGGGAGAAACGCCTGAAGAGATACTTGCAAATAGTTATACCGGCAACGGATTTGACCGATTAACCAGCGTGGCTCCCAATCTGCAACAAATGATCAATGAACACAGCCAAAATCACTATGCGCACCCCGGCGTACATTACTTTTACAGTATTCCCCGCTCAGAGTCCCTTTCCCTTAATCTAACAAACCTCGATGAGGCACTAAGCCTTGCACAGACACATATCAAAATGGACACACCTTTTGATCAGGATTTACGCCCGCTGCGCGATACCATTGATAAATTTTTAAACACCGTTCAGCATCATTTTATTAAAAAGGCCGAAGCTGAGGCCGATGCCGGCCCGGGCATCCAGTATTTACAGAAGACCGGCATCCCCCTGGTAAAGCAGCCTCGAGAACAGCCTGGTGGTCATGAAAGAAGAGTTCTCCTGGGCGGACTCTTGCAAAGCAGCGGCTGGAACTGGAATAACATTTATAATCCGGATGGAAATTAACATTTGATCAACCAATAATATAGCGCCATGGAACTGATCCCCGATTGGGCCCCCAACATACACCCGATACTTGTTCATTTTCCCATTGCGATTATTTTGCTTGCATCATTGATGGACTTGCTAAGCTTTTTTTTGCCAGATAAATGGTGGGATAGTCTTAAGACAACCATCCTTTATGGCTTTGGGGCTGCGTCGGCCATCGCGGCTTACTATACGGGTACCCTGGCGGCTGACAGCGTATTTCTACCGTCTGGAGCCCAATCAGTTTTGAATGAGCATGCCGACTGGGCATTATGGACGGTCTGGTTCTTTGTAGTCTATGTAGTGGTACGGGTGCTGCTTCACTGGTACCAGAAAATGGATCAACAAGCGATTCGAGTTGGGGTGTTCATCATTGCCTTGCCCGGAATTTTCTTTTTATATGAAACAGGGGACCACGGGGCCGAAATGGTCTTTGGTTATGCGACGGGCACGGGTCAGCTGGCCGAAAACCAAAGCACTACCCCGGTTACCTCAGACAGCCTGCAACAAAATGAATCAACATTCACCGTTAGTGATAATGGCAACTGGTCCTGGGAAATTGGACCTAATGGTACAGGTACACTGCTTTCCCGGTTCCGCTGGCTGGAAGGATCTGCCTCAGGTCTGCAGCCCACCGTTGTTACCAATAACAACAATCGCCTTCTTAAGATATCTGCTGATTCCACTACTAACTTCTTTACCGGGAAACGTTCATTTAAAAACGTACAGGTCGATTATTACCTGGATATTTCTGAATTTGAGGGGGATATTTCTCTCGTTAATCACGTGCAGGACGCCCAAAACTACGACTTCGTTACCTTATCTTCCGATGGAACCATATCCCAGGGGCGCGTAACCGGAGGCAACCGTGAAGTCTTTGCCGAAGAATCCTACTCGGCCTCGGGAATGCTGTTTATTCGTACAGTCGCCAACGGCACACATTTCCGCGGTTATATCAACAAAGAGATGGTGGTGCATGGACATGGCGATGTCCCAGAGGCTGGAAGTTTGGGACTTGGATTGGATGGAAACGGGACCGTGATTATCGATCGCATGGCTGTAACACAACTCAATAATCATTAAAAACTGTGTTCTGAATACTCGGATATCATTACGGGCAGTCTTTCTTCTTACAATCGAACCTTTCATTTCTATAAGCCGGCATCCTGTGAAGAGAACATGCAATAAAATTGCTCAAAGCATTCCACCAGCCGACAGACAACGACAGCCAGAGAGGCCAAAAAATACCCTCAGATCCTGGGAGAGGGTATATTGAAACAACTATAATATTTACCCTGCTATTTTTATTCCAATGGGAAAGTCTGAGTTCCATGAAATGTGAATTTGAATCGTGCACTATTACGACTGAGGGAAATACCGTCTGGTATCACCCAGTCACCTGCCTGGCCACCTACAGCGATAGAACATCAGGTCTTAACAGTCTCGAACTGGCTCTTCGTAACAACAAAGAAAAAACTGGAAAATCACAGCATGGCACTGGTCATCCATCAGTGGAAACTAAATCTTAACTCACACTTTCCCTTCGTGCCCAGCAATACAGGTGCAGGTCTTTTTATTGAAAACCCCTGGATGATTTAAGGTTCATTTAAGGGAGCTGGTGTTAGTTTAGTCAGGAATAAGATAAGAAACTCTTTTTAATAACTGATTGAACTAAATACGCAGCAATAACAATGAACAAAATCATTTTTGCTCCCCTGATATTAGTCCTTTCTCTGTTTTTGATATCTCCTTTTGAAGCAGCAGGACAAGCCAGGGATCCTATGCTCGTCCTGGATGAACTTATCCAAAAGGTAGTAACCCAGAATCCCGAACTGCAATCTTCTTTTCAGGGATGGGAGGCAAGCAAAACCCAAATAACGCAGCAGGAGGCATTGCCCGACCCGACAGTTGGTTTAAATCTCATGAACATTCCTGTGAATAGTTTTACCCTGGACCAGGAACCCATGACCGGCAAGCAGATCTCCCTGATGCAGCCATTTCCCTTTCCGGGAACACTTAGCCTGAAAGGAGATATTGCGCGTAGTTCCTCGGACATCACCCTCCACCAGCACCAGGAACTCAAAAACCAGCTCATTAAGAAAACGAAACAAGCCTATTACGACCTCTATTACATAGACCAGGCCCTGACCACCGTTACCGACAATCAGGAAGTGCTCAAGGAATTCGTGAAAATTGCCGAAACGCGATATGGCGTGGGCAAGGGCTTACAACAAGACGTATTACGGGCTCAGGTAGCACTTTCCAAGATGATTGACCGAGAGCTGAAGCTTCGCCAGCAGCGCGAAGCTATTCAGGCCCAAATTAATACGCTGATAAATGAACCAGCTGATGCTCCGCTTGGAAAAGCTTTGGCTTCCGAACCGGAACCGTGGAGATACGAATTAACCACACTTATCCAGCAGGCCGACAGCACCAGTCCCATGCTCGCTGCATGGAAAACCGTAGTTAAACAAAGCGGTCAACAGGTAGATCTGGCTCTCAAAAACCGCTATCCCGATTTCGCGGTAGGCGTGGCCTACACCCAGCGGAATGAGCTTCAAAACGGGATGCCTGGATATGACTTTATTTCAGCTATGTTCAATGTCAAGATCCCGCTCTTTCACAAAAAGAAACAGGCCAAAAAGGTGCAGGAGACCCGAATCAGGAAATCTTCCATGGAGTATCGCTACCGGAATTTGACGAACTCTATTGAACAGATGCTCCAACAGTCGTTGACCAACCTTGAGAAAAACCGACGGCTAATCGACCTCTATAAAACCGGCATTATTCCACAGGCAGAAGAATCGCTGGAGTCGTCGATGGCAGGATATCAAAACGATAAAGTGGACTTCCTATCGCTGCTCGACAGCGAACTGACCCTCTTCCAATTCCGGCTGGATTACCACCGTTTTTTAGCCGACTACCACAAAGCATTGGCAGAAATAGAAGCCCTTACCGGCACTGAGTTTTAAACCATTTTCGAAATACAAATTATGAGGACAAGCATCATGAATACCAAATCCATACTTCTCTCCCTCGGGGTCATTGCCACTTTTACCCTAGGTGGCTACTGGCTGGGGACCCAAACGGGCAACATGTCAATATCGACTTCTGAGGCGCCCAAAGACATACAGCATCAGGACATGCAGGATGCACCAAATTCGGATACCAAGAAGCAGGAAGATAACGAGATCCTGTATTGGCAGGCCCCGATGAATCCCAGTGAAATCTATGACGAACCCGGAAAGTCCAAGATGGGGATGGATCTGGTGCCGGTCTACGCAGATGAAGCCAACAGTTCAGAAGGGATGGTTAAGATCAATCCGGTGGTTGTCCAAAATATGAATGTACGTACGGCCACGGTTCAGCAAAAAGATCTTTCCACTGCGGTCAATGCTGTAGGAAAAGTAGACTACGATGAGCAAAAGCTCTTTAACGTAAATCCTAAAATTTCCGGCTGGGTAGAACAACTGCATGTTGACTATACCGGAAAAATGGTCCAGCGGGGACAACCCCTATTCAGCATCTATTCCCCGGAATTGGTTACTACGCAGCAGGAATACCTGCTGGCCCTTAAAACGAACGATAAAATTCGTTCCAGCAGTTTTGAGCAAATTCGAGCCGGGGGCAACAGCTTGCTTGAGGCCACCCGAAAGCGGCTGGAATACTGGGGTATACCCGTCTCGGTTATCCAGCAACTGGAACAAACCGGTGAAGTCAAGAAAGCAGTAACACTAACATCGCCGGCGACTGGTGTTGTGCTTCACAAGAATGCCGTGGAGGGTGAATTTATCAAAGCCGGTACCCCGGCCTATAAGATCGCCGATCTTTCAACCGTCTGGGTGCAAACCAGCGTATATGATTACGAAGTCCCCTGGATCCGGGAAGGCCAACCTGCCCAGATGGAGCTTTCCTACCAACCGGGCAAAACCTATCGTGGATCCGTGGCCTACGTGTACCCGAGCCTGGATCAAAAGACGCGAACAGTACAGGTGCGTCTGGAATTTCCCAACCCCAACCTGGAACTGAAGCCCGGGATGTTTGCCAATGTCCGTATTCACTCACGTCCCAAGCGCGATGTTACCGTCATCCCGAATGAGGCTATCATCAGAACCGGGGAACGGAACATCGTATTTGTTGCCAAGGGAGAAGGGGCCTTTGAGCCACGCGAGGTGACCCTGGGCGTGGAAGGCGGGCAGCGCAATAACGAAATCGAAATACTGGAAGGCGTTCAGCCGGGCGAAGAGATTGTGACCTCAGCCCAGTTCCTCTTCGACAGCGAAAGCCGCCTGCAGGAAGCTATACAGAAAATGCTCCAGCAAAAACAGGATACTTCTGATATGGAGATGGAAAAAAAGGATACCACCCCTGGAGAAATGAACCATCGCACAGAACCTGCCGATACGACCGACCATTCAAGCATGAACATATAACCGACGCAGCAGGCAATAGTACAAATCCTATTAACGATTTTGGAGATTTAAGCAATGCTACAGAAAATAATTGAACTATCCGTCAACAACCGCATTATGGTAATTATCGCCAGCATCCTGCTGCTGGCGGGCGGTACCTATGTAATGTATCAAACCCCGGTGGATGCGATTCCGGACCTCAGTGATGTCCAGGTTATCGTATTTACCAAATATCCCGGACAGGCCCCACAGGTCGTGGAAGATCAGGTGACCTATCCGCTGACCACCACCATGATGTCAGTACCGAAATCCAAAGTGGTTCGGGGCTACTCCTTCTTCGGGCTCTCGTTCATCTACATCATCTTTGAGGATGATACCGATATGTACTGGGCCCGCAGCCGGGTGCTGGAATACCTCAATACCGCCGGCAGCAACCTTCCGGAAGGCGTTACACCCACACTTGGCCCGGATGCCACCGGTGTAGGCTGGGTTTATGAGTATGTTTTGGACGGCGGAGATCAATATGATCTCCAGCAGCTGCGCTCCATCCAGGACTGGTTCCTGAAATACGAACTGCTCAGCGTGGAAGGCGTAGCCGAGGTCGCCAGTATCGGCGGTCATGTCAAACAATACCAGGTAGAAGTCGATCCCGACAAGCTGCTTGCCTACGATATTCCACTCTCGAAAATCAAAATGGCACTTAAACGCAGCAACAATGATGTGGGAGGTCGCATCGTGGAAATGAGCGAAACCGAGTTTATGGTCCGCGGCAAGGGATATATACAGACCGTAGCAGACGTGAAAAATGTGCCCATCGGCACCGATGGAAACGGTACCCCGGTGACCATTCGCAATGTGGGCAATGTGAACATTGGTCCGGACCTTCGACGAGGCGTAGCTGACTGGAACGGCGAGGGAGAAACCGTCGGGGGCGTGGTCGTAATGCGCTACGGCGAAAATGCCCTGCAGACCATCGACAATGTGAAGGACAAACTGAAGGAGCTGGAAAGCGGCCTGCCAGAAGGTGTGACCATCAAAACCGCCTACGATCGCTCGAGCCTGATCAACCGGGCCATTGCATTCCTGGAGCACAAACTCCTGGAGGAAAGCATTGTGGTGGCCATCATTGTGATGATATTTCTGTTGCACTTCCGGAGCTCGCTGGTAGCTATCATCAGCTTGCCGATTGGTATCCTGGCAGCCTTCCTGGTGATGTACTTCCAGGGCATCAACGCCAATATCATGTCGCTGAGTGGCATTGCCATAGCGATTGGGGCGATGGTTGACGCAGCCATCGTCATGGTGGAGAATGCCCATAAACACCTGGAGAAAGACAAGGGGCAAAAGGAGCACTGGCGTATTATTGTGGATGCCTCTAAAGAGGTGGGACCGGCCCTGTTTTTCTCGCTGCTGATTATCACAGTCTCGTTTCTGCCAATATTTGCCCTGCAGGGTCAGGAAGGACGATTGTTTAAGCCCCTGGCCTTTACCAAAACTTATGCCATGGCGGCAGCGGCATTGCTCTCAGTAACATTGGTTCCCGTATTGATGGGTTACCTGATCCGTGGAAATATTCAGCCTGAACATAAAAATCCGGTCAACCGCTTTTTAATCTGGATCTATCGCCCCGTGATCAATTGGGCCTTGCGTTTTAAATGGACCACCGTCATAGCCTCCATTGCGATATTGGCCATTTCCATTGTGCCCCTGCAGCGACTTGGTTCTGAATTCATGCCTCCCATTGAAGAGGGCGACCTGCTCTACATGCCCACCACTGATCCCGGCATTAGTATCACCAAGGCGAAGGAGCTGCTGCAACAGACCGACAAAATGATCGCCAGCTTCCCGGAAGTGAAATCGGTATTTGGTAAATCGGGACGGGCGCAGACTTCTACCGACCCAGCCCCGCTCTCCATGTTCGAGACCATTATCCAATTGAAGCCCGAAGACCAGTGGCGGGAGGGCATGACGATGGACAAATTAAAACAGGAGATGGACGCGGCCATCAAGATTCCGGGCCTTACCAACGCATGGACCATGCCGATTAAAACACGGATCGATATGCTATCGACCGGGATTAAGACGCCGATCGGCATTAAAGTGACCGGCCCCGACCTGCAGAAACTTTCCGACCTCAGCCAGGATATCGCCTCGGTGGTGCGCGACGTGCCCGGAACCCTGAGTGTGTTTGCCGACAAGACGACCGGTGGCAATTACCTGGACTTCAGCATCAACCGCAAGGAAGCGGCCCGCTATGGACTGACGACCGGGGACGTGCAGGACGTGATTCAATCGGCCATCGGTGGCATGAACGTAACGGAAACGGTGGAGGGGCTGGAACGCTATCCGGTGAATGTGCGGTATGCCCGGGAAGTTCGTGAAAACCTTACGGACCTCGGACGAGTATTAGTACCCACCCCATCCGGCGCTCAAATACCGATTGAATACGTGGCCGACCTGCAGATCCGCAAAGACGCCCCGGTGATCAAAACCGAGAACGCCCGCTATTCCAGCTGGATCTACGTAGATCTCACCACCTCTGATATCGGAAGCTATGTTAACCAGGCCCGGCAGACCGTAGACGAACGCCTGGACCTGCCCTCCGGCTACAGCCTGACCTGGAGCGGTCAGTACGAGTACATGGAACGTGCCAAAAAGCGCCTGCAGGTAGTGGTGCCGATCACCCTGCTGATTATTTTTCTGCTGCTGTACTTTAACTTTAAAAACCTGCAGGAAAGTCTCATTGTGCTGATGACACTGCCCTTTTCGCTAGTGGGTTCCTTCTGGCTGATGTATATCCTGGGGTATAATCTTAGTGTGGCCGTGGGAGTTGGCGCTATCGCCCTTGCCGGGGTGGCTGCCGAAATCGGAGTGATCATGCTTACGTATCTGGATAACGCGTATAACAATAGAAAATACAATGGCAAGATGAATAACCTTGACGACCTCAAACAGGCGATATTTGAAGGATCCGCCCAGCGCATCCGACCGATATTCATGACCGTCTGTGCCATCACCGGTGGACTGTTGCCTATCATGTGGGGTACGGGAACCGGCGCGACCGTTATGAAACGGATTGCGGCCCCGATGGTGGGAGGCATGGTATCAGCGACGATTCTTAGCCTTGTCGTAATACCTGTCATCTACTACCTCTGGAAAAGCCGGGAAGTGAAAAAATTAGCAACAACAAGCGAAGACCGATAAACAACAAATAAACAAACAGGAAAAAATTGTGGTGAATGACGTATTCAAGAGCTGGATTACGAATAATTTTAAGCCTAAGGGACTATCCGATGGACAGGTCAATCCTCCTGTCCTCCTTCTCCAAAGCTTGTCCCGAAAACTATTGGCAGAGGAACTCCTGGCTTACGTTTACGTACAGGATGGCTAACGTCCCTCTTGAAGGCCTTAGGTTATCTTTAGTGACAATATCAGCAAATTTTTGCAGATATTGTCGATAACCAAGCCGTCGGGTAGTGACCCAACCTCTTGGATAGGCAC
>NZ_FXTH01000020.1 GCF_900182555.1 Fodinibius sediminis | reverse complement strand
AATTCCGTTTTAATCATCGAAATAAAAACTTATATAACGTCTTACTGGATAAGCTCCGAGAGGACCCCCTTTGAGAGCTTAACTTCATAAGACCCTTTTTTATTATTCAACACATGCATTCTAACCTAAACCAGATTTTGCTTTACTATGAACACCGTTGACATCTTAGTCGTAGGCTGTGGTAATATGGGAACCTCACACGCAAGAGCATACCACCAGCTCGATGATTTTAATATTGTAGGTCTCGTAAGCCGGGGCCCTGAAAGCCGGGAACGCCTTTCTGAAGAACTGGGCGGACTCCCCACTTTCGGCAGCTATGAGGAAGCACTCACTGAGACCCAGCCCGACGCCGTTTCTATCAATACCTACCAGGGAACGCATGCCGACTACGCTATCAAGGCATTTGAAGCGGGCGCCCACGTTTTTGTAGAAAAACCCCTTGCCGAAACGGTGGAAGAAGCCGAGGCAGTGGTGGAGGCTGCCCAGGAGGCCGGGAAGAAACTGCTTGTTGGCTATATCCTGCGTCACCATCCCGGCTGGATCAAGTTTGTTGAGCATTCCAAAAAGCTGGGCAAGCCCCTGGTTATGCGCATGAACCTGAACCAGCAGAGTACGGGGCACCAGTGGGAAACCCACAAGAACTTGATGTCCTCCATGTCGCCCATCGTGGACTGCGGGGTTCACTATGTCGACATGATGTGCCAGATGACCGAGGCCAATCCCACCCATGTGCACGCCATCGGTGCGCGGCTGACCGAGGATATCAGCAAAGACATGTACAACTACGGACAGCTCCAGGTTACCTTCGATGACGGATCGGTTGGCTGGTACGAATCAGGCTGGGGCCCCATGATGAGCGAAACAGCCTACTTTATCAAGGATGTAATCGGTCCCAACGGCAGTGTAAGCATCCGCAAGGACACTTTTGATGATCCCCGCGGCAAATCGGCAGATATCGAAGATCACTCAAGCGTCAAGCAGCTTCAGCTCCACTATTCCGAACTGAACGACAAGGGAGAGCTGGTGAACGACGACAAACTCATTGAAACGCCCGACGAGCCGGGCCACGACGAGATCTGCTTTTTTGAACAGGAATACTTCCTGAAGGCTATTCAGGAGGATATCGACCTGTCGGACCATATGAAGGCAGCAGTACAGACGCTCAAGATTGTACTGGCCAGCGATGAGTCGGTAAAAACCGGCAAAAAAGTCGCCCTGTAGCATCCGGTCACCCATCATACAAAGCAAAGTATAAAGAGTATTGCGCAGGCAAGCAGTCCGAGCATGAACAGCCTGCGGAGTACTCTTTTTATATGCATCTGTATCCTTCCGGCAGACCATGGAACGGCCGAACGGCGAGATGCATTAGAAACGCTGAACCGACACAATACAATCAAAGTACTTCATTCTTATTATGAAAATTGTTATCTCTCCCGCCAAATCGCTGGACTATGAGAGTGAGCTCCCCACAGACCGGGCCACTCAGCCCCGCTTTCTGGAGGAAGCGGAGACGCTCAATAATAAACTCGCCAAAATGTCGAAAGATGAGCTCAAAAAGCTCATGGACATCAGCCAGAACCTGGCCGACCTGAACTATGAGCGCTATCAGAAATTCTCCACTCCCTTTGACAAAGAGAATGCCCGTCCCTGCATCTATGCCTTTAATGGGTCGGCGTATAAAGAGTTGGATGCCTATAGTATCGATGAATCGCACATTGACACGCTCCAGAACAGCCTGCGCATTTTATCCGGCATGTATGGTATTCTGCGACCACTGGACCTGATGCAGCCCTATCGCCTGGAAATGGGCACCAAGCTGCACATCAACGGGCACGACAGGCTGTACGATTTCTGGGGAGACAAACTCACCGATGCACTGAATGACGAACTGAAAGAGGATGAACTCTTCGTCAACCTTGCCAGCAAGGAGTATTTCAAAGCTCTCAACCCGGACAAACTGAAAGTGGATGTGGTGAGTCCCGTCTTCAAGGATTTTAAGAACGGGAAGCTGAAAGTCATTGGGTTCTACGCTAAAAAGAACCGCGGGACGATGTCGCGGTATCTTGTCGAGAATAATGTCGACAGCTATGAGGGACTGCTGGGCTTTAACGGGAACGACTACAGCTACAGCGAAGAACACACCGAAGACCAGAATGAACCGGTCTTCATTCGATAAGAAAGGAGCCTTTATTTTTTCACTCCGTGCCCCAGCGGCAGCTTGTCGATGACGCTGAGAGCGGGGCTTGGATCGCCCATGATATAAAAGTGGATACCCGGGGCTCCGCTCTCCAGCAGCTCGGTACATTGCTGTGCCGCCCATTCAATGCCAATTTCGCGAGCATGCGTGGGATTGGTCTGGACTTCTTCGGACAGCCCCTCGGGAATGTTGAGATGAAAATACTTCGGAAGCCAATTCAGGTGCCGTTCCCGTGTCAGTACTTTTAAGCCGGGCACAATGGGACATTCTATGCCGGCATCCCGGCACTTCCTCACGAACCGGAAATAGGCTTCGTTGTCAAAAAACATCTGGGTGACGATATAGTCGCCGCCCTTCTCCACCTTGTTTTTGAGCATCTGTATGTCAAAATCAAGGTTGGGGGCCTCGAAATGCTTCTCCGGATAACCGGCCACCCCCACACAGAAGTCGGTATGCTGTGCGTTGACAATATCTTCCAGGTACTCTCCCCTGTTCATATTCTTAACCTGCTTCACCAAGTCAACGGCATATTTGTTGAACGTACCGTTTTTATACCGGGGTACCGATTCGTCAGCGGCATCCCCGCGGATCGTCAGCACGTTGTCAATCCCCAGATAGTTGAGCTCGATGAGGGCATCCTCCGTCTCCTCTTTCGTGAATCCTTCACAGATAAGGTGAGGCACCGGGTCAACCCCGTATTTGTGCAATATCGCCGCACAGAGCCCGATCGTTCCCGGACGCTTACGCTTGATGTGGCGCTTGATGGTGCCATCACTCAACTCTTCGTAATGCGATTCCGCCGCGTGATAGGTCACATCGATGAAAGGCGGATTGTACTTCATAACCTGATCCAGCGAATCAAAAACCTTCTTTACGGACTTCCCCCGCTTGGGCGGAATAATTTCAAAAGAGATTAACGGTTCTTCGGCTCGATCGTAATGTTCAATAACTTTCATTTAATCTGCTATTCTTTGTACCTTTGAGATCCAAAAACTTTTTTACCGTTGCATCATTTTCGGCATGAAAATTTATAGTGTATAAGGTAATCACTTCGCAACTCAGTTGAAAAGTTTTTGTGCAACCACAAGCACCTTATAATTATTACCTGAACCAGACGTACATGAACTTTGACCAAATAAAGGATCTGTTAAACGATCGAATCCTTATCCTGGATGGCGCCATGGGTACCATGATACAGGATCACAACCTCTCTGAAGCCGATTACCGGGGACAGCAGTTTAGCGATTACGACACCGATTTAAAAGGCAACAATGACCTGCTGAGCCTCACCCAGCCCGACATCATCAAGGATATCCACCGCCAATTCCTGCAGGCGGGTTCCGACATCATTGAAACCAACACTTTCAACAGCACCTCTATCTCCCAGGCCGACTACCATATGGAAGAGCTGGCCTACGACCTCAATGTGGCCGCGGCCCGGAATGCCCGCGAGGTTGCTGATGAATTCACCCGGAAAAATCCAGATAAGCCGCGATTGGTAGCCGGCGCCATTGGACCGACCAATAAAACGCTCTCGCTTTCCCCGGATGTGGAAGATCCGGGCTACCGTGCCATCACCTTCGATCAGCTCAAAGAGGCCTATGCTGAACAGATCCGCGGTCTGGTTGACGGAGGCGCGGACATCCTGCTGGTGGAAACCATTTTTGACACGCTCAACGCCAAGGCCGCCATCTACGCCATCCACAAATTTGCCGAGGAGACCGGCCGGGAGATACCCGTCATGATTTCCGGAACCATTGTGGATCAAAGCGGGCGCACCCTCTCGGGACAGACAACCGAGGCTTTCTGGATCTCTATTTCGCATACCAAGAATCTACTGAGCGTTGGACTGAACTGTTCGCTGGGATCCAAACAGATGCGTCCCTATATTGAAGAGCTGGCCAATGTGGCCACCTGCCATACCAGTCTTTATCCCAATGCAGGGCTCCCTGACGAGATGGGGGAATATAATGAAAGCCCGGAATTTATGGCCGATCAGCTCCGGGACTACGCAGAATCAAACTTCGTCAACCTGGTGGGGGGATGCTGCGGAACCACCCCGGAACATATTAAGGCTATTGCAGAAGCAGCCGACAGCTGTCCCCCGCGGCAAATTCCGGAACAGGAACCGTACCTCCGGCTCAGTGGACTGGAACCGCTGGTCGTGCGCCCGGATACCAATTTTGTCAACATC
The DNA here is from genome assembly GCF_900182555.1 of Fodinibius sediminis. GTDB lineage: Bacteria > Bacteroidota > Rhodothermia > Balneolales > Balneolaceae > Fodinibius > Fodinibius sediminis. The sequence continues at coordinate 53,564 of NZ_FXTH01000020.1, read as the reverse complement.
GGCGAGCGGACCAACGTAATGGGATCCCGCAAGTTCAAGCGGCTCATCAAGGAAGAAAAGTATGAAGATGCTCTTTCTGTGGCCCGCCAACAGGTAGAAAATGGTGCCCAGATCATTGATATCAATATGGACGAGGGCATGCTTGACTCCGAAGAGGTGATGGTTACCTTTATGCAACTACTCGCTGCCGAGCCTGATATTTCCCGGGTACCCATCATGATCGACTCCTCGAAATGGTCAGTACTCAAAGCGGGTCTCAAAACCGCCCAGGGCAAGTGTGTGGTCAATTCCATCAGCATGAAAGAGGGCGAGGAAGCATTCATCAGTCAGGCTCGTGAAATCCTTAATTTCGGGGCGGCCGTCGTGGTCATGGGGTTTGATGAACAGGGGCAGGCCGACAATTACGAACGGCGCATCGAAATTGCCGAACGGGCCTACAAACTCCTGGCCGAAGAAGTTGGCTTTGCTCCGCAGGATATCATTCTCGACCCGAATATCCTGACAGTAGCCACCGGCATCGAAGAACATAACAACTATGCCGTTGACTTTATCAAGGCCACCGAGTGGATCAAACAGAACCTTCCGTTGGCCAAGGTCAGCGGTGGCCTCAGCAATATTTCGTTTTCCTTCAGGGGCAACAACAGGGTGCGCGAAGCGATGCACGCAGCGTTCTTGTACCACGCCATCAAAGCCGGGCTCGATATGGCCATCGTCAACGCCGGTCAGCTTGAGGTCTATGAAGAGATACCGGACAAACTCCGTGAGCTGGTGGAAGACGTACTGCTTAACCGCCGTCAAGATGCCACGCAGCGCCTGGTCGATTATGCCGAGGAGATCAAAGACGAAGGAACCGAAACAGAACAAGAGGTTAAGGCCTGGCGCGAAGAACCCGTGGAAGAACGCATCAAACATGCGCTGGTAAAAGGCATTGTAGATCATATTGTTGATGATGTGGAAGAAGCCCGCCAAAAATACTCGCAGCCGATCGAAGTCATCGAAGGTCCCATGATGTCCGGCATGGATGTAGTCGGCGACCTGTTTGGGTCGGGCAAGATGTTCCTGCCGCAGGTTGTAAAAAGTGCGCGCGTCATGAAAAAGGGAGTGGCTCATCTCATCCCGTATATTGAAAAGGAAAAAGAGAAGAACAAAAACAGCAAGCCCAAGGCCAAGGTCCTACTGGCCACCGTCAAGGGGGATGTGCACGACATTGGCAAAAATATCGTTGCAGTAGTGCTGCGATGCAACAACTTCGATGTCATCGACCTCGGTGTCATGGTGCCTGCAGACAAAATCCTGGCAGAAGCCCGCAAGCATGAAGTGGATATTATCGGGCTCAGCGGCCTCATCACGCCTTCACTGGATGAGATGGTCCACGTAGCCAAAGAACTCAAGCGGGAACAGTTCAACCAGCCGCTGCTCATCGGCGGCGCCACCACCTCGCGCATGCATACCGCTGTCAAGATAGAACCCAACTACGACAAGCCGGTGATCCATGTGCTGGATGCCTCACGAAGCGTATCGGTGACGGGTAACCTCGTATCGGAGACCCTCCGCAACGAGTTCGTCAAGAAAAAGCAGAACGAATACCTGAAACTGCGCAAGCGACACCAGAACCGTTCCAACCGAAAAACCTATCTTTCGCTGGAAGAGGCGCGTGAGAATGCCACCAGGATAGACTGGAAAGCCACGGACATTACCCGTCCCAAGCAAATGGGGCCCCGCATTTTTGACAACTATCCCCTCCAGGAGATTCGCAACTACATAGACTGGGGACCCTTTTTCATCGCCTGGCAGATGAAGGGAAAGTACCCGGATATACTAGAGGATGACAAGTATGGCAAAGAAGCACGGAAACTGTTTAATGACGCCAATGCCCTGCTGGACAAAATTATTGACCAGCGGCTGTTGAAAGCCAAGGCTGTGCTGGGACTCTATCCCGCTAATGCCGTAGGTGACGACATCGAGCTCTACACCGATGACAATCGGTCCGAAGTCCTGACGATCTTCCACACCCTGCGCCAGCAAGCCCAAAAACGACGCGGGCAGCCGAACAAGGCACTTTCCGACTTCGTTGCCCCCAAAGATTCGGGTATTGCCGACTATATCGGTGGTTTTGCAGTCACGGCAGGTATTGGAGCACCGGAGCTGGTGCGTCAATTTGAAGAGAAACACGACGACTACAACGCCATCCTGACCAAAGCGCTGGCCGACCGGCTGGCCGAAGCTTTCACGGAGCTGCTTCATGAGAAGGTTCGAAAGGAGATCTGGGGTTATGCGCCGGATGAAAGTTACTCCAACGAGTCCCTCATTCGCGAGCAATATGTCGGCATTCGTCCTGCTGCCGGCTATCCCGCCCAGCCCGACCATACCGAAAAGCGCATCCTTTTCGATCTGCTGGACGCCGAAAGCAATGCGGATATTCACCTGACCGAACATTTTGCCATGCATCCGGCCGCTTCGGTAAGCGGACTTTATTTTGCACATCCCGATGCCACCTACTTTAACGTGGGCGACCTGGGGAGGGATCAGATTGAAGACTATGCCCAGCGCAAGGGCATGACGGTCAAAGAAATGGAACGATGGCTGGGTTCCAACCTGAACTATGACCCTGACGAGCTGGATTAACGAAATGGCCATGCCGGCATGATTTCCCGGCATGGCTATCTTTGGCATAGCTACTGCACAGGCTGCAAGCGCTCAACCTTGCTTTCGTCAACGGCCTGCATAACCGCATCCATATCGCTCAGGTCCACATTATTGGACTCCACGTAATCCACGGGCAGAACAGCCACCCGGAAAATCTGATTCTGTGTATAGGCCTCCCCAACCGTATTCAAATCCACATCCCCGGTCATGAAAAGCTTGATATCCACCGCGGTGTGGTCAAAAGCATACTGCAGCTCAGCGCCGTCGCTAAAAAACTCCGAAGCCGGAAGTACCCGCCACACATCCCCGGCATTCTCGTCCACTTCCCACAGAAGGTAAACGGTGATGATATCGCTGTCCAACACTTCAATGTTCTCGGGGATATCAAAAAACTGGGTATATTCATTCGATTCAGTGAAATCCGCTTCCACTTCAAAGGCTTGTCCGACCGATCCTGCAGGGCCGGGCGGGCCCTCTGGTCCTGCCGGACCGGGATCTCCCTGGCATGAAACAAAAAGTAGTGCGGCTAACAATAGGCTGAGAGGCTTCATAATACTCTCCGTTTTCGGTTGCATCACCAACCGGTTTATGTTTTAATGAATAGCGCTGCAGGCTGTTAACGCCTGTCTTCAATTTAATATTTTCTGTCAGACATGAATTAACATGATCATGTGAGGCAGGCTTAATTTGCCGTATACTGCTCCACAGTATCAAAAATAGCCTGGCGCAACGTCTCTAAATCATAATAATAGCCATTTTTTTGACGACCTACATTCTGACGATTCGTCAATAGTATAACGGACAGCGAATCCCGGGGAACCGCCACAACGCTGGTCCCGGTAAAACCAGTATGACCGAAGGTGCCGGGCGGACTTCCGGCCGCGGCAATAATTTGTTTATCCATGGCCCACCCCAGTCCATTGCCATACCGATCTTTGACCAGAAAACGATCGACCACCCCGGCTGAAATATACTGTTTCCCGTTCAGCTTGCCCCGGTTGAGCAGCAGGTCGACAAGTACCTGCAGGTCCCCTACCGTCGAAAAAAGGCCGGCATGTCCGGCCACACCGCCGTGCGTATACCAGGCATTGCCGTCATTGACCTCTCCCTGCAGGGTATAGGTACGCCAGCCGTCCCAGGATTCCGGTTCCACATCCACCCGGTAGCCAAAATCCCGGTCGTATACCATCTGCTTCTCAAAGGGATTGCCGTGTGAAGTCGCTGCTATAGGCTTCATGCCCTTCTCCAGCGGATTGAAGGCGGTGCGATTGAGGCCCAGCGGCCGGTATAATTCTTCATGCAGGAATTCGTCCAGAGAACAATTACTCACCCGCTTGATGATATCGCCGAGCAGCATAAAGCCGAGATCGCTGTAATGACGCTCCTTTCCCACAGGCCACTCCAGGGGTTGATCGGCAAGATGCCGGTACCGCTCGCCGGGCGTGGTGCCATGGTAGTAGGTGGGAATCCACTGGGCCAGCCCAGCTGTATGGGTCAGCAGGTTTCGAATGGTTATCCTTGCTTTCTCCCCTTCCTCAAACTCCGGCAGATAATGATGGATGGGATCATCGAGATGCAGCCGGCCGCGGTCTAGCAGCAGCATGATACCGTAAGTAGTGGCCATCACCTTTGTCAGCGAAGCCAAGTCAAACAGGTGACCGGTGGTCATGGCCTGCGGTTGCCCGAGCGGTTTCAGGTCGTAGCCGTACTTTTTGGCAAAGCCGTAGGCCGCCCGGTGCAAAACTGAACCACCCTGTTTTACTTGTAAAACGGCCCCGGGAATATGATCAGCTTCCATCTCTTTTAGGATCAGCGAGTCCAGGGCCGGAATATGCCCCTTTCCCTCATGCCGGATGGTATCCGGTTCAGCCGCACAGCCTGCAAGCCAGGCCGCCAGCAACAAAACAAAAATATTTTTCTTTTTTATCATAATCATAGCTGATACTGAGAGGACCCCGGTCAAGGCTTCGGCCTATGCCGTGACAGCTTCACGCCCTCTTCCTGATCCATTGCGACAATTTGCCTGTTAGAACTACGATAGCGCTGCCCACCAACGTATAGAGGGGCCAGGCAATGACCAGCGGCTCGCCAGGGAGCACCGCGTGTATGGGCCCCTCTACCATAAAGAGCAGGGAGACCAGCCCCACAAAAAAACCGATGAGAGCATCCCGTATATCCGGGCCTGCAAAAAGACGGCCGAGAAGGAAGGCTCCCAGCAATCCCCCATAGGTATAGGATGCAATACCCAGTCCCAGTTCCACCACCGCCGGACGCTCGCCCTCCTGCAGCTGAAGAAAAGCAAAAAAGAAAGCGGACCCCGTCAAAATAAGGGCCCAGACGGTTGTGATGATGCGGGAGATCCGCAGATCTTCGGCCTCCGTATTGCCCTCGCCCCAGTAGGGTTTATAGAGATCAAAGGTGGTGGAGGAGGCCAGTGAGTTGAGCGATGAACTGAGGCTGCTCATGGCTGCCGCAAAAAGGGAGGCGACAATAAGGCCTGAAAAGCCCACAGGCAGTTCTTCCACAATAAATTTGGCAAAAATTTCATCCGTCGTGGCCAGCCCCAGCTCCTGGGCCGTCTGTGCATCGTAAAAAGCATAGAGCAGCAAGCCGATAAAAAGGAACAAGCCAAATTGCAGGGCTACGACCACCCCGCTCCATACAATGGCTCGCTGTCCGTCTTCCACATTCCGTGTTGTCAGCAGGCGCTGTACAATCAGCTGGTCGGTACCGTGGGAGGCTACAGAAAAAACGGCGCCCCCCACCAGGGCCGTAAAAAAGGTATACGGCTGTGCAATAAACTCCGAGAAGGACAGGTCGAAACCAAAATCAAACAGATGTATTTTCCCCGCCTCCGCGGCCGTGGTCATAGCTCCACCCAGCCCGTTGGGCAAGTCTGTAATCATAATGACACCTGCGAAGATAGCCCCGCCGATATAGACCACCATCTGCATGACATCCATCCATACCACAGCCTTTATTCCCCCGATCAATGTATAGGCAAGCGTGATGACCGAGATGACCGTGATGGCAAGCAGGTAAACCTCAAAGTCGGTCCACCCCGTAAAGGCACCCCCCAGTCGTAAAATTATGGCCAGGGGAATAGCGGTAGCAAACAAACGCACCCCGTCGGCGAGCAGACGTGTCACCATGAAAGTGGTGCTGGCCGCATTGCGCATGGAACTCCCGAAACGCTGCTTCAGAAACTGGTAGGCTGTTGTCAGGTTCCCCTTGAAGTAGGCCGGCAGGAAAAGGCGGCTTACCAGGATTCTACCCGTAATATACCCGAAAGTGATCTGCAGGAAGGTGAGATCTCCTCCATAGGCCACCGCCGGCACACTGATGAAGGTGAGGGTGCTTGTTTCTGTAGCTACCACCGAGAACAACACCGCCCACCAGGGAATGTCATGTCCTCCAAGGAAATAGTCGGAAGTGGAAGATTGATGCCCGGCAATGCGAATACCCAGCCAGGCAACTCCCACAAGGTAACCTAAGATGACAATATAGTCTACAAGAGAGAACTCCACGTGTATACGTTTTATCTGTTTTTAACATTTACATTTGCAAGAAAATAGCGTTATTTACGAGCTAAGATTTACGATTATAGAGTATTTTTAATATAACCCCAAGTAATAGTTGGCAAATCCTTCTTTGCAGCCAATAATGTAAGACTTCAACATCAATGAATTATCACAACGAAGACGAAAAAATCACCTATTACGAGCACATTCCCACGCACATTTACAGCGATGCCTCTTCCGCTTCGAAAGAGGTTGCCGCTGAGATTGCTTCACTTATTCGTAAACGCAACGAGGAAGGCCAAGCTACCGTTCTGGGCCTGGCTACCGGTTCCACCCCTACCCAGGTCTATGCCGAGCTTGTCCGGCTACATAAAGAAGAAGGACTAACCTTTGAAAATGTTATCACCTTCAACCTGGATGAGTATTTTCCCATACAACCCAACTCGCTGCAGAGCTATGTTCGTTTTATGAATGAACATCTCTTTAACCATATTGACATCCCGGAAGAACAGGTTCACATTCCGGATGGGACGCTGGACCAGGAGGAAGTGCCCAAATACTGCCGCGAATATGAACAGAAGATCCGCGAAACCGGCGGTATTGACATCCAGCTGCTCGGCATCGGGCGCACCGGCCATATCGGATTCAATGAACCCGGATCGCGGCCCAACTCGCGCACCCGAATGATCACCCTGGACCGCATCACCCGCAAAGATGCAGCCAGCGACTTTTTTGGTGAAGAATATGTGCCCCGGCGGGCTATCACCATGGGCGTTGGTACGATCATGGATGCCGACCGCGTGATTATGATGGCCTGGGGCGAAGGCAAAGCCCCGATCATCCGGGAGGCCGTCGAGGGAGAAATTCGCGAACACGTGCCGGCCACCTACCTGCAGGAACACAAGAATGCCACCGTCATACTGGATGAAGCCGCCGCCGAAAAGCTTACGCGCCAGCGAACACCCTGGCTGCTTACCTCCTGCGACTGGGACGACAAGCTTACCCGACGGGCGGTAGTCTGGTTATGCCAGACCGTTGATAAACCCGTGCTGAAGCTCACTGATGAAGACTACAATGAACATGGTATGGGCGACCTGCTAACTCAGTATGGACCAGCCTATGATATCAACATCAAAATATTCAATGAATTGCAGCATACCATCACCGGCTGGCCGGGAGGCAAGCCCGATGCTGATGATACCAACCGGCCTGAACGCGCCAAGCCATTTCCAAAACGCGCCGTAATTTTCAGCCCGCACCCCGATGATGATGTAATCTCCATGGGGGGCACACTCATCCGGCTTGTGGATCACGGCCATGAGGTGCACGTTGCCTACCAGACCTCCGGCAACATCGCTGTATTTGATGATGATGTCGTCCGGTTCGTGGATTTTGTGTCTGACTACAACCATCTGTTTGACATGAACCAGACCAAAGCCGAGGAAATGCTGGCCAACATCAAGAAATTTTTAAAGGAAAAAGAGCCCGGCCAGGTCGATTCCTATGAAATCAAGCATATCAAGGGCCTTATCCGGCGCGGAGAGGCCAAAGCGGCCGGGCGTTACTGCGGAATTCCCGAAGACCAGCTTCATTTCCTTGACATGCCATTTTATGAGACCGGTCGGGTTAAAAAGAAACCGCTTTCTCAAGAGGATGTGGATATCACGGTTGAACTGCTCCGCGAGGTCAAACCGCACCAGATCTATGCGGCCGGCGATCTCTCGGATCCCCACGGAACCCACCGTGTATGTCTTGAAGCCATTTTCCGGGCCCTCGAAGTGTGCCAGGATGATGACTGGATTGAGGACTGCAAAGTCTGGTTGTATCGCGGTGCATGGCAGGAGTGGGATATTAACGAGATCGAAATGGCCGTCCCGCTCAGTCCTGAAGAGCTGACCAAGAAGCGGAAAGCCATTTTCAAGCACCAATCCCAGAAAGACCGCCCCCTCTTCCCCGGCGCCGATGAACGGGAGTTCTGGCAGCGCTCTGAAGAGCGAAACCGCGGCACAGCCCAGCTGTACGATGCCCTTGGCTTCGCGGAATATGAGGCTATTGAAGGCTTTGTAGAATACAAAGGACGCGAACAATAACGACCTCGGCGGGCCCCATATTTAATTGAGCCCTGAATATTGAACAGGGAGTCGCGCTGCACAAATCATGGCAGCAGGCTCCCTTTTTCTTTTTGCGTTATGTCCCGCCCCCGTGATGCCCCGGTCCAAACCAGCGGGCGGCCTCTTTTCTCCTACTCTCCCGTCTCCCGTTCGGTTGCCATCCGCCACCGGGCATAACTACAGGCTCAGACGTCCGACTTCTTTTTGAGCCAGTGATAAAATGCCTCTATGGCCTTCCCGCGATGGCTTATTTTATTTTTTATTTCGCTGTCCAGTTCTGCGAAGGTTTGGTCGTAGCCCTCGGGACGAAATACCGGATCATAGCCAAATCCCCCTTCCCCGCGCTCTTCGGTTAAAATATCGCCCCGGCAGATACCTTCAAAGGTCTCGGTACCCTCATCTGAAACCAAGGCTACCACCGTACGAAACCGGGCGCCTCGATTCTCAGAACTCACGCCGGCAAGCTCATCCAGCAGCTTATTGACATTATCCTGGTAGGAAGCCGACTCGCCGGCATAGCGCGCCGAATACACCCCGGGGCGCCCCTCCAAAGCATCCACTTCGAGTCCCGTATCATCAGACAGTGCGGGATATCCCGTCTTCTCGTAGACATATCGAGCCTTTTTAAGCGCATTTCCCTCGAGCGTGGCCTTATCCTCGATCACCTCCTCGAGCTCCGGGAAGTCGTAGGTTGATTTCAAGGTAATATTCAGCGGGGCCAACGTTGCCCGGAGTTCTTCAATCTTGTGCTTATTTTGTGAGGCGAGGACTATCGTTTTCATATTCTTGGTCTTCTTAACAGCAGTACGGTTACTTTTTCAGTGATCCGACGTGGCTTCATGCAGCAGCTCCTGTACTTCGTGCCATTTGAGGCGGGGCCCGAACTGGGAAACAATTTTAGAGCCCGCCAGGCTCGCCAGCTTTCCGGCTCCCGCATAGCCCAGGCTGTTCGTGATGCCATACAAAAAAGCCCCGGCATACATGTCTCCCGCCCCGTTGGTATCAACAGCCTTGACGCTGTAGGGTTCGATATCAATGAAGGTGTCACCATCCCAGATCATCGCCCCGTTTTTACCCTGTGTGATGACAAAGCGTTCGGCTTCTTTCTTGAGCAGTTCACGCGCATCTGCCAAATTGTCCTTGCCGGTATAAATCATGGCCTCCTTTTCATTGCAGAAAAGGAGGTCGACCGAAGCACCTATCACATCGTCAAACCGTTCCCTGAAACCCTTCACAATCGAGGGGTCTGAAAGTGTGAGCGCGGTCTTCACCTCATGATCGGCTGCAATCCGCTTGGTTTCCTTCATTGCTTCATAGCCCGGATCTGACGCTACGAGATAGCCCTCGATATAGACGTATTCTGAATCGCGAATCGCCAACTCATCAATTTCGTTTACCGAAAGGGTGGATGTAATACCCAGAAAGGTGTTCATGGTCCGCTCGGCATCTTCCGTGATCATCACCAGGCATTTGCCTGTAATACCATCCTCCGGCTCCTGTCGGTCGAAGTTGGTATCAATTCCGGCCTCCTTCATCTCTTCAAGATATTTCTCCCCGAAGGGATCATTGGCCACCTTGCACGAATAGAACGCTTTGCCGCCGAACTGGCTGACCGCATAAATGGTGTTGGCCGCAGATCCGCCCGGTTTTTCAATCGTTTCCGCCCGGCTTATATCCCTGATGAGCTGAGATTGCGCCTCCTCATCAACAAGCGTCATCACACTCTTTTCAACGTCGTGTTTCTCCAGGAATGCATCCGTGACTTCAAATTCCATATCCACTAATGCATTGCCAATACCGTAAACATTGTACTTTTTGCTCATAGAACGATTAAACTATCAAAAACTTAAAGTTTGAATGGAATCGACGGAAAATACAAACTCTCAACGGCTGAATAAAGCGGGACGGCCCGCCACCGGCAAATAAAAAAAGCACCTGCTCCGAAAAGCAGGTGCTTTCAGCACATCACCTATACATTCAAAATGCCTCAGTTGTGGGCAATGGGATCGGGATCCCCGTCCGGATCCCCGCTGGCCGTACCATCGGATGCCGGGCTTCCATTAGTCACCAGCAACAAGCCGGCCACATGCGGCGATGCCATGGACGTACCGCTGATGGTATCCGTTCCACCGTCCAGCCAGAGCGAAAGGATGTCCACGCCCGGGGCCGCAAATTCCACCGGTGGATCGGTGGGTCCCGACCAGTTGGAGAATGAGGCGAAGGCATCCGTATCATCCGTTGCAGAAACGGTCCATACGTTCTTGTATTCAACCCGCGCCGGGGAATAGTTGTTGGCATCCGCCCCGTCATTGCCGGCCGCAACAGCAAAGTATATGCCCTGATCGGCGGCATTACGAACGGCGTCATCCACGGCATCCGAGGTGCTTCCCCCCAGGCTCATGTTGGCCACATCCCCGGGAGCGGCGTTGGCGGCCACATAGTCAATGCCACCAATGACCCCGGAATAGGATCCGCTGCCCCGGTCGTCCAGCACCTTGACCGCAACCACTGTGGCCCCCGCTGCCACGCCAACCACATCGATATCATTATCCAGGGCGGCAATGGTGCCCGCCACATGGGTACCGTGGCCGTTGCCGTCATCCGGGCTTCCCGAACCGGGTCCCCTCGATACAAAAACAGCACTACGTCCCGTATCCACATTCAAGTCGGGATGATCCAGATCCACCCCTGTATCAATCACCCAGGCTGTGCCGTTGCTGCCTGTTGCCCCGCCGATACGCTGCACGCCCCAGGGCACCACTTGTCCGGAATCCCCCCCACCGTCGCCATCTTTGCAGGACGGCCAGGGTGAGCAGGCCCCCGGAGGCGCCAGGGTAATAAACCGGTCTTTCTCAATATACTTAATGCGGTCATCCTTTTTCAGCCCGGCGAGCATCTTATCACTCAGCTTGGCGGCAAATCCTTTGAGTGCAACATTATACCGGCCCACAACCGCACTCCTGTCAATGCTGTACTCATCCAACACCTCATTGCGAAGGGCCTCCACGCGGTCGGGGTCCGACAGGGCTTTTCCCTTGGCGTCCGAATCCTTGAACACCACGATATACTGACTCTCAATAGCCTGTTCATTCTCCAAAACTGACGGCTCATTCTGTTCTTCATGTACCTGGGTTGTCGGCTGGTCACAGGCATAGATTCCCACAACCAGCAGCAAAACTGCGGTTACTCGTACGTATGTATTTATATTCTGCATATCGAAAGAAATGATTGGTTAATGTTTAATCCGCCGGAAGGAAAAAGAGGGGGGGCAGGCACAACGCAACATTTCCATCCCTATACAACCCTGTACCATACCCTAAAAATCGGCGCATATTTTTTTGCAGCAAAACTGTGTTAGCACGTTATCCAACAATCAGAACAAAATCAAATCCCACATCGGCGGTACCCCAACAGGCCTCCGAAACCGCCAACCCATTTCTGGAATACCCCGATATTTAAAATCAAAAATGGTATCTTTGATACCGACTATTTATGATATCTCTATTCATGGATCCACTGATCACATTCTTGCAGCAGCGGCTTGAGCATCCCCTGCCGGGCAAAAGCTCACAGCTGGCAATGGCCCCGGAACCCGTAACTGGCAATACCCGCCGCCGGCCCATGACCCCTGCCGGGGACGCCAGACAGAGCAGCGTGTTAATCCTCCTTTTCCCAAACGACCATCAGAAATGGGAGCTGATTCTTACCCTGCGAACCCCCAGCATCAATCATGGGGGACAAATCAGCCTGCCCGGCGGTCGCGCCGAAAGCGGGGAACGTCCCCTGCAAACCGCTCTCCGCGAAGCGCGGGAAGAAATAGGCATTCCCTCGCAGGATGTCACGGTTATCGGCCAGCTGAGTGAACTATACGTCAGTCATTCCAATAACCAGGTCGTTCCCGTTGTGGGCTACCTGCCAGAACGGCCCCGATTCTCCATCAATCCTGCCGAAGTGGAGGAAGTTTTTGCTATTGAACTTGATTCCCTGCTCCATAAAAAAAACCTGACCGTGGAAGACTGGAACCTTCGCTCGCACACCTACCGGGTGCCCTACTGGGATGTCCATCAGGTGCCGCTCTGGGGGGCTACAGCCATGATCCTGCATGAACTGCTGGACCTTTACCGGGAATTTCTTGACGCTTCATAATTAAAAATGGGTCTTATGAAGTTAAGCTCTCAAAGAGGGTCCTCTCGGAGCTTCTCCAGTAAGACGTTATATAAGTTTTTATTTCGATGATTAAAACGGAATTCTGTTTCTTTCAAATACCGGTAAAACTTCCTTTTGGGAACACCGTTAAACTGGGCCAGCCGGCGTTTAGCAAAGGACCAAAACGACTCGATCCCATTAATGTGTCGGCTGCCATCGGCGAACTCATCCTGGCCGTGATGCACCCGGTAATGTTTGTCATAGCCAACATCTACCAGGCCATCATAGCCGCGCCAACCGTCGCTGTGAATGATGCTTCCCGGATCAATTTTCCCGCGAATAACACGCTGGAGCGTCTTTTTTCGGGCATCAGGCACTATTTCAGTATAGACCTGGCCTTGGCGTTTGAAGATGCCAAACACAATGGTTTTGCCCGAAGCTCCGCGGCCCCGTTTGCCGGGAATCCGCTTGGGGCCAAAGTAAGACTCATCAACTTCAATAGTTCCAGCCAGTGGAGCTGCTTGCTCCGACCAGCGAGCTATTTTCCCACGCAACTTGTCAAAAATCACCGTTACCGAACGCAACGAAATTCCGATCAGTTCAGCCGTTTCAGTCGCTGTCAAATCCAACGAAAAACACTTGATCAGGTGCCGAAATTTGGCCTCAGAAATTCTTGAACGCTTGTAATACTTGTTATTCATTGTATAGCAATATGTTACAAACTTCTATAACATGCTATACTTCATAAGACCCTAAAAATATACGGTTGATGAGTACCCATAAATGCAGCTTGTGCGAACTTGAAACCCCGGATCCGCCTGTTACCAGCGGCGATGTTGACGGCGTCTTCTGCTGCTCCGGTTGCCTTCATGTGTACCGGCTGCTGCAGGATATGGACGAAGAGCAGGCCCGGGAGCTGCGCAGACGAACCATAGAGCAGCGACGGGCGGAGCAGCCCGCCGCCCCACTCCCCGAAACCTATGAAGAGGCCTTCTTTAAAATTGACGGGATGCACTGTGCCACCTGCGAGTCTTTTGTTGAGACCCTCGCAGCCCGGCAGGAAGGACTTTACCGGTGCGAGGCCAGCTATGCCTCCGAGATGATGAAAGTCTACTACGACCCCGATCGTCTCTCCCCCGGGCGCATCCCCTCCCTGCTGAGCAAGATGGGCTATACCGTGTACGATATTGACGAGGACGTCACCGAAGAAAATCTGAACGAGACCGCCCGGCTTATCATTGGCGGCTTCTTCGGCATCATGGGACTCCTGCTGTATGTCCTCTTCCTGTATCCGTCCTATATCAGCGGTCAAAGCTTCATCCCGCTGACCAGCCTGGAAAAGATGTTCTTTGTCTCAAACATCTTTGTGATGACCACCTTCGTTCTGGCCTATACCGGCTTTCCGATCTTGCGGGGGGCCTGGGTCTCCATCTCCGTGGGGCGACCCAACATGGACCTGCTCATCACCATAGCTGCCGTAAGTGCCTACCTTTACAGCACCGGGGCCATGCTTACCGGCTCCTCGGAAGTGTATTTCGATGTCACCATGGCTATCATCCTGATCGTATCCATTGGGAACTACTACGAGAAAAAGATAAAATCCGGTAAAGAGACCCTGCTTTCGAAGTTCAGCAAAAAAAAGATCAACCATGCCTGGACCCGGCGCAACGGACAGCTTGTCAACGTTCCGGTTTCCGAGCTGAGGCCCGGCGATCATGTTGTGGTGAAAGCCGGTGAGCGCATCCCGGTTGACGGGACTGTTATCGAAGGGGAGGGCGTGGTCAATGAGGCGCTGATGACCGGCGAATCGGTGCCCGTTTCCAAGCAGAAGGGAGATCGCGTCCTCAGCGGGACCATCCTCAACCAGCATTCACTGACCATCGAGACCGGGGAGACCGTACAGAGCACCCTGGATGAACTGATGCGGCTGATGTGGAACATTCAGTCGTCGCGGCCAGGCAAACAGCGACTCGCCGATCGCATTGCAGCCTATTTCGTTCCCGGCGTCATCGTCCTCGGCGCGGGTTCCTTTGGCTACCACCTCATGACCGGCACCCCCGCAACCGATGCCATGCTTGCCGCGCTGGCTGTGCTTATTGTCTCCTGCCCGTGTGCCCTGGGACTTGCCACCCCGCTGGCCATCGCCTCCGGGATACGGAGCGGGCTTGAAAACGATATCATTTTCAAAACAGCCGCCCTCTTTGAAGAAAAGGGCAAGGCCGATATTGTTGCTTTTGATAAAACGGGGACCCTTACCACCGGCAACATGCACCTTCTGGATCCGGGGTCGCACCAGCAGGCCAGAGAATACGCCGCACTCCTGGAACAGTACTCCGCCCACCCGGTGGGCGAACCCATTGCGGCGCTCTCCCCCGGTCCCGGTGATCACCGGGTAGAACATTTTCAAAGCTCTTCCACCGGCATTCGAGGCACCATCGACGGCCGTTCCGTATGGGTTGGGCAGCCCGAATGGCTACAGGAACACCAGTTCGATCTTCCGGGCAGCTTTTCCGAAAAGATCAGGACCAGCCGATCCAACGGACAAGTGCCCGTAGCGGTGGGATGGGACGGGACCATCCAAAGTATCATGGTGGTCGGCGACCAGCTCCGGAACGACGCCCTTCCGGTCATTGAGAGCCTGAGGAAGGAAGGAAAGAAAATTGCCCTGATTACCGGCGACAGTACACCCGCCGCCCAGGGTATAAAAGAAAAGCTCCGGCCCGACTTCCTTTTTACGGAGGCGCGCCCGGAGTCCAAATCCAATATCATCAAAGAACTGCGCAAGTTCGGCAGCGTGGCCATGATCGGTGACGGTAGCAACGATGCCCCGGCCCTGGCTGAAGCGGATCTGAGCCTGGCCTTTGGCGACCTGACTGCCATTGCCGCAGAATCCGCCCAGATCGTCATTCCCAACGACCGCCTTGAGCTGATCCCGAAAGCATTCCGGGCCATACGCCTGACCAGGAATCGCATACGCCAGAACCTGGGCTGGGCCTTTCTTTACAATATCATCACTATTCCGCTGGCCATAGCCGGTACCATAAATCCGCTCTTTGCGGCCGTGGCAATGGCTACAAGCAGCATCCTGGTGGTCAGCAATTCTTCTCGTTCCATGAGGCTTTCCGGGCGATAAGGTAAGCGCCAGAGATCCCCTACTGCCGGGTATAGCGCACCGGTATTGTAGAAAGCGGAATTTCCCGCTGTAGGTGCCGGCTGGAATCCGTGCCCGCAAAGTATCGAAGTCCGATATACAGTGCTGCTGGAATATCACCATTCTGCAACGTCCATTCTCCGCGTACGCTGACGGGGCGCCGCTGCACCTCGGTCCATGCTACCTGCTGTCCCATCAACACCCGGTCACTGTCTAACCGGATACTGTCCATCTCAATTTCCAGCTGATCTGCGGTCACGTCATCCATGGCTTCAAGTCCCAGCTCAAATCGCCACTGCTGGGCGCTGACACTAACCCGCATCTCCTTGATCCTCACCGGGTACAGCTGATCACTGAAAAGGGTATCTCCTTCGGCCACCGCGCTCACATCAGCGACTGCTTCGGAGGCGGGCTGCCTTGCATTCTCCTCATCCTCAAACATTTGGACATTCACCAGGTTAAACAGGGTTAACAGTTCCACGAGGACGGGAATGCCTATGCCGATGATCACCAGAATCTTGACCAGCCGTTTGGTGGAGCTTGATGAACCATTGTCGTGGTTGGACGTATTAGCTTCCATAGGTGCCTATAATGAGAACTTATTGCAGTAGATGTAATTCCACCCGGGATTGCCGTTAATAGCGTTCACAGGATACAAGATACAACAAAAAAGAGTCCCCGCCCTGTACTTAGACAGAACAAGGACTCCGGGCAATTGATTGATACCAATTTGTATGGATCTATGAAGGCCGTGGCAAGGCGCCCGGTTCAAAGATTCCATCCTGGACCATCTCCCAAAGGGGGAAGGAATAGGCCAACAGTACAATAATCAGTGCCAGGGCAAACCAGAGTTTCATATTATCGAGCACCGCAGGCGTATGTTCCACACCCGAAAGCGGCTCGGGAATATAATCATCCACCGGCTTGTCAGACTTGGCTCCGCCCAGCCAGGAGGCCGTAATGACCCACAGAAAGAGGGTTAATGAAATCGTCAGAATCGTTCCCCCGATGGCAATTTGCCAATCCATCTCGGCCATCGTCCCAAAAATGGGCTCAAACTCAAATCCGCTGTACTGCGGCTCGGCTGTACGCCGGGGCACGCCCGCCAGACCGGCCCGGTGCATGGCATTGGACATCAGCGTCATGCCCAGGAACCAGGCATACGGCTGCACCAGCGCCAGTTTCTTGAATTTCAGCTCCCGGCCCGTCAGCTGCGGAATCAGCCAGTAACTGATAGCCATAAAGGTCAGTGCCACCGCCGTTCCCACGGTCAGATGAAAGTGTCCGGGAACCCAGATGGTATTGTGGATCAGCAGGTTAATGTTCATGCCCGCATTAATCATCCCGCTGAAGCCACCGGCGGCAAACATGATACCGGCCAGGGCACAGCCCACAAAAGCGGGACTGTCCCAGGGAAGCTTGCCAATCCATTTCAAATATCCCTTGCCACCACGCTGGCGCGCCCCGTGCTCCATACTGGCAACCACCGTAAAGAGGGTCATCAGGCTTGGCAGCAGAAGCAACATCGTGGTTGCCATGGCATAAAATTTAAAGCCTACCGAAATACCGGCATCGGCATACTGGTGGTGATACCCCACCGGCGTAGAAAGCAGGAGAAAAATAATAAAGACAATGCGCGTCATGGAATCACTGAACAAGCGTCCCCCCGAAAGCTTCGGCAGGATGGCATACCATACATAGTAGGCCGGCAGCAGCCAGAAATAGACCACCGCGTGACCAAAGAACCAGAACAGGGTGCGCGGCAGCAGCGGCTCGATCTCCGTGACCCAGCCCAGCGACCAGGGAATCAGCAGCCCTACTACTTCCAGGGCCAGGCCGATGGTACAAACATACCACATCATCATGGTGAAAAGCGCCATGAAGGTAAGAATTGGAATTCGCTCGTTGGGGTTATCCTTGCGCCACTCCTTGTACGACCAGAACCAGTCAAGACCGGCCATCCACGACCCTACAAGAACCAGCGCCAGGCCGATATAAAAGGCCGGGTGGGCCTGAAGGGGCGGGTAAAAAGTGTAGAGCACAGCCGCCCGGATGGAACTGCCCGGAACAAGCCCTCCAATGATTGTTACGGCCGCCATGACAAGACCTATCGTCATTAGCCAGAACCAGGCCCAGCTGAAGGCCATGCTTTCCGGCTCCCGGTCAAGGCTCCGCGCGACCCCCCATACAAACAGGCCCGCTATAAAGAAGGTGGTGAAAATAAGGGCGAGCAGCACACCGTGACCTGTCAGGATGGAATAGTATTCCCCGGAATTAAAGAATCCCCGAAACACATCCGTCCGGTGTAGCGCCTGGACGAATCCAAAGAATCCTCCTATGGCAAGGGCAATAAAGGCAACAATGAAATTTGCTTTGGCAACTTTAGCAGCTTTGGGATAGTGATGTAAGAATGTCATTCTACAAGAGTACTTTTATCAAACTCGGATTTAGGAACTACCTTAATTATACCCTCCATAATGTGGTGGGCCGGCCCGCAATATTCATTGCATACGATACCATATTCCCGGGCTTCCGGGAAAATGGTTGTGAATTTGGCCACCTGTCCTGGTATCGACATGGTATTCAGATTGGTGCCTGCCACATCAAAACCGTGCAACACATCCGGGCTGGTGATGTAAAAGGTCACCCGTGTGTTGGCCGGTACTGTAATGGGAGAAGAGGTGCCAGGCACAAAGGCAAACTGGAGCGTCTGCACATATACCTCGTATTCGGTGGCCCCGTTCCGGGTTACTTCCCGTACCCCGGGCGTCCCGAAGGGCGTGGCATCCAGTCCCTGGGGATCGATGGTCTGATAGTCGCCAATAACTTTTAGATCCATGGAAACGAACCCATATACGACTGTTGCAATGAAAAAAGCTATCAGGCCAAAAGATAACTTTATCCAAAACTGTTCGAATTTATGTATATGCATAGGGAGTTTATCTTGTATTATTAATCAATAATGGAAGGGGCATTGCCTCCAAATTCAATGAAAAACATGAAGATCCACATGACGACGACAATGAACAGATAAAGAAGGGTGAGGGTCATTGTGCCTTTGGGCTGGTATTCATCGATGGATATTTCACGTACGATCTCTGGGTTTCGCTCTTCCCAGCTTTTGGAAGGCGCTGTTGAATCCGGAGAACGACTGGTTTCATCAGGCATGACAGTAATGTTGGTTAGGGTTAAACGTACCAATCCGATAGTTTAAGACAAGTAACTACTAAATCGAGTCAAGATCAACCCTGCAAACCAATTTAGATTCAGTTTTTTCTGGAGGGCATGCCACATTTCTCTTGTATTTCAGATATATTGTGCTAAACAACTGGGACGCCATCGATTGAATCCATCTCCAAAAGCACCGGCGCCCCCTGAATTGAACGTACTTCATCCCCTGTTATGGCGTGGATTTTAGCAGGTTTAGGCTTCGGCTTCCTGGGAAGCTTTCACTGTATTGGCATGTGTGGCCCCATTGCACTCTCCCTGCCGCGCAAGCAGCCCGGCAGGCTGCATTTCCTGGCCTCCCGGCTTCTCTATAACCTGGGACGCCTGATCACCTATGCTACCCTGGGCGGTGTCGTGGGTTTTCTGAGTCGCATCATATCGATAGGCGGCTACCAGCAAAGCCTGTCTATTGCCGTTGGCAGCCTGCTGCTGCTTAGCCCGCTCTGGAAGAAGATGCGCCCTGCTTTCAACCGGATGGGCGGGCTCCCGAATCACTACGCTCAGCATATTACGGCCCGGATCAAACGGCTATTCGGAAGCGGCAGCCCGGGCTCTCTTTTCCTGATCGGCCTCTTGAACGGGCTGCTTCCCTGTGGTTTTGTCTATATGGCCCTGGCTACCGCCGCAACAACCGGTGGCATATTGCCGGGCTTACTTTTCATGGCTGCTTTCGGGCTGGGTACCTTCCCGGCCATGCTGGGGATCAGTCTCGCCGGCGGCTTCATCTCCCTTGCTGCCCGGCAGCGCCTGCAGAAGCTCTCACCCTATTTCATAGCGATCGTGGGCATCATCCTCATCCTCCGTGGACTCAACCTCGGCATCCCCTTTCTCAGCCCGGCCCTGTGACCGTCAGCTGGCTGCCCAGTTGGGCGCATCAATCAGTCGGTTGTTACCCGATTCGTACACGGCAAAGTTAAATCCCTGCTGTATGCTGTAGCCCCCGAATTCCCCCTTTTTGTTGACGGCGATAAACCCTACCTGGATGTCCTCTACCGAATCGTTCTTTTCCACGATACGCTGCACCGCCTTCCTGCAGGCCGTCTCGGGGTCGTCGCCCCGGCGCATGTTCTCGACCACCAGGTGGGTGCCGCAGGTGCGGATCACCTCTTCACCCAGTCCTGTGGCGGCGGCCGCCCCCACTTCATTATCCACAAACAGGCCCGCCCCGATCAGCGGTGAGTCGCCCACCCGTCCGTGCATTTTCCAGGCAGCGCCGCTGGTAGTACAGGCACCCGAAAGATTCCCGCTGCTGTCCAGGGCCAGCATTCCGATGGTATCATGATTCTCAATATTGATTTCCGGCTGGTAGTCGGCATCTTTTTTCCATTCCTGCCAGTCGTTCCGTGAGGCCTCGGTGAGCAGATTTTCTTTTTCAAATCCCTGGCCCAGGGCAAACTGTAGCGCCCCTTCGCCGACCAGCATCACATGGGGCGATTCCTCAATCACCTTTCGCGCCACGGATATGGGATGTTTGATGTGCTGCAGGGCCGCCACGGATCCACATCGTTCCTGCTCATCCATGATGCAGGCGTCCAAGGTCACAAAGCCATCGCGGTCGGGATAACCGCCGTAGCCCACTGTCCGCACCTCCGGATCCGCTTCGGGGATGCGAACGCCGGCCTCAACTGCATCCAATGCACGGCCCTGCTGGCTCAACACTTCCCAGGCTGCTTCGTTGGCCGGAAGGCCGTGGTTCCAGGTCGAAATGACCAGCGGCTTGTTAACACCTCCGGAAGCGGAAAAGGGGGGAGCACTCCAGCGCTGGAGAGGAGCCAGTCCGCCGAGAGCCGTCAGTTTTAAAAAGTTTTTTCGGCTAATCATAACTCTGTAAGGCTAATAAGTTAATAAAAATCGTGCGGCCCTTAGTTTACAAAATGCAACAGAGAATAACACCTCAACTTTCGATCATCCGGGCCGCCCTTCGGCCCACTTCCATGCCCAGGGCGACGCCCATGCCACTGAGGCCTGCCGCCACGTAACAATGGGAGTTAACCCGACGTAATATGGGGGTCTTGCTGGCCGTAAATCCCATAATACCCGACCACCGCTGCTCTACCTGCCACCCCTCCTGCAGCCGCAGCACACGGCTGACAAATCGGATCAGCTCACGCTCAATGCGGCTGTTAATGCCAAACTGATCGGTCTCTTCCTCCTCTTCGGCCACATTGCGGGCCCCGCCAATCAACAGACGGGAACCGATGTTGCGAAAATAGATGTAGCCGCGGTCGTGATGAAACGTCCCCTTCCAGGGTAGCTGCTTCAGCTCATTGGTGACAAGCACCAGTCCCCGCGCCGGGGTTATGCCGATATCCGGCAGCAGCCGGTGGGAAAAACCGTTGGCAGCCACCAGCACCCGCGAGGCCGTTAGCAAAGAACCGTCGTCAAGGCGGACCCCTTCCTCCTCAATTTGCTGTACCCTCACCCCCCATTTGATCTCCACATCCTGCTCCACCGCCCGGCGGATCAGCGCCTGCATCATGCGTCCCGGGTGCAGCGCCCCCTCCAGGCGGTTGTAGATCATCGGATACCCTTCCAGCTCGCGGGCTTCGTAGACCAAAGACTGCCCCGTAATCTCTTCCATCCAGCGGTTGAAACGGTCCATCTCAGCCGTCGCTTTCTGAAAGGACGCCGTGGAGCGGAACAGCTCATAGCCCCCGCAGGGGTCATAGCCCATCTGCCCTTCGCCCAGCTCTTTCTTCAGAAGCCGGAGGCCCTCGTACCGCCTCCTGATGCGATCCTTCACATGGGATTCTGACTCCTTCTCCAGATCGGACAAGTGCTCCGTGATGGATCCCAGGCAGGCAAAGCCGGCATTCCGGGTACTCGCCCCCGTCGGAAACAGTCCCCGTTCCATAACCATCACGCGGGCATCCGGACAGTTGCGCTTGAAAAAGAGCCCGGCTGACAGCCCTGTGATGCCCGCCCCCACGATGATCAGATCACAGGGGGCCAGAAAGGTTTCCCGTTCCCAGAAAGAGTAATGTTGACCGGCATCCATAAGCCTTCTGTTGTTCAAGGATCATGATATACCCTGCTGGAAATCCTATTCCTCATCCGCTGGCAGGGGCTGGAAGACCAGAGAAGCCATCAGGGCCGCCCCTGTGACAAAACAGTCCTCATCAATATTGTATTTGGGATGGTGCCAGGAATAGACCGAACCGCTCTTCTCAGTGCCGCTCCCCAGGAAAAAGAAGACGCCCGGGAAGTGCTGCTGGTAAAAAGCAAAATCTTCTCCCGCCATGAGCGGGGCATCCATCTGTTCTACATTCTCTTCACCCAGCAGCTCGCCGGCGGTACGCACTACAATATCCGTTGCCCAGTCGGTATTCCGGACGGCGGGATAGCCGTAGTTGAAGGCAAACTCGTACCGGCCGCCGCCGGCTTCCGTCACCCCCTTCACAATCTCTTCGAGGCGGCGCTTGATCAGCTCAGCTGTCTCCGCACTGAAAGTCCGGACCGTGCCCATCAGCTCAACCTTCTCGGGAATAATGTTATAGGCCGATCCCCCGGACATCTTTCCCACGGTGACTACCGCGTGCTCCGTGGGGTTGACACTCCGGCTCACAATGGTCTGTATCTGCTGTACGACCTGCGCGGCCATCACAATCGGGTCCACCGTCTCATGGGGCGAGGCGGCGTGCCCGCCCCTGCCGATAATTTCAATCTCAAACTCGTCCGGACGTGCCATAAGCTCCCCCTTGCGGAGTGCGATCTTCCCCGGCGTCCAATTGGGATTGGAGTGCAGCCCATAAATCACATCCACCCCTTTCTCCTGCAGATAGCCGGATTCGCAGAGCAGCCGTCCGCCGCCCGGCAGGGTCTCTTCCCCCGGTTGAAAAATAAACAGCACCGTACCCTCAATCTCCGACTTCAAGCCGGAAAGAATGTGAGCCGCCCCCAGCAAATTGGCGGTGTGTCCGTCGTGTCCGCAGCAGTGGGCAACCCCCTCGTTTTCCGACAAGAAACCCTTCTTGTGTTCTCCCTCTTCGGTAATGGGCAGAGCGTCGATATCCGCACGCAGGGCGATGACGCGGTCGCCGCCCCGTTCTCCCTCCAGCACACCAACACAGCCGGTCTCCAGCGGTCGATCGGCCGGGATGCCCAGCTCATCCAGTTTATCCAAAATGTACCGGGTGGTCTCCTTTTCCTGGTAGCTGAGTTCCGGGTGGCGGTGCAGATGACGGCGAATGGCTGTCATCTCATCCAGGTACTGTTCGGCTCGCTCTTTCAGTTTATTTAAATCCATAGACTTGACAATTATTGGGCTTACAACGACAGAAGCTCTCCAAAATAGGCATTTTACAGAAAGTTCATGAACTTATTTTGCAACAAATAGAAACAGAATATCGTATATTTTCTACACCAAGTCATATATACTAACAAAATCACTCTAGTCCTATGAAACGCAGATCCAAAACATGGGAAATTATCGTAGCGGGACTGGCCTTCATCGCCCTGAGCATCTACCTGTTTAACCCGGCTGGTTCGTCAATCCCGACTCCCAAACACGCTCCCCACATGGATACCGATTCTATTCGTTCGGCCAAAACCATGATCTTTGACCTGGAAGAACTCAAAAAACTGGAAGACTTAAAAGAGCTTGAAGAGCTAAAGGAACTCAAGCACCTGGAAGAAGAGCTCAAGAAACTGGAAGAAGAGCTGGATTCCACGGTTCCCAAGGCCCATATACCCGAACTGCCCGAGATTAAAAGTATGCCCAATATTTTCATATCTTCCATGTAGCCGGTCGGTGGCTATCGCGGCCGGCCCGGCGAACGATGAATTTTCCAACCAGCTATTACCGGCCATGCCAGAACCAACGACCGACCACAGACTCGTCGAAACAGGCGACGGGTCGCATACCGTATACTCTTCCCAATTTGACCAGCACTATCACAATCCCAATGGGGCGGTGGCCGAAAGCCGGTATGTCTTCTTTGAACAGACCGGACTCGTGGATGACCTGCAGAACCGCGACTCCCTTTCCATCCTGGAAGTAGGCTTTGGAACGGGCCTGAACCTGATGCTGCTGTTGGATTACTACCTTCAAACCAACGCCGAAGCCCATATCGATTATTATTCCATTGAGGGCTTTCCCCTGCAGCCCGGCACCGTACAACAGTTCAACTTTGACCAGCACCTGCAACATCCCAAAGCTGTCGACCTCGTCGCCGACCTTTTCGGGCAGATCAGCCCGGGGATGAACCATATTGAACTGCTGGATAGCATATCCGTTCACCTCTTCTATGGATTGTTTGATGATTTTGATCCCG
The DNA here is from genome assembly GCF_900182555.1 of Fodinibius sediminis. Lineage (GTDB taxonomy): Bacteria > Bacteroidota > Rhodothermia > Balneolales > Balneolaceae > Fodinibius > Fodinibius sediminis. The sequence continues at coordinate 29,488 of NZ_FXTH01000020.1, read as the reverse complement.
GCGACATCCAGGCCGACTACCTTTTTCATGATGCGTTTTCGCCGGACGTAAACGGCGAACTGTGGACCGGCACGACTTTTAAAAAACTCAAAACCAACAGTACCAAAAAGACCCTGCTTTCGACCTACTGCGCGGCCTCCAGGGCACGGGGAGCGATGGCGTGGGCCGGTTGGAAGGTAGCGCGCGCACCCGGGGCCCTTGGCAAACGCGAAATGAGCCTTGCCTCGCCCGACCCTGAACGGCTGGGCGAGCTGAATCGGGTCAATGAAGAACGGCTGGCCCGGCGTTACGAGGACAATGATTTCTGAGGTCCGTTCCCTTCCAAAGGCAACCATTCCTGGCAGGTACAGGTGAAAGGAAGAAAAAAGAACTCCCGCCGAAGCAGGAGCCCTTTCTCTCTTGGTTGTCGTCTGTCTTAATGAGTAGTCTGGTAGTAAGACCCAAAAAGAACCCAATCCTTACAAAAAAATTTAAAAAAGTTTGTACTTTGCCCCTCATTTACTCAAATCAACGATTTTTCCCCATGAACGAACCTCAAAATGACGACCGTGAATTTAAAGAGTACCATTTTACCGTCCCTGACGGACACACTTCGGGTATCCGCCTGGACAAGTACATCGCCTCCTTTATTCAGAACGTATCGCGCACCAAGGTACAGAAGGCCATCAAGGGCGGGTACGTGACTGTCAACGGCGAGGTTGAAAAATCGTCCTACAACATGGAGCCCGGCGACCAGATTGACATCCACCTGCCTATTCCAAAGCCGCCGGAAACCAAACCGGAGAAGATGGAGCTGGATATTGTCTACGAGGACGATGACCTGATCATCGTCAACAAGAAGGCCGGCCGGGTCGTCCATCCTGCCTACGGCAACTGGACCGGCACGCTCGTCAACGGCCTCATGTGGTATACCGATGAGCTCTCGGATCCTGATTCCGATACCGTACGGCCCGGCATTGTCCACCGCCTGGATAAAGACACCAGCGGCATCCTGGTGGTTGCCAAGAACGACGAGACCCACCGCAGGCTCAGCGAATACTTCAGGACCAAGGATATCGAACGCACCTACTGGGCCATCATCTGGGGGACGCCCGACAAAAAGGAAGGCACCATCACCGGCGACATCGGCCGAAACCGGAGCGACCGCAAGAAGATGGCCGTGGTACCCGACGGGAAAGGCAAGCATGCGGTAACCCATTACCGGGTACTGGAATATTTTGACCACCTGACCCTGGTGGAGGCCCGCCTCGAGACGGGGCGCACCCACCAGATCCGCGTCCATTTTGCCCACGAGCACCACTGGGTCTTCGGCGACCGGAAATACGGGGGCGACTCGGTGCGTTACGGTCCCAACACAGGCAGCCGCCGGCAGATGTTCAACAACCTGTTCAAGTCGCTCCAGCGGCAGTGTCTGCACGCCAAGACCCTTGGCTTTGAGCATCCCACTACCGGCGAGATGGTGGAATTCGACTCAGAACTGCCTGACGACTTTGCCCACGTGCTCGACATGCTGCGCCCAAATTGCCAGCCCTCTTTTTCTCACTAATTTGTTTGCCTCGTTACTTAAAGTACCGTATCTTTGGTTTCTCAAATCGCTGCGCCTGTAGCTCAACTGGATAGAGCACCTGATTACGGATCAGGAGGTTAGGGGTTCGAATCCTCTCAGGCGTACATCTTTTTTTACCCCAAAAACCCCGCTTATTTAACGATTAGTGGGGTTTCTTGTTGGTATATACACACGCTACCAATCTTGCCTTCGGGAAAAGTTTTCCCAGAATCACCCAGTTTTCATATCTTGTGGGTACATATGTGGGTACAAAAACCCGCCATTATTAACTAACATGTCGAAAAATGGCCAGCCTAAAAAAGCGTAATAAGTACTACTCTATTGTATTTGCCACGCGCATAGATGGGAAACAGATTAAAAAAACTTATGCCTTGGGTACCAAGTACAAAAAGATAGCAGAACAAAAAAAGCTGAAGTATGAAAAGCTGTATCAAAAAGGGGAAATAAATCCTTTCGATGACGACTGGAACCTCCAGGATTACGAAAAATATGAGCAGTTGGAAGGGACTTCTTTTACGAGTCCCGTGCTAAACTCTCTGCTAAAGAAGTTCCTCAACGAAAAGACCAACGTGACAGAGAAAACAAAAACTGCTTACCGGCAGGTGATTACTCAGTTTATGGAACAGGTGGGATATAGCATGCCCGTTAGAAGAATTGATGCCGGTGATATTAGGAAATTCTGTTTGCGACCAGATCTGGCAAATGCCTCCAAGAACAACTACTATATCCACTTGAAATCCTTTTTCAACTGGATGATTGAGGAGGAATTTCTGGATGAAAATCCCTGTGACAAAGTTGCGGTCCCCAAAACACGGGATAACTTTGTAGATAAGATTATTGATGAGAAAGATCTAAAACTAATCATCCAAAAATTTCATGCTTACCAGAAAAAACATCGAGAGACAGGAGCGATTCAGGGATACGAGCAGATGCAATTCTGGTTTGTCCCTTTAATTACGCTGGCTTTTTATACCGGGCTGCGAAGAAAGGAAATTATCCAGCTTCGGTGGCAGCACGTCTTCTTAGAGGAACGTTTTATTCGAGTCACTGACACCAAAAACGGTTCCGAGCGAGTGGTTCCCATTTTCGATCCGTTACACGAAGAGCTAACCCGATGGAGAGACTTTCTTGGGCTTCCAGATAAAGGCCTTGTTTTCCCAAGTCCTAAATCAACTGCTAACCAGGAAATAGCCCTAACCGGAGGTACTATTACGAAGCGGTTCAAATTTTATGCCACGGAAGAAGCCGGGTTAAAAAAGTCGATTAACTTTCACGGGCTACGTCATTCGTGCGCTACCTTTTTACTTCGTATAGGATTCAATGTTATTGAAGCAAAGAACATGTTGGGTCACAAAAGCCTGGAAGTAACCAATAAATATGTTCACCTAGTGCCTGAAGACATACTTAGAACAGCCGGTCGCACGGGAATGATAACAAAGGGTTAAATGGCAACTACCGGCATTATCAACTATACTAATATTCAATAAGCAGTTGGCTGTGGAAGAGTTCATTATTACTTCTTTAGCCAACTGCATAAAATGCTATATGGATATTGAATACTGAAAGTAGATTTGATCTAAATCTTCTTTTTTGGGCTTTTTATCTAAATCTCAGAAAACCGTCTTATTTTCTTAGACGCTTGGAAAACAACCAAACATCCTCTCTATAAGTATAATAATAATAGTTAGTTATAAAATAATAATATATCTAAGAAATCGACTAAGAAACAACTAAGAAGTCTAAGATCGGTCTTAGAAAACTAAGATCAATCTTAGAGGATTTCTTAGATGGTATTTCATTGCGGCCCAATGTTTTATCAGGATATCTAAGAAAATAAGAAAGAAATGTTATTATTCCGGAATCTTGAAGCAGCCTGCCTTAAATAATCCCCTGAATCCGAAATGCCCCAATTAAATCCATGACTTTTTACTACAGTATCGGATGCGGCCAGCAAATAGCGTATCTTGTACGTTTTATAGACAGCCAATATTGATCCTATGAATATCCCGGTTTTATAGATAAAAATAGACCCATCCAGCAAAGATACCATGAACTGTTGGATCGAATGGATCAAGAGTCCATGAACTAGCAGAAAGTAATCAAGTTGATGGGACGACTTATTGATCAAGATCCCCATTTTTTAGATCCCTATCTGTATCTTCATGAGATATACCAGTACGAAAACAAAATAAAGCGACCCAAAATCTAAATACGGCTTTCGGTCACGCTATTGAGTTGATCACCAATAAAAAAGGGAATAGCCGGATGCCCTGTACTGGGGCTGGACTGAAAATCACCATATAATTCGGACGTTCTTGAATAGGGCATTATCCGAATGGGACCAGGAAAATAACGAAGAGGCTGCTGAGTTACTCAGAAAACTGTTCAAAACGAATCCACATGATAATGTCGGAGCCCACCATTACATTTTAGCAATACGTTTAGGATTTACGCTGGCCGGATTTGAAGATCAATTTAACAAAGCAAATTATTATAATAACGAACTCAATAATTGGTTCGATGAGCACGCTCCACGTTACCCTAAAGAATTTGATTGGTGGTTTAAAGAAATGGAGAATCAAAGGATGTAATGGAATATTCTGGGATTAAATGGATACAAAGATTCTGATATCATCAAGTTGGGATGGCTTGGAACAAGATGGGACAAAGAACCTATCTCTTTCCTGCGTACATTAGATTAAACAATCCAATGAAGCTCCTGTTCATTAAAAAGTGTTGTTCACGGACCGTGAACATTCATGAAAAATGAACAGGGATTCCAGGATAATACCAATATCGATGTAGCCTTAATCTATATGTCACGTCAAAAATTAGGATTCCGAGAACTTATATTTGCTATCGTTTCCGAATTACCTCTGATAACTCGTCTATTTGAAAAGAATCCTAATTATAGTTCATTAATACGTGAATTAACGGAGTATGAATATAATGATGATAATCATCTCCCCTATCAAAAAGATCTATTAGAAAAGCTGGCTTTATCAAGAACTGCATTGATGGGATTAATGAATGATCTCTATGAGGATTTCAGCATCAAACTCTCTGATCCAAAAGCCTATACCATTTCGGATACAGAAATCTATCTGATTGTTAAAAATTCTTGATGATCTTTGGATCGTTGGTATAGATGGTTTAACGACTATCCCCCGGGTTGGCGAAGATTTTCTTATTCCATTCATAAAAGAAAGAGTAGAATTCCTCTTTCGTCTAGATGAAATAGAGTTAATTTCACCTATATCTCTCTTCTATTGATCAAAAATCATCTAGAAAAACTACTCTCAACAAGATGGTTCTATCTAGAAAAATATTGGATTTATCTTTTTCATTTATCCCTAATTAATTTATTCCAAAACACTGAAAAGGTCTCTTCATTAATGTTAGACTTAAACCTTACAATGAAAACGCCATCTCTTTCAGTCATATTTTCTACTACAATTGGTTTTGTCAGTACAATCAAAGGCTTGAAAAAGCGTATTGTTTTTCATTGTGATAAAAGCAGAAAGACTTAATGTCCATATACTGATATCCAAAAGGACAACCAAACAATAACCATCGATATATTTCATATTCCAATCACAGGGAATGTGCAACTTTCACTTAAAAGTGAGGACATCTTTTCTATACATTAGTCATATTTGGTATTCGACCTTTTAAAACTATCTCTACAAAATCCGCTACTTTTGTAGTAGCTTTAAAAGCTGGGAACTTTAAAGGCCTATATGTTTTAAATTAGGTTTAATATTCTCTGATTACCCTAATATTTCCTTTTATAGTAAATTCCATCTCATTCTTTTTGCGTAAATATTCTAAATTCAATACATTGTGAGTAAACATTCACATACTTAAGGGTTTTCAGCTATGAAGAACAGAACCTTGCTATTATTGATACTAATTGTATTCTTCGCAACTGGCTCTATTCAAAAGAAACTCTTACAGCAGCCAAAGGATACACAGCCTATTAAAACAATAATGCAACGCCTCATGATGGATATGCAAACTATCGAGGTTGGCATCTGGAACGAAAATTATGATACAATCTGGTCAGGAGCGAACAATATTGTAAACCATCCTAAAATTCCTCTCGGCCAGAGAAAGGAAATTGCAGGTATTCTTGGTAAGAAGATGAAAGCTTTTGTAGCTTTAGACAAGCAGGTACATAACCATGCAGATTCTTTAGCTCAAGATGCTAAAGCAAAAAATATGAATGAAATCCTAAAGCATTATAGTATCATTCAGCAGGGCTGTGTAAGTTGTCATGCTAATTTTAGAACTAAAATTATTGGAAACAGATAAGTGGCTAAAAGCAAAAAACAATCAATATTAGATACGGCATTAGAATTATTTGTTAGAGACGGTGTAGACGGCACTTCAATTAGGGCTATAGCAGAAGGTGCTGAAACAGCAGAAGGGAATATTTACCGCCATTTTAAAAGTAAGAATGATCTGGCACGAAAATTATTTCTTGAATGTGCTAATCATTTCAGAACTGCTTTTAAAGAAGCCGCTGGTCAAGAGAAAAACCCTGAAGAACAAATAAAAGCCATAATTCGTGAGATATTCGAGTTTGCCTTTGACCAAAAAAAGGAATTCGCATATGTCCTTATTGTTCATCACCGGGAAGAAATCATTACCAAGGAAATTCTTTCTAAACCTCTCCCAAAGGATATCTTTATAAAAATACTTGAAACTGGTATTGATGAAGGTAAATTTCGCTCTGTAGATCCAAATATAGCTATAGCGTGGATTATAGGTATGGTTCAACGAAGTTTCATATTCATGCAAAGTGGTATGATCTCATTGTCTAAGGAAGATCTAGTAGATCAAACTATTGATGCTGCATTACGGACTATTAAAGCTTAATGGGAGAGTCATATTCCTTTCTCAGCGACTATTGAACTACAGCAAAAACAGGAAGTACATTAAATCATTTATTCTGCTATATTTGAATGTAGCATTTGAGGTCTTCGTGGCCGAAAATATCCACTCAAAATGCCTTCCTCAACTTGTTATATCATTACCCGCTTTGAATTACCGAATTATTTAAGAGCACACCAATTTAGTCGGGTTGTTTTTTTGAATAAAGTCTCACAAAAGTATATAAATGAGCTTTTCTGATGGGATTTAAATTTTTGTGTTGTATAACCCTGATAAATAAGATGTTAATACTAGGGGTTAAGGATTGGGGCTAAAAGCTTAATTTTTCGGTCATAATTCCAAATCGCAGTATATCTAATTGGTGATCAAAATAAATATTGTAATAATCAGATCCGTGGTAATAGCGAGCGAAAAACCCAATATCCTCCAAAAAGTTTGGATGATAGTAGAAGGTTAAACTAAGGTTTAATCTCTGAGGTGAAAAAGTATTAAGGTTTTCATAGTCACCAAACTTCCATGTGGTTTCACCTTTAAGCGACATGGCTGGTCGTTTTGAGTTATTTTGCATTATCTCAGGTGAAAGCCTGAATATAGAAAGGGAATTATTCCATCGAAGCCGGCTGTACATTCCGTGAAGCGGGGTGTCAACCAATTTCTTGGGATGAAACTCCAGCGAAGTTTTATAAAACTGATAGGCATTTAAGCGGCCACTAACATTGGTTTTTATAAATCCCAGTTCCAAATAGTTGGTTGAAAAACTTCCCGATTTGAGATTAATGTCTCCATCCTTCAGATAAAAACCCCCTTCTTGTCCGTTTGAGTGGTGACCAATGCGACCATACAGACTGAGAGTCTGTAAGTTCGCTCGCTTCTTTAAGAAATAATACAACGTAAGCTGTGGCATATAGCTGGGAGTACGTACTGGAAACGATTCTTCCTGATACATTCGAATAATAATTTTGGGAGTAACTACGCCCATCAAACGAGCATTTTTACTTTGTCACAGATAAAAATTCGGAATCACATTCGCTTCGAACCACAGCGGCTCGATATTCCCGATATCGGCTGGGGCGGTAATATAACTGTTCCCCTGATTTACCTGTGATATAATCTTTAAATCCACTTTAGGCAAAGCCATCTGGCTTTGCCCCAAGACTGATAAGGGCATAAAGCCTACAATTAGCAAAACTGGCATGGATTTAAGCATGGAAAGAGGGTGCATTATTATTTGGAAGTTAATGGTAAGCAGAAACTTTTAGACACACGTTTCTTTCATCTTTATCACAATACAGATTACAGAGTTTTTCTACTCATAGGTTTACTACTTTTAAACTGTTATTTAGCTTCGATTGTTGGTTTGAGTCAACGAAGTTTTACATTTATCCAACGTAAATGATCTTTTTATCTAAGGGAGCTGTAGTAGATCAAACTATTGATGCTTTATTACCAACCATCAAAACTTGAAATTTGGACACTATAAATTTTTGCTTCTGACTATCTCAATCAGGTCCGATTGATTTATTGTTGAGGAAGTGCTCTAATTTTTTTCCAATGTTGAATTGAACAGAATTTTCTGAAAAAAATTTCTCAATATCTTTTTGTACTTCATCTTTATGTAAAAAAGTACTCAAACTTGCAGCATGTAATTGATAGAATATACATTCGTTATTTCTTTTACTATCCCCACTACTATCAATAATTATTCCTTGATACATCTTAAACAAGATTGACGAATACCTTTCCAACGTTTTTTCTCTAAGTGCGATGTCCTTTGCAGGATCAATAATTACAGCACTTATTAATAATTTGTCTTCTATTATATGAGTAAAATACTTCGAAAGAGCCTTGCCTAAATTTTCATTTCTACTAATCCTTGTTGAATCGAGGTGAAACTCAATAGGCTCAAGAGCTTTATTTATAGCCACCCTTAATGCTTGATTTAAAAGATGCTCTTGAGAATTAAAATAGTAATTAATGCTTGCTGAATTTACTTGAGCTAATTCAGTTATCTTTCTATTTGTTACCGAATGATATCCGTTTTTGGCAATAAATTTAATGGTAGAATCTAAGATTCTCTGTTTAGTTTCCATATCTATATTATCTATTTAATGGAAAGTATACTTTAATACTTGTTCCATCATGTTCACTTGAATGAATCTCTACCTCGCCATCTAACTGTAGGGTAAGTACCCTTATCAATTTAAAACCAAGCGTAGATGAGCTTTTTAAGGGTTTTTGATCTTTAGGAATACCATTACCATTATCTTTAACTTGTAAACAAAGGTGATTTCCAAAATGCTTTGTAATTGTAATTTCTATCTCTCCTTTTTCTCTTTTACTAAAACCGTGCTTAATAGAATTTGTAATAGTCTCGTTAAGAATTAAGCCTATTGGCACAACTTTATCCGGTTCTAGAAAAATTTCTTCAATTTCATAGTAAAATTGAACTAATTCGTCTTCAGTTCCTAATGCATCTTTAATTTGCTCCGATAATTTTTCTACATATTCTTGCAAATTTATCGTTGATAAATCTCTCCCTTCATATAATAACTCATGGATCAACGCCATAGACTGTATTCGATTTTTACTTCCGACAATGGCTTGATGTGCAAGGCTATCTTTGGGAAACCGCTCTTGCTGTAGATATAGTAATCCTGCAGTTTGAGCTAAATTGTTTTTCACCCGATGATGAATTTCCTGTATCAATATTTTCTTTTCATCTAAGGCTTTCTGTAGTGATTTCTGCCAAGTTTTTAACTTTTTATAAAACAGATATGAAGTGCCAGCACCCGCTATAAATAGTACAACACCGGAGGAAATAATTATAAGGAAGAATGATTTTTTGATCCATGCCAAAGAATCATCAAGTGCTTTATTGATGTTCAAATTTAGCGTTGACAGTTTTTGATATTTTTTTTGGACTTGAAATTGATATTCAGATTCAACTCGGCCTAAACTACTTTTATGTTCTTTGAATATCTTATATAGTTCTTCAATTATTTGATCTGATTCTCTTTTCGCTTTTAAAGCATCTTTAAATGAGGGACTATATTGTATATAGCCAGTTAGATCTTTCATTACATTACTAATGTTGGCGATATCACTATGCTCTTTTAAATATTGTTTATTTAAGAGTGTTTCTTCCTTCTTACCAGATATTATTTCTTCTATCCCTAAGGAAATTGTTGCTAGTTCATTGAAGTCTTTTGTTGTCAAGTACCTATTTTTAGAATCCTTGCCCAAATCATAAGTGATCATTCTTCTTACGATATCTTCCTGACTGTCTATCCATCTATCTTTTAATGCAAGTAACTCAAATGTTGAAGACATTATTATTGCTTCCCCCATTGCAATAATAATTAGACTTATTCCTATAATAGAAAAGAGGATATTGGCAACCCAAAAATATTTATCTATAACTCCCAATTGTTTGTCGTTTGAATTATGCATTGAGTGATCAATGGTTTTATATTCGATAAGTTAAAATGAGCAAACATTCACTTATTTACTCGTATCGGTTTTCCTCTTGGGGCAAGGAATTGAATGTCTTAAGAATCCTTACAAGTGGTGTCTTCTACTGACTTCAAGATCAATTTATCAAGATTCTTTATAATCTCTTTTTTATAATTTTTATTTTGGCCTACTGAAATAGACAGTAACTTTTCCTGATTACCTTTAGTTATTATAACTGAAAGTTCGTTTTTTACCCCGATTCCAAATTCATCCAATATTTTCCCATCCTTATCAAGAATTACGGGGAACGACTCATTTTTAAGCTTTCCTTTTTGGATGTGATAGAATGGGAAAGATGTTTTAAATGGTTGAACAATTAGGAAAGAAGAAACACACCCTTTGTATTTTGAATTTATAGTCTCGACCCAGAGACGAATATATTTCAAAAATAATTTGCCTTTTGACATAGATGAAGGTTTGGAAAGGAGAAAAATGACAGTAGGCTGGTGTTGTTTCTTTCCAACCTTAATCTGTTCCCCTTTGACTGTTTTCAGTGTTGAGTTTGGTATATGATGTATGGTACTGTCAGAATTTACGGTAGTTTGACTTATAGCAGGTATAGATGCTATAAGCATAAATAGAGTTAGAAGTGTAATTCTTGATTTATATAACATAATAACAAGCTTTAAAAGAGGTACCGGCTATCAACCGGTACCTCCTGGGACTGTGGGTTATCGGGGTGTGGGTACGATTGGGAGTAATTTATGACGTATTTGCAGCTTTTCTACTTTTTAACCAATTAACAATATCATCAACTACTGTATAAAATACGGGTACTACAACCATGGTAAGTATACTTGAAGCAGTTAAACCTCCAATAATTACAATAGCCATTGGTGAAAACCGTTCGGCTCCCAGTGCTAGTTCCATCGCCAATGGCAGCATCCCAATCACCGTCGAGAATGTGGTCATCATAATAGGTCGAAACCGAACGGCAACTGATTTTTTCACAATTTCTTCGCGGCTTTCTCCTTCCATTTGATGTAAAATAAAATCGATAAGTATGACCGAATTATTAACAGCAATACCTATCAGCAGGATAAAACCTATTAGAACAGACATTGAAATCACTTTGCCTGTAATTATCAAGGCTATTGCGGCCCCAACTGCAACAAGAGGGACCGCAAGCATGACAGTAAATGGATGTATAAAGGACCGAAACTGAGCAACCATTAACAGATAAACCGCAATCAAAGCAGCAAAGAGCGCTGACAGCATTTTTGATCGAGATTCCTGAAGATCAGAGTTTTCTCCGGTTACTTTCATTTCATATCCATCCGGAACATCCATCTCACCAATAGATTTTTCAATGTCAGCAATGACGTGACTAAATGCACGATCATAGGTAAAGCCTAGAACATCAGCGGTACGAATGAGATTTTCACGCGTTATTAAGTTAGGAGCCAGTTTTACATCCGTTTTTGCTACGGAAGATAACGGCAAACCCGGTTTCAGTTTAGTTTGCAGCACATCGTCTAAGACTTTTCGCTGTGTAGAATCATACCTTACTACAATATTCGGATCAGTACCGTCGGGAGCATCTAACTGTGTAACAGGCAAACCCTCAACGGCAGCAAAAGTCTCTTGTGCAATATATTTTGGGGTAAGGTCATAGAATGCTGTATTCATACGATCAACGGTGAACTGTACTTGGGGCCGTTCGAGCGTCCACTGGCGATAAATATTGACAGCTCCTTCTACTTTTCGAACCCGTTGGCTCACTTCTTTGGCCAGCTTATTAAGTTTCTTTAAATCCGGCCCAGAAATTCTTACATCTATAGGCGCTGAAGTCGTACTTTTAGCTGTCCCACCCATTTCTTTCAACACAGCTGTCCGAATACCAGGAATGTTATTTATTTTATCTCGTAGCTGATCTTCAATTTCCCAGATCGACCTGGCCCGTTCTTTACGAGAAACCAAATCTACTGTAATAAATGCTTGTTGCACACCCATAGCTCCCGCATCACCGAAAAATTTGGCGTCCGGTTCAAAACCGATCTGCGAGGTATAGTTTATGACATCCTTGTCCTTATTGAGCAGTGCTTCTATATCACGTACTATTGATTTTGTCTGTTCAAAAGAACTTCCAGCTTCCGCTTCAATGGATATAAAGAATGAACCCGAATCAAGCTTCGGTAATACTTCCATTCCCCGCATACCCAGTAGAGCCATGCTTCCAATAAATATTATCAGGGTACTAGTTAATAAAATTGTACGGTGACTAAGCGACCAATCCAGCAATACAAGATATCCGTCACGCAACTTATCCATGCCTCGATTAAATGGCGCAATATACCTTTTTATCCATGATACAAACCCTGAATTATTTCGCTCAAGAAGAAAAAATAGTAGCGGGATAAGCGTTACAGCCATCAAGATGGAAGCGCCGAAGGCAAAAATCATGGTAAGCGACAGGGGGCCAAAAACTTTACCCACAAAACCTGTCAGAAACTGAAAGGGAATTAAAACTATGATTGTTGTAGCAACTCCAACCAGTACAGCGAAGAAGACTTCCCCGGTCCCATCAATGGCAGCTTCTTTTGCAGAAATATTCTCATCATCATAATGTCGGCTAATATTTTCTATAACAACTACAGCACCGTCTACAACCATACCAACAGCCAAAATAATAGCTGATAATGTAACTAAATCCAGCTCCATGCCGTTGAGTTTCATAAGAGCAAAAGTCAAAAGAAAACTCATAGGCATCGCTATACTTACAATGAAAGCTCGGCGAAAGCTCTCTAGGAATCCAAATATAATCAGCGATGCCAAGAAGAGTGCGAGAGCAATAGAAGTGGCCATATTCCCTGTGACCTGTTCAGTAAAAGACCCTTCTTCAGTGGCAACTTCAAATTTCAGATCCGGATATTCCGTTCGTAGTTCCGGTAGTTCTGCAGTTACACGATCTACCACTTCCACCGTATTCGCATCATCCTGTTGCAATACCTGCACTGCTACTACTTCCGTACCGTTAGCCAAAAATGCACTTTGCGGGTCAGCCACACCATCTTCAACCTCTGCGATATCCCCAACTAACAATCTCTGATTATTCTCATTTTTAATTGGGATACTTTTGACTTCATCAGCTGTAGTGAGGGATTCATCAAAACGCAACAATACCTCACGACGGCTGTTATCAATGCTGCCCAACGGCCTTGAAATATTGGCTGTCTGTATGGCTTGGCTAATCGCACTTAACGTTACATTAGCTGCTTCCATACGATCGCGATCAATTGATATATTAATTTGCCGGCGATATCCACCAAATATATCTACTGAGGCAACCCCTCTTAAGCGCTGTAAAGCGGGGGCAATCTCATCATCTGCAACTTGGCGTACTTTCTTTAAGTTACCATCATGTGAACTTACCCCAAGTGTGATAACTGGTTTATCACTTGAACTAATTTTTAAAACTCGTGGATCACTAATCGATTCAGGAAGACTTCCCCGAATTCGACTAACCGCATTCTGCACATCTACAGCAGCTAAATCCACGCTCACATCATATTGAAATTCAGCTGTTACTACTGAAAGTCCGTCCTGAGACTTTGAGGAAACCTTTGCAATACCGTCTAATGCTGCAACTTCCTCCTCCATATCCTCTGATACTTTTTCAGCCACATCCAAAGCCGTCGCACCAGGGTATTGGGTAATAATGGTTACTACCGGAGGAGATGTTTCCGGAAATAAGGATATTGGAAGCGATAAGTAAGACTGTGCCCCAAATACCAGAATGGCAAGAGCCAGTGCATAGATGGTATATCTATTTTTTATTGAAAATCCTGCCCAGTTCATAAAATGTGTTTTCTAAAATTTAAATATTCAATGTTGTTTCACGAACAATCTTAACACGGTCTCCGGACTCTACATTATTTACTCCGGAACTAATGATTTTATCAGTTTCTGAGAGAGACCCTTTTACCTGTCGATATTCTCCTTGTTGAATACCCAATTGTACTGGTATTGCTTCTACCTTCTGCTGTTTATTAATCTTAAAAATGCGGGGTGAATCACCTCTTAAATCTATCGATGACACAGGAAGCAGCAGTGCATTTTCCTGTTTATTTATTTTAAAGGACAAGGATACGCCAGCTCCAGAAGGACGACCACTAACTACTCCATCTGGCAAACCAACAAAGACACGTACACTTCTAAATGGTGGCTTGGCTTGTGAATCAATACGTTTAACATTGCCTTTAACACTCTTATTATTTAATTCTACAGTTACTGGACTCCCTACTTCTATACCTTTTTGAATATCTTGCTCCAATACATCTGCATAAATAACTGTCTGCCCCTGATGAAAAAAGAAGACAGGCTGATTAGGACCAATATTACTTCCCTCACGAACAATTATTGATCCTATCGTTCCTTGTGCAGGCGCTCGTAATTCCGTCAGTTTTATACGCTCTTCGACTTCTTTCAATGCTGCTTTTGCGGCATGGTAACTACTTAAGGCCTGTTCATAGTTGAAGGCAGTTTTATTAAAAACAGTTTGAGAGATAGCGCCCTCTCGGTAAAGCGTGCTATCTGTGGAAACCTCCCGTGCCCAAAAAGCCTTTGCCGATTTAGCCTTTTCTAATTCACTTTTTGCACGACTGTGCTGAGCATCCAATTCAGGCACCGAAACCGTAGCCAAAAGCTGACCTTTTTGTACTTTCTCACTCTCCTCCACCTCTATCGTTTCAAGCATGCCTCCCACTCGAAATGAAAGACTGCCATCTTTTGCTCCCGTTATTGTTCCCAAATAAGGTAATTCTTCGTCAATAGTTTTTACAGAAGGACGAGTGACTTCCACAGCTATACCTGAATTCTTTATAGAATTCTGTTCCTGATTTTTTGCTGTAGTATTATCATCAGTAAGCCATAAAACGAGAGTAGTGCCCAGCAGAACTACAGTAAAGAGAATTAATATATCTTTTTTGTTCAGATTCATCGCGGTTCACCTTCAGCCAGTTTTATTGCCATTTCTTTATTTAATTGTCCTGTTAATACTGCGATATTTAGATTTAACATTCTAAGTTGAGCACGCATCGCAATCAGTTCCGCACGTACACCGTTTAACTTAGACTCTGTTGTCAACAAGTCAGTCATTGTAGACCGCCCTTCCCGAAATGATTTATTCTCAACACGATAGGTCTCCTCCAGATACTTTATTCGAGTTTCTATTGATTGTATTCTTTTTTGCGTTTCATATTGTGCATTTGTCAACTTATTCAACTGCTGCCGAAACTGCTGACGGGTTTGTTCGAGTCGAATTGCCTGGGATTTAGCTTCTTTCTTTTTAACCTGATTATTGACTACTTTCTTTCCTGCAAAAATTGGGATACTCACTCGAATCCCAACCATCCATTGATCATCTATTTCAAGATTACTGCCAGATCGGAACTGCTCCATAGCAAATAAATTGAATTGCGGTAGAAAAGCACGATACGAAGCCTTGGCATTAAACTGAGATGCATCTTTTTGATGCTCGGCTGCAATTACGGAAGGAGCATATTCCGGAGCTACGTTATCTGGATTAAAGGCGTAATCATTATCAAAATTAATTGGCTTGATATTAGCTAAAGTAAGTTCTCTTTCAAGAGCTAAATCATCCGAAAGTCTTAACAAGGTTTGGTCAATTCTATTATTTGTTGAAATAATAGCGGCTTTTGCACTTACAATTGTATCATCAATTTTTAGCAAATCAACTTTGGCGACCCTACCTTCATTAAATAATGACTCCAATTGTTTCCTGTTTTTCTTCAAGGTCTCAATACGTTCTTCTTGAACCTTTTTTAGCTCTCTTAGTTGCTGAAGCTGAATGAAAGCAGAACTAGTCGATTCGATAGTCTCCATCTTGGCTAACTCGTATTTGATATTTGCCGCATCAGCAAGTGCTTTCGTCTTTTTTCGCATGGCACGACTCTCACCAAAATCAAAAACTTCCCAATCAGCCTGTACAGTTGCATCATATATGTGATCATCCAAAGGCGGGAAAGCACCCTTTTGGCGGATTGGAGTTATAATTTGAGGGTATTGAGATCTTGTATACGAAATATTAGCATTTACTTTCGGGATGTAGTCTGATGAGAGTAGACTACTTCCAAATTTGGCGGCCTCGGAATTAGATTTGGCTATTCGAGTACTAGTAGCATTATTAAGTGCTTTTTCAATCGCAATAGACAACTCTAATTGGTTTCCCTCACTATTCGTCTGTGCCATTAATTCATGAGCAACCCCAATCACAAGGATTAATGATATTGCAATA
The DNA here is from genome assembly GCF_900182555.1 of Fodinibius sediminis. Taxonomy (GTDB): domain Bacteria; phylum Bacteroidota; class Rhodothermia; order Balneolales; family Balneolaceae; genus Fodinibius; species Fodinibius sediminis. The sequence continues at coordinate 13,256 of NZ_FXTH01000020.1, read as the reverse complement.
GTTAAAATGTTCTTCACGATAATTCCTTGAATTATTTTAAGTGAACGTTCACTCACAAAGTATAAGTTCTTTTGCTTACTGTCAAGAAGTGTTTTTAACTTTTTAGTTTGGAAATGCTTGAGATGTGGTTACGCTTCTTACTTAGCTATTCGCCTATAAAATTCAGATTATAAGCCCATCTTTTCTTATTGAATTTATAGAAATAAATAATCTCAGCATGGGTGGTTTATTGCCTTACATAAGCATTATTTACTCTTTCATTGAAGCTCCAAGCCCTCTTTTAAAATCAAAGATAATACCATTAATAATTTTGATGAATAGCCGGAGGTTATCCAACCTCCGGCTATTGCAGTTATTTACTAGCCTTAGCTTTGAAACTTAAAATCCCAGTGTAATAGCTGCTGTAAATGCACCATTCCTCACTTCGGGATCTCCAACAACATCAAAAGTATCAGTGAGGCCTAGCGTATAACGCAAGTCTAGTCCTACACTTTGCAATAGAAATGCTGAAGGCTGGTCTAAGCCTAAATCGAGCCCACCTCCAAAAACTAGACCAAACTCTGTATCACTCATTTGGTTGTCAACCTCTATGTCATTTGCATCCCCGTAAAGAGAAAAACCCAGTTCTGGGCCTACATATAGATTGGGTTCAATATTACTGCCTGTTGGCATATGGATTTTTGCTAAGACAGGAATTTCTAAATATCCGAATCGATATTCTGTTGATCCTGCTTCTCCTAGAAGACCGGTATCCACATCCGATCCTTTAGTACTGAACAGCACTTCCGGTTGGATAGAAAAATAATCGGCCAGACGATAGTTTAACCAAACACCTCCGCTGAATCCAGCTATTGCTGAAGTACCACCAACATCATCGCCATATAGGTCTGCCGCATTAATACCGGCTTTAACCCCCCAGTTTACTGGACGATAATTCTGTGCTTGTAGTTGAGAAGTGGTTAACAGAATAAGTATTCCTGCTAATATACTTGTGTAAAGTTTTATATTTTGTTTTGTAAATTGCATAGTCAACCTCCATAAGGTATATTTTAATTGATTAGATCATTCTACTAAATGATCTATGATTTCATATTAAAGGTGCGCGTGTTTATATTTTGGTAACCGTAAACACGTGCACCCTTTCTGCTTGTTTTTCAAGCATTTTCTTTGGTGTCCGTTTACATTAACTGTCGTTTAAAACTCTTTCCTTTACATCATTTACCGTTGTACTTAAAAGGTTTTGACTATTCGAAAGCAATGCTCCAATTAATTCAATTACGAATGTCAAACTCTGGTAACCGCGATAATCATCTATCAGTCCCGTTAAGTTTGCTAAGCTAACATTTTGTATTTGGGCTGTCTGTTTCTCCCATTTCTTCCGCTCTGAATATATCATTGGCTTTTTAGCCTTATTCTTGACTGATTTATTATCGTGGGAGTTGTTATTTTCGATATAAAACACCCATATATGCTTTACTAGATCAACAATCTTCTCCATTTGAGATATATTTGTTTGCACTTCTTGAGGGATGCCCGCTCCCATCAAAAAAATATTTCGGATCCTAAAATCCCCGGGAATTTGGAAAGAATGATATACAACCAAAGATCCCATACCATTGCTCATAACATCTATTGTGCATTGGGCGCAATTCAGACGATACACCCAATGCCGAAAGAACGATCCTGCTTTTCTTATATGTTCTTTTGAATGGTAATTACCATATTTCGACTCCCCGCTTGGCCAAATAAAACCCACAATGGCATCATATTTATCAGTTAAAGATTTTCGGTAGTGATAATCCAGAGTCAAGTAATATGACAAAACATCAAAAATTTCCTCATAGAAACCATGCACAAGTACCAATACACTTTTCCCATTAATCGCTGACAACAACTCCGTCTCATTAATCTGTTTTATCTTTCCATTTCGATCGAGATTAAATAGATGTTCTTTGTTCGAAAAAACATTTCCGTCAACTCCATCCTGTCTTAAATTGATCATATACATAGCATCCTCATTCTTTTAAATTCTTCGTCTAGTTTGGATCGTTTATTTACTGAACTTAAAACGTTTTCTGAGCTTGTAACCCTGTCTAATAGCTTCATGATTCTGACATTTGATATCAATGAGAATGAACTCTGAATGATCTTCTTTACTTATATCCTCCAGGAGCTTACATATATCTAAAGTCACATTAATAAGTGAGCGTTCACTCATTAATGTACGTATCTAAACTCCCCATGTCAATAGAAATTGACATAACTTCTTTTAGTGAATAATAGAATCCCAAAAGTCCAATTTGCAGATTGGTAAAAGAGTCAAATTGACTGAAACTAATTCATATATAAAAGAGATAGGCAACCTACCATTAAGAAAATGTGAATATCTATATTCAAAAAATTTACCTCTATTACACCGCTGCCCCCCTCCATATTATTCGGCCGATGATATCAAAATTATCCTCATCTAATCCCACTTCAATGGGATTAAACTTATTATTTATTGTTGAGAGCTGTAACCGTTTTGAGGGAAGACGTTGAACCAATTTCATCCGTATTTCATCATCTAATTGTACAATAAAAATGCCGTCACCGGCAGGATCGGTTTGATCTCTATTTACCAAGATAATGCTTCCAGGTTTTATAACTGGACTCATGGAGTCACATTTAACATTAACAGCTAAAAGATTGTTTGTGTCAGGTTCAACTATGGTATTTATGAACGTATTGCAAAAGGGAATGGTACGGGAGGGGTTTTTCCACTCCTCTACAGACAATTGTCCTTCTCCCCCTTCTTGTATAGGGTTCATTGTATAATAGGGCAAATTTAAAAATTTAATCGGATTTCTGGTTTTGTCACTATTTTTCAATGTATCCTTTTTGAGGATAGGATAAATTCCTTTGAGGAGCCATTCAGCGTTTATTTTATTCTTATTTTTGAGAATATTATTTAAAAATTCCAGGTCGGGGATGGACTCTCCTTTTCTATACCGGTAATACGTAGACTGACTGCAGTCCCCGATATTAGCCATTTCAGTAGGTGTAAGGCCTAATACTTGTTCCAACTCTTTTAGTCTTTCACTAAATATTTTTCTTGCAGGCATAACGAATGTAAATAACTATTCCCATACTTGGGATTTTATTGTGATATAGATACACTTAACAGTGTAATCAAAAATTAGTGCTTTTTCATTTAGGATTTGTACTGTTGGTTGGTAGAAGGGAAAGTCTATCTTATAAAAGTTATATGATTTAATGAAGAATGTTGAGGAAGCTTTGTTTGGGAGTAATCCTATTCCAATGCTTTTAATATCTGGTCAAAACAAAGAAGTGACGGATATTAATAAAGCCTTTCAGAGGCAATTTGATCCTGCTTCTAAAATTATTGGTCATACGCTCCAAGAAATTACAAGACCTCTTGCTTCAAGCCTCTGTCCCGCTGAAGATTCGGATATATCAAATGACTTTCTTGTTTTATCCCTTCCCGAAGGCGATGATACTATAGTTGAACTATCTCTACAGCAAATCGAAGGTGGGGAGGAGCCCAGATATTTAGGTTCCATTAAGGGTCTTTTTCCACCACTTCTTGCAAAAGATTCTATACAACATCCCATTTTCAAATCAATATTCGATAAGGCTCTTGATATTATACTCGTTGCTGATGATGAAGGGCGGTTTACCCAAGTGAATAAAACAGCTTGCAAGAAGTTAGGGTATTCCCGAGAGGAATTGCTTGGCATGGGCGTGGAAGATATTACCTATACGCCCATGCAATCATATACAGATAAAAAATGGGAGAATTTCCAGCGTACCGGTACGGACGAAGGGAAATATCTGCTGGAAGCAAAAGATGGAACCGTTATATATACAGAGTATCGGGCCATTGCAAATGTACGGCCAGGCCAACATCTGTCCATCTTGCGAGATGTCAGTGAAACCATTCATATTGAGGAAGAGCTTCAGGCAAGTGAAGGGCGTTTCAAGCGCTTACTTGATGCCGCGCCAGATGCAATTTTTGTAGTTGATCAGCAAGGTGAGATTCTATATAGCAATCCGGAGGCCGAAAGCATGATGGGATATTCCGAAGAAGAGCTGGTGGGCAATCCCATTGAAATGCTTGTTCCCGAGCTTATGCGGGAAGAACACAAAGACCACTGCCGCCGGTACACTGAAAATCCGCATAAACGGCCGATGGGCGCTGATCTTGAATTATCGGCTATTCGAAAAGATGGAACCGAGGTGCCGGTAGATATTATGCTTGGGCCACTTAAAGAAAATGGGGAAGTGCATACGCTGGCCGTGGTCCGTGATATCTCAGACTTCCAGGAGGCTCAAGAGAAGATTAGAAGAGAACAGTCTTTCACCAAGTTGCTTCACAGTTTAACAAAAATAGCCAATGAAGCTCATGGCTTGGATAAGGCGTTGGAGAAAAGTATCCAGGAGATTTGTGAGTTTATGGACTGGCCTGTTGGTCATGCTTATAAACCGGCCAATGATGGCTCAGGAGAATTTTATCCGGCTGATCTTTGGTATTTACAAGACCCGGAAACGTTTGAGGACTTCCGGAGGTTTACGATGGGCGTCCGGTTTTCTCCCGGAGAAGGAATGGTGGGTGATGTCATAGAAACCGGTAGGCCCCAATGGGTGCGAAATGCCCACGAAGATCCCGATTTTATTCGGCGTCTGCCCGATATCGACCTGAAAATTCGAGCTTGTTTTGGTTTTCCGATTCTTGTTGACGAGAAGGTGGTCGGGATACTGGAATTCTTTTCTTCCAAGGTGTTAGAAGAAGATGCCCTTCTCTTGGAGAGAATGGCGACAATCGGTCATCAGTTGGGTCGAGTATATGAGCGTTATAATGCTGAGAAAAATTTGAAGCGAAGCGAACAAAAGTTTAAACGTCTGTTCGATACCTCCTTTGATGCGATCTTAATTCTTGGCGAAGAGGAATTAATAGATTGTAATCGGCGTGCCGAAGAGCTATTTCGATGTTCTTGTAATGAGCTTACGGACCATGCGCTGAATGCTTTTTTTCCAACCATACAACCCTCAGGGGAGGCATCAGATGATATAGGCAATAAGAAGGTAAAACAAGCCTTCCTGGGAGAGGATCAATTCTTCGAATGGCAGTTTGAACGCCAGGACGGTACCTGCTTTGAGGCTGAGGTGAGTTTAATCCATATGCCCCTCCACGGCGAAAATTGCGTGCAAGCCATTATAAGAGATATTACCGAGCGTAAAGAAAAGGATCGGCTTTTAAAGAAAAACATGGAGCTTTTTAGCCAGCTCTTTGAAAATGCGCCCGTGGGATTAGTACTCTTAGACAAGGATCACTCGATTACAAGAGTGAACGAGAGTTTTGAGGAGATGTTCGGGTATCAGCTCTCAGAATTACAAAATAAGGATGTTGATTCTTTTTTAGCTCCTCCAGAACGGAAACAAGAAGCCCGGGATATTACCAGTCGGACATTACAGGGGGAATCCTTTCAGATAGAAACGATCCGCCAATGTAAGGATGGAAAAGATGTTCCGGTCCTTATTGCTACAGTGCCTGTGGAAATAGATGAAGACATAATTGCCATTTTTGGCATTTACGTGGATATATCTAAGCGAAAAGAAGCAGAACAGCAGTTGAAAGAGCAGTTGGAAGAAAAGAAGATACTACTTGCCGAAATTCACCATCGGGTAAAAAACAATTTGGCTGTTATTTCGGGACTGCTGGAACTCCAAAAGGATACTACCGAGCACGAAGAAGCCTATCGAAGTTTACAAGATAGCCAAACGCGTATCCAGAGCATGGGGCTGATCCATGAACAGCTCTATCAAATGGAGCTGTTCTCTTCCCTGCAATTCGATGAATATATTCAGAACCTGGGAGAAAGTGTTGCCTCGAGTTTTATAGACAGCTCGAAAGAAATATCGATTTCTTATGATACCGAACCCGTTGAGCTTGAGATGGATCAAGCCATCTCGTGTGGATTGTTATTAAATGAACTTCTGACCAATGCCTTTAAACATGCATTTCCCGATCATGCTAACGGACATATAAAAATTGCAGTACATGAAGAAGATGGTATTGTGAGGTTAAAAGTCAGGGATAACGGTGTTGGAATACCAGAAGAAGTTAAAGAAGGTCACAATGGTTCTCTTGGAATTAAATTAATCCATACGCTTACGCAGCAACTTGGAGGTGAAATTGAAATCACGCAAGATAATGGCTCTTGCTTTATCTTGACCTTTGAGCTTTAAAAAGATTGAGTACTATTCCAAATACCAAACCTATTGAGGGAACGTATACGGAGATTATTTTCCTCTAAAAATCCTAGATAAAATCTTCTATACAATCAGTAAGCCCCATAATACAAGGGGCCCACTCGTTTAACTACAACCGTTATTAGAACTTCAAATTTAGTATCTCTTCATAAAAAAGACACTGATCTTACATCACTTCAACTCAAAACTAAATTGAAAAAGTACCCTGATAGGATCATACCTAAGCCGATTGTCACGAAAAATACTATCAACAATCTGTTCTTCATTACCTTTTTAAGCAGCAGAGCTTCTGGCAGCGACAATCCAATGGCTCCCATCATAAAGGCAATAGCTGTTCCCATGGGCACGCCTTTGCCAATTAACGATTCGATTACCGGTAGTACGCTTACCGCATCCAAATAAAGCGGAATGGCCATACCCATAATAACCGATTCATAAGAAAGATCCTGCTGTCAATTAATTGATAAACTCAATCTAATCCTACCTTATTTTTGTGAGATTGGACTCAGGACAAAATGTTCCTGACTCACATAAATATCTGTTTTGAAGCCATAAAGCCTGAAAACCGTACTCTTATACATCATTTGTTTGATGCGGAAATAAGGTGAATTCCAAATATTGAGGCAGAAATCAACCATCACCTTATGGAGCACAGCTATGAAAGAGAATACCAAGACCACCGTTTATGATTGGCCAACGCGAATTTTTCACTGGCTTTTCGCCTTCCTCTTTTTGGGAGCTTATCTCATTGTTGAAACAGTAGACGACAAAAATCCGCTCTTTACCCTTCACATGATGGCGGGACTAACCATTGGCTTTCTATTGATTCTGAGAATTATTTGGGGATTTGTCGGGACCACCTACGCCCGCTTTTCATCCTTTAAGATGAACCCGGGTGAACTCATCAGATATCTAAAAGAGGCCGTCGTCACAAAAACCAAACGATACCTGGGACACAATCCGGCCTCTAGCTACGCGGCAGTTATCATGTTTATTTGCGCCGCGGGATTAGCTATTACCGGAGTGATAATGACGGGAGGCGGCGAAACCGATTTCTATGAAGAGACGCATGAACTGCTGGCCAACATATTTCTGATTACCGTTGTGGCCCATGTCGGCGGCATTATATTCCATCATATTAAGCACAGGGATTCGCTGTGGTTGAGCATGTTCGACGGTAAAAAGAAGTCCCTGCCAGAAAAATCTGGCATTACCAGTAGCAAACGATTGGCCGGAATCCTATTTTTAATCCTTACATTAATGTGGACGGGCTACTTGTATTCCAACTACGATAGCACGAATCAAAGTTTAAATTTCTTTGGACAAGAGCTGGTCCTCGGTGAAGAGGAGCATGAATCTGCTCACGAAGGAGAAGCCCCTGAAGAAGAAAATGATGACGATTAAGCGGTAATAAAATGAATAGCAATGAACGATGGATCATTGCCGTGATCCTTTTTGTAATAGCAGTGCTGGCATCCATAGATATCTATAATGACTATTTTGAAGGAGTAGCCCTGTGGCATATTTCGATTGAAGCGGTCGTGGGAGTTGTGGCATTGGGAGGCGTTTTTTATTTGGTTCGAGGTCGCTTCAAATTGCAACATTCATTGGCCAGAGAGCAACAGTTCTCGAAGGATCTACAAACTGAGGCCCAGAAATGGAAACAGGTATCTGAAAAATATGTCAAGGGACTGAGCATCGAGATCGAAAACCAGCTGGATCGCTGGGACTTGACGGAGGCCGAGAAAGAAGTTTCCTTTCTGCTGTTAAAAGGATTAAGTAATAAGGAAATCGCTGAAGTCAGAGATACCAGTGTTCCAACTGTTCGGGCACAAACCAATGCGATCTATTCCAAGTCAGGACTTTCGGGCCGATCTGAGCTGTCCGCCTTTTTCCTTGAGGATTTACTGCTTCCTCAAAAGCAGGAAACAAGTTAATATTCTGACTTACAACACTCTATATGTCAAGCAAAAGAAAAACTCCGCTTGAAAATCCGTCGTTGGAAGGACATCACTGCACCGTTGACCTGCGTCTGGAGAAGCTGGGAATGGTCCCGTTTTTTCAAGCGTTGTCTAACGAGCAGCTCCGCCAGGTAAACAAAAAGTTTACGGCCAATCACTATGCCAGAGGAGAAACGATTTACCGTCAAGGCGATTCCGCAACCATCCTTCGGGTGGTCGTAGCCGGTAATGTTAAATTGGTCGCCCATACAATGGAAGGAGAAGGCGTGCTGCTGGCAATGCTGCAGCCGGGCGATTTTTTCGGAAATCCCACGGCCGACAGTAAGGATGTCTATAATGAAACCGCAGAAACCCAGACCGATGCATGTATTCTTTCAATAAGACTCTCGGATTTCCGGGAGATCATGAACGGGTACTCATCTGTTGCAATGAGGGTATTAGATATCACAACCGAACGACTCAATGAATCCCGCCAACGCATCCGACATCTTTCTACCCTGCCGGTAACAAAACGCATAGCTCATGTCCTTGTTACGTTAGGAAACAAGTTCGGCGAAAAACATCCCCACGGACTGCTGATCCAACTTCCCCTATCCCGCAAAGATCTGGCTGATATGGCCGGTACTTCCAGTGCCACGGCCAGCAGAGTTATGAGCCGGTTCCAGAACGACAATCTTATAACGTCCGGCCGCCAATGGGTAGCAATCAAAAATAAACCAGAGCTGCTTCGCATTTCGGCCGAAGATTAATTCTTCATTGTATTTGTAGCGTCGCTAATCCATTCTCCTTCCCAATAGTTTTCCTCTGTAACAAATTGTTTGCACTAACTTGATCCAGCTCATTTTAGTGCTGTTTCCCACCTATTACCTTTTGAGTGAATCAAAAAGACAAAGCACACAAAAGGTACTCATTATGACATACTTACAATCACATATAAAAACCATATTAGCTTCCATTTTTACGGTAGCATTAATGCTTGGATTTGCTTCTACCAGCCAGGCACACTGTGATCGGGTTAACGGACCCGTAGCAACGGATGCCCGAAAAGCCCTTGAAACCGGCGATATCTCTCATGCGCTTATTTGGGTAACAGACCGGCAGGCCGAAGAGCTCAAATCTACATTCGAGCAGAGCCTGAACGTTTATACCAAGGGGGATGAATCCCAAGAGCTTGCCGAACGCTATTTTATGAGTGAGACGGTACGACTGCACCGCGAGGCCGAAGGCATGCCCTTTACCGGACTAAAACCCGCTCAACAAGGATCACAAGATATTCAGGTCGCCGAACAAGCGCTTACCTCAGGCGAACTGGCCCCTGTTACCGAGATGCTGGCAAACGAAATCCAACAAAAAACCACGGAACTTTACAGCAATGCTATGGAAGCCAAAAGCAAGAAGGATAATAGCGTAGAAGCCGGCCGCAAGTGGGTAGACGCCTACGTGAAATACATCGTGTATGTCCACAAACTATATCAAAAGACTCAGGCGGGACCAGCCCACGGCGTCGGCAATAATTAACAAACAACCATCAATTTAAATCCAATTACGGAGAAATTTATTATGAAGACTACTTTACGAAGCGATGAACTGAGCTGTCCCACATGCGTAGATAATATTGAATCCAGTTTGAATCAAACGGAGGGCGTATCCCAAGCTAAGGTTCATTTCAATACCGGACGCATTGAAGTTGAGCATGATCCCGAGACTGTTTCCGAAGATAAACTGGTAAAAATAGTTGGACAATCGGGATACGAAGCTAGAATCTCTCAATTTTAATTCTCCAATTATGGAATCACCAGGCAAGCTATTTAGGATGCTGCGTAATCCTTCCAGACGTAAAAAAGTGCTATTAATCGCAAGTGGCTTGCTCATCACCGCAGGGTGGGCCGTTAACTTCTTTTGGGTTTCAGCCGTACTATTTAACATGCTAATGATTACGGCTGCGCTGGTCGCCGGATCTGAAATCGCACGGCGGGCATGGCAGGGATTGCAGAACCGGCATACCAACATTGAGCTGCTCGTTACCATTGCCGCAACGGGCGGGCTTGCCATTGGCGTGTATTGGGAGGCCGCGGCGGTAACATTCCTGTTTCTGCTTGGCGGCTGGCTGGAAGCCCGGACCATGAGCAAAACCCGGGATACACTGCGGGAGCTCATCAATATGGCTCCAGACACGGCAATTGTACTCGAAGAAGGAAATCCCCGTGAAATACCAGCCCGAGAGGTTGAGGAAGAAATGCTGGTGCTAGTCAAGCCCGGGGCAAAAATTCCGGTGGACGGCATTGTTGAATCTGGCGGGACAACAGTCGATGAAAGTGCCATTACCGGAGAGCCGATTCCGGCTGAAAAGCACCCCCAGTCGGAAGTATATGCGGGATGCGGGCACTATTAATCAAAATGGGAGCATTCAGGTACGGGCAACCAAAGCTGGAGGCGATACCACCCTGGCCAAAATCATTCGACGGGTTGGGGAAGCCCAAGAAGAAAAGGCTCCTACGCAGCGTTTCATCGAGCGATTTGCAAGCTGGTATACGCCTGGCATTGTGGGGCTTAGTATCGCATCCTACCTATTTACCTGGAATCTGGAGCTGGCACTGACATTGTTAGTGATTGGATGCCCGGGAGCACTTGTGATATCAACCCCGATTTCCGTCATAACGGGTATAGGTAATGCCGCGAAAAAAGGAATTCTTATTAAAGGAGGTGAATACCTGGAAAATGCGGGTGAAGTTACGGCCATTGCACTGGATAAAACCGGGACCCTGACAACAGGTAAACCGACTGTTAGCGAGATCATTCACTTTTCAAATGAAGCCGCTTTAGCCGGTGTTGATTCAGAGGAGGAGTTTCAGAAAGTACATACGGTTTCTTTGTCTGAACAAAATAATCAGTTACTCCCATCAGAAGTGGAAGAACTTCTCTATTGGGCTGCGGTAGCCGAATCAGTCTCTGAACATCCGTTGGCGGAGGCCATTATGGCGGAAATGGAACAATCGGACCGCATCCTGGAGCCCGACCAATTTAAATCGTATACCGGACAAGGAATTGAGGCGATATTGGGGAATGATCATACTTATGTAGGGAAAGCTGAGTTTCTAAAACAAAAGGGAATATCCATCAGTGAAGGTATTAATAAAGAGATTCAGAATCTGACCAAGAAAGGACGCACCGTTGTGTTGGTAGCACGTAACAACGAATTGCTTGGAGCAATCGGGATAGCTGATCAAATGCGCCCAGATGCTCCAAAAATGATATCAAGACTCCGTGAAAATGGCATTGAACGCATCGCGATGCTTACCGGTGATGCCCAAGCCACGGCTGAAGCCATTGCCGAAGAAGCAGGGATCACCGAAGTGCATGCAGGCATCCTCCCAGAAGCCAAAAATGATATCATCCTTGAAATGCAACAGCAGGGGTATCAGGTGGCCATGATCGGAGACGGCATCAATGATGCTCCGGCCCTTGCCTCGGCCAATATCGGTATTGCTATGGGCGCAGCCGGTACTGATGTAGCCATTGAAACAGCTGATATTGCCCTAATGTCGGACGAGCTGATGAATATTCCAGAGGCACTCCGCCTGTCATCAAAAACAATGAGTAATATTCGCCAAAATGTAGTGATTGCACTGGTGACAGTCGCGGCCCTTTTGACCGGCGTATTTACCGGTTCGATTCATATGGCGGGCGGCATGCTCGTTCATGAGCTGTCCGTAATGGCAGTGATCCTTAATGGCATGAGGTTAAGATGGATTTAGAATAACATATAAGAAAAGTAAGTAGAATACTTTTCAGCCACTATTAAGCAGCTTTCTTATTTGAAAATAAGCTTAAATTAACTTCCTATTTAAAGATTTATTTGATGATTTCTTTTGCAATTCCAAAGTTATTATAAAGAGACTTCCAAAAATATATAGATACCACGAGATCATAAGTCCTAATCCCGTATAGATTGGTCCCATCACGATGTTAAAAATAAGCCTATTGACAATAGACAACAAGCCATATATATTGTGAGTGAATGATCACTAATTTTAATTGGTGCATACAGAAACATTTAAAACCTGGTATTATACACGACCTTTTCAAGAATCCCGCAATGTCCTTAATAAAAAGTATAAATAGGACAATTTAGCATCATACTGGTATATTTGTACTAGATAAAATTAGAAAATAATCGAAGTTAAATATTTAACATTATGATTAAGCAAAATATCGAAGAAGAAATAAACAATCAGATTCAAGAAGAATTTCAGTCTGCGTATGCTTATTTGGCGATGTCGGCGTGGTTTGAAGAGAATAACCTTGGTGGCTTTGCAAGCTGGCTAAAAGCCCAGTGGCAAGAGGAAATAGAACATGGTATGAAGTTCTACAACCACTTAATTCAAAGAGACGCCCAACCAATATTGCAGGATATTGATAAACCCAAAGTGCAATTTGATTCTCCGCTGGAAGCGTTTGAGTTTGCTCTTGAACAGGAGCAGCATATCACGAAACGTATTAACAAGATGTATAATCTTGCCCAAGAGGAGGACGATTACCCACTCAAAAATTTATTACTTTGGTTTATTGATGAACAGGTAGAGGAAGAAGAGATGGTACAAGATGTTATTGATAAACTAAAATTAGTTGGTGAAGACGGCTCTGGACTATACTTACTGGATCGCGAGATGGGCGAAAGACAAGGGCAGAATGGAAAAGAAGCCGAACAAAGTGAAGACCAAAAGTAACTAACCAAATATTGGCTGATTCTAAATGCCCCCCCCTAATCGGGGGCTTAAACTTTTGATGGCACTAGTAAAAACTATTTGTTAAAGATTGAATCGCTCAAAGGATAAAACCGTAGATACTTTACCTGTAATAGCCACGACTTGATCTGACAGTCAGCCGTTAGAAGTTGGTTTTAGTTGTCAGGTTGATCTCATCTGAGTTTGGCTCTTCCGGAGCTGGTTGTTCATCGGTTAATCCAATATCAGATTCAGCCGATTGCATAACGTCTTTGGCGACCTGATTGTTGTTTTGCCA
>NZ_FXTH01000019.1 GCF_900182555.1 Fodinibius sediminis | reverse complement strand
TTGTTCATCGCATGTTTGCAGTAATTAAACGTGGCAAACCATATACTCCGATAGCATGCAAAATAACTTGACTAAACCATAAGAATAAGAGGGATTTAGGGAGATTGATATACCGTATTTTTTAGGCATCCATTCTCTTATTGGGGATTTATAAGCAGGAGATCAACACCGGATGTTGGATGCTAGATGGTGGGCCTTTCAGAGTAAGGGTACAGACATTATTTCAGCATCCTCGTCATTTCGAACGAAACGGAGAGGAGTGAGAAATCTTCTATTGTGAGGGGACATTTCCTTGAGAACAAAATGTTATGAATCTATTTCCCCAAACAGCCGGCCTTAGCTGGTGAGGCGTGGAAAGGGAGCGGGAGCTGCGAAGAAGAAATAAATGGGGAAAGCGGTGATAAAGGCAGCGAGTGATCCGGAGCAACAGGTGGGTTGGAGCTGCAGAAAAAACAACATCTACATTTATTTCCGCAGCGAGCAATCCCGGACGCCGAAGCAGGTTCAGGCGGTGGTTTTTACGCACCTTTTGACCATTCAAAAGGTGCTATATAAAAAGAATTAATTTCGATTTGCTGAGAGGACACCTTTTTTTTTGACTGCGACAAAGCCCACCGGAAGAATTTCTGTTTGACGAGGGGCTGGCGCCCAATCTTTATCAGCGTTGCTGATAGTCATCAGCACCGAGGAGTTATCCCGAGTACTCGGGAGAGTTTTTACGAGCCCAGCTTTGCTGGTTCCGAGCATTCGGAAGGGTCAAGCCAAAAGGCGGAATTAATTTATAACGATCTTGTAAAATGAAACAGGTTTCCAATGTATTTCTACTCCCTTTGACCACTCAAAAGGTGCTATATAAAAAAGAATTAATTTACATCAGAAAAAAGGGCAACAAGCAGCACCAACATTCCATTAGATTTTGGTAAAGCTAAGTCGTTAATTACCCTTTAAATAACTATGAATGTACGTACGGCCCAACAGGAACATGGTACTGGCCTCAGGGCGGGTGAGAGGCTTGGAACGTATGAATACGCATATACCCTTACTTTATGAAAAAAAACAGACAGGAGCTCGTTGAAGCACTAACCGATGACCCGCTCATCTGGGATTTCATCATAATCGGTGGCGGGGCCACGGGACTCGGCACCGCTGTGGAAGCGGCCAGCCGGGGCTACCGCACCCTGCTGCTGGAGCAGCACGATTTTGCCAAAGGCACGTCCAGCCGCAGCACCAAGCTGGTGCACGGGGGCGTACGCTACCTCCGCCAGGGCAATGTGGCACTGGTGCTTGAGGCACTCCGCGAACGGGGGCTCCTGCGGCAAAATGCCCCGCATCTGGTAAAAAACCAGTCCTTCATCGTGCCCAACTACGACTGGTGGGAGGGGCCCTTCTACGGCATCGGACTCAAGATCTATGACAAGCTGGCCGGCGACCTGGGGCTGGGTCCCTCCGAGCACCTGTCCAAGGAGGAGACGCTCAAGCATATTCCCACCCTGGAGCCGGCCGACCTGGACGGGGGCGTGATCTACCATGATGCCCAGTTTGACGATTCGCGGCTGGCGGTCAACCTCCTGCAGACCCTCTTTGACCAGGGCGGGGTGGGCATCAACTACATGGAGGTCACCGGGCTGCTGAAGGCCAACAACCTGGTGTCGGGCGTGAAGGTGGAAGACCGCGAAGGCATCCACAGCTTCGAGTTGCAAGCGCGGGCCGTCATCAATGCCACCGGCGCTTTTACCGACCGCATTCGACAGATGGACGACCCGGATACCAAAGAGATTATCCGTCCCAGCCAGGGGGTACATATCGTGCTGGACGAATCCTTCCAGCCGGGCGAAAGCGCGATCATGGTCCCCAAGACCGACGACGGACGCGTACTGTTTGCGGTCCCCTGGCATAACCGCATCATCGTGGGCACCACCGACACCCCCATCGAATCGCCCACCCTCGAGCCCCGGGCGCAGGAGGAGGAGATCGAATTTCTGCTGACGCATGCAGCGCGCTACCTGACCAAGGATCCGGAACCGGACGATGTGCTCAGCGTTTTTGCCGGCATCCGTCCCCTGGTGGCGCCCGGTGGAGGCGACGACACCTCCTCCATCTCGCGCGATCATACGCTTATCATCGACCCCTCCGGACTGGTCACCATTGCAGGGGGGAAGTGGACCACCTACCGCAAGATGGCTGAGGATACCATTGATGAGGCCGCCGTGGTAGCCGGACTGGATGAGCGCGAGTCGGTCACTGAGAACCTGCGCCTGCACGGCTGGCTCAAAAATGCCGAAGCGGCCGACCCCTTCGAGCTGTACGGCTCCGATGCCCTGTCGCTCAAGAAGATCGCTTCCGAGCGCGACGATGGCAACCCGCCGCTCCATCCCAACCTTCCCTATACCGCGGCCGAGGTGATCTGGGCCGTCCGCAGCGAGATGGCCCGTACCGTCGAAGACGTCCTGGCCCGCCGTACCCGTTCCCTTCTGCTGGATGCCCGGGCCAGCATAGCGATCGCCGAGCCGGTGGCCCGGATCATGGCCGCCGAACTGGGGCGTGATCAGCAGTGGGTCAAACAGCAGGTGGAGGCCTATACCCAACTGGCTAAAGGGTATTATCTTGGGGATTAAGGGTTGTGGGTGGTTGCCTTTTTTTTAAATTATGCCATGTATCTATTACTTCATGGTTTCTTATTTAGAAATAATGCTTTATTCTTGTCCATTTTTTATCGCTAAACCCCGTACAAGCCGGGGCCAGCAAGCTGGGACGAAAAAAGCGTTGGGGAAGAGCAAGATGTTGTGATGGCTAAAACTTTTCGGTCGGGGATAGCTCTTCCACATGAGTACTTAAGCTGCATAGTTTTTCCCGGCTCTTCCCCAAACCCCTGGTTACTCCTTAATGAACGTGACAAGCCCCATCTAGATAAAGATCTGTTTTTAAAGGTTAAAGGTTATGGTTTAGGCTTCCCTAAACATCCGGCCTTGGCTGGTGAGGCGTGAAAAGGGAGCGGGAGCTGCGAAGAAGAAATAAATGGGGAAAGCGGGGATAAAAGCGGCCAGCGGGCCAGAGCAACAGGTGCGTTGGAGCTGCAGAAAAAACAACATCTACATTTATTTCCGCAGCGAGCAATCCCGGACGCCGAAGCAGGTTCGCCGGTGGTTTTTGCACCACTTTTGGCCACCCAAAAGTGGTTAATTAAAAAAGAGTTGGTTTAGATTAGAAATCAGGGCAAAGAAGAATGTTCTTATTCGTTCATTTTTTGTCACCAAACCCCGTACAAGCCGGGACCAGCAAGCTGGGCCGAAAAAGTGTTGGGGAAGAGCAAGATGGTGTGATGGCTAAAACTTTTCGGTCGGGGATTGCTCTTCCACATGAGTACTTAAGCTGCATAGTTTTTCCCGGCTCTTCCCCAAACCCCTGGTTACTCCTTAATGAACGTGACAAGCCCCATCTAGATAAAGATCTGTTTTAAAGGTTAAAGGTTATGGTTTAAGCTTCCCTAAACATCCGGCCTTGGCTGGTGAGGTGTGAAAAGGATGCGGGAGTTTCAATAACGAAACAACAGTTGGATACTCAAGTTATGTAGATTTAGATATAGAAGATCAATCCTCCTGTCCTCCTTCTCCAAGGAGGAACTCTTGGATTACGTTCCCAGCCGGGATGCCTAAAGTCCCTTTTGGAGAAGAGGGATTTAGGGAGATTGATATACCGTACGTATTTAGGCATCCATTCTCCGATGTGGACGTTACAGGCAGGGGATCGATACCAGGTATTAGATGCCAGAATGTGGGTCTGCCAGTGTAAGGGTATAGACATCATTTCAGCACTCTCGTCATTTCGAACGAAACGGAGTGGAGTGAGAAATCTTCTACTGTGAGGGCACATTTTCATGAGAACAAAATGTGGTGAATCCAATTTCCCCAAACAGCCGGCTATGTAGTTAAGGCATTTAGTCTCTTATTTAAAAATAATGCTTTATTCTTGTCCATTTTTTATCGCTAAAAAATAGACGAAAAAAGCGTTGGGGAAGAGCAAGATGTTGTGATGGCTAAAACTTTTCGGTCGGGGATAGCTCTTCCACATGAGTACTTGTGCTACATAGTTTTTCCCGGCTCTTCCCCAAACCCCCGGTACCTCCTTAATGAGAGCGACAAAGCCCACCGGAAGAATTTCTGTTTGACGAGGGGCTGGCGCCAGGTCTTTATCAGCGTTGCTGATAGTAATCAGCACCGAGGAGTTAAATTCTTCTTGAGTTTTTACGAGCCCAGCTTGCTGGTTCCGAGACTTCGGAAGGGTCAAGCCAAAAGGCGGAATCAATTCATAATGGTTTTATATTGTAAAATAGGATTCCGATTTTATACATACCTTTGGCCATCCAAAAGTGGTTAAATAAAAAAGGATGGATTTAAATTAAAGGAGAGGGCAACAGGTAGATTATATTAGTTGATACTTTTAATTTCCTCGCCTAAAGGCGGAATTAATTTATAACGATCTCGTAAGATGAAACAGGGTTCCGATGTTTTCGCATCCCCTTTGGCCATCCAAAAGTGGTTAAATAAAAAAGGATGGTTTTAAATTAAAGGAGAGGGCAACAGGCAAGGGTTACAGGCTACTTTCATTCTATTTGATGATTCAAAAGGGACTACATAAACGATATAACATAAGAAGACAGCAAAATTGAAAGTAGACGTTGTATTATAGCTGTTATTTTATATTTTCCGAGGTCATAAAAATTCACAGATCCCAGTTGCATGTCCGAAATCAACGCCCAGGAACAGCAGACCACCTCAGAAGAAACCAGCGACCGCAAGCCCGATATCATCAGCCGGCACCGCCCGGGGCGCGTCATCAGCCACGAACGGCGCGACCAGCAGTTCATCTTTACCACAGAAAACAAGGTGGAGCTGCAGATCAGCGTCCACACCCCCGACATCATCCAGCTGAAATATTTCATGGTGGGCGATGTCCGCTCCGACTTTTCCTACGCCGTCGATCCCGGCTTCGAAGCAGAGGAAGTAGCCGTCCAGTTTGAAGAGGACGAAGGCTATTTCAAGTTTACCACCCCCTCCCTGAGCGGCATCATCACCAAGAAGAACCTGCGGGTCCACTTCTTTGATTCCGAAGGCAACATGCTGTGCGAAGATCAGCATGGCTTTTACCGGCGCGAGAGCCTGATGAAAGGGATCTCCGAGATCAAGGTGACCAAGCAGGCCCCGGCCGGCGACCACTTTTACGGGCTGGGCGACAAGGCCTTCAAACAGGATCTGCGGGGACGCGCTTTTGAAAACTGGAACACCGATGCCTATGCCTACACCCGGGGCAAGGACCCCCTCTACCGCAGCGTTCCCTTCTATGCCGCCGTGCACAACGGGCGCGCCTACGGCATCTTCTTCGACAACACCTACCGCACCCGCTTCAGTTTCGACCGCAAGGGCAACAACATCAGCAGCTTCTCCTCCGAAGGCGGAGTCATGAACTACTACTTTATCAACGGACCGGCGCTGACCGAGGTCACCGAGCGCTATACCCGGCTTACCGGCACGCCCGAGATGCCCCCGCTGTGGGCGCTGGGCTACCACCAGTGCCGGTGGAGCTACTATCCCGACTCGCGGGTCCGGGAGCTGGCCGCGGCCTTCCGGGAGAAACAGATCCCCTGCGATGCGCTCTACCTGGATATCGACTATATGGACGACTACCGGGTGTTTACCTGGGATGAGGAGCTCTTCCCCGACCCTGAAGGGCTCATCCGGGACTTGAAAGAGCAGGGCTTTGAGACCATCGTGATGATCAACCCCGGCGTCAAAGTGGATAACGACTACGAGCTATACCGGCAGGGGCGGGACAAGGGCTACTTCTGCACGCGTCCCGACGGGGAGAT
Source organism: Fodinibius sediminis (assembly GCF_900182555.1). GTDB lineage: Bacteria > Bacteroidota > Rhodothermia > Balneolales > Balneolaceae > Fodinibius > Fodinibius sediminis. The sequence goes on along the minus strand of NZ_FXTH01000019.1, from coordinate 53,177 downwards.
GGTCATCGCCCCCGTGTGGCCGCCGGAGTGTGCCTTTCCCGACTTTACCAACCCCGAGGTGCGCGCATGGTGGGGCGGCCTCTACGAAGACCTGATGGCGCGCAAGAAGGTGAGCGGCATATGGAACGACATGAACGAGCCGGCCGTCTTTGAGGTGGAATCCAAGACCTTTCCCAACCACGTGCGCCACGATTTTGACGGCCATCCCTGCAGCCACAAGAAAGCGCACAACATCTACGGCATGCAGATGGCCCGCGCCTCCCTGGAGGGCATGAAGAAGCAGAATCCCGACAAGCGCCCCTTCCTGCTCACCCGGGCCAACTTCGCAGGGGGACAGCGCTACGCCGCCCTGTGGACCGGCGACAACATCGCCACCTGGGACCACCTGAGGCTGGCCAGCGAGCAGTCCATACGTCTCAGTATCTCAGGCTACTCCTTTGTGGGCTCCGACGTGGGCGGCTTTGTAGAGAAGCCCAGCGCCGAACTTTTTACCCGCTGGCTGCAGCTGGCCATCTTTCATCCCCTCTTCCGCAACCACACCATGGGCTATAACGTGGACGGGGCGGCTGCCGTCAAGAAAGAGGAGGTGGAGCTGCGGCGGGCCCAGTCGGACACCGACCAGGAGCCCTGGGTATTCGGCGACGACCACACCGCCATCAACCGGTCTATGATCGAGCTTCGCTATCGCCTGCTGCATTATCTGTACACCGCCTTTTACCATTATGTGCAGCAGGGCACGCCCATCCTGCGGCCGCTCAGCTATTATGACCAGTCGGACGAGCAGGCCCTCAGTCAGAAGGGCCCCTTTCTCTTCGGCGATGACATCCTGGTAGCGCCGGTGCTGGAGCCCGGGACCACCGCCCTCGAGGTCTATTTCCCTGAAGGCGGGTGGTACGACTTCCGGACCGGCGAGCGGTATGAGGGCCGGCAGACCCACCAGGTGGAGGCCCCGCTGGAAGCAATTCCCTTTTTCGTCCGGGCCGGGGCCGTGCTGCCGCTTCGTGAAGTCATGCAGCATACGCAGGAGCGGGCGCTTCAGCAGCTGGAGCTCAATGTATATTACGGGGAGGGCGAGACCACCAGCCGGTTGTATGAAGATGCCGGTGAAGGCTACGATTACGAGTCCGGAGCCTACCGGCTGACGACCTTCCGGCAGCAGGGCCAGTCAGACCGCCTGTCGTTGTCTGCCGAGCGCGAAGGCGACTATGAGCTCGCCTATGCGGAGGTTGAGGTAACCATCCTCGGCCTGCCCTTCGAGCCCTCCGCCGTCCATGTCGACGGCCGCCGGGTACCCCTGGAGAAAACCGCCGACGGGGATTACACCCTGTACCTGTCCGATCCGGATTTTAAAGAGGTGGATATAAAGTAAGGGAACCCTTTTTGTGTTTTTAGGTAGAAGGTTAAAGGTTGATTGTTGCCTTATTTTGAAATAATGCCATACTCTTGTCCATTTTTTTATCGCTAAAGGGATGTTCCATTTTTTCAGTCATGAATTCCGAATACTCGGAACCAGCAGAGCTGGAGAACCCAAAAAAATGACCGGCTGAGAAAGCTCTCGCGTCAGGTTCCGCAGTGGCTGCGGAAAATAATTTAAACTCGTCACGGCTGTTCCTCAGACAAGAAATTATTTTTAATCCTCCGCCACTGCTCCACCTACCCAAACACTCGACCTTTCGTTAGGCCGGAGGAGGGTTCCTTAATGAAAGCAATAAAGCCCACCCAGGAATTTTTTGCTTAAAGGTTGAACCGTAAGCGTTCATCGAAAAGGAGCTATGATAGGGTGTACATAGAAGATTAGAGAATAACCATTTGATCAAAAGCTTCCCAAACAGCCGGCCTTGGCTGGTGAGGCGTGAAAAGGGAGCGGGAGCTGCGAAGAAGGAATAAATGGGGAAAGCAGGGGCAAAGGCAGCGAGTGATCCGGAGCAATAAGTATGTTAGGACTATAGAAAAATAAACATCTACATTTATTTCCGCAGCGAACGGTCCCGGACGCCGAAGCAGGTTCAGCCGGTGGTTTTTGCTCCACTTTTGGCCATCCAAAAGTGGTTAAATAAAAGATGGATTTTAATTAGATGATAGGGCAACAGGTAATTTATATAGTTGATACTATCTGCTCTTCTCGCCTAAAGGCGGAATCAATTTTCTAACGATGTCATATAGTGAAACAGGTTTCCAATATATTTCTATCCCCTTTGACCATTCAAAAGGTGCTATATAAATAGAATTAATTAAGATTATAGGAGAGGGCAACAGGTAATGCATCAATTGATGCATTCTACATACGGCCACATGCATTTTATATTAAGGTCATTTTCGGGCTTAGGAAAGAAAGCCTTCTACAATTCGAGCACTTAGCCTTGAGAATAGAAGATCTCTCCCTGCCGGTCGAGATGACGATGCGGGGGGCGGGTAAAAAAGCTCGCCCTTGTAAGGCTACCCGCATTAATCCAGCATCTTCGTCATTTCGAACGAAACGTAGTGGAGTGAGAAATCTTCTACTGTGAGGGCACATTTTCTTGAGAACAAAATGTGGTGAATCCAATTTCCCCCAACAGCCGGCCTTAGCTGGTGAGGCGTGGAAAGGGAGCGGGAGCTGCGAAGAAGAAATAAATGGGGAAAGCAGGGGCAAAGGCAGCGAGTGATCCAGAGCAATAAGTATAGTTGGGACTATAGGAAAAATAACATCTTCATTTATTTCCGCAGCGAGCGATTCCGAGCGCCGAAGCAGGTTCAGGCGGTGGTTTTTGCACCACTTTTGGCCATCCAAAAGTGGTATATATATAAAAAAGAGTTGGTTTAGATTAGAAATCAGGGCAAAGAAGAATATTCTTATTCGTTCATTTTTTGTCACCAAACCCCGTACAAGCCGGGGCCAGCAAGCTGGGACGAAAAAAGTGTTGGGGAAGAGCAAGATGTTGTAATGGCTAAAACCTTTCGGGCAGGAATTGCTCTTCCACATGAATACTTATGCTACATAGTATTTCCCGGCTCTTCCCCAAACCCCTGATTACTCATTACTTGAAGTGATATGCCCGATCTGGAGAAAGTACTGTTGCAGGTTAAATGTTAAAGGTTGAAGGTTGGGAATCAATTTGCCCAAACAGCCGGCCTTAGCTGGTGAGGCTTGGAAAGAGTTCTATCACATTAGTTTTCAGAGTTTCCAGATCATTCTTAAGTGAAAGGGAAAAACCAACAGGAAGAATTTCTGTTTGACGAGGGGCTGGCGCCAAATCTTTATCAGCGTTGAGAAAGTTGTCAGCACCGAGGAGTTAAATTCTTCTTGAGTTTTTACGAGCCTTTTGGGTCAAGCCAAAAGGCGGAATCAATTCATAATGGTTTTATATCGTAAAATAGGATTCCAATTTTACACATACCTTTGGACATCCAAAAGTGGTTAAATAAAAAAGGAATTAGTTTTTAATTAGATGAGAGGGCAAAAGAAAATACACATCATCCCTCCCTATAAAACCTCCCCTAAAAACCCCCATAACAGTTAAAGAACAACACAAAATCCGGGTTTGTAATAAAAAAATGAGTCGAAATAAGAATTTATTACAAAAAAATAAAAAAAGTTTGTAAGGATTGCACTGAAAACCACTCTTACTAATACAAAGAGATAAAAAGGCATCCAGTCAGTCATGTACGTTGGCTGAGGTCACTTATCTCTTAGTATAAACCAGCCGCCGGCCTGTTGATATACCCATCAGTCAGGCTGACGGTTCAACTCTAACTAAATATCATTTGTTATGTTTCTTAATTATTACTTGACTCCAAACAGGATAACGCCAGAAGGAGATGACTATATGGCTGTAGGCGTCAATCGACAACGGTACACCATCGATGACGTGTATGACCATATGACGCGACAGGGATCAACGCTCACCAAAGCGGAAGCACTGGCCGCCTTCGAAGAGGTGACCCAGGGGATTATCAACATCGTAAGGCAGGGCAACACGGTGGTGACGCCGCTGGTAAATATCATGCCGTCTATCAGCGGCGTGTTTGACAGCGAAGAAGACACCTTCGACGCAAGTCGTCACGAGGTGACACTGAGCATATCGCCGGGCATACGCCTGCGCGACGTGCCCCCGGACATTGCCACCCAGAAGGTAAAGGCGCGGGAGCGCAAGCCGGACCTCGCTAACTACTACGACAAGGGGTCGGCTACCAAAGATGATGCCGTGACGCCCGGCAAGGGAGCACGCATCAGCGGATCGCTGCTTAAATTTGACGAGACAGATGCCACGCAGGGCATCTTCTTTGTCAATACCGATGGCAGCGCGGAGGCAAGGGTTGACGATGAGTCCATCCTGCGCAACAAGCCGTCCGAGCTGATCTTTGTGAACCCCTCGCTGCCCGCCGGGACCTACCGGCTGGAAGTGCGGAGCCTCCTGAACGGCAACAGCGATATCCGCACCGGTATCCTTTCCGACAGGGTGACCGTTGCATAACAGCTAAGCGCTTAACCCCTAACCGATAACAACAGGCCCTGCTGCTCACGGCGGCAGGGCTTTTTTATGGTTTGTTCCTACCTCCCCGGCATCTCCCTGCTATTTATAGAACATATCCTGTAAGGATCTTCCAAACATCTAGTAAGGATCTTTCGAATATCCTGTAAGGATGTTTGAAACATCTAGTAAGGATATTTTCTGTAACCCTTATTTCTCTTTCTGTTTCTTTATTTTCAATATTCTGTTGCACGTTGCATGTTGAAGGTTGAAGGTTGAAGGTTGAAGGTTGTGGGTCTATTTCCCCAAACAGCCGGCTTTGGCTGGTGAGGCGTGGAAAGAGTTGTTCCTTTTTTGAACGACGCATCCCGCATGCGCGGGACCAGCAAAGCTGGAGAACTCAAAACGTCGCCGGCTGAGAAAGCTCTCGCGTCAGGTTCCGCAGTGTCTGCGGAAAATAATTTAAACTCGTCACGGCTGTTCCTCAAACAAGAAATTATTTTTAATCCTCCGTCACTGCTCCACCTACCCAAACACTCGACCTTTCGTTAGGCCGGAGGATTATTACTCCTTAATGAAAGTGACAAGCCCCATCTAGAGTTAGTTTTGTTGCAGGTTGTATGTTAAAGGTTGAAAGTCGTGAATCAATTTCCCCGACAGCCGGCCTTGGCTGGTGAGGTGTGGAAAGGGAGCGGGAGCTGCGATAACGAAATAAATGGGGAAAGCAGGGGCAAAAGCAGTGAGTGATCCGGAGCAATAAGTATGTTGGGACTATAGAAAAATCAACATCTACATTTATTTCCGCAGCGAGCGATCCCGTGCGCCGAAGCTGCTTCGCCGGTGGTTTTTACGCCCCTTTTGACCACTCAAAAGGGGCTATATAAAAAAGGAATTAGTTTTAATTAGATGAGAGGACGCTCCTTTTTCTGAATGTGACAAAACCCAACCGGGGAAATTTTTGTTTGACGAGGGGCTGGCGCCCAATCTTTATCAGCGTTGATACAGTTATCAGCACCGAGGAGTTAAATATTTATCCCTTTTTTCAACGACGAAAAAAGGAACCAAAAAAGTCGCCGGCTGAGAAAGCTCTCGCGTCAGGTTCCGCAGTGTCTGCGGAAAATAATTTAAACTCGTCACAGTTGTTCCTCAGACAAGAAATTATTTTTAATCCTCCGCCACTGCTCCACCTACCCAAACACTCGACCTTTCGTTAGGCCGGAGGAGGGTTCCTTAATGGATGCAATAAAGCCCACCCAGGAATTTTTTGCTTTGCTTAAAGATTGAACGGTAAGCGTTCATCGAAAAGGAGCTATGATAGGGTGTATATAGCAGATTAGAGAATAAACATTTGATCAAAGTTCCCCCAAATCAGCCGGCCTTGGCTGGTGAGGCGTGAAAAGGGAGCGGGAGCTGCGATAAAGAAATAAATGGGGAAAGCAGGGGTAAAGGCAGCGAGTGATCCGGAGCAATAGGTATGTTGGGACTATAGGAAAAACGACATCTACATTTATTTCCGCAGCGAGCGATCCCGGACGCCGAAGCTGCTTCGCCGGTGGTTTTTACGCACCTTTTGACCATCCAAAAGGTGCCACATAAAAAAGAATTAATTCATATCCCAAGAGTGGGCAACAGGTAGCTTATATAGTGGATACTTTTTTCCTCGGCTAAAGGCGGAATCAATTTTCTAACGATGTCGTATAGTGAAACAGGTTCCCAATGTATTTCTATCCTCTTTGGATACCCAAAAGTGGTTAAATAAAAAAAGGATAGATTTAAATTAAAGGAGAGGGCTTTATATAGTTGATACTTTTGTTTTCCTCGCCTAAAGGCGGAATAAATCAGAATTAATTTATAACGATCTCATAAAATGAAACAGGGTTCCAATGTACTCCATCCCCTTTGACCACTCAAAAGAGGCTATTAAATAAATGATAGCCATAACTTCCGGGCAGCTACGGCTTCCCTTTCACATAGAAAAAATCCCGACAAGGAAACAAAAAACGCCACACGTACTATATAGATACGTGAAAAGCCTAAAGGTGCAATTCAGCTAATAAAGGAAGTAATCTTCCTGAGGGCACATTGGATTATCCCCAATTATTGAAACCTCTTTCTACCATCTGAAATAATCCGTATAATAAGCGCTTAGTCTTGGATTAAGACTAACATTAAGAGGGTTTACCCTGACTTTAATCTTTTAAACTTTGAGTTAATTCGTTGTAATCGTTTTTGATATAGATAACTAAGTACTTAAAAAAAAGACACTGGATTCAAAAGACCAACATATTGATCCCCATCACAACCCGCACCCGCAGGGGTACTACAGCGTTCCTCCGGATCATCGAAACAACTACCCATCGACAGAAGAAGATGAAATTGACTTAGTTGCACTCGTGCAAATCTTTTGGAACGAACGCATCCTTATTGTCAAGATTACCGGGGCTTTTTTGTTAGTGGGATTATTAGTGGCTCTTTTAAGCCCTGAAGAATATTCGACCAGTGCTACACTCATGCCAGAGAGTCAATCTACCCAGGGAAGGGCAGGAAATTTATTACAACAATACGGAGGCATGCTGGGAATTCGTGGTGGAAACATACCTGGAGAAAATATTCCCACTTCTCTTTATCCTGACATAATAGAAAGTATACCTTATCAGGTAGAGTTGATGAATAAATCGGTTTATTTTTCAAAATTTGATACGACTGTGACTCCACATGTTTTTTTTAGTGAAATCTATACTCCGTTTAATCTAATTGGATTTATTAAAAGTTATACGATTGGGTTACCAGGCAAAATCATAGGATTGTTTAGAAGTTCTGAAAATAGCAATACGGAGCCCATTATAACTGAAGTGAACCGTGACTCTGTATTACAAATAAGTGGAAGCCAGATGGGGACTGTCAGCAAACTCAAGAATAGACTGACTGTTACTACAGAATCAGGAGTTATCACAGTAAAATCTGAATTTCCCGATCCTCAGGCAGCAGCTGAAATAGCTCATAATGGCATTATCCTGCTTAAGGAATATGTACGGGAATATCGTACACAGAAAGCTAAAGAAGATTTAGAATATGTAGAAGAGCAGCTGGCAAGTGCTAAAAAACGGTTCGAGAAAGCACAGCAGATGCTGGCTGAGTTCCGAGACAGTAATATAAGTTTGGCCACGGCCAAGGCACGAACACGTGAGCAAGAGCTGCAGTCTCAGTACGACTTGGCTTTTGAAATATATAACTCCATGAATCAGCGTAGGGAACAGGCTCGGCTGCAGGTACAGGAACAGACACCGGTCTTTTCTATTTTACAGCCAGTGAGTGTCCCCCTCAGTAATAGCGCCCCCAACCGGAAACTGATTTTAATTGCTTCGGGAATATTAGGTGGTATCATTGCTTTGGGATGGGTACTGATACAGAGCTGGTGGAAAAATGAAAAAAACAGTTTCAAAGAAATTAAGATGTAACTTGAGACAAAATATTTATTGTACAGCTAAAGAAACCTCTTTTTTAAACGGTCTTACTAAGTCGTACTTTTAATAGTGGATGGATTTTTATTTTAGTTGCCTGATCCTTTGAGGGCCAGTTTTTTGTTGGCTATTGAAATGTAACCTATAGTTGTTAGTTGCTGTTACTGTTAAAATTATTTAGGCCTTCTAGAACTACTTTTTTTAGTATTACTATCGATAAAAGACGACTAAAGAAACATAAGTTGAAAATATCTATATAAATAATCTCTCCACGTTAAGACTGGCAATAACATATCCTTTATATTAACTAAATAAGCTTTGTTGCCCTTTTATATTCTATGATAGAATCACTAAAAAAGATATATACTTTATTTCCAAGCAGTGACCACTATAAATTGTTAATCCTGCTGGGAATGATGTTATTGGCTTCCCTGCTGGAGGTCTTAGGCATTGGAATGATTCCAGTATTTGTGACTACAGTGGCCGATCCGGAAAAGATATTGAGTTATCCGGTGTTGGGAGACATGCTACAGGGAATAGGGGTAACTAATTCTGAGTCCTTGGTTATATATGGAGCATTGTTATTAATCGTTGTGTATATAGTTAAAAATACCTACTTAGGTTTTTTTCTTTATATAAAGAAAAAGTTTATTGAGAATCGTGGAGTATATCTCCAGGATCGTGTTTTTCGTGCCTATATGACTGCTCCTTATAGTTTTTATATAAATAGAAATTCAGCAGAATTACTTCGTAATGTTACAGCAGAGGTAAATAAGGTTGTTAGCGGTACTTTAATGCCCTTTATGGAAGTTTCTCTTAATTTTACCATGTTTCTCTTTATCATAGGAACGTTGCTCATTTTTGAACCGCTTATTACGGTTGTTTCTATTGTATTACTTGGGGGAGGGGGATACCTTTTTTTATACTATACCAAACAAAAGACACAGGAGTACGGCAGGGATAACCGGGAAGCAAGAAAAGAGAAAAATAAAGCGGTTTTGCAAGGGCTTAATGGATTCAAGGATGCCCGGGTCTTGAACCGCGAAGAAAGTTTTTTGGATCACTATCGTTTTAATGCTGAGCGCAGTAAAAAGGCCAATACATACGAATATGTGGTAGGAAAGTTGCCCAAGCCTATTATTGAAACGCTTGCTGTTGGAGGGATTCTCAGTATTGCACTGCTCATGGTATGGCAAGGCCGTGATGTTGGAGCTATAATACCGGTATTATCACTTTTTGGTGCTGCGACCGTAAAGTTGATGCCTGTGTTAAATCAAGTGATTAACCAGTCTACTAAAATACGATATAATGCCTTTTCAGTTTATGCGATATATGATGACCTGAAAATTTTAGAAAATGATTATCGTACGTTTCGAATGAAGGTTTTAGGCAATCAGAATAAGGTGGCCTTAGATCATGAAATTGTATTGAACTCAGTATCCTACAACTATCCTAATACCAACGAATACGCGGTACAAGATGTATCTATTGGTATACGGGAAGGGAGTGCTATTGCCTTTGTAGGTCCCTCTGGCGCCGGTAAAACCACACTCGTTGATATCATACTGGGGCTTTTAGAACCTAAAAAAGGAACTATTACCGCAGACGAGGTAGATATTTTTGAAAATATCCGCGGTTGGCAGAAAAATGTGGGCTATATTCCTCAGTCTATTTATTTGCTGGATGAAACCATAAAGCGAAATATTGCCTTCGGAATACCTGATAATGAGATCAGTGATCAAAAGTTATGGGATGCCATACGAGCTGCGCAATTAGGTGATCTTATTAATAGACTCTCTGAGGGGATCGAAACTGTTGTTGGGGAGCGTGGGGTACGTCTTTCCGGGGGGCAGCAACAGCGCATTGGTATAGCACGGGCCCTTTATGATAATCCGCAGGTATTAGTAATGGATGAGGCTACGTCCTCTCTGGATAATTTGACGGAGAAATATGTGATTGAAGCTATTGAACGTCTTCGTGGAAACCGTACTATCATAATGATAGCCCATAGACTAAGTACGGTGAAAAATTGTGATGCCATCTATATGATGAAAGAAGGACGTATTGTAGATCAGGGAACCTATGATGAACTTCTGGAAAATAGTGCCGACTTTAGAAAAATGAGCCTGACCGAGTAGGTGGACTACTTCAATAATTCTTTTGTAAACCTTAAGTTATAAAAAAAGCATGCTTAATAATAAGTCTATTTTAATCACCGGTGGTACCGGTTCATTTGGAAAGAAATTTACAGAAACTATTTTAGATCGCTATCCGGATGTAAAGCGTTTGGTGATCTATTCCCGTGGGGAAATGAAGCAGTTTCGCATGGCTCAAAAGTTCTCCAAAGACAGGTATCCGTGTATGCGATATTTTATTGGTAATGTTCGGGATCAAGAACGTCTGAAACGTGCCTGTGAAGGAATCGATGTTATCATTCATGCCGCAGCAATAAAACAGGTTCCAGTTGCCGAATATAATCCCATGGAGGCGATTAAGACTAATGTGATTGGGGCAGAAAATGTGATTAATGCCGCTATGGATTGTGGTGTAAACAAGGTAGTTGCCTTATCTACAGATAAGGCCGCAGCACCGATTAATCTTTACGGGGCAACAAAGCTTTGCTCCGATAAGCTCTTTATTGCCGCTAACAATATGAAAGGCAACCGTGATTTAACATTTAATGTAGTTCGATACGGGAATGTCATGGGATCACGGGGCTCCGTTATGCCGTTTTTTATTAATAAACGGGAAGAGGGAAAGCTGCCCATTACGGATAAGCGGATGACACGCTTTAATATTTCTTTGCAGGACGGAGTTGATTTGGTAATGTATGCTATTAAGAACAGTTGGGGAGGAGAACTGTTTGTACCAAAGATACCCTCTTATAAAATCACCGATTTAGCTGAAGCGATAGGACCAAATTGTGATCATCCTGAAGTCGGAATTCGTCCCGGCGAGAAGATACACGAAGAGATGATTACTGCTTCAGACTCATTCAATACCGTTGATTTGGGGAAATACTATGCGATTCTGCCTCAGCAACCTATCTGGAATAAAAAAGAATATATGGCACATTTTAATGCTGAATATGTAGAGCCCGGATTTACCTATAATTCCGGTGAAAATGAGGAATGGGAGACCGTTGAATCCTTACGACATAAAATAAAAAAGTATGTTGATTCTTCTTTTTCCGTGAATGGTCAGAATAGTTAGAAAATATTTTTGCTATGAGTAAGCAATCTATGGGACCTATTCCCTATGGAACGCAGCATATAACCCAAGAAGATATCGAGGCAGTTACCGAAACATTAACCGCTGATTATTTAACGCAGGGGCCCAAAGTTTCGGAGTTTGAAAATGCTTTTGCTGAGTATATTGGGAGTGAGCATGCTATAGCGGTTTCGAACGGTACGGCCGCCCTGCATTTAGCGGTACTTGTCTTGGGAGTGGAACCCGGTCAGAAAGTGATTACGACTCCCATTACGTTTTCAGCTTCGGCCAATTGTATAAAGTATGCCGGTGGCGAAGCGGACTTCGTGGATATCGATCCGGAAACCTTTTTGATGGACTTAGATTTGGTAGAAAAGAAACTGGAGAATGCAGATCCGGGAGAGTATGCCGGTATTATTCCTGTTGATTTTACGGGACTGGCGGTAGATACCGAGCGACTTCGATCTATTGCAGATAAATATGACTTGTGGATACTGGAAGATGCCTGCCATGCCCCGGGTGGTAGTTTTGAAGATAGTAAAGGGGAACAAGTTTTTTGTGGTGATTGTAGTTATGCTGATGCCGCTATTTTTTCTTTTCACCCGGTAAAACATATCGCTGCGGGTGAAGGAGGGATGATTACCACGAATAGTCAAGAGCTCAAGGAAGAGATAGAAATGATGCGAACGCACGGGATCACCAAAGATCCGAAGAAGCTTCAGGACAATCATGGGGGATGGTATTATGAAATGCAGCAACTCGGCTTTAATTATCGATTGACAGACATCCAATCGTCGTTAGGTCTATCTCAATTGCAGCGGGCAGATGAGGGGCTTCAAAGAAGAAGAACAATTGCTGGAAGATATGACAAAGCCTTTGCAACATTTGATACAATTATACAACAAGCCGTAACTCCCACCAAACGAGATAAGCATCACGGTTATCATCTGTATGTAATACAAGTTGAGCAGCGTAAGGAACTTTATGATTACCTCCGAGAGAATAAAATTTACAGCCAGATACATTATATCCCTATTCATTTACTACCATATTATCAGCAATTTGGATGGAATAAAGGCGATTTCCCTAATGCAGAAAATTATTATGAGAAATGTATAAGCCTACCAATGTATCCCACATTAACTGTTGATCAGCAGAAATTTGTTATTCAAAAAGTAATAGAGATTATATAGTGAATATTGATTCGGGAGATAATAATATTATCTCTAAAATTGCATTGGGTTCTGCTCAATTTGGACTTGATTATGGGATTAGTAATACATCAGGAATGGTACAAATAGATGAAGTCAAGAAAATAATAGAATATGCTTCGTTATTTGGAATAAATACTATTGATACTGCTTATGCGTATGGTAAGAGTGAATATATTTTAGGAAAGATCGATATTGATAGTTGGAATGTTATTTCTAAATTGCCGAGTAAAAAACAAAGAAGTATTGGGGTTACAAGTGGCATAAATGAAAGCTTGAAAAGGTTAGGCTTAGAAAATTTGTATGGTTATTTAGTCCATGATATTGAAGATCTATTTCTGGATGAAAGTTTATGGGACAAATTAACAAGTCTTAAAGCTAAAAATATCGTGAAAAAAATAGGTGTATCGGTATATAAGCCTGAGGAAATAAAAAAGCTTATGACCAATGGGATAATACCTGATATTGTCCAGATACCTTTTAATATTTTGGACAATAGATTTGAACCCTTGTGCAAAGAATTAAGAAAAAAAGATTGTGAAATTCATTCCAGGTCAACTTTTCTACAAGGGTTATTCTTTTGTCCAATTAAAAAAATTGATAGCTATTTTGATCCCATTAAGCCTTTTTTAGATCTACTAGTAAGAAAATATCCCGATAAAGAAAAACGTGCTGGGATTCTTTTAAGCTATGTACTGAATAAAAGAAATATTGATAAAGTAGTTATCGGCATTGAATCTAAAAATCAACTTATGACAAATATCAAGTTTGCACAACAAGGTAAAATTGATGAAGAAATAAAAACTTGGGCTGATAAAAATGAGTTTGATCAATCAATTTTAATGCCTAATAATTGGCCGTCTTAATATGAGAAAACATTATGAATTAAGAGTAGATAGTAAAGTGGTTTTGGTTACTGGCGGCTATGGCTATTTAGGCAAGGCTATTGTAAAAAGTTTGTCTGGTCATGGAGCTACGGTCTACGTTTTGGGAAGAAATAAACAAAAATTTCAAAACAGTTTTAATGAAGTGCCAAGTAAGGAGATTTATTTCCAGCAATGTGATGTTTCAGAAACAAGCTCCATTCGTCAGGCTTTAGAAATTGTGAGTACATCTGAGGGGGTAATTGATGTCCTTATTAATAATGCTTTTTATTCTGCCGGACAATCCCCAGAAAGTATGACCGATGAAGAATGGACTATAGGTATTGATGGCACCTTATCGAGTGTGTTTAGATGTATTAGAGAAATCATACCATATTTTAAGAAACAGAAATATGGTAATATTATTAATGTTTCTTCAATGTATGGTATGATAGCACCAAATTTTGATGTGTATGAAGAAACACCCCAATTTTTAAACCCACCCAACTATGGAGCTGCAAAAGCCGGTATTTTACAATTGTCTCGTTACTACGCGAGCTATTTAGGAAAATATAAGGTAACTGTTAATAGCGTTACACCTGGTGCTTTTCCTTCCGATGAAGTACAAAAAAATGATGGATTTATTAATAATTTATCAAAACAAACATTTTTAGGGAGAATTGGTCAACCTGAGGACTTAGCGGGACTATTTACATTCCTTTCCTCAGATGCAGCAAATTATATAACAGGACAAAACTTTGTAGTAGATGGAGGATGGACAACTAAATAAATTTAAGGTAGGTGCTATAATACAAGCAAGGCTAGGTTCTAGTAGACTCCCGGGAAAAGTTTTACTCCCATTGCCTTATAATAACGGTAAGCCATTGCTTCAATGGATTGTTGATGAGGTTAAAAATAGTAAGATAATCAATGATCAAACTATCGCAACATCTATAAACAAAGAAAATTTTAAAATTGAGAAATTTTTCGAAGAATTTATCGACATAAATATATTTAGAGGAAGTGAAAAGAACGTTCTTAGCCGGTTTATTGCTGTAACTAAAGCTCAAAAATATGATGTAGTAGTTAGGCTTACAGCAGACAATCCTTTTATTGATATTAATTTACTTGATCAAGTAATACAATATCATATTAATAAAAGAAGTGATTATACAAGAACTACGGGACTTCCGGCAGGTATGAATTTTGAAATAATCTCATCAGAAGCACTGCTATCATTAGAGAACAAAAATCTGAGTGAATCAGATAAGGAACATGTCACGATGGCTTTTAAAAAGTATGATTCATATCTCAAAAATATTTTTGATATTAAAATACCAAGAAGCTTAAAAAAATTACGGTTGACAATTGACTATCCGTCTGATTTTGCTTTAGCCTCCCTATTGTTAAGTCTTAAGAAAGAAACAGAGAAACCAAATGTTAAGTTTATACGAAGAGTTTATAATAGCATACCTTGGTTATTTGAAATAAATGATTCTAATATCCAAAAAAAATACTTTCAAAGGGTTGAAGAAGAAATTATTTATGCTAAACAGGTTTTAACAAAATTAGGTATGGATAATGCTGTAGAAAGACTTTAAGCCTTACCCAAAAATTTATTCTTTACAATGAAAAAAATTTTATATGCTGTTTCTGGTTTACAGCAATGGATAGATTTAGCTATAAAACTAAGAGATGAACTAAATTGGGAGCCGATATATTGGCTAACCACTCATCAAATTGAGGAAAATGTTAAAGAAGAATTTCCTGAAATTGTTCATCATGATATCTATGACGCCAACAAAGATAGATATCATAAAAAGTATAAGGGGTTAACTTTTCCACTGGATAGAGATATCATTGAGGACTTTTTGTCCTATGAAAAAAATGCTTTAAAAATGATGGATAGGCAAGACCCATATAAAGCATTCACTTATCACCAACGCAAAAGATTTTATTATAGTCAGTTAAGTTATTGGTTGGGAGTTTTGGGTAAGGAAGATATTGATATTTGTATTTTTACTGAATCTCCACATATAGTCGCGCATTATATATGTTATGCTGTATGCAAATATTATAATATTGATACGATAATGTTTGCCCCTATTACTCTACCGGGATTAATATATCTTAAACTAAACATTGAAGATAAACCTAAGTATAAAATAACTAAGGGTAGCTCTGTTAGAGATATTGATAATGAAATTTCTAATATTATACATGCATATATTGAGAATTATAGGCAACAACAAAAGAAATATGATGAGCCTTGGTACATGCAAGAACAACGAAAGAAGGAAGCTAAACTAAGAGAGAAAAATAAATTTATTTATAAGATTTTAAAAAGTTGGTATAAAGTATTCACCAGAAATGGATATCAAAAAATAAAAAAGGTTCTTAAAAATAATTTTTTCTCAAATGGTAAGGTGAGAAGTTACATAAAAAGTGATAAGTCATCACTTGAGAATTCCTACATTACTAAGAAGGAGAAACGAAGTTTAAGAAAAAAGAAATATGAAAAGAATAAAAAGTTAAAGTCTCTTTATCATGAGATGTGTGATGAGTTTAATTATGAAAATTCTTCTTTCATATATTTTCCATTGCATTATCAACCTGAAAGGACTACAAATCCCGAGGGGAATTACTTTGCTGACCAACAATTAGCAATTAATTTGTTGTCTTATTATCTGCCCGAGGATTGGCACTTAGTTATTAAAGAACACCCTTCGCAATTTGTATCTCACATGCAAGGATATTTAGGAAGGACATCTGATTTTTATACAGACATAAAAAAGTTGAAGAACGTTAAGTTAGTTAATGAAAATATTGATTCAATGAATTTAATTTCAGCTTCTAAAGCAGTTTCTACCTTAACAGGTAGTGCAGGTTTGGAGGCTTTGATTAAGGGAAAGCCCGTTATGGTATTTGGTTACGCTTGGTATCGGGATTTACCTGGCACATTTTGTATACAAAGCCAAAAAGATTGTAAAAATGCTATAAAATCAATTAAGAGAGGTTATAAGGTAGAATTTCAGGAAGTAAGTAAAGCCTTATTAAATATCCAGAAATTTTTTGTTAAAGGATATTTAAATCCTTCTACCAAGAGAAGTATAGATATTCACTATGAAAAACATGTAAATGAAATGTATAGAGGTATCCAGTCTCTTATACCTTATCTTAATAAAGAAGAGAAAAATCTTAAAAAGAATAGTAATACGAGTTTTTAGGTTGGAAAAAAGAACTATTTACTTTCGTGCTGATGGAGATTCAGAAATTGGTCTGGGGCATATCTATCGTTCATTAGCTCTTGCCCAAATGATTGAGCCAATATTTAATATTGTATTTGTGTCTCGAAAAATTTCGAATAAAGTAAAGAAGAATCTAAGTGAGCAATATGATTATGTTTTTCAATCTATTTCAGAAGAAAAATCTTTTTATAACGAAGTTAATTCAAGCTTAGAGGAAGTAATAGTGGTATTGGATGGATATCACTTTAATACACAATACCAAAAGAAGCTAAAAAAAACGGGTGTTCCAGTTGTATCTATTGATGATATTCATAGCCATCATTTTATGTCTGATGTAGTGATCAATCATGCTCCCGGAATGAGTAAAGAGGATTATTCTATTGAGGACTATACTAAGGTATGTTTGGGACCAGATTATGCGCTGCTGAGGCCTGAATTTATTGCTTTAACCTCAAGAATTAATACAGTTGATAAGTTAGAAACAGCATTTATTTGTTTCGGAGGATCTGATCCCAATAATTTAACAGCAAAGTGCGTTCAGGTATTAGAAGAATTTGAAAATATTACAGATGCAATTGTAATAACTGGAGCAGGTTATAAAAAAACAGAATCGAATTATTTGGAAAACCTAACCAATAGATTGACTGTTTCGCATTATCATGACGTTGACGACAGTCTTATGACTAAATTAATGAAAGATTCAGATTTTGCTATTGTTCCTTCAAGCACAATTTTATATGAGGTTTTGGCTGCTCGGCTTCCTGTAATAACAGGCTATTTTATCGATAATCAGAGAAATATTTACAAAGGGTTTATGGAAACAGGAGCTGTATTGGGAGTTGGAAATTTATCTACCAAACATATTAGAGAAGGAATTTTAAAATTGACGGTAGATAAATCTTCGGATATGGTATCAATACAAGAGGACTTGATTGATGGAAAGTCGCCACAAAGGATCTTAAAACTTTTTCAACAGTTATAAGTAAATAGACTTGCTTTTTATGTACTTAAGGGAAGTTAAAAAAGAAGATATCCAATCAATATATGAGTGGGCAAATGATCCAGTAACAAGAGAACAGTCGTATTCAAATAGTGAAATATCTTTTGAGGAACATAGAAGTTGGTTTAAGAGAAAATTAGAAGATGAGAAGTGTCATTTTTTAATTTTCATTGAAAATAATACCAAGATTGGTATTATTAGATTTGATTTTAAAAATGGCCATTGGATAGTAAGTATTAATATAGCCCCAAATCATAGAGGAAATGGATATGCAGAAGGAATGTTAAGAAATTCATATCATTATTTGAGAGAATATGATGAAAATCCGGTTTATGCATACATAAAGAAGGATAATGTAGCATCAATAAAAGTTTTTGAACGTGCGGGATATAAGCGTGAGAAAGAATTAGTTATTAAAGGAAGTGAAAGTTACCTGTATATATGGAGATAGAGAATTTTAATATTGATAAAAAAGTGTTTATCATTGCTGAACTGTCTGCTAATCATGGGGGAGATAAATCTGTTGCAATAAATTCTATTAAGGCTGCAAAACAAGCTGGTGCAAATGCCATAAAATTGCAAACATATCGTCCTGATACCATTACTATCGATTGTGATAATAAATATTTTAAAATCGATAATGGCAGTATTTGGGATGGAAAAACCCTGTATGAGCTGTATGAGGATGCTTATACACCGTGGGAGTGGCACAAAGAACTGTTTGAGGTAGCACGAGAGGAGGGTTTGGTTTGTTTTTCATCTCCCTTTGACCATAGTGCTGTTGATTTATTAGAGGATTTAGAAGCTCCGGCATACAAAATTGCCTCTTTCGAGATTCAGGACATTCCTCTTATTGAATACGCCGCATCAAAAGGTAAGCCTATAATCATGAGTACGGGTATTGCCGAAAAAGAAGATATTGAACTGGCAGTACGGACATGCCGTGAAGCTGGCAACGATCAAATTATCCTACTAAAATGTACATCTTCATATCCGGCGCCTATAGAGTTAGCAAACCTTAAGACAATGGTAGATATGAAAGAGCGGTTTGAAGTGGAAATTGGACTATCTGATCATACGCTTGGTACTACTGTCCCAATTGTTGCTAAGAGTTTAGGTGCAAAAGTGATTGAGAAACATTTTATTCTTGATAAATCAATAGGTGGACCGGATGCTGATTTTTCTTTAAATCCGGAGGAATTTAAGCAAATGGTTGATTCTGTAAGAAGTGCTGAAAAGGCAATAGGAGAAGTAACCTATGAATTAGATATGAAAGTAAAACCTAATAAAAGATTTGCACGTTCACTTTTTGTAGTCAAAGACATAAAGAAAGGGGATAAATTAACAAAGGAGAATGTCAGATCTATACGTCCAGGATATGGAATGCACCCTAAAAAATTTAATAATATTTTAGGAAAAAAAGTTATTAAAGATATTAAAAGGGGTACGCCTTTGAGTAAAAAAATCATAGCATGATCAATCAAATATACTAGGATTAAAATTCTATATTGCTCTTGGTAATTAAATGAATAAATATCTTTATCATAAGCAATATCATGAATTTGAATATACCGTTACAGAAAAGATATAAATTATATGTTAGGAGCAGAAAAATTGTAATATTGTATGATGAGCTTATTTCAAATGATTTTAAAATCTAAAATAATAATGCTCCATTCATATTAGGTAGTGATCATGTATCATACGATTCCAGAGAGTTTGATCCCAATTCAATTTATTGAAGTGTCAGAAGAAGCTATTAAGATAAATTCTAAAAGGCATGGAAACGTATAATTTCGGAAAGAATATGCTGAATAATTTTCTATTATTCAATATACCTCTCAGGACTACTAATTTTAAAGAAAATATTATTATGCAAATATAGGTATGTATGGAGTTTGAAATGATCAATAACTATTGATATGAACTTTATTGGCATCATAAAAAAAGCAATTCATCTTAATTTAGATGAATTAAATTATGCAAAAAATAATTTCTTAGGATATAAGCATATTGATGCTGATATTATTCCAGTAATTCTATTTTTAATTAAAGAAACTTTTTATAGAATATGGTTAGATAGTAAAGCTATATTTATTAGTAATTCATCAAAAGGAAAGCATATATGTTTTTACGGTACAAAAAATCAATATAATGCTATTTATCCAATTGTTAGTAATATAAATAATGCCGAATTCTGTAGTATTAAGGATAATAAAAATTTACACTTGCATACTGCTCTTGGGTATGTATTATCGTGGTTTTTTTTCCCATTCCTACTAAATAAATACGTTAAGAAATCTAAGGTAGAGGAAAAAACAAGTATTGCATGTTTTATACGTTCTAATTTTACGGTATATGGACTGTTTATCTGGTATTCAATATATTTTTCATATATAAAGCCAAAATCTATTATTGTAGCTAATGATCATCATTTTCATTTCCGGTTATTAAAAGAAGTTTGTAAATATATTGGGATCCCTATTTGTTATATTCAACATGCTTCAGTAACAAAAAATTTTCCAAAATTAGATTTTGATTTGTCTTTTCTAGAAGGAAGAGATGCGTACGATAAATATTCTAAAAAAGGAATAGATTCTGAAGTACATTTAATAGGAATGCCCAAATTTGATAGATACTCTGGGCAAATAAATAATAATATTCAGTTAAAATCATTGGGTGTCGCATTTAACCTTTTAGATGATATAGAGAGGATAAAGAAGTTTCTTAATTCAATTATAAAAGAAACAAACAATATTGAAATTACTTTAAGGCCTCATCCTAGGGATGATCGGATTAATTTCTTTAAAAAAATATGTGATGAAAATAATATTAGGTTCTCTGATGCAGGAGAAGTTAATTCATTTGAATTCTTAGGTATGGTGGATGCTATTATATCGTCCGAATCAAGCATCCATCTTGAAGCAGCTTTAATGAATGTATATCCTATATACTATAGATTCTCTGATGAAATAACGGATTACTATGGTTATATAGAAAATGAATTAGTTACTGATGTATTTGAAAATCATGATCCGTTAATAAAATTTTTAGATCAATTGAAAATTAAGCGACCAACTAATATCAGAGAACGATGTAAATATTATAACTCGACTATAGGTACAAAGCATGATGGTAAATCTGGCAAATTGATCAAAAAAATTTTTGAAGGAAAAAAATTCAATATTAATTAATTTTTTTTCGCTATTACATATTTATTAATAGAGTGTTTGGTAATAGTTTATAAAATATTCACAAAATAAATTATATCTCTTTATTGTTAAATTTATATATTTTAATTAGTCATTTTTATATAGAATATAAAGCTATTTTAAGAGTTAGGCACTCAATAGTAATGTATTACATATTAAAGAATTATAATGTGTGCTATTTCCAGCTTTGAATTCAAGGTATCTATAGTTATCCCAGTCTTTAATGCTGAGAAATTTATAGAAAGAGCCGTAGAAAGCGCCTTATCCCAAGCTGAAACAGCGGAAGTTATTCTTGTTGAGGATGGTTCTGAGGACGATTCATACGAAGTGTGTCAGTCACTTAATGAAAATTATGAAAGAGTACAACTTTATATCCATAATGGCCATATAAATAAAGGGGCTGGGGCGACACGCAATCTTGGAATCCAAAAAGCTTGTTTTGATTATATAGCTTTTCTTGACGCCGACGACTTCTATCTTGAGAATAGGTTTAAAGAGGCTAAGAAGGTGTTGCAGTCCACTGCCGATGCTGATGGCGTGTATGAAGCCATCGGTGTTCATTTTGAGAGTTCCTCGGAAAAAAAGATCTGGATTAATAAAAAAAATAAAAGGTTAATCACAACAATTGAAGATGGTATTGATCCTGATGAGTTATTTTGGGAACAATCACCAATTGGATCAAAGGGATATACGTCTTTAGATGGCCTGACCATTAAAAAAGAATCCTTAAAAAAGGTTGGTGTGTTTAATCCTTCGTTAAGATTACATCAAGATACAGAGTTATTTATGAAACTGGCAATGGCCTGTAATTTATATCCAGGGCAGGTTAATAAGCCAGTGGCTATGAGAGGGGTTCATTCTGACAATCGAATAACCAAGACGCGGCCAGTCGAAGATTCAATTACAAATTATAAAAAAATGCTGAACTCGGCATATGAATGGGCTTTAGCGAACGGATATACTAAAGAGGCTGAGAGCTTGAAATACTTAATAAAATATAGTCGTATACATAGGACAAGTGCGATAAACTATAATAGGTCGCTCGTAAATTTAAAGCAGTATCTGAAAACCCTTAGAGAAACTCCGACCATTGCTTTGGAGGGTTCTTTTTACATAAATTTGTTAAAATTTTTGCTTAAGTATGTATGGATAAATGTTAGAAAGTAATCCTTTTCACTTGGGAGTGTTTTATATGCATTCTTAAAGCTTAACCTCTTTTATGCAATGGAAGATGCACATAATATTTATCTGATCTTTTATTGTTTTAAACGTCATGACTTTTATACCAATTATGAAGACAATCGTATCCTGTAATGCTTAAGAGAATCAATTACCGAAATTTAGTTGAAACACTGGAAAAGTTTTATTTAAAAAAAACTATTCAGAAGATAGTCGATTCCCTTCATGTCCACCGGCAATCCAACGATTCAAATATATTAATTTATTCTACTCCCCGCAGTGGATCAACACTGCTTATGGACGTAATTGCATTAAATCCAAAAATTAAAGCAATCGATGAACCTCTGCATAGAAGAGGAAAGAAGAAAAATCTCTCAAAACATATTGAAAATGTAAGATGGCGGTATATTAGTCTTATTCCTCAGGAAAAGAAAGGCCTCAAGGACTATTTTAACTATTTATTAGAAGAGAGAATGAGCAATTATCCTGTTACTTCTAAGCAGCATCATTGGTTTACAGAACGTAGTGTGATAAAATGCCTGAGAATGCCTGGGCAAGAACAATGGTTGATGGATAATTTTGATTTTAAAACTATTTACTTGATACGGCATCCTATCCCGGCCTCATTGTCGCGTATTCGTAACGGATGGAATGTAAGCAGGAGGGAAACACTGTTTCAGGATTTTTTTAATTCAAAGTATTATCGGAACAATGTTTTTACTAAAGAAGTAGAGTCTTATGTAAAAGATAAAATTAGGACTGGATCAGATTTGGATCTTCAGGTTATTCAATGGTGTCTGGAAAACATTAGGACTCTTAAAAATTTAGAGCAGTTTGATAACTTGATATTACTTACGTACGAAGAGTTAACATTAAAAAGCGATGAGGTGATTGATTTTTTATCAGATTATTTGAATCTGCCGGAAGTGGACGCAATGAAAAGGTTAATAGATAAACCGTCGAATTCTTCAGCATATAGTTTATCAGATACTAAAGAAGCTATTCAACAGCATGAAAAAAAATACTTGGTAGAAAAATGGAAGAATGAAGTTACTACAGAGCAAGAAGAGTCTGTTACAGAAATATTGAACGTATTCGGTATTGAAATGTATGATGGAGAAAATATCTATCCAGCGTCTCGGTATCAGCGGTTCATTTAGTTAATACTGATTTAGGGATAAAACTTCGTATATAGATAGTTGCAATGAGAATATCAATTTTAAACCCTTCGCAATATTTTCCCTCAGTCACTGTGTGGTATTCCAAAAGAGCCAAATCCCAGCTCAGTCTCTAAAACCTTATGGTGCATTTCTTTTTTGGGGTCACCCAAAAAAGCTCTATGTGGACCTTATAAATAGACGTTATCCTAGAAAGGGTTATTTTAGTGACTCTCAATATTAATCTTTATTATGGCGCATTTATATCATTAACCTTTTTTAAATGAGTTTGGACGTTAAAGAATTATCCTGATGGATTTATCAATTATTGTTATTGGAAGAAATGAAGCTGAGCATCTTTTAAGATGTTTGAGATCAGTTCAAAGTATTCAAACAAAAGAAGAAGTATCATCTTTTGAAGTTATATATATTGACTCAGATTCAGATGATAACAGTATTGAAATTGCCAGGCAGGAAGGGATAGATAAAATCATTAGGATAACAAATTTTTTTAATGCTGCTGTTGCGAGAAATATTGGGGCCCAACATGCGCGATTTGGTTCCCTGATATTTTTAGACGGGGACATGGTTTTAAACAAAATTAATATGCATCAAATACAGCAATATTTAGAAGATGAGAATTCTATTGTAAGAGCTGAGATGAAAGAAAACATTATAAGAGACGGAAGAGTTGTTAAATCTTATAAAAGAGACTATCCCAAACATCTTTCGGGAGGGGCATTCATTATGAAAAAAGCAGCTTATGAGAAAATCGGTGGTATGGATAATCGATTTAAGAAGGGGCAGGATTATGATTTTTTTATTCGGGCCTATGAGTTAGGCTATGAAATGATCGTTTCTAATTCATTTAGTTGTTCACATGATACACGGGGATATAGAGCGAAATCAAACCTGATGAACATACCATTTCGAGCAGGTATATACAGGGGGCTTTTATTTAGAAAAAACTTGTGTTCAAAAATAACATTAAGATTAATGCTTTATGAATATTACCCTGTTTTGGCCTTTTTGACAGGTATATGCCTATTTTTTCTTTTTCAAAATTTGAATCTATTATATGGTACTATTGGTACACTATTTATTTTGACTATCTATAAGATAAGAAAGGAGGGAGGAGTTAGGTTATTTGTTACAGAGATTTTTAATCAGTTCATGATGGTTATTTCCTTTTTTTCATTTGTACCTAAAAAGAAAGAAACTTCGGTAGAAATTATATGAGAATCCAATAATGGCAAGGTTACCATAAATGGTTTATCCATACACTAATATGAGTAGTAAAGTAACTATATGTCATCCAGAATATTAATTTATTCCTATGTCTTTATATTGGTGCTTATCATCAATGAAACGGTGTTATTTGGTGGTGGTACGGTATTAGATGAGGTTTTACTGTTATTCTCTTTTCTTTTGTTAGTATTCTATTCAGTCAGGGATGGCATTGTATTTGGTAAATCTCGCAAGGCCTATATTGTAATACTATTATTCTTTGCCTATTCTGTTTTTTTATTCTTATGGTCGCCCTATTCTGCTTCTTTTTCCTATATGTTTGCACAGACGGCAATAGTATTAAAGCCCTTTATATTAATGGTAATCATCTTAAGGCTGTTTAATCCTATTGATCGTAAATTGATAAGCCTGTCTAAGATCATAAAAGTTCAAATTTATTTTGTCTTATTTTGTGTGATCTTAAACATTATATTTCGTTCAAGTTGGAATGAAATTTTGGGTGTCAGAGAAAATTATCGATATGGATTGCTTCAGCTTATAGGAATATTTAATGGGCCCGGGAATCTTGGTGATTTTCTTATCATGTTGGTTATAGTATTCATTGGAAGTCGTGATTATAGGTCAAACCATGAATGGCTGATAGCAAATGTAAAAAAAATACTCAAATTTTTTTCATTAGCTTTGCTATTGGTTTTAATCTTCGTTGGTGTAAGGAAACCTATTTTTATGACGATTCCATTAATTTATTATCTGTACAAGTATGGGATATTCAGAAACCAAAAAAAATATGTTATTCAATTTGGATTGGCTTTTGTTATTCTCGGAGTTATCATTGGGACAAATACCAATATTATTGGCTTGACAACAAGTAACTTATCGAACTTCTCAAATAGTGAGAGCAGTTATATACGTGGTTTAATGTTTTTCCACGGAGTAAGTTTATTTATAACACATTTCCCTTTTGGTGTTTCTGCAGCGACATTTGGTTCTAATTTATCTGTAATTAATACTATGTCCGTATATGAAGCCACTGATCTTGCATCGACTAAGTACCTTAGTGGTGAAGATGCATTTGGAATATTTGATTCTGGCTTTGCATCATTTCTCGCGGAATTTGGTTTTATAGGGATTTTAATCTACTGTCTTTTTCTTAAGTACTTTTTTAAAATGCTTGATGATGAGTATCAGGTTTCACTTCAGGTTAAGATGTTAACAATCTATATTCTTATTGCATCCATCTTTAGTCCGGGAGTGTTTAACGGTATAACATCAGCTATCTATTGTTTGTTCTTAGTATACCGCAGGAATGAAGAAATCCCTAAGTGGAAAAATAAATAAAAGTATTTAAATACTTCTCATCATTGATGCCTCCTTTGAAAGTTTTAGTTATTACTAATGCCTATCCATCAGAAGAAAAAAAGTATGCTGGGATCTTTGTTAAAAACCAAGTAGAATGGCTTCAACATAATTCGGATTTTATCATTCAGGTTTTTGCTCTTAAAAGATCCTTTACGGGTCTTTTAGGATCTATAAAAAAATACATAATGTGTTACCTACGCTTCTTAAAACAAGTCAGGAAGCATTATGATATTTTACATCTTCATTTCTTGTCCCCACTTATAATACTGCCTTTTGTATACAAAATTTTTCATCCTTCGGCGAAGGTATTTTTAACAATGCACGGAAGTGATATTAATAATTTGGAAAACAAGTTGTTGATACGCCTGTATAGAAAATTAATATCGTGTGTTGATGAAATTATCTGTGTTGGAAGATCTATGGAAGAAAGTGTAAACAATAAATTGCATAGGGAAGTGAATTACTTTTTGTGTGCGGGCATTAATACGGATGCGATTTATTCACTCCACAAACCATATGATGAACGAGATATTGATTTTTTATATGTAGGATCATTTTACAAAGTGAAGGGGACGGATAAACTTATAGAGGCATTTAAAATGGTAAATCATGATAAGATGAAGATTGTGTTTATTGGTAGTGGCCATTTTCAAGACGAGATCGGTGAGTTAAGAAGGGAAAGAAACCTGTCAGTACAAGATGATCTTACCCAGGATGAGATCAATGAATATTATAACCGAAGCAAGTTTTTTATCTTTCCTTCAAGAAGTGAAGGGTTTGGCCTTTCTCTTGCGGAGGCAATGTATTGTGGAACACCAGGCATTATTTCAAACTTAAAGCAACTGAAACATCAGGTAACTGATGGCTATAATGGATATGTTTGCAAGCAAACAACGACTTCTGAATTAGCGAAAATAATTGTAAAAGCACTGGAAATGGAATCAGATGTTTGGAAGCTAATGAGCAGAAATGCTATGAAAGAGGCACAGAAATACAGTATCGACAGTGTAGGAAAAACATTAAAAAAAATGTATGAAAGAGTAGGCAGATGAGTTTTTGGCGGAAACTATACTTTGCAGTATATCTCCTTTTCTTTAAAAATACGGCTGAAGATTATCGCCCATATGCTCTTTTTTTTCCAGCAATACGACGTTTTCTGGTTACCAATTATTTAAAGAAATGTGGGGTAAATCTACGCGTCAAGAGTGGATCAGAAATTTCCCCGAAATCGGAAGTAGGTCACGATTCTGAACTTGGTACGCGATGCATGATTCAGTCGCACTGTTCGATCGGTTCCAATGTAATCATGGGACCCGACATTAAAATTTATTCTCGCAATCATCAATACAGCCAATTAGATACTCCTATCCAATATCAGGGGAAAAAACAGTACCGGACCAAAGTGGGTGATGATGTATGGATAGGGGCCAATGTGATTATTCTTGCCGGAGTTGAAGTGGGTAATCACGTAATTATAGCGGCAGGAGCTGTTGTCACAAAGGATGTACCGGACTATGCCATCGTAGGAGGTAATCCGGCGAAAGTTATTAGCTATCGCAATGAAAAGTAGTAAAATACTTTATATTCTTGGGGCCGGTAGGAGCGGATCTACAATACTTGCAACAGTTTTAAATGATAATGCCAATATACGGCATGTGGGTGAATTGCATCACTTTTTTTCTTATGTGGATAATGATGATTTTTGTTCTTGTGGGTTAAGACTGAGCCAGTGTGAATATTGGAGCCGGGTTCTGAATGCTCTTTCAAACGGAATCAAAGATAAGCCGGGAGAAATTGCAAGCTTATGTGACGGAATGGAATATCACACGGTAATACCGCATCATATCTTGGGTCTGAAAAAAGGAGATACGTTTAAAAAATATCAGGAAGCTCAGGAGTATCTTATTAATTCAATACGGAATGTTGACAACCACCAATATTTGCTGGATTCTGCAAAGTATATTGGTCGATTTCTGGCTCTGCGTAGAATCTATGGAAATGATGTTAAAGGAATCTATTTAGTTCGGGATGTAAGAGGGGTAATTCGGTCATTTCAAAAAAAAGTCCAAACGCAGAGCCCTCCTTTTCGAACCTTGATATACTATATACTTATAAATTTTTGGGCCCAGATCCTTTACTTTGCACTTCCCGGAGAACAAATAATAAAAGTACGGTATGAAGATATTGTAGATAATCCAGTGGCTACATTAGACCGGATAGGAGATTTCCTGGATTTGGATTTATCTGATTCAATTATAAAAATAAGAAATAAACAGCCCTTCGAAATTCCGCATATCGTAGGAGGGAACAGGCTTAAGAAATCCAAAGAGGTCATTTTGCAAAAAGACAGGGACTGGCTTGAAAATATGACAACAGTTCAAAAAGTGTGCTATTATTTCTTCACACTTCCTCTGATGCTCATTAATAAATATGAAATCCTTAAAAAATAGTTCAAATGGAAATAGTTCTTACCCTCGACTATGAACTTTATTTTGGTGAGCAAACGGGAACAGTGTCAGAATCAATAATAGAAGCTACAAACAAATTACTTGCAGTGTTAGACTGCTTCGGGGTAAAAGCCGTGTTTTTTGTTGATGTAGGGTTTGTAAAAAGGCTGGAATATTTTAAAGAGGATCATAGTAAACTGGAAGAAGACTATATGATGGTCAAAAGTCAGATTGAATCGCTATCGCAGGAAGGCCATGATATTCAGCTTCATATCCACCCTCATTGGGAAGACAGTATGTACCGGGAGGGAAAATGGCATATTAATGCCCAGAGATATCGTTTGGATGACTGGCCTCAAAAAAAAGTGAATGAAATTGTTACCGGCTACGCAAATTATCTGAAGAAGTTCGCAATTAAAAATGAGGTATTTGCCTATCGAGCAGGTGGGTGGTGCATCCAGCCATTTGACAAGATTGGGAAAGCCCTCCGGAAGAATAACATATGGTTGGATAGTACGGTCTTTAAAGGGGGATACAATGAAACAAAGACCCATTACTTTGATTTTAGGAATGCCCCTCAAGAAAGCACGTGGAATTTTGAGACGGATCCACTTGCAATAGATTCTGAGGGCTCTTTTTTGGAAATACCTATCTCTTCTTATAAAGTTTCTCCTGCTTTTTTTTGGAAGCTTGCATTTACAAAAATCACAAAAAAAAGGAAGCATAATACATTAGGAGATGGCGTGCCTCTGGCTGCATCAAAGACATGGATAATTAAGAAACTGCTGTTCCCATCCTATTCAGTAGCAAGTATGGATGGCTATAAAGCGTCTCTTTTGCAAAGAATATTCAGGAATAAGCAAAGAGATAATTCGGATGGTTTTTTTGTTGTGATTGGTCATCCCAAAGCATTGTCTGAGTATTCTCTGGCTGAGCTAAGAAAATTCATAGAGCAGGCGAGCTCTGTTCACAAATTCAGAACGTTTTCAAATCTTTTAGAAGAGGGTAAAATTACTGCCGCACAATAAATTAAAGGCATTAAATAACCTTATATAATTTGTTAGATTATAATGACCTTCTATATAATATGTATTATCAGCTGTTAATTTTCTCTCACTTTGTTAGAAACTTTATAAAAAATGAAGTGTTAAATATAGAAGTACGATAAATTTTTTTGGTATATTTAAAGTTTCAATTAATTAGTGATTCAATGAATAGATGAAACTTCAGACAACGTACCTGAATAATTATAAAATTTATCCTTTTGAGAATCGGGATCAGTTTCTTGACTATTTGAATAAAGGAAATTCAAAAAATATCCTCGTTGCCCTTAATGCTGAAAAATTGGTGAAACAGGATCCTCAGCTGAGAAAATTGGTCAATCAGAATATTGGGTATCCTGATGGAATAGGGCCAGTTTTAGCATTAACCCGAAAGAACTATGACACAGAAAAAATACCAGGTTCTGAATTTTGGCTGGATGTTATTAAGCGTTTCTACAAAAAGAAAACATTTTATCTGATAGGATCTAAGCAGCATGTGATAGAAACAACTGTTGCTAATTTGGAAGAAGATTTTCCAGGTATACAGATCATAAACTATCGAAATGGATACATGAATACTGGCCAGGAAAAAAAAGTCATAAAAGATATTGTAGAAAAAAAGCCGGATGTGGTTTTTGTAGCTATGGGAAGTCCTAAACAGGAATTTTTAATGCAACGAATGCAACAAAAGCATAAAGCATTATATATGGGGTTGGGAGGGAGCTTTGACATTTATTCTGGTGAGAAAGAACGTGCACCCAAGCTTATGCGAAAAATGGGTTTAGAGTGGTCCTACCGATTATTCAAGGAACCCAAAAGAATATTTAGGCAGACCAGCCTTATGACATTTGCCTATATGCTTTTAACAAACAAATTGTAGATAATTACGATAAATAATGAAAATCATCAACGTGGCCAGTGCCCGGCCGAATTTTATGAAAGTGGCGCCGTTACTCGAGGAGTATAACAATCACCCGGAGATTGAAGCGCAGCTGCTGCATACCGGCCAGCACTACGACTACGAGATGTCGAAGATCTTCTTTGATGAGCTGGGCATTCCGGCCCCAGACCATCACCTGGGGGTGGGCAGCGGCAGTCATGCAGAGCAGACGGCCAAGGTAATGACCGCTTTTGAACAAGTGCTCGAGGCCGAGCAGCCCGACTGGGTGGTGGTCGTGGGGGATGTGAATCCAACCATGGCTTGCACAATCGTGGCCAACAAGCTGGGCATCAAGGTGGCCCACGTGGAAGCGGGCCTGCGCAGCTACGACCGCGGGATGCCCGAGGAGATCAACCGGGTGCTCACCGACAGCATCGCCGACCTGCTGCTTACGCCCTCCATCGACGGCAATATGAACCTCATGAAAGAGGGGGTTGCCGAGGAGAAGGTCCGGTTTGTGGGCAACATCATGATCGATACGCTTTTCAGCATGCGGGAGCGGTCCCATGAGTCGACTATATTGGCAGATCTGGGCATTGACGAGCAGGACTATATCCTGGTGACTCTCCACCGCCCGTCAAATGTGGACCAGCAGGAGACCCTTCAGCATTTCGTGGAGATTCTGGAGCAGACGGCCGCCAGGGTCCCGATGATCTGGCCGGTGCACCCGCGTTCGAAAAACAGGGCCGAGCAGTTCGGCCTCTGGAAGCGGCTGGAACAGATTGAGCAGCTGCACCTGCTGGAGCCGGTCGGCTACCTCGACAACGTGAAGCTGATGAATAATGCCCGCCTGGTGCTTACCGACTCCGGCGGCATGCAGGAGGAAACCACAGCCCTGGGGGTCTCCTGCCTGACCGCCCGCCCGAACACCGAACGTCCCATTACCATAACTGAAGGGACCAATACCTTGGTGGGTACGGACCCCGAAATGATTTTGGATCATATCAATAAGCATTTACAAAACGGGGTAGCCGGTCATGAAGACTTGCCGAAGCCGTTGTATTGGGATGGAAATACCGCCCGTCGGATCGTACAAGCGATAAAGGAAAAGCATGAAGGTTAACGTGTTACCTTCAACGTCTTAAGTCTGGCAATACGTAATGAGGCTATCCCAAAGGTCATAACAATAGTTAAATATTCAAGCTATTAAGATTTAGATAAGGATAGAAGATCAATCCTCCGAAATGCAGTGGAGCGAGAAATCTTCTACTGTGCGGGCATTTTATCTTGAGAACAAAATGTTGTGAATCTAATTTCCCCCAAACAGCCGGCCTTGGCTGGTGAGGCGTGGAAATAGTTGTTCCTTTTTTGAATGAGCAAAAAAGGAACCAAAAAAACTCACCGGCTGAGAAAGCTTCGGCGCCCCGCCGCGGCTCCCGTCGCTAAAATCATTTAACTATATGTTGTTGATGTGTAGCCCCAAAAGGTTTTATAGTCCATTTTTTGTCACCAAAAAATAGACGAAAAAAGTGTTGGGGAAGAGCAAGATGTTGTGATGGCTAAAACTTTTCGGTCAGGGATTGCTCTTCCACATCAGTATTTAGGCTCAATAGTTTTTCCCGGCTCTTCCCCAAACCCCTGATACTCCTTATTAAAAACGATAAAGCCCACTTGGGAAAATCTTTGTTTTGGTTAAAGATTGAACAGTAAGCGTTCATCGAAGAGGAGCTATTGTAGGCTGTATATAGAAGATGAAAGAATAAACTTTGGATCAGAGCTTCCCCAAACAGCCGGCCTTAGCTGGTGAGGCGTGGAAAGGGAGCGGGAGCTGCGATAACGAAATAAATGGGGAAGCTTACAGATTGAAGTTACAGAAAAAACAACATCTTCATTTATTTCCGCAGCGAACGATCCCGTGCGCCGAAGCAGTTTCGCCGGTGGTTTTTACGCACCTTTTGACCACTCAAAAGGTGCTATATAAAAAGGAATTAATTTAGATTTTAGGAAGAGGCAACAGGTAATGTATCAACTGATGCATTCTACATACGACCACATGCATGTTATATTAAGGTCATTTTCGGGCCTTGGAAAAAAGCCTTTTACAATTCGAGCAGTTAGCCTTGAGAATAGAAGATCTCTCGCCAGGGCTCGAGATGACTGAATGGAGTAAGTAAAGGAACAGTAATCCTTTATAAGGCTACCTGCCTCAATCCAGCATCCTCCTCATTTTGAACAAAACACCCTGGAGTGAGAAATCTTCTACTGTGCGGGCATTCTGTCTTGAGAACAAAATGTGTTGAATCCAACTTCCCCTAAACAGCCGGCCTCAGCTGGTGAGGTGTGAAAAGGGAGCGGGAGCTGCGAAGAAGAAATAAATGGGGAAAGTGGTGGTAAAGGCGGTCAGCGGGCCAGAGCAAGAGGTGGGTTGAAGTTACAGAAAAACAACATCTTCATTTATTTCCGCAGCGAGCGATCCCGTGCGCCGAAGCAGTATCGCCGGTGGTTTTTACGCACCTTTTGACCACTCAAAAGGTGCTATATAAAAAGGAATTAGCTTACATTAGAAGAAAGGGCCCAGGAAATTTATGAGCTATCTGATACCATCTAGTTATTCCCCAAAAAGATAGAAAATAGTGCTATCCCGAAGAAAGAAGAGCAAAAAACCGGAACTTTTTAGCGCACATGGGAGTACAAAAAAAAGGGGCATTGGGACGCACCCATGTTAAAATTGTAACATAAATCTAAATATGTTATCTTGACCCCACCAATGGCGAGATGAGGCGTATTATGGAGTAAATAATCGGGTATTTATGGAATTTTTGTTACAAGACAGGATAGTGGCGGGAGGGATTATCGCATTTGCCTACCTGATTTCATTTTTTTCAATACCCGTGATTATCGGGGCGGCCAAACGCCGAAATCTTTTTGATCATCCCGATTATAATCGCAAGATCCATTCGGAATCCATCCCCACGCTGGGAGGTATTGCTATCTTTTTGGCTTTTTTGCTGAGCTTTTCCGTGAGCCCCTGGTCCGATAACTTTACCGGCTTTTCCTACCTGGTGGCGGCCCTGCTTATCCTCTTTTTTATAGGCCTGAAGGATGATTTGATTACCCTCTCTGCCGAGTTTAAGCTGGCGGGACAAATATCGGCCATTGGGCTGGTCATGTATGGAAGCAATATCCTGATCACCGATTTTCATGGTGTATTTGGTTTGGCTGATATTTCGCTGTGGGTGGGGCTGCCGGTTACGCTCTTCACCGTCATCGTGGTGATCAATGCCGTAAACCTTATTGATGGTATCGACGGTTTGGCTGGCGGCATCGGGACCATTGCCTCCCTGTTTTTCGGCATCGGCTTCTTTTATGCCGGACAGTGGCCGATGGCTATATTTTCGTTCTGCCTGGCCGGGGCCTTGCTGGGATTCCTGAAATACAATTTCAGTCCCGCTTCGATCTTCATGGGCGATACCGGTTCCATGATTCTCGGTTTTCTGCTTTCCGTAGAGGCCATTGCTTTCCTGCGTCAGGGTGGGTCTGCAGCCTTTTCCCAATTATTCGGGAATGCCACCCCGGTGCTGACGGTGGCCATCCTGGCCTTTCCGCTCTTTGATACGCTGCGGGTGGTGGTCAAACGATGCCGCCGCGGCAAGTCCATATTTATGCCCGGGCAGGACCATGTCCATCATGAATTCCTTCGCATGGGGTTCACGCATAAGTCAGCGTCCATAGCCCTTTATCTGACAAGCATCTTCCTGGTAACGCTGACCTTCCTGCTTTCACAGACCGGCATGGATGTCAATGCCCAGCTGGGTACGGTTGTAGCCACCTGTTTGATTATCTATCCCACCAACGGCATCAAGCGGAAGCTGTTCACTAAAATTTTCGGCTACAAGTGGCAGCGCTGGTACAGCTATAAGTGGGGCGTGCAATTCGATCAGGAAAAAATTGATCCCCTGAGCACCCTTACCAATGAACCCGAATCCAAGATCTACAACCTGTCGGATCAGGAGACGGAAGAAAAAGAGAAGGTCGCGGTATAGGGATAGGGTGAGGTTCCTGTTGCCTTATTTTGAAATAATGCTTTATTCTTGTCCATTTTTTATCGCTAAACCCCGTACAAGCCGGGGCCAGCAAGCTGGAGCGAAAAAAGCGTTGGGGAAGAGCAAGATGTTGTGATGGCTAAAACCTTTCCCTCAGGGATTGCTCTTCCACTTTAGTAGTTGAACTAAATAATGTTTCCCGGCTCTTCCCCAAACCCCTGATTATTTCTTACTATCATAGGTTGCACATTAAATGGTTTAAAAATAACCATTGGATCAAAAGCTTCCCCAAACAGCCGGCCTTAGCTGGTGAGGCGTGGAAAGGGAGAGGGAGCTGCGAAGAAGAAATAAATGGGGAAAGTGGTGGTAAAGGCGGTTAGCGGGCCAGAGCAACAAGTGGGTTGAAGCTGCAGAAAAACCAACATCTACATTTATTTCCGCAGCGAGCGATCCCGGACGCCGAAGCTGTTTCGCCGGTGGTTTTTACGCACCTTTTGACCACTCAAAAGGTGCCACTTAGAAAAGAATTAACTTATATCCGAAGAGAAGGCAACAGGTAACTTATTTGCTGTCCATTTTTTGTCACCAAACCCCGTACAAGCCGGGGCCAGCAAGCTGGGCCGAAAAAAGTGTTGTGGAAGAGCAAGATATTGTGATGGTTAAAGTTTTTCGGGCAGGAATAGCTCTTCCACATGAGTACTTGTGCTCAATAGGTTTTCCCGGCTCTTCCCCAAACCCCTGTTTACTCCTTATTAAAAACGATAAAGCCCACTTGGGAAAATCTTTGCTTTGGTTAAAGATTGAACGGTAAGCTTTCATGGAAGGGGAGCTTTTGCAGGATGTACATAGCAGATTAAAGAATAAACATTGGACCAAAGTTCCCCCCAAACAGCCGGCCTTGGCTGGTGAGGTGTGAAAAGGGAGCGGGAGCTGCGAAGAAGAAATAAATGGGGAAAGCGGGGGTAAAGGCAGTGAGTGATCCAGAGCAAGAAGTATGTTGGGACTATAGGAAAAATAACATCTTCATTTATTTCCGCAGCGAGCGATCCCGGACGCCGAGGCTGCTTTGCCGGTGGTTTTTGCTCCACTTTTGGCCATCCAAAAGTGGTATGTAAAAAAATTGGTTAATACTATAGGAGGGGGCAACTGGAAATTTATTAGCGAACTGTAGTCGTTTGTTCTTCTCGCCTAAAGGTGGAATTAATTTTATAAAGATCTCCTGAAATAAAATAGACTTCTGATACATTCCATCGCCTTTGACCACTCAAAAGGTGCTATATAAAAAGAATTAATTTAGATTTTAGGAAGAGGCAACGGGTAATGCATCAATTGATGCATTCTACATATGGCCATATGCATGTTATATTAAGATCATTTTCGGGCCTTGGAAAGAAAGCCTTCTACAATTCGAGCAATTAGCCTTGAGAATAGAAGATCTCTCGCCAGGGCTCGAGATGACTAATTGGAGAGGTATGAAGGAATGATTGCCATATTCCATCCAATATCACTTCTAATGTTAAAGGAGAGAATCTCCTGAAATAAATTAGGATCAATCCTCCTGTCCTCCTTCTCCAAGGAGGAACTCTTGGAGAAGAGGGATTTAGGGAGATTGATATACCGTACGTATTTAGGTGTCCATTCTCCTATTTGGGCTTTACAGGCAGGGGATTAATATGGGATGCTGGATGCCAGATTGTGGGTCCGCCAGCATAAGGTTACAGTACAAATTCCCCCAACAGCCGGCCTTAGCTGGTGAGGCGTGGAATGAGTTGTTCCTTTTTTGAATGAGCAAAAAAGGAACCAAAAAAACTCACCGGCTGAGAAAGCTTCGGCGCCCCGCCGCGGCTCCCGTCGCTAAAATCATTTAACTCCTCCCGCTGGTCGTCATACAGGAAATGATTTTTATCGCTCCCGATCGCCACGACGAAACGGGCCTCTCACCTTTCGTTAGGCCGGAGGATTCTTCTTTCTTAATGAGGGTTACAAAACCCACCGGAAGAATTTCTGTTTGACGAGGGGCTGGCGCCAGGTCTTTATCAGCGTTGATACAGTCATCAGCACCGAGGAGTTAAATTCTTCTTGAGTTTTTCATAGCCTTTTGGGTCAAGCCAAAAGGCGGTCCCACTTCAGCCGGTGGTTTTTGCTCCACTTTTGGCCATCCAAAAGTGGTAAATAAAAAAGGATGGTTTTAATTAAAGGAGAGGGCAACAAGTAGCTTATATAGTTGATACTATTTATTATCCTCGCCTAAAGGCGGAATCAATTCATAATGGTTTTATATGGTAAAATAGGATTCCGATTTTACACATACCTTTGGGCATCCAAAAGGGGTCCGTATAAAAAAAGAATTGGAACTAAAAGAAGGGGCACCCAACAGCTGAGGAAAAAGGGAACCTTATTCCTCCTTCTCACCTATCATACATACACGTATGTGTAGTTAATATAAACTACAGGTACAGGTCCGAATCTATATTCTACCCGTTAAGGTATAGGTATATAGATAGCAGTAAGATATATATAATAGGTCATTACAGTCCTGGGACCATAGATCGAAGCGGAGCTGTAATCGACATTCCATATTCTTACCGCTTTTGCTTATATTTGGCCATTAAATTTTAAAAATACACGAGACACATAAGAGATATGCTTCAGGAGCTTCTGCAAAAGATTGAACAGAAAGAATATACCGTTGGTATTGTCGGCCTGGGTTATGTAGGCCTGCCGCTGATGTGGACCTTCCATCAGGAGGGCCTGCCGGTGCTCGGCTTCGATATTGACGAGGAAAAGATAAGCTGCATTGAGGAAGGGCGTCCCTACATCAAGCACCTGGGCGAGGATATGATGCAGAAGCTGGCCGGCAGTGAGCGGTGCGGGGCCACGACGAAATTCGATCGCCTCCCGGAAGCTGATGCCGTCTTGCTGTGTGTGCCTACCCCGCTGGATGAACACCGCGAGCCGGATATGCAGTATGTGGAGCGGACCTGCTTTACCGTGGGAGAAAACCTCCGCAAAGGCCAGCTGGTGATCCTGGAGTCCACAACCTACCCCGGGACGACGGAAGAGCTTATTATCCCGATCCTGGAGTCGAAGTCCGGGTTGACGGCGGGCGAGGATTTTTATGTAGCCTACAGTCCGGAGCGCGAGGACCCGGGAAATCCCGATTTCAATACCTCAAAGATTCCCAAGGTGGTGGGGGGACATGGCGAAGAAGCGATCAAGCTGGCGTGTGCTCTCTACGACACGGCTATCGTCCAGACGGTGCCGGTGTCGGATACGAAAACCGCCGAGGCGGTGAAGATTACGGAGAATGTGTTCCGGGCGGTGAATATCGCGCTGGTGAATGAGCTGAAGGTGGTCTATCAGCAGATGGGTATTGATGTGCATGAGGTGCTGGAGGCGGCCGATACCAAGCCGTTTGGGTTTATGAAGTTTGTCCCGGGTCCGGGGCTGGGCGGTCATTGCATCCCCATCGACCCTTTCTATCTGACCTGGAAGGCCCGGGAATATGAGCAAAACACTCGGTTTATTGAACTGGCGGGGGAGATCAATACCTCCATGCCCCAGTATGTTATCAACCGCACCCTGAGGGCGCTGAATGCCCATAAGAAGGCCGTGAACGGGAGCCGGGTACTGGTGATTGGATTGGCCTATAAACCGGATGTGGATGACATGCGGGAATCGCCCACCTTTAAGATCCTGGATCTGCTGAAGAACTATGGCGCGGATGTATCGTACTACGATCCGCATATCCCGGAGATCAAGCCCACGCGCGAGCATGCAGAGTGGACGGGCACGAAGTCCATAGCGTGGACGGAGTCGGCGGTGCGTGATTTTGATGCAGTCATCATCTCAACCGACCATTCCGATATCGATTACAGGGAGCTGGCGGAGTGGAGTGAGTGCATTGTAGACACCCGCGATGCGATGAACGGCTATAGCAAGGGCCCGGATCATATCTGGCAGGCGTAGGAGGGAGGCTAAGGGTGCCTTGTATTTTGTTCCTGTTGCCTTATCTTGAGATAATGCTATCTTCTTGTCCATTTTTTATCGCTAAAGTATTTTTCCATTACTTTTTTTAGCGACAAAATCCCGAAGGATCGGGACCAGGCAAGCTGGACCAAAAAAGTCGCCGGCTGAGAAAGCTTCGGCACCCCGCCGTGGCTCTCGTCGCTAAAATTATTTAACTATATGTTGTTGGTGTGTAGCCCCAAAAGGTTTTATAGTCCATTTTTTGTCACCAAACCCCGTACAAGCCGGGGCCAGCAAGCTGGGACGAAAAAAGTGTTGGGGAAGAGCAAGATATTGTAATAGTTAAAGCTTTTCGGTCGGGGATAGGTCTTCCACATGAGTACTTTTGCTACATAGTTTTTCCCGGCTCTTCCCCAAACCCCTGGTAACTCCTCACTATTATAGGGTTGCACGTTAAATGGTTTAAGAATAACCATTTTGATCAAAAGCTTCCCCAGACAGCCGGCCTTAGCTGGTGAGGCGTGGAAAGGGAGCGGGAGCTGCGATGAAGAAATAAATGGGGAAAGAAGAGGTAAAAGCAGTCAGCGGGCCAGAGCAACAAGTGGGTTGGAGTTAAAGAGAAACCAACATCTTCATTTATTTCCGCAGCGAGCGATCCCGGACGCCGAAGCAGGTTCAGGCGGTGGTTTTTGCTCCACTTTTGGCCATCCAAAAGTGGTATTTAAAAAAAGGAATTGATTATAAATTAGAAATCAGGGCAAAAAGAATGTTCTTAGTTGTCCATTTTTTGTCACCAAACCCCGTACAAGCCGGGGCCAGCAAGCTGGGACGAAAAAAGTGTTGGGGAAGAGCAAGATATTGTAATGGCTAAAACTTTTCGCTCAGGGATAGCTCTTCCACATGAGTACTTATACTACATAGTTTTTCCCGGCTCTTCCCCAAACCCCTGACACTCTTTACTATCATCGGTTGCTCAAAATAATAACCATTTGATCAAAGTTACCCTAAACAGCCGGCCTTAGCTGGTGAGGCGTGAAAAGGGAGCGGGAGCTGCGATAAAGAAATAAATGGGGAAAGAAGAGGTAAAAGCAGTCAGCGATCCGGAGCAGCAGATGTAGTGAAGCTATAGAAAAAACAACATCTTCATTTATTTCCGCAGCGAGGGCTCCCGTGCGCCGAAGCAGGTTCAGGCGGTGGTTTTTGCTCCACTTTTGGCCATCCAAAAGTGGTTATATATAAAAAAATATTCCTATTAGAAGAAAGGAGCAAAAATCCTTGATTCCCTTATCCTCAGATCAGAAACAAGCTCAGCAGGAACACCATCATCATGCCCGTTACCCCGGCGATGGCGGAGCCTGCGGTCTGCAGGCGGTAGGCCTGGGAGACATCCATGCCTGAGAACTGGCTGACGACCCAGAAATAACTGTCGTTGGCATGAGATACGGTCATCGCTCCGGCCCCAATGGCGAGGGTGACCAGGGCAGGTGCCAGACCGGAAGCGAGTCCAGCTTCGGGCAGCAGGGGCAGCATGATGGAAGCGGTGGTGATGATGGCTACCGTCGATGATCCCTGGGCCGTTTTAAGGGCAGCAGCGATCAGGAACGGAAGGAAAATACCGATGTTCCATTCGGCCAGGAACTGTCCCAGGAAGCTGCCGATCTCGGTGGCGCGGAGCACGCTGCCGAAAGCACCGCCGGCCCCGGTAATCAGGATGATGGTACCGGCGCTTTTGAGCCCGTTGCCCACCCATTCACCATAGACTTCGGGTCCCCGGCGTGCGGATGAGAGGGTGCGAAAGGCAAGAAAAACCCCAATGATAAGCGCAGTATTGGGATCGCCCAGGAAGTCAATGGTAGCGGACCCCCATCCTTCGCCTAACGGAGCGGAGGGCAGGGTGGCCATGGAGCCGAGGGCAATAAGGAACATGGGGATGAGGATCGGCAGGAGGGCCGTGGTGGCGGTGGGGCGCTTCATGGGGGACGTATCAGAGGGATCAGCC
The DNA here is from genome assembly GCF_900182555.1 of Fodinibius sediminis. GTDB lineage: Bacteria > Bacteroidota > Rhodothermia > Balneolales > Balneolaceae > Fodinibius > Fodinibius sediminis. The sequence goes on along the minus strand of NZ_FXTH01000019.1, from coordinate 13,197 downwards.
GTCTCCGCGGAAGGGGTGGTTTCAGCTGGATCAATGTAAATGCGCCGGCCGATGTATTTTGCAAAGAGATAGGTGACCAGGATGACGGGAATGGTTACCGCAAGGCCCAGCAGGATGACGGATCCGATGTCGGCCTCCAGGGTACCGGCGGCAGCAATGGGACCGGGGGTGGGCGGCACGAAGACGTGGGTGGCATAAAGTCCCATGCTGAGGGCCACGGCAAAGGTGGCCAGCGACTGCTTGCTCTCGGAGGCCAGGGAGCGGTTCAGGGGCGAGAGAATGACAAAGCCGGAGTCACAGAAGACGGGGATGGAGACGATCGCGCCCGTGATGCTCATGGCCAGGGCCGAGCGCGCTTTGCCGACGGCCCGGATCACCAGCTCGGCAATAACCTTTGTGCTGCCGCTCTTTTCCAGGAGCGCGCCGATAATGGTCCCGGCCGCGATGACAATGCCAATGGATCCGAGCGTACCCCCGAAACCGTCGGTGATGGCAGTGACGGTTTCAGGGCCGGGCAGACCCGAAAGGAGTCCCACGCCGAAGGCGGCCAGCAACAGGGCCAGGAAGGGGTGCAGCTTCCAGCGGGCGGTGCTTACAACGATAAAGAGGACCGCGGCAACCAGCAGTCCCGACAAGAGGTATCCGTACATATAACAATAATAGAGGATGATGGATGATTGTTGACCGTTTTAGTATAACAATTTTTAGCAAAAGGGCAACGGGGGCGGGGTATCGCCGTTTTAAGATGAACGTTGGTAACGAAAAGAATCTCCTGCAATAATTTAGAATCAATCCTCCTGTCCTCCTTCTCCAAGGAGGAACTCTTGGATTACGTTCTCGGCCGGGATTTAGGGAGATTGATATACCGTACGTATTTAGGCGTCCATTCTTCGTTTTTTGGCTTTGCAGTGGATCAACACCGGATGTTGGATATCCGATTATAGGCCTGCCAGCGTAAGGGTACAGACATCATTCCAGTACCCCTCGTCATTTCGAACGGACCATAGTGGAGCTGTAAGGTCTCCCAAACATCCGGCCTTAGCTGGTGAGGCGTGGAAAGGGAGCGGGAGCTGCGAAGAAGAAATAAATGGGGAAAGCATTGGTAAAGGCAGTGAGTGTTCCAGAGCAACAAGTGTGTTGAAGTTACAGAAAAACCAACATCTACATTTATTTCCGCAGCGAGCGATCCCGTGCGCCGAAGCAGGTTCCGCCGGTGGTTTTTACGCACCTTTTGACCACTCAAAAGGTGCTATATAAGAAAGAATTAATTTCGATTCGATGAGAGGACGCCCCTTTTTTTGAATGTGACAAAACCCACCGGAAGAATTTCTGTTTAACGAGGGGCTGGCGCCCAATCTTTATCAGCGTTGCTGATCGTCATCAGCACCGAGGAGTTAAATATTTATCCCTTTTTTCAACGACGAAATCCCGAAGGATCGGGACCAGGCAAGCTGGACCAAAAAAGTGTTGGGGAAGAGCAAGATGTTGTAAGGGCTAAAGCTTTTCGGTCGGGGATCGCTCTTCCACATGAGTACTTATACTACATAGTTTTTCCCGGCTCTTCCCCAAACCCCTGATACTTCCTTATGAAAGTGACACGTCCCATATAGAGTTAGTTTTGTTGCAGGTTGTATGTTAAAGGTTGAAAGTCGTGAATCAATTTTCCCCAACATCCGGCCTTAGCTGGTGAGGCGTGGAAAGAGTTGTTCCATTTTTGAATGAGCATCCCGCAGGCGCGGGACCAGCAAAGCTGGAGGAACCAAAAAAACTCACCGGCTGAGAAAGCTTCGGCACCCCGCTGTGGCTCACGTCGCTAAAATCATTTAGCTCCTCCCGTTGGTCGTCAGACAGGAAATGATTTATGGCCGCTCCTGCTCGCCTCAGCGAAACGGGCCCCTCACCTTTCGTTAGGCCGGAGGATTATTACTCCTTTATGAATGCGACAAAACCCACCGGAAGAATTTCTGTTTGACGAGGGGCTGGCGCCCAATCTTTATCAACGGTGCTGATCGTCATCAGCACCGAGGAGTTAAATTCTTCTTGAGTTTTTACGAGTCCAGCTTGCTGGTTCCGAGCATTCGGAAGGGTCAAGCCAAAAGGCGGAATTAATTTATAACGATCTCGTAAAATGAAACAGGTTTCCAATGTATTTCTATCCCCTTTGGCCATCCAAAAGTGGTTAATTAAAAAAAGAGTTGGTTTAGATTAGAAATCAGGGCAAAGAAGAATGTTCTTATTCGTCCATTTTTTATCACCAAACCCCGTACAAGCCGGGGCCAGCAAGCTGGAACGAAAAAAAGTGCTGGGGAAGAGCAAGATGTTGTAAGGGTTAAAGCTTTTCGTTCAGGGATCGCTCTTCCACATGAGTCCTTATGCTACATAGTATTTCCCGACTCTTCCCCAAACCCCTGGTAACTCCTTAATGAAAGTGACACGTCCCATTTGGAGTTAATTTTGTTGCAGGTTAAAGGTTGAAGGTTACAAATCTATTTCCCCCAAACAGCCGGCCTTAGCTGGTGAGGCGTGAAAAGGGAGCGGGAGCTGCGATGAAGAAATAAATGGGGAAAGCAGTGGTAAAGGCGGTTAGCGGGCTAGAGCAACAAGTGCGTTGAAGTTATAGAAAAACGAATATCTACATTTATTTCCTCAGCGAGCGACCCCGGACGCCGAAGCTGTTTCGCCGGTGGTTTTTACGCACCTTTTGACCACTCAAAAGGTGCTATATAAAAAGAATTAATTTAGATAAGAAGATAGGGCAATAGTAAATTCATCCGCGAGGTAAAGTCGTCTATTTTCCTCGCCTAAAGGCGGAATTAATCAGAATTCATTTATAATGATCTCGTACGATAGAATAGGCTTCTGGTACATTCCATCGCCTTTGACCACTCAAAAGGTGCTATATAAAAAGAATTAATTTAGATAAGAAGATAGGGCAATAGTAAATTTATCCGTGAGGTAAATCGTCTATTCTCCTCCCCTAAAGGTGATTCTCTTCCCCCACCTGACTTTGTCCCCTGAGAAAACTATAATAGATATACGATATACCAAAAGGGATGAACAGAGCGGTTGGCCGTTGAAATGCCAATGCCAGTCACTATTCAATGCATAAAGAAAAAAAGGGAAAGGATGGATACCTACTCACGTCGCCGTTTTATCAAAACAACCGGTGGAGCGTTGGCTTCAGCCATGACGGCCGGGCTCGGTTTGAACAGGCAGTCGCCGGGAAGCCCTGCAGAGCGTTTGTCCGTGGGACTTATCGGCTGCCGGAATATGGGGTTCGGGTTGCTGCAGCATGCGCTCAAGGTACCCGGCGTGGTGTGCCGGGGGCTGTGCGATGTAGACCGGAATGTGCTGGAAGGCCGCCGCCGGGATGTGGAGAAACAGACCGGGGAGACCCCGCCGCTGTATAGCGATTACCGCAAGCTGCTGGAGGACCAGGAGCTGGATGCCGTTTTTATCGGTACGCCCGATCACTGGCACTGTCTGCAGACCATTCATGCCCTCCAGGCGGGAAAGCACGTGTACGTGGAAAAGCCGCTGGCCAGAACCATCACGGAAGGGGAGCTCATCAGGGAGGCCGCCCGGACCTACGGCAAAGTGGTGCAGGTGGGCCAGCATCAGCGCAGCGGGGCCCACTGGCAGAAGGTGGTGGGGATGATCCGGGATGGCCACCTGGGCAGCCTTCGCACGGTACGGCTCTGGGCCAATTTTGATTACGGCAAGGGGCCGGAGAGGCTGCCCGACGAACCGGTGCCGGAAGGGGTGGATTACGATATGTGGCTGGGGCCGGCCCCCAAACGCCCGTTTAACCAGAATCGATTTCACGGGGTCTGGCGCTTTGACTGGGACTATGGCGGCGGACTTATTACCGACTGGGGCGCCCATCTGCTGGATATCCCACTCTGGGCGCTGGAGATCGACGGTCCGCCCCAATCGGTGAGTTCGGTGGGAGGCATTTTTTCGGGCGAAGACCGGGCTATCGATATGGCGGATACCCAATCCGTCGTCTACCAGTTTGAGGACGTGAACATGGTGTGGGAGCATAATGGCGGACTTCAGACGGGACCCTACGAACGAAATTACGGCCTAGCTTTTGTCGGTAACAGGGGGACCCTGGTCGTAAACCGCGAGGGATGGCAGGTCATCCCGGAGCGGGATGGAAACCAGCCCCTGGTCAGGGAAATCCCGTTCCGGGAAAGCGGCGAGGGCGGACATGGTGCGCATGTAGCCAATTTCATTGACAGCATCCGTACCGGCGCTGAGCTGAACTGTCCGGTGGAAGCGGGCCGCCTGTCCGCATTTTATGGACATATCGGTAATATCGCCCATCGAACGGATGAACGGCTCAGGTGGAATGAAGCGGGGGCGCTTATCGGCCGTGACCGCTATGAGCATCTTATCACCCCGCAGTACCGGAGCCCCTGGCAGTTGCCCAGGCTGTAAAAGGGATAGGTATGAGTGCTATTGACGGCAGGAAGCAAACTGCCGGGGCAGCCTTGTCCTATCAATAGTTTGGCCCCCTGCACGGCACGCCAGGAAGGGGGCTTTATAGTTCTCCTCTATGGACCCGATCAATACTATCGACTGAACGGATGGAATGGTCCGTGCCGTCCTGTGGTTGAAAAGGGCAGTAAACTGTTTAACATTAAATTAATTAAGACCACAGGAAGTAATGTCTGATCAAAAATTATTTACATCGGTACAGGTAGGGAAGCAGGAGCTGAAAAACCGTCTGGCGATGGCCCCCATGACGCGCAACCGGGCCCATAACGAGGCCAAGGCGCCCATCGAGCTGCATCGCACCTATTACAGCCAGCGCGCTTCGGCAGGGCTTATTATCTCCGAAGGAGCGCAGGTATCACCGCAGGGAATGGGGTATATTGATACGGCCGGCATCCACAGCCCGGAACAGGTGGAGGGCTGGAAAAAGGTACTCCGGGACGTGCACCAGAAGGAGGGCGTGATGTACTGCCAGCTGTGGCATTGTGGACGGGTGTCGCATACCTGCTTCCAGGACGGAGGGGCCCCGGTTTCATCGTCCTCCAAAAATGCGGGTGGACAGTCCTTCACGCCCAATGGATTTGAGCCGACCTCCGATCCCCGGGCACTGTCCACCGGGGAAGTGCAGGATGTTATTGATGATTTTCGGGCGGCTGCCGGCAATGCCATAGAAGCCGGCTTCGACGGGGTGCAGGTCCACGGCGCCAACGGCTATCTTGTGGAACAGTTCCTGCATGATTCCATCAATGACCGTACGGACCGTTACGGCGGATCCATCGAAAACAGGGCCCGCTTCCTGTTCGAACTGTTGGATGCCGTCATAGAAGAGGTGGGCACGGAGCGTACCTCCCTGCGCCTGTCTCCCAGCAACCTGATGAATACGGAAAACGATTCGCAGTCGAAAGCACTGTACGAGTATATCATCCGTAAGCTCAATGCCGACTACGAACTGAGTTTCCTGGAGCTCGTGGAACCGCTGGCTGATCTGGATGAACATCCGCAGCTGGCCCGGGACGTACTGGAATATTATGGTCCGTTCTACGATGGGGTGCTGATGACCAACGGCGGCTACGATCGCGCATCCGCTCTTTCCGTGGTAGCGGAGGAAAAGGCTGAAATGGTATCTTTTGCCCGCCTGTTCCTGGCCAATCCGGACCTGCCGGAACGCTTTGAGCGGAATGCGCCGCTGAATGAGCCGGATCAGCAGACCTTTTACGGGGGCGGGGCGAAAGGCTATACCGATTATCCGTTTTTAGAAGAGGCAGGTGAGGTTGAAGTGGAAGCAGGCTAGCCCCTTCCTCTTGCCGTATTAGGCAGCATGAGATCTGGGGATCGATCCGTCCTATTATCTCGCTGCGCTGCTCGGCGGCGCAGCGAGTAATGACTGTTTTGTCGTCTGCCCGTCTCCCGATTATCCCGGTACAGAGCGGGTGGACGTTGTTTCCTATAATCCAGTCAAGACCGGTGCGGGTGCCGGTATGCAGCCGGCGCCCTGTTGGTCGTTATGCTGGTTTTGAACATAATCCATACATAGTGCAACAGAATGGAATGGTAAATCTGCTTTTGGATCGGCTCTAAATGCCATACCTTTGGTCAAACCATTTAAATCCGGCCCACAAATATCACCATCCATGAGAAATGATGATATCATACAGAGCATACGCTATATGCTCGATATTGATGACCACGAAATTACCCATATTCTGAATCTTCGCGGCTACACGCCCGAAAGGGGAGAGGTGGCCGCAATTTTTGCCACGCAGGATCTGCCGGAGGGAGAGAAGGGGCCCGACTGTAGCCACCGGCTGATGGCGCATTTCCTGGATGGGTTGATTTACTATAAACGGGGAAAGAGCAAGGATCATCCGCCGCGCCCCATCAGGACCCCGGTAACCAACAATATGGTGCTGAAGAAGCTCAGGGTAGCCTTCAAGCTGCGTGAGAAGGAGATGCATGCCGTTTTGGAACGGGGCGGTTTTTCCATCTCCAAGCCGGAGATGAGTGCCCTCTTCCGCCGCGAGGGACATAAAAACTACCGGGAGTGCGGGGACCAGATCCTGCGCTATTTCTTAAAAGGACTGACCCTGACCCTCAGAGAATAGAAACGGGCATAGCAGGGCTTTTGTGAGTTCATCGAGCAGCCTGCCTGCGGGACCCCCATTCCCCGGAAGCGGCATGCAGGAACTCTCGCTGCGGTGCCCCGGCGGCAAGTTGATGAAATGAAAAAAGCAGCCTGCCCCTGTCAGTCCCGGCTTGGAACAGGGCCGCCATTTTGGGGCATGCCATCCATCCATTAGATACTCAGATGTCAGATGGAATTTCCTTATCTTCTTGATATTTTGGATGTCCGTTCGCTGGGCATCCGCAATTATTAATGTTTAAGCTACTATACAGTGAGTGATCAGAAAGTCATTTTCTCCATGGTTGGAGTCAGTAAAGTGTATAAGCCCGACCATTATGTACTGAAGGATATCTACCTTTCTTTCTTCCACGGCGCCAAGATTGGTGTGCTCGGCAACAACGGCTCGGGGAAAAGTACGCTTTTGCGGATTATTGCCGGTGAAGATGAAGAGTATCTGGGGGAAATTTCCAGGAACAAGGGCGTCACCTTTGAAATGCTCCCGCAGGAACCCCGCCTCGATCCCGACAAGACGGTCAGACAGATTGTGGAGGAGGGGGTGCAGGAGCAGATTGACCTGCTCGCCGAATATGAAGAGGTGAATGCCGCTTTCGGCGAAGCCGATGCCGACTTTGAGCAACTGATTGAGAAACAGGAAAAGCTGCAGGAGCAGATTGACCAGGCGGGGGCATGGGACCTGGACAGCAAGCTTGAACAGGCCATGGACGCTTTGCGCACCCCGCCCGGCGATACCCCGGTGGAGGTACTCTCGGGCGGAGAGGAACGCCGCGTGGCCCTGTGCCGCATCCTGCTGAAGAAACCGGATGTGCTGCTGCTCGATGAGCCCACGAACCACCTGGATGCGGAGTCGGTGGCCTGGCTGGAGCAGCACCTGGCCCGCTATGAGGGCACGGTTATCGCCGTGACCCACGACCGCTATTTCCTGGATAATGTAGCCGGCTGGATCCTGGAGCTCGACCGCGGCGAGGGGATCCCCTTTGAGGGCAATTACAGCTCCTGGCTCGACCAGAAGAAAAAGCGCCTGGAACAGGAAGAGAAGCATGAGTCGCGGCGGCAGAAGACCCTGCAGAAAGAACTGGAGTGGATTCGTCAGAATCCGAAGGGCAAACGGTCGAAGAGTAAGGCGCGGATCAACAAATATAATGAGCTGCTCTCCGAGGAGCGGGAAAAGAAGCGGGAGGAGATGGAGATTTTCATCCCTGCGGGGCCGCGGCTGGGTGACAAGGTGATTGAAGCTGACGATGTTTCCAAGGGCTATGGTGACCGCCTTCTGATCGAGGATATGAATTTCAGCCTTCCGCCCGGCGGCATCGTGGGCGTCATCGGTCCGAACGGCGCCGGGAAGTCTACGCTTTTCAGGATGATAACGGGCGAAGAGGAGCCCGACAGCGGCTCCATAGCGATTGGCCCAAGTGTGGAACTGGGGTATGTGGATCAGAAACGTCCGCTTGATCCCGAAAAAACGATCTGGGAGGAGATTTCCGGCGGAAAAGACACCATCAGGCTGGGTCGCCGTGAGATAAATTCCCGGGCCTACACCGCGCGGTTTAATTTCAGCGGATCGGATCAGCAGAAGCGCTGCAGTGAGATTTCCGGCGGGGAACGTAACCGGGTGCATCTGGCCAAAATGCTCAGGCAGGAAGCCAATGTGCTGCTGCTCGATGAGCCGACCAACGACCTGGACGTGCATACCCTGCGGGCCCTCGAGGAGGCGCTGCTTGATTTCGCGGGCTGTGCCGTGGTTATTTCTCACGACCGCTGGTTCCTGGACCGGATCGCTACGCATATGCTCGCTTTTGAAGGCAACAGCCAGGTGTACTGGTTCCGGGGCAACTATTCGGAGTACGAGGAGAACCGGGAGGAGCGGCTGGGATCCCGGTATCATCCCGAGCGGGTACAGTATAAAAAGTTGATGCGTGATTAGGATGCAGTCACAGCCGGGGCAGCCGGAGGTTGAGCTGAATTATATATAGGGCAAAGAATAGGCCTGCCATATAATGAACTTATTTATATATTGCTGCCGTATGGTTGGGCCGCGGTATTCAGAGAAAGACTTTTCATAAGAGTCTTTCCACGTGGACATCGCGGCCCGTGTCAAAAAAATAAAGAGGAGAGTGAGTATATGGAGAGAGCGTTTAACGTTGATTTTATGGTTGTGGGAGCACAAAAGTGCGGCACCACCTCGCTGGCGCAAATGCTGTCCAGCCATGATGCCATCGTCTGCTGTGACAAAAAGGAACCGATGTTCTTCAGCTCTGTCGACAACTGGAGGGAGGAGCTTTCGGATTATCATGCGTTGTTTAAGTGGCGGGAGGGGGCGCTTCACTACGAGGCTTCAACTTCGTATACCTGCTATCCGTATCACAATCGAAAGATATGGGAAGACCTCTATGCTTATAACCCGGATCTGAAGATTATTTATATCGTACGGAACCCGGTGGACCGGATCGTTTCCAGTTACATGCACACCTACAAACGCGGCTATACGGATCTGGGTATGGAGAGGGCCCTTGTTGAGGAACCCATGCTGCTGGATATGACGCGTTATGCTACGCAAATACGGCCTTTTATCGAGCAGTTCGGCGCAGACCAAGTACAGATCCTCTTTTTCGAGGACCTCGTTCGTGACCGGTCGATAATCATGCAGCAGCTTGCTTCCTTCCTGGGCATCGCGATGGACGGTTTCCCGGATATGCGGTCGTTCCATGCCAACAGGTCTGTGGAAAATTTTAAGATACATCACAAGTATGATCAGCCCGGCATCATCATGAGCGGGATTCGGCGATACTTTCCGCCGCTCTGGAAAATTATCACGGATAATTCCGGGCGGTCGTTTAAGCAGAAACCCAGACTATCCCCCGCAGATCAGGAAATGATATTATACCTGCTTAGAAAAGAGATCGAGGAACTGGAGGAAATGACGGGGCGGGACCTGTCCGGCTGGCGTGCGATAAGGGAGAAGGAAACGGCCGGAAAACAGGAGGATTATCGTCTCACCTGGTATGAAGCGAAAGTGAAACTGTTCAGCAGGATAAAAAGAAAAGTCCGGAAGCTGCGCTGACCCTAGTCCCGGCTTTGGTATTGTGGAGGGCGGAAGCTGGCTGAAATGATGTTTTTACTGAAAGGGATATAAAAAAGCCCCGGCACCGGGAAGGTATAGGGGCTTTTTCAAATTCTCATTGTTTGCCGAAATCGCTATTCTTCGGGCTCTTCCATCTCAGGCTGGGCGCCCCGGAAATGTTCGGCAGCATTGACCCCCAGGATTTCAAACCGTTTGAATTGTGTCTGAAGACGCTCCCAGAAGTGGTCCCAGTCGCGCTTCTCTTTGGGTGACCAGGTAATTTCTCCCAGGGCGGAGGCGCGGGGATAGGCCATATACTCCACCTTTTCGCTGCTCGGCATGTATTCGGTCCACACATTGGCCTGGGCCCCCAGGATATACTGGGCTTCTTCCTCATTGAGCTCTTCCGGGATAGGCTCATAGGAATAAGTTTCCTGCAGCGGAAGGAAACCGCCAATGGCCAGCGGCTCGGTCTCCGGATTGGCCTGGTAATAATCCAGGTAGAGGTAGGTGGTCGGGGTCATGATCACATCGTGATGCTGCTTGGCTGCTTCGATCCCCCCTTCGATGCCCCGCCAGGACATGACGGTGGCGTTGGGAGCAAGACCGCCCTCCAGGATTTCATCCCAGCCTATAATCTGGCGGCCGTGCTTGTTTAAAAACTTCTCGATGCGGGTGATGAAGTAGCTCTGCAGCTCATGTTCATCTTCCAGCCCTTCCCGTTCAATCACTTCCTGGGCCAGCTTGCTCTCTTCCCACTGCGCCTTGGGGGCTTCATCACCGCCGATGTGAATGTACTCGCTGGGGAACAGTTCCATAACCTCGGTGAGCACGTTTTCCAGGAAGGTGAAGGTCTCTTCGCTGGGACAGTAGATATCCTCGAAGATGCCCCAGGTGGTCTTGACCTGGTAGTCCTTGCCTTCCACGCAGCCCAGCTCGGGATAGGCGGTGACGGCCGCTGATGCGTGTCCGGGCAGTTCAATTTCGGGTATCACCGTGATGTGCTTTTCCTGGGCGTAGGCTACGATTTCCCGTACTTCCTCCTGGGTGTAGTAGCCGCCGTATCGCTCACCGTCGTATCGCTCGGATCCGTAATGGCCGACGAGGGTGGAATCTCTCCAGGCGCCTACTTCGGTCAGCCGGGGATATTGCTTGATCTCTATGCGCCAGCCCTGATCTTCGGTCAGGTGCCAGTGAAAGCGGTTCATCTTGTGCATGGCGATCAGGTCGATATAGCGCTTGATGAACTCGACGGGGAAGAAATGGCGCCCCACGTCCAGGTGCATGCCGCGATAGGCAAAGCGTGGATAATCCTCGATTTCCACCGCGGGTATGGTCCACCGGGTATCTTGCGGGACCAGCGTATAGTCTGTCTGGTAGATTTGGGCGGGAAGGAGCTGCAGCAGCGACTGCATGCCATAGAACAGGCCTGTGGAGGTGGAGGCCTCGACAGCGGTTTCCTCTTCGGAGACCGTCAGGTGGTATCCTTCTTCCTGACTGACCGGGCCTTCTTCGTCGATAACGAAGGAAATCACATTGGAGGCGGGCTGCTGGTAGTCGTCATCGATGACGGCAAGGTCGTAGCCCGTGGCCGAATCGATGGCTTTTTTGAGCTGTTCGGCAATGTTCTTGATTTCAGCCCTGGAGAGGTCAGCGGAGATAACCGTATTGCGGTTTATCTCAAAAGCGCCGTCCTGTACGTCCATGGAGACCGGTTCGGGGATGATCGAAATATCGCGGTCGGCCTGTGCATGGGCAGCCATGGCGGATAGCAGGCCAACGAGAAAAAGGGTAAGTGTTTTGGAGATGAATGTCATAAGGCAAATAGTCTTTTGTTAGAGGGTGGAATAAAGATAAATAATCAAAATTTGTAATGTTAGGGTAAACTTATCTTTAATCCTGGCCCGCATGAAATAAGCCGATTTCACTGATGGCCGGGCGACCGGAGAAGTCTTCAATGGTAATGCGAATCTCTTCGGTCGTAATATCTTGATCAAACCGGAGGATTCGCTTGTGTCCCACGGTGGTTTCCTGTGCTATCGTCTGCCAGCTGCCATCGGTGTTGGCAGAAACGGTGAAGGCGGAGATGCGCTGTCCAATGGGAATAAATTCCTGGAGCACGAGCAGGTTAAAGGAGAGGGGGCGGTCAAAACGGAGGGTCAGCGAGGGCGTGGTATCGTCCCGGGAGGCGATCCAGAAACTGTCGACGTTGTTATCGAGGGCCTGCTCGGCGGGATATCGTTCGCCGGCGCTGCTGGCGGAAAGGGTGGCGCCGTTCGCGAGGTTCTGGTCAAAAATGCTTTCCAGGGTATCGGTGAAGGCGTACAGGCGCTCTACATCGTTGGGGTGGAACCGGCCGGTCGTATCGGGTGGGATGTTGAGGAGAAGAGTGCAGTTTCGGCCGACCGATTTCATATAGATTTCTGTCAGCTCGGCCACGGTCTTGACCTCATCGTCTTCCTCAGGGTGATAAAACCATCCCGGGCGGATGGATACATCACATTCGCCCACCACCCAGTCGGGTCCGCCGGCCTGCCCGCTGTTCAGGTATTCCGTTTGTCCGGCCTGCCCGATGGATACCGAGTCGCGGTTGAAGGTGGACCAGTTTGTGCGACCTGCAAAGCCGTGCTCATTGCCGATCCACCGGATGTCGGGTCCTTCGTCGGAGAATATCAGGGCGTCGGGCTGGAGTTCCCGGACCGTAGACCACCAGGCGTCAAAATCGTAGTCCATATCTTTGGCCCCCTCGCCTTTGGCCCCGTCGAACCAGATTTCCGAGATGGTTCCGTAACGGCTGAGCAGCTCCCGGAGCTGGTTGAGGTAAAATTCGTTGTATTCCGGCCTACCGTAGGTTGTTTCATGCATGTCCCAGGGCGAAAGGTAGACCCCGCAATCGAGGTCGTACTTTTTGCAGGCCTCGGCTACCTCTTTGACAATGTCGCCATCGCCATCCTTATAGGGACTGCTGGCAATATCGTGATCGGTATATTCGCTGGGCCACAAACTGAAACCATCGTGATGCTTGGCGGTTAGGATCAGGGTTTCAAAGCCGTTTTCACTGAGAACCTTGGCCCACTGTTCGGCGTCAAAGTCGGTGGGATTGAATAGGGCGGGGTCCTCTTCACCGGTGCCCCATTCACGGTTGGTAAAGGTATTCACGCCAAAATGAACAAAGGCTACTTTTTCTTTTCGCTGGTAGGCCACTTGCTGGGGCGTGGGACGGGTAGAATCCGGCGATACGCCCGGCCACCGGGCAGTACTGGAAGAGGGCTGCTTCTCCTGGCAGGCCGTGATAGCTGCAATTGCAAAAAGTATAAAAATAAAAAGAAAGTGTTTTACTTTCATTTTAGGATTAATTATTTACATTTTTGGTCATTTGGAAGGCGAAGCATAATACCAATGGGTCTTATGAAGTTAAGCTCTCAAAGGGGGTCCTCTCGGAGCTTATCCAGTAAGACGTTATATAAGTTTTTATTTCGATGATTAAAACGGAATT
>NZ_FXTH01000018.1 GCF_900182555.1 Fodinibius sediminis | reverse complement strand
TTTCTTGTAGTTTATCTAGTTCTTTTTGTGTCATGATTTGTCTAAGTTAGTAGATTTTAAATTACCAACCTAGACAGAGTTAGATTTACACTCTCAAGATATTTCCCAATACCAACCCCATAAATCAAAAAAATAACGATGATTACAATTCTATCTTTTTTATTCACTGCCGCATTGATTCTAATCCCTACAGACTGGCTATCAGGCCTATTGGCTCCAAATAATCTGGCTGAAATCGGCGTGGTTATTCTAGGAATAATTGCCCTGTCGGCCTCCGTTCAGATCCGTAGCCTGTTTGAGAAAGCCCAAAATATCCTGCGAATATTTGCCCAATATTCCGATCCTAAAAGTGAGCAAGGAAGTAAGCTCTCTCCCAAAGAAAAGGAGCGCCTTCTGGATCTATTTCTCCATGAACTACGAATTGTTATTAATCAATTTGGCGGAAGAATTTTAATTAGAGTAGGTGGATTGATTCGGAAGGTGTTCAATAAACTATTTGGGTAGTTTGAATCTACTTTGAAAGCAAAAAATCATTGCATATTACCCTTCTTTTTATTTTTCCAATAATCATAGGCTATGGGAATAAAAAAGATTAATAATGCAGCTATACCTATAATTGTAGTAATAAAATCCATATCTATTTAAATATTTTGTTAGTTTAAATGATCCTACCTGACCACAAAATTTGCTCCAATTACCAAAGTGACCTTATCTTCCAATTGTTTCATGATATTCACCTGTTTTCTTGGAGCTTTCCTTTTTGTACTACTATCAAGTAACTCTTTATTCTTCCTAAATTCATTGATTTTTGCTAATAAAACCCCTTAATATATATCAATAGAAAGACCCAACCTCACAGGCTTTTAATACCCGGAAAAGTTTAGGCTTTGGGTCGCCAGTATTATAGTACTATTTATGCTATAACATCTGGCTAAGCCATTATTTCTCTTCTTAGATTAAGCTTGTGGAGTAAAGATGCGTAATTAATCCTTTTACTACTGAATTTGTTGATGTTCCCAGGATATAATGCTCAGATAATGGGGAAATAATCGGTTGGCTTCTTGATCGTCTGCTGGATAGAATTTTTTCTCAATTAAATCCCAGAAAGTCAATATAGAAACCTAAAATAGAAGCATTCTATTCTATTATTTACCCTCCTAATAGGTTGACTCTCTACCCCTATTTCCCGATGATGCCGCATTTCCCAATCGGGAATAAACCATAATTATAACTTAACTTTAAATATTTTGGATAGAGGTTTCTATGTCCACCTACAATTTTTTTAACGAAGTAAACACATCCTTTGATCTGGCAGCCAAACATTCGAAATATGACCAAGGGTTGCTTGATCAAATCAAAATCTGCAATAATATATATCACATCACCTTCCCTTTAGAGCGTGATGATGACTCCATTGAAGTCATACACGGCTGGAGGGTTGAACACAGCCATCACAAGTTACCTACCAAAGGTGGTATCCGCTACAGCACAACCGTTAATGAAGACGAAACCATGGCGTTGGCCGCACTTATGACGTATAAGTGTGCTGTTGTTGATGTTCCATTCGGGGGCGCAAAAGGCGGTATCAAAATTGACAAGTCTCGTTTTTCAGATGCTGAGCTTGAACGAATTACCCGTCGTTACACCTACGAACTGATCAAAAAGGGATTTATTGGTCCTGGCTCTGATGTTCCTGCCCCAGACTATGGGACAAGTGAACGAGAAATGGGATGGATCCTCGACACCTATCGTCAGCTGGAATCTGATTTGAATGCTGAAGCCTGTGTCACGGGTAAACCTATTTCACAGGGCGGCGTTCGCGGGCGTTCCGAAGCAACCGGTCGCGGTGTTTACTATGGCATTCGAGAAGCTTGCCGTAATGCTGATGACATGAAAGAACTTGGCCTTGATCCCGGTCTTGAGGGGAAAACATTTGTAATACAAGGCCTTGGAAATGTAGGCTATGCCGCTGCTAAAAACATGATTAGTCACGGTGCAAAAATGATTGGTGTCGCCGAAATTGAAGGTTCAATTTATGATGCCAACGGGATTGACCTGGAAGGGCTTATGGCTTATCGTAAAGAAAATGAATCCATGATTGGATTTGGTGATACGAAAGAATTAGAGGATAACACTGCTGTGTTGAAAGCGGAGTGTGATATTCTTATCCCGGCCGCCCTTGAAAATCAGCTGCATGATTGGAATGCATCTGAAATTAAGGCTAAAATTATTGCAGAGGCAGCCAATGGACCCACAACCTCTGAAGCTCATCAAATATTTAAAGAACGGGGCAAATTGGTAATACCCGACATGTACCTCAATGCCGGTGGTGTTACCGTTTCCTACTTCGAATGGTTAAAAAATCTTTCTCACGCCCGGTTTGGACGAATGGAAAAGCGATTCGAGGAAAATAGCTATCGCAAAATCCTCAAAGTTGTTGAGGACATCTCAGATCGTAATTTTACGGAAGATGAGATGAAACAACTTGCTAATGGAGCTGATGAATACGACCTGGTCGATTCCGGATTGGAAGAGACGATGATCAATTCTTATCAGCAACTCAACGAGCTCCGTAAAAAACACGATATCGACCTGCGTACATCAGCCTATCTCAATGCCATTGAGAAAGTTGGTGTTATATACGAACAAATGGGTATCTTTCCATAGGTTACCTATTGAAAGGGTCCCAATGTCTAGGGACCCTTTTTATTACTCAATAGAGGTTAAAAACTCCTTTCTGATTTCCGCCTTTTCAAATTTACCGCTATAATAGCTCGTTTGTGTGGTACTGTTTGTATCTTTGACACCTCTTGATGCAACACACAAATGGTCTGCTTCAATCAGAATAGCAATGTCATCTGTTTCGAGCGAATCTTTAAGTGCATCTGCAATTTCCATGGTAAGTTTTTCTTGCACTTGAGGGCGACGAGCAAAGTGCTGAACGAGTCTATTAATTTTTGATAGCCCCACCACCTTCTCTGAAGGATAGTATGCCACATGTGCTTTTCCAATAATGGGTACAAAGTGATGGGCACAATACGAAAATAAGGTAATATCCTTTTCAATGAGCATTCCGCTGTATTTATAAGAATTGTCAAATGCGGTCATTTCTGGGAAGTTATCATCATTCAAACCGCTAAAAATCTCATTGACATACATCTCGGCAACTCTCCGGGACGTATCTTCAAAGGTGTCATCGGTGAGATCCAGCTCTAAGACCTGCATGATTTTTGAGAAGTAAAATTGGATGTATTCCACCTTTTCTTGCTCAGATAAATTGTTAAGATCCTTATCAATACCGTTAAGAATTTTCTCCATTTCGTAGATAATTTATTTGTCTAATAAGTTATTGTTCAAATACAAGGGCCGATGGCTCTGCACCCAACTCTTTTAAATATTGGATCATTGATTTGTTGAATGGTGGTGGGCCACAGACATAAAAGTTCTGATCAAAATCATCGATGGCACCTTCCAAGTACTCTTTATCGATAAATCCACTAAGGTACGTCAATCTAGGATTACCATGTGCCTCCGGTTTCGTCTGGGTAATAACATTAATAAAATTATCTCCTAATATATTATTCAATTCTTCTCTGAGAATAATATCCTGCTCCGACTTATTTGCAAATATAAGCTTATTAGTTGACAGGTTATCCGTTTTGTAAAGATGACGGAAGATCGCAATAAATGGTGTAACGCCAGCACCGCCAGCCAAGAAAACACCGGGCCCGTCATACTGGATCGTACCCCAAGAATCGCCAATTAACAACCGATCTCCCTTCTTAAGTTTGTCAAGCTCATTGGTTACTCCTCCGTGGTCTTGATATATCTTTATCGTAAACTCAAGATTCTCATCTTCCGGAAGAGAGGTAAAAGTAAATGGACGCTTTTCTTCTCTCCAGCCTTTTTTGTCAATTGAAACCTCTGTTGCCTGCCCGGGCGTAAAAGTATAGCCGTTGGGCCTGTCAAGAGTAAAACGTTTTACGTCATGTGTTACCTGTTGAATATCTACAATCGTTATTGATTCAGCCATTCTTATAGAATTTGGTTAACTATCATTGATCAGTTAGATCGATTATTACAGGCTTGGGTTACAAACTTTTTTGATGACTTAAATGACAGACTATTACCCATAGATGTTTTTTTGTAACCGATTTGCTAAGCATTGATCTAATGGGTGAGATCAACAAATTACGTTAACCATAAACCAACAGAAAATTATGGATAGCACACAAAAAGTAATGACCAGCTTCGTAATACTACTTTTAATGTTGGCATCAAATATACATGCACAGTCCAACAATAAATTCAATGATGCCGAAATTGCCGCAATAGCTGTAGCTGCAAACGAGATAGATATCAAATATGCAGAAATAGCTAAGGAAAAAAGCAACAATAACGAAATTCTTGGCTTTGCCAATACGATGATCCAAGATCACAATGCCGTTATTGAGAAAGCCGTCGAATTGGTAAATGAGCTGGGTGTCAAACCCCAGCCGAACTCATTAAGTAAAAAGTTGAACTCGGATGCGGAAGAGACCAGAAAAATGCTACGTTCCAAAGAAGGGAAAGCATTTAACAAGGCTTACATAGACAATGAAGTGGCATACCACAAAGCAGTGATTGACGCCATTCGTAATGTTCTTATACCTGACACTGCAAACAACCAACTTAAAGAGCTCCTTGAAGCCGTTCTACCTGCTCTTGAAACCCATCTTGAGCATGCAAAAACTGTTCAACAAAATATTGCAGACCAATAGGTTTATGAGAAGTTCTATTATTTCAATCCTTCTCTGTTTAGTAATAGTTTTATGCGTTAACTGCAATTCCAAGCAATCGAATAGTGAAACCCACATTGTGGAAATCAGGCAAATGAAGTTTGTGCCGGCAAAAATTGAAGTTGCTCCGGGCGATTCTGTAAAGTGGATTAACAGAGACATTGTTGCCCATAACGTAGCCGAAGAAACTGATAATCTTTGGAAATCTACTGAACTGCAAAATGGCGATACCTATACCATTGAGATAAAGGGAAAAGCATCCTACCTTTGCACTATACACCCCGTTATGAAGGGAAAAGTAATACTTAAAAAATAGGTTACTTCCCATACATCCCACCCAGCCAAAAAAGCTGGAACATGGTCCTGGCAATTCCAGCCAGGACCTTTAATATATTTAATACCAATTTGTGATAATGTTTATATCAACCATCTTCCTAATCATTATAGCAACTATCCTTGCTGGATATTTATTCTTTTTAGCTCTGCAAAAACATAACAATTTAAGTATCTCCTATATTTTGACCATTATTGTTATATATTTTTTTATTCTTTCAAGCTATCTGAAATCTGGAGAATCTTTATTCATTATAACCTCATTAGTTTTTATCATCATTTTTCAAGCTATAAGCATATTTTTTAACTGGTACTATACTGCTAATAAGTCATGACTCTAGTATCTGCAGCTATTCTTCTTTTCTTGGTAATGGATCCGGTCGGTAATATATCATTCTATATAGCCGAACTTAAAAAGGTTAAAGTTGACCGTATAAATACTATTGTAATCAGGGAACTGCTTATTGCCTTAACAGTACTGTTGGGTTTTCTATTTATAGGGAAATACTTCATGCAGGTATTACCCATCTCGCAGCCGGCTCTTACGGTTGGAGGTGGCGTTATTTTATTTTTGATTGCCATAAAAATGGTCTTTCCCTCCGAAGACAGCTCATTGCAAGTAAATGTAGGAGGCGAACCGTTCATTGTTCCTTTAGCCATACCCTATGTTGCGGGTCCGTCAGCATTAGCAACAGAGTTACTTTTAATGAGCCAAGAGCCTGCACGATGGCCCGAGTGGCTTCTTGCTGTATTTTTAGCATGGCTGGCCAGTAGCATCATCATCTATTTTGGTAGTAACCTCAAACGATTCTTAAGCGAAAAAGGGTTGGTTGCCATTGAGCGACTTATGGGATTGGTGCTTATTACCATATCCATTGAAATGCTGATGACTGGAATTCAAAAATTTGTATCTAATATCTGATAACGCCTAGATGCAAATTGGCAATCGTTTAAGCAGCTGTCTATCTTTGGCATCATTACAATGCCAGCTAATTAAAATTCAACTTGGATCACCACCCGCACAAAGAAAAACACGATTTAACTGGATATCCCAAACTTGGATTATGGACCGCAACACTCGGCCTGTTTGCCGGGCTAACCAGCATTGTTTTTTACGGTGTTGCAGGACCTGAATTTAAAGAATCTCTCGAGCTTTCAGGTGTACTGCTCGGATTACTACTCTCCTCCCCACATGTTAGCAAGGCTTTTCTTAGGGTTCCGTTTGGTGCATGGGTTGATGAAGTAGGAGGCAGAAAACCATTCTTAATTCTGCTTGGACTTTCCATTGTTGGGATGGCAGGACTTGTTTTCATTCTCTTTTTTTACTACCCAAGCGATTTCAACGCCAGTCTTTTTCCTGCCTTACTCTTTTTTGGAATTCTGGGCGGTGCGGGTGGCGCAACTTTCTCTGTTGGTATACCCAAGACCACCTACTGGTTTCCGGCTGATAAACAAGGCTACGCCCTGGGATTCTATGCCGGAATTGGTAACATAGGTCCGGGCGTTTTCAACTTTGTTATTCCCTTGCTGATAGGTCTCTGGGGATTAACGGCAGCCTATTTCGGATGGCTCGCTTTTTTGATTGTTGCCACGGCCATCTATGCACTATATGCCGTTGACGCTTACTACTTCCAACTACTCGACAATGGAATAGAACACAGCAGGGCCAAAAAAATATCTCAAGACCTGGGCCAGGATTACTTTCCCTCCGGCAATACCTGGGCATCGCTGAAAGAGTCTGCTGCCAATGGTAAAACCTGGATTCTCGTATTTCTCTATACTATCTCCTTTGGTGGTGGTTTTACATCCCTGACCGCATGGTTCCCTACCTACTGGTACTCTTTTCACGATGTAAGCTTGGTGGTTGCAGGCTTAATAGCTGCCATTTTTACAATTTATGGTTCCTTGATCCGAGTTCCGGGTGGAAGCTTAAGCGACCGCTTCGGTGGCGAAAACATTGCGGCTATAAGTTTTGGTATTATGGCTGTCGGAGCCTTGATGCTCACCGTCTTTTCTTCATTCCTCTATGCCTTTTTGGGAATGATGATTTTGGGTACCGGCATGGGCGTAGCCAACGCAGCCGTCTTTGAACTTGTCCCTAAATATATCCCCGATGCCGTCGGCGGTGCTTCGGGGTGGATTGGCGGTATCGGCGGCGCGGGAACGCTTATCATTTTGCCGGTACTGGGTAAGTTTGTCGATATTTATGGACAAATTGGATACGCCCGTGGATTTGTGGTATTTATCGTTCTTAGTGCTATATGTGCAGCCATTTCATATGCACTAAAAATATTCGTTGCTAAAGGAGATTAGTAAATGTAACCCTTCCTGCCCAATGATTCTGATTAGTGAAGATGCCTGGGAAAAACTACTCCTGAATTAATTGAAGACCAACAATACCGATAAGGATCAGGCTAATACAAAAGAATTTGGTAGCAGTGGCTGGTTCATCAAATAGATAAATACCAAATATTACGGTACCAATGGCTCCGATTCCTGTCCAAACAGCATATGTTGTTCCTACCGGCAATGTTTTTAAAGCAAAACCAAGCAAGGCGACACTGAGAATCATGGAAATCCCTGTAAAAACAGACGGCCAAAATTTTGTAAAGCCTTCGGTATATTTTAAGCCAACAGCCCAACCTATTTCAAATAATCCGGCAACGAATAAATATATCCAAGACATGATTCTCTATTTTATTGAGGCCGTCCCCATTGAAAAAAAGAGAGGTAAGGTCGTCCCTACTTCAAATTAATTGTCAATAATAACAGGATAGTTAATAATAGACAGTTGATTTGGTTTTTTCTCCAACTGCTACTGATTTATCTTTCTCATCACATTGAATACTAACCGATCGCATTGCGTCCCGAGAAAGTTAAATATTTCTGTATCAGATACGGTTCGCTCAATTTCTTCCTGAAGCATTTTCTTTGCTCGATGAAGTCTTACCTTGACGTTTGATTCTGTTAGATCAAGACAATCGGCTGTTTCCTTGGTATCCATATGCTCAACCTCACGCATTAGATATACCGAGCGATACTTCGGCGGCAAGGTAGCTACAACCTGTTCCAGCAGTTGCCGAAAATCATGTTGAATAGTCTTATCCTCAGGCGTATTATCTCTATTTATCGTATGCTCATTCATAGGAGTATCTCCTTCAACCAGTTGAAGTTCAGCATCTCGTTTTTTTCCATTCAGATATTTTAGTGCTTCATTTATGGCAATACGCGTGATCCAAGTCGAAAATTTGGCATCACCGCGAAACGAATCTAGGTTTTCAAACGCTTTCATATATGTTATCTGGAGCGTATCCTTGATCGCCTCCTCATCCGATATATACGATCGCTGAATACGAAATAATCGCTGGTTATATCTGCGCATTAATACCTCAAAAAGCTGGGTAGAACCCTTCAGAATTTTGTGAATTATCTCACTATCTGATACATCACTATATTTCTCGACTGAAACAAAGTTATATTTCTTTATTTCAGATGTATTATCTACAGATCTTAGCATACGTTTCCTCATTCATTTCATTTATAGAATAATCCCACCTTATTAGATACCGCAAAGGTAAATTAGGTTACAAACTATTTTAGCCTCTCAATACTTAATTATTATATGTAACAATCCGTTGCCAATGCAGACTAATAAACAGTACCACGGCAGCTACTTCACAAAGCCTTCCCATTATCGCTAAAGGTAAGGTCGAAACTATAAGCCGATCAGCAATTACTACAACAATCCCAATATTCAATAGCAGGAACATCAATCGGGCCAATCGGGCGTTACCGCGGGATGAATCCTTTAAATAGCGTGGTAAAATCCAGTATGCTGTTCCCATGGTAAACTGTACTATCCATCCAACAACCAACAGCTCTATATGAACAGGCAAAAGCGACCAAATGGCCGGGTGCAAAGGATATGCTTTATGCACTAACATAACAGCTCCGACGATCATCCCAACAAGAAGACAGGTGTAGGCAGAACGAATTAACCAGCGGCTTGGAGCAGGCATACTACTGTTTTCTTCGCTTTTTCTTGCGTTTTTGGCGACGTTGTTCTTTCGACATAATACGTGGCCACATTTCAGTGAGATAGGTAAATCCGCCGGATACTTGTAATACTGCAGAGCCTAGCACCAAAAGATTCCAAATAGTTAATTCGGAGTACGACAGCATCGGTTCGGCGACAAGGCGAAGCACCAGTCCAGTATTCAAAAATATATAGGTGAGCCAGCCCCAGAGTTGGGCCTTGAATCCTTCTTCTTTGGTTCGGCCCGGAAACATCCACATGGAAACCCCGAAGATAATTTGGGTAATCCAGCCAACCATTAGCGTATGCCAGAACAGAGGCATTAAAACTGGCAGACTCAGTGATTCAATTTCTACTGCTATCCCCAACAAGAGAGATATCAGAAAAAAGACCATTCCTGTTTTGATAAATGTCCGCGCAATTCTTGGCATTATACCATGTTGTCTTTGGGTTCTCCGCGATCACACTTTTTACAATCCAGCTGATGACCAATGCGACTTTCCCGTCGCTTTTTTGTTGTTACCCAAGGGCGAAGCTGCCAGGGCGGGTCATGTCGTACATGCTGATTATGGCCGCATTCCAGCTCGGCCACCCAGTCGCCTTCTTCATCTTTGTGAAAGCCCGTAATAGGTTGCTTCATTAGCATTTACAATAGTAAACATGACAAGATTATTTATCTGAGCCGTAGATCAGCTCCAGGAAATCATCTTCATGGATCTTCCCAAAATACTGTTCCAGATCAATATCGCTGATTACCTGCTCCAACACATACGGTTCGTATCGAATACCCTGCAGGCGCTCTTCAACAACTTCCACAGGTTCTACTCCAAAGAAATCCCCGTAAATTTTCATGTTATCGATATAGCCGTCCTCCACATCTAACCGCAGATCTATTTCACCTGCGGAAAATCGTCGAGAACGCTGGATATTAAATTTTGGTGAGTTTCCATAGTTCCAATCCCAGTTGCCGTATTTCTCATCCTTCAGCTCATGGACTTTTTCCCACTCTTCATCCGTCAGGCGATACCGATCGAAGGTTTCTCGCTCCTCAAAAAGGCCATGCAGCAGTCGTGATCTAAATTCATACACATCAATATTATCATCAATAAATTCTGAAATATTCGCTACCCGGCTGCGCACGGATTTGTGTCCTTTTGATTCAATCTTGCTCATCTTCACATTCAGAGCATGGGTCACCTCATCCAGATCGGTGTCAAAAAGCAGGGTGCCGTGACTGAACATCCGCTTTCCGGTAGAAAACTGGGCGTTCCCCGATATCTTGCGATCGCCAACAAGCAGATCATTTCGCCCACTCATTTCAGCATCAACCCCCATTTTTTGCAAGACATGGATAACCGGCCTCGTAAATTTCTTAAAGTTATTGAGGTTCTCTTTCTTGTAGTTTGTTATAAAACTGAAGTTCAGGTTACCCTGATCGTGATACACTGCCCCGCCGCCAGAAGCCCGACGAACAACATTGATATCGTTTTCCCTCACATACTCGTCGTTGATTTCTTCAAGTGTATTTTGATTTCTACCAATGATAATAGAGGGTTCGTTGATATAGAACAGCAGATAATCTTCATTTTTTCCAAAATTTCGTAGGGCATACTCTTCAAGTGCTAAATTAATTCGGGGATCGGTAATACCCTCATTCTCAATAAAAATCATACCAGCTTCTGTACGGATTCATTTAATATTATTTTGATGTTGTGTCGTCGAGCAAATCATCCAGGTCCAACCTTTGAATCGCACTTATGGCTGCTTCTGCAGCCCCTTCTGTGCAAAGACCGCTCATTGAAGCCTCTTGAAAGCCTTCCCGCGCTGCCTGAATGCATGCGTTTTGTACCTTTTGGGCCACTTCTTTTTTTATTTTTGCCTCATCCATAATTACTCTTTTTTTAGTAATCCATCTTTTTCCATTCGAAGTTCAAACGAGGAAGCAATATTTCGAGCCAACTGTTTTGCAAAATTTGCCTTGTCGCCCCTGTAAAGTTCATCCACCGTTTCCTCAAACAACCGGTACCATCGATCAAAATCACCCTCTTTAATGGGAAGCGGCATGTGTTGCCGAAAAGGACGCCCCTTGTACCGACCCGTTTGAAAAAGCAGATTCGACCAGAAGTCAACCATTTTGGGCAGATGCTCATCCCAAGCTACTTCGGCTACATCATTGAAAATATAACCAAGCCGATCGTCGTTCTGGACCTTTTCATAGAAATTGTGAACTAAGACTTTCACGTCCTGATCGTTCCGTATATCCCCCATAAAAACCGTTACTGTCGTATTACCGATTCAAGGATTGCTCTAATTCAATTGCTTTGGGAAACAGGATGTTATTTTCCAAGTGCACATGCTTGTGCAGATCTTTTTCAAAAGCTTCCAGATTTTCAAACAATAGTCGATACGTAGTGCAGGCATCGTCCGGGGGCGTAAAATCATCACTTAGCTCTCGAATCTTTTCCATAGCTGCCCCAGATTGATCATGCTCATGCTCCATCATAGAAATGGGATTGGCTGCCTTGCCAAAGTCGGGCGTTTTCGGCTGTTTACCTTTTTTCTCCGCTTCAACAAGCCGTTTCACGTAGGGAAACAAAAGCTCTTCTTCTTTTTGAAGATGGTTGATTATATCCCCGTGCAACTTTGTGAATTCGTAGTATATTTTCTGCAATTCAGGATATCGGTCGCCATGCACGCTGGCAACCTTCTTTGCATACTGACCTATTTCAGGTAACTTTTCCCGCGAAAACTTGTGGTGGTTGTTAATAATATAATCAATAAGAAAATCCAGAGACCATTCGGTATAGTTTTCCTGTCTTGCACCATCTGTTTCTAATTCCTTCAAGGCTTGCCACACTTCATTGGGATTGATATTGACTTCTTGACATGCTTCATCTACGGTACGATCTCCACCACAGCAAAAATCCATATCAAATGCATTAAATACCTCCGCTGCCTGATAATTATCCGCTACTATCTGACCAATGGTACGAGCTTTTTCTTTTTGCATAGCTTCACTAATTCAAATTTTGATTATTAATAGAAGCCACGGCCAGGCAACCGCATAATGATTGCCTGTGACCGTGGTTTTTCGTTGCTATTCAACATTTAGTGTCCCTTCCATGCCCGCTGCATAGTGTCCGGGGAACGAACAGAGAAAAGGGTAATCACCCGTTTTCTCGGGGACTGTGAAGGTGACCTCAACGGTTTCCCCACCGGCTGCCAAATTAGTATGAGCTATAATCTGATCAGTCATATCGGATGGAATATAATTGTTGTCTTTGGCTTTAATTGCTGCACTGTTGAACGCATCCACATCTGCCGAGAGCATTAGCAGAATAAAATTGTGGGCCATGGCTGAAGCCGGCAGCTGACTTTGGGTCGTCAGCTGAATACGAATTTTATCGCCGGGATCAGCTGATATCGTTTCCAGCTTAAGCATACCGTCGTTGCCAACTTTGGCACCCGTTGTGATACCCTGCTGGTTTTCGTCTTCGACAACATACTTCATCTGGTCAACACCGATAATATTGATCGTACGTACATCGGATGATTGACTTTTCGTTGCTTGCGTATCAGCACTACTTTGGGCTTGGTTCTGGTTATCAGAACCGCCTCCACAAGCAGTAAAAAACAAGAATACAAGAGGAAATATATAAGTTAAATAACGCATATTGTGATGAGATTTATTCGATTAATAATTCAGTGACAGTATTATAATAGGGTAGCATCGAGCGTGATGTCGGTCCCCGCTAATGCTTTAGAAACCGGGCATCCCTCTTTCGCGCCCTCAGCAAATTGCTGAAACGTATCGTTATCGATGTCAGGCACGTTTGCTTCGGTAATCAGCTTTATCCCAGTAATCGCCGGACCACCGTCAACGACTTCAAAGGTTACCTCTGCACTAGTATCGATAGATTCAGGTTCGTACCCCGCCTCGGATAATTCCAGTGATAATGCCATGGAGAAGCAACCAGCATGTGCTGCTCCGATGAGCTCTTCGGGATTGGTGCCTTCCCCATCCTCGAACCTTGAAGCAAAGGTATAAGGACCTTCATAAGAGCCGCTATCCATTTTCATTGTTCCATTTCCATTTTTTAAATCTCCATTCCAGATTGCACTTGCTTTCGTTGTTGGCATAATTTTGTGATTTATGAATTATAGAATTATGATTTTTGAATTTTGATATTCTTCTAATTTCTCTGTGCTCGCACTTTTTGCACCTGCTCAGCCGTAACAGTCGGGGCATCATTACCCCAGCTTGTACGTTCGTGATTGATAATAGCCGCCACTTCCTCATCAGAGAGTTGCTCGGAAAAAGGCGGCATCGCGGCAGAATACTCTACGCCGTCTATAGATTTTCCCTGCATCCCAAACAAAATAATTTCAATATGCCGGGTCGGATCCTCCGCTGTTACCACAGGGTCATCCGATAGTGGCGGAAATGCCCCAGGAACACCTTCCCCATTCCCCTGATGACAACTTGCACAGCTCGTGCGGTACAAGGTTGCTCCAATATTTGCTTTGGAGGGTGGTGGTGCCTGTCCGGTAGATTGTGCATTATCACCCTTACCGGTAAAGAAGCTGTATGTAGGTGAACTTGCATATTCGTCCGGCACATTCCACTGCTGGGCAATATAAAATGCGCTCCAGGCTACCACGACCAGAAGTAACACCCATGCCCAGGTTGGGACCGGCGCTGGGGTTTCGGCCCGGGATGGCTCCCAAAAGGGTTCTTTGGCCCCACCATACGCATTCAGCAGTATGGGGACTTTCCCTTCGAGCATGTCATTGTCTTGCAGACCTTCCACATCAATCCCGGGCCCATTTCTTACCTCAAAGGGGATCGTGCGAACTCCTTTGTGACCGCTGGCATCGGTAGCCACTACTTTCAGCTTATGTGGGCCATCCTCCAGTTGGGTCGTATCCAGCTCAAACCGCACCGGAGGTCGATAAGAAACGATGGGTTCATCCCCATCATCGAGGTACACATGAATCAAGTTACTATTGTCTTCAGACATTATGCTCGTTGTTAAGATTCGTCTTTTAAAATCGTTCGTTTAATATGATCTTCGGATTGTTCGCCCGGCCAGATGAACCACTTAATCGTAAAAAATACCACCCCCAAAACAATGATCGATGACCCTATAAGCACCAGGTAATAAAGGGGACCATCAGGCGGGGCATATTCTCGTCCTTCGCTGGAAGTGGAGAATTCCGAGATCTGTTGAATGAATGTCAAAAACAGTGATAACATGATTATTCCTCGGCTTGGATTTTATTTAACTCATCATTATTGCGCACTTTTGCCACGTCTTCGGCTGTCACTGTGGGCGCGTCATTGCCCCAGCTGGTCCGTTCGTGATTGATAACCGCAGCCACTTCTTCGTCGGACATCATTTCGCCGAACGGCTGCATGATACCCTGGTACTCGGTTCCTTCGATAGGTACTCCCTGTAATCCGTAAAGCACAATTCGAATATGATCCGTAGGATCCTCGGCTGTCACTACCGGATCCCCTGCCATGGGTGGGAACACTCCTTCTACGCCCTGCCCATCACTTTGATGACAAGAGGCACAGTTGTTCGCATAAATTGTGGCACCATCTATTTTCTTTTTGGCAGCCTGAGCTGCAATGGAATCAGCCTTTGCTTTCTGGGCAGCCGATGCTTCAGCATCCATGGATACCTGCTTTAACGATTGCAGGTAGGCCACCAGCGCTTCGGCCTTCTCAGTAGCAATAATTTTACCGTTGGATGGGCCATATTCCCCGGGCATAGAAACGACGGTAGCATCTTTGGAAGGATTTTCAACAATCTTAAATAGCCACGGGTAGGAAGGCATGATAGATTCTTTCACCACCGAACGGGGATTATACAGGTGCATGTAATGCCACACCGCACTGGGCTGTCGCTTGCCAATACTTGTTAAATCCGGTCCGGTTCGAGCACTGCCCAGAACGGCCGGTGTCTGTCGCCAAACGCTGGGACGGTTGATACGTGCATAATCACCAGGCGCCGATGGCCGACCCCAGTTTTCATCCATAGCAATCGGACGAACCTGCTGGGTATGACAGTACACACAACCTTCATTGATGAATACTTTCATCCCTTTGCGTTCTAGCTCAGTTATCGGTTCACTGGCAGGCAGTGGTTCATTTTCCTGTTGCACCCAAAGGGCTGGAAATACCGCTATTATTAAGCTGAGGAACACAAATCCCCAGAAGACCACGCCGAATAGTAATTTGTGATTTTTGTGAAAATTAAGCTTCATGACAGGTTAAATAATTTATGAATTGGTAGATTCAGCTGTCTCAATACGATTTCCGGGCCGCATCTTCCAGACGTTATAGGCGAATATCAGATGTGAGATAAACATCATCGTGCCGCCTACGGCTCTCCACACCCAGTAAGGTTGCATCAAGGTGACGGACTCGATAAAAGACTCACCAGCTATCCAGCTTAGTCCCTGCAGCGTACCGCCAACCATCAATGGAATACTGTACACCAACACGCCAATCAGCGCCAACCAGAAGTGAGCTCCGACGGCAAATTGTGGCGGCTCGTTGCCGGTCATTCGCGGAATAAGTCCGTAAACGCCGCCCCAAATCAGGAAGGCAACAAAACCATACAAGCTCATATGCGAGTGGGCAATAGTAAAGTTGGTAAAGTGCCACACCTTATTAAGAGATCGGAAAGCTTCCAACGTGCCCTGATATGAAACAATGGCATAGAAAATGACGCCAACCAGAATAAACGGCAGTGAGTAACTACGGGCAATGGATCGCCACTTGCCACGCATCGTCAGCAGGAAGTTTCCGGTACCGGCTGTTACTGGTACGATCATACCCACACTGAAGACGATAGCAACGGTTTGAATCCACCATGGGATAGGACTAAATACAAAGTGGTGCGATCCGATCATAGTGTAAAACACCATTTGCGTCCAGAAGGCCAGCACCCCCAGTGAGTACGAATAAATAGGTCTGTTTAACAATTTGGGCAAGAAGTAGTAGGTAAGACCTAATACCATAGGCGTAAACCACTGTCCCACGCCTTGGTGCATGTAATAGCCCTGAATCACCGTTTGGCTTATTCCATCCTGCTGGTAGCCCGGCAGATAAGCCACCAATACAAGAATAATAGTCCAAAGGCAGGCCGCAAGGATATACCAATTGGAGATATAAATTTCTTTCACATTCCGATCTGCAATGGTTTTATACAGATTGTAGGCAACCAGTATGAGTCCCAACGCAAAAAGGGCGAAGATCGGCCAGATAAACTCGCGATATTCCTGCGCGCCATTGTTTATACCAGCCATTAGAGCAATGACACCTAATACAACAGAAAGATTCATCAGACCTAAACTGCTCCATCCTAACCGATAGCTAAACAGTTCGCGTTGACTTGTGCGCGGTACCACGTATAAAGCAAGCGCTAGCATCCCTTGGGACAAAAATCCCCAGAATACGACGTTGGTATGAACGGGACGCAGGCGCCCAAAAGACAGCCAGGAGATGGTATCGAGTTCCGGCCACACAAATTTAAGCCCAAGATATTCACCGACGAGAGTTCCAAACACCAGCCAAAAAGCCGAACAGGCAATAAAGGAAAATATCAGCCTGACAGACTCTGGGGATGTATCTATGCGCTCCTCGGCTTTTGCTTTTTCGACCGTTAGCGGCCGCTCCACAGAAAGTACAGCAGAAGGTTTATTCATTGTTGATTTCTATTTTTTGACGTATTTCTTAAAATTAATTCTCCAATTCAACCTGCAACCTTTTTAATACTTTGGCAATTGTTGGTTCCGGCACTTCAGACTGATCACGTTCTTTTAAGTTTGAAAACCCCGGTGCAATTTCAATTTTTGTCTTTTCTTCACTGAGTTGCATTAGGTGAACATACAGCATCACCTCTGAAGCCGATTTTATACTCATTAGCCCCATATCGCTTTTACATCCAACAAGTTTCAAATCTAATCCAGGTATAGTTTTTTTAAGCTTATCCATTACCGTACTCTTTCGAGCATTCACTATTTCTTGGATTGGATGTGCCATCAATTTTTATCAGTGTGATTTTTCAACCTGTTTCATTTTGAACTTCTTCTTCTCAAATGCCTTGGATAACAACTGATACAATACCCCTGCCAGAAAAAGAATAATGGCTAATACATTACCGTGACTACCTATTATTCTGACAAGCGGGGATAACACCAGGTCACCAAAAATTCTGACTGCTAAAAAGCTGTGCAGCAAAATCAAGGGTAGGTAGAAATACCCGTGCCAGGGCACCATTTTTCCTGACAATGAAGGAATAATGACCGAAGCGTGAGCAAATATCATGCTGAAAACAAATCCTACAAAAATTATGTGGAGCAGTCCGTCATACATTGGACCCGCGGTTGGGAAGCCGTACCAGAGCCCGAATAGTCCTGCCAATATCAGCCAACCATAGCCCGTGAGCAGGCAGATGGCACTGTAGCGGGTCCACTCGACCGATTTGATCGTGCGCCGGGCTACATCGTATTGTATCAACCAGCCAGCTACTCCGATTAACAGCAGCGAAGCTATACTCCATCCAATGGCACGATCAACGTGTGTAACAATTAATGCTATAATCCACCCTAAAATGAGTCCGGCAAATATTTGTTGCGCCTGCTTGGGCGGACGCATGATACGATTGAGCTCTAGCCGTTCGCCAAAAATGGTAAGCATGGGAAAGGCCGCCCACCAGCCAACCAGCATATAAATCGGATACCCAGATACATAAAACAGATTACCAACCAGTAAAGCGCCAGCTCCCAACGCCATGATCAGGTGGTAAATTTTAGGCTGCAAGTAGTATAGAAAACCCATGACAACGGCAAGGCCAACCGAACCTAATATGAGGCTCCACTCCCCCAGTACTTGCAAGCCGGTTAACAGAAAAACCGTTGAAACGGCCATAAAAACGGGACCGATGAATGCCCATTTCTTGTCAAGTGCGGCCGCTCGTTCCAGTCCAATGAGCGTACCTAAAAAACCGTTAATCATAAGTGGCCCATGGGCTAAAGGAGATACGGCATGATCAACTTCCGACAGGAATCCCAATCGGACTAAACCAGCATATAATCCCGTCAATAAACCGATGGCAGCCAGAAACAACAATCCTACCAAAATATATGTCGGTACGTTTACCTTACTATTCATCGTCGCCTACACATTTTTTATTGCACACGTTGCTGAGGTGGTGGATGTGCAAAAAAATCCACGTCCTCTTTGATCATATCTACGGTCCATTCGGGCTCCCAAACCATGCGGGCTTCATACTCATTGATTTCATCAATGGATGCCAGCTTTTCTTCGACTTGTTGTTGCAAAAAACGACGCATAGGACAGCCCGGAGTCGTAGCCGTAAATTCTACAATCACTCTGCCATCGTCATACAGAATGTTGTAGACCAAACCAAGGTCTACGATGTTTACTCCGAGTTCGGGGTCAATCACTTCTCGAAGCTTCCGGGCTATCTTGCGCCGATCTATGGAAGTATAATCCATCATTTGTTACTCAGCATTTTTACCGATATGTACCTTCCAGACTTCGGGACCTTCTTCCAGATAATCCCAACTGAAGCTATCCTGTCCATGCATTGCAGACATTTGGTAACGCAGAGGTTTCGGATCATGGTCATTAATGATGATAAAAGCCTCTCCCTCATCAAGCCCGTCATAGGTATCAAAAATTGTTGCGTGCTTTTTATGAGGAGGAATTTTACGAACATCGATTTCTTCTACGGTATCAGGCATTTCTTCGACTTTTTTGTTATTAGCTATTGGTTGATAGTTATCAGGTTTTGCTACTTGTGAATAACCATTGAATAACCATTAACAAATAACTATTTTACTGCTTTTGCTTCTTCCCAACTTTCAATCAAGTGCTCACGCTTGTTTTCGCGACCGCTCCATTTATCTACCTCCGGAAGGGCATCCTTTGCTTCATTTATTACGTGATCCATCCATTCTTCGGACAACCGCTCGTTTAGTTCGATATAATCTACCCACTCCATAGGCACTTCATCGTCAGGATAAATAGCTTCCTCGGGACATTCGGCTACACACGCATCACAATCAATGCATTCAAAGGGATCAATCACTAAAAAGTTGGGCCCTTCCCGAAAGGCATCTACGGGACAAACAGCAGCACAGTTTGTGTGCTTGCACTGGATACATGGGTCAGTTACTACGTAAGCCATTGCTCCTATCGTCGGTCGTTATTCTTTGTTTCAGTCCAAAGGTAGGAGTAGGAAAAATTAATTTCAACTATAAAATCGGTTTTTACCAATTTAATTGATTAAATAGTTACAGATGACTATTTTCCTATTGGTCGATCTGATAAAAAAACATATAACCATGAGCAATAATCACTCACTAAAAGGTATGACACCCGATGCCACAATAGGGCAAATCGTAAGTGCTGAAAAAAACGCTGGAGAATTGCTTTCCTCTATTGGGTTATCACCTAAAAATCACCAATCCGAAACTCTGCGATCGGTATGCCAACAAAAGAAATGGAGTGAAGTAGAAGTCTTAAAATGGCTAAAGAAGAACCAGCAGCATAATGGTGCACAAAAAAATGCAAAGGATAAGGAAGAACCACCAGACTTTGGAAAAAACTTACAGAAGTGGTGCAAGTATCTGGAACAACATTTTCTGACAAGAAATACTGAGCTACTTGATGACATTAACCGCGATTTTCCCCGAGTCCACAAAATACATGGCAATCAATACGAGTGGCTAAAAAATATGCAGTGGTACCTTGATAAACTGGAAGAGAAGCTAAACTACTACTTTTACTTCCAGCGCCAAAAACTATTTCCTCTTCTTGAAAGCCTAAAAGACCCAAAAAAGAAAGTATTACATGGTACCATCAAAAAGGTGAATAGTGGAATTGAAATTATCGAGGACGACCAAAATACAATTTTAGAGTTAATTGATGCTATTGAAGAAAAAGGACAGGGATTAAAAAATCCAGAAGATGCATGTTCAACACTTCGTATTCTTAATTACAATGTTAAAACACTATTTTCTTCGCTGAGAAAACAGATAGAAATAGAACGGGAACACCTCATTCCATTGGTAAAACAAAAATTAGAATCGGGATAATCTGACCATTCATATTAAATCCTACTGTTATGTTTACAGGATCAAAAGAAAAACTACTAGAACTTATTAAGAGAAAAGGTACCATCTCGATTGATGAAGCGGTTGAAAATACTGATTTAGCAAAAACCACATTACGAGAACACTTTCTGCAGCTGGAACGAGACGGATATATAGAACGCGATTATGTACGATCCGGCCCAGGCCGGCCAAGCCTTGAATACCAACTAACACAAAAGGGAAATAACCTATTCCCCTCCTATGAATCAGCTCTCATCAAAGAATTACTTAGTTTTTTAAAATCAAAAGATGATGATGAAACGATAAAAGAATTCTTCAAAACTTTTTGGGAGAATCGAATTGAAAAAGCCCAACATCGTATGGATCAATCCTCAGAAACGGACTTCGATACAAGGATTGAGGCTTTAGAACATATGTTGGAAGAAGAAGGGTTCATGCCTGAAATTAATATGGATGAAGAAAGTGAAACACTCACCATTAAAGAGTGCAATTGTCCATTCAGTGAAGTAGTCAAAGAAACCAGGCTTCCCTGCAAACTTGAAGCCATGTTTTACAAGAAGCTATTTAATGATAAGGCTGAGCGAACCACTCATATTGCTGAAGGAGATTTCTCTTGCACTTATAGTATTCCAACCAATGACTGAATTTTATTACATCATATCCTTAATATTTCCATAACCCTGTAAAGGTGATACCCATGATTGTACATGACCTAGCAAAATTTGTAACCAGTGCAACGTATAATGATTTATCTGATGAGGCGGTTAAGCAGCTTAAAATAAGGCTGCTGGACTCTTTAGGAACAGCTATTGGGGCCATCGAGGGACTGCCAGTTCAGTCCATTCGAAAAATGATTGACGATTACCTGGGTGGATCGCAATTATGTACGTTGATAGGAGGAGAGAAAACGACCCCGGAGCGCGCCGCTCTTTACAATAGCGCCCTGGTACGATATCTCGATTTTAATGACAGCTATTTGGCAAAGGGAGAAACCTGTCACCCCAGCGATAATATTGGCTCAATCCTGGCGGCCGGAGAAACAACTGATCTTAGCGGAAAAGATTTTCTAACGACTTTGGCTGTTGCCTACCAGATTCAATGTCGATTGAGCGATGAGGCCCCGGTCCGAGACAAGGGATTTGACCATACTACCCAAGGTTCCTATGCCGTAGCAGCAGGCGTATCGAAAGCATTTGGACTCGATGAAGAGAAAACAGCCAACGCAATCGCCATTGCCGGTACCTCACTGAACGCCCTGCGTGTAACCCGAACTGGAGCCCTTTCTAACTGGAAAGGACTGGCTTATCCCCATACAGCCTTTGGCGGAACCCACGCGGCACTTCTGGCAAAGCACGGAATCACTGGCCCACCTGCTGTTTTTGAAGGTAATAAAGGATTTATGGATTCTATAGCCGGAGAGTTTTCTATTGACTGGTCCGCCGAAAACCTTGAGCGCGTGACTAATACCATTATCAAAAAGTACAACGCCGAGATTCATTCGCAATCCTCTATTGAAGGAATGATTGAACTGAAGGATAACCACGGTTTTTCGGCTGATCAGGTAGAAAAGATAGAAATCGAAATTTTCGACGTAGCCTACCATATTATTGGCGGCGGTGAAGAGGGTGACAAAACCATTGTGCGAACGAAAGAAGAGGCTGACCATAGTCTTCAATATATGGTTGCTGCTGCCCTATTGGATGGAGAAGTGATGCCCAAGCAGTATCGAAAAAAACGCATTGAGGCCGATGATATCCAGTCACTGCTCCAAAAGGTACACGTATCTCCCAAGGAGGAATACAGTGACCGCTTCCCTGATGAAATGCCGACAAAGCTAACGGTGCATCTTAAGAATGGAGTAACACACGAGATTGAAAAACATGATTATGAAGGTTTCCATACCCGACCTATGAGCTGGGACACTGTTATTCAAAAGTTTGAAGGATTGGCTGAACCTTATACCTCGCAAGAGCTTCGAGAACAAATAATTGATCACGTAACCAATTTTGAGAATTACAAAGTAACAGATTTGATGGGCTTGCTAAAAGATGTCGAGCTTGTCTCTCTAACCACAATCCCCACGATGAATAATTAAAGGAAGTTATATTATGAGTGAAGAAAAAACATTCGATTTCCTCAACAAGAACGAGCGAGAATCAAAACCCCGAACTACAGGCGTAACAGAAATTCGCGGCCCCTACTATGCTGTAATGGGTAAACGATACCTGCAGGATATTATGGAAACGATGGGCGAACATGTGGATTCGCTGAAGTTTTCCGGCGGATCCTTCTCGATCATGCCCAAAGAGGCTGTGACTGAGCTGATTGATATCGCCCACGACCATAATTCGCTGGTATCTACCGGTGGTTTTATGGAATACGTGCTAACGCAAGGTAAAGACGCCGTAGATCAATATATCGACACCTGCAAAGATTACGGCTTTGATATCATCGAACTGTCGGCCGGATTTATTACCCTGCCTACCGACGACTGGCTACGGCTGATTGAAAAAGTCCAGAAAGCTGGACTCAAAGCGAAACCCGAAATCGGCATTCAGTTTGGTGCTGGTGGTGATACGGCAAAAGGAGAACTTGAGTCGGAAGGTACGCTTGATACCAGTTATGCGGTGAAGCAAGCCAAGCGCTTTATCGAGGCCGGAGCCTACATGATCATGATTGAGTCGGAAGGTATCACCGAAAATGCCGATCCCTGGCGAACGGACGTGCCCGCAGAATTTATCAACGAAATCGGTCTTGAAAAACTGATGTTCGAAGCGGCCGATCCGGAGGTGTTTGCTTGGTACATTAAGAATTACGGTCCCGAAGTCAACATGTTTGTTGATCATAGCCAGATCGTACAGCTAGAAACACTCAGACGTGGTATCTGGGGAACCAAAAGCCTTTGGGGACGCGTGTTAACCTATAAAAATTAGGACCCATCTGGTGCAGTACTTTTGAAAGAGGTACTGCATCTTTCTTACTAACCAAGAAATAAATAACCGTTTATGCTAACTCATAATATTGGATATCCGCGAATCGGAGCTGAACGAGAACTAAAAAAAATTATTGAATCATATTGGGCGGGGGATATTGATAAAGCAAACCTGTTGGAAACCACGAAGGAACTTCGGGTGAAACACTGGGCGACACAGAAGGAAGCCGACATAGACCTGGTGCCGTCGAACGATTTTTCGCTCTATGATCAGGTGCTCGATACCACCCTGCTGGTCGGCGCTATCCCAGAGAGATATAGGCATCTGCTCCACGAAGAGAATGAAAAAAATCAAAGCTATCCGATCGATACGTATTTTGCAATGGCACGCGGGCTGCAGGATGATGATCACGATATCGCCGCAATGGAGATGACCAAATGGTTTAATACAAATTATCACTACATTGTGCCCGAATTTTCGGTCGATCAACAATTTCAGTTTCGTTCAACAAAGATTTTTGATGAATTTAAGGAGGCAAAATCCGCAGGTATCAAAACAAAGCCAACGCTGATTGGCCCGGTTAGCTTCTTGCTTCTGGGAAAAGAAAAGGACGGTTCCGAGGATTTCCATCGCCTGGATTTGCTGGATGAACTACTGCCGGTATATCAGGAAATTCTGAACCGGCTCGAGCAGCAGGGCGCGGAATGGATACAAATTGAAGAGCCATTTCTTGCACTTGAACTGGAAGAGCATGCCCAGGTCGCTTTTCAAACGGCCTATCAGCAGCTGGCAGAAGACCGCAGCGAGCTGAAGTTGATGCTGACGACCTATTTTGAAGGGTTGGGTGAAAATACCGAGTTGGCCTGTGGGCTGCCGGTCGATGGGCTGCATATTGATTTAGTCGAAGCGCCCGATCAGCTGGATAGCGTCCTGAATAAACTTGATGATTCCAGTAAGCTATCCCTCGGGCTCATTGATGGTCGTAACATCTGGAAGGTTGATTTTGAGAAAACAGCAGATATTGTCCGAAAAGCTGCGGAAGCAATTGGACACGATCGGCTGATGATCGCCCCTTCAAGTTCGTTGCTGCACTGCCCCGTAGATCTGAATCAGGAGACTGACGTGAAAGCGCTTCCGACAGATATAAAACGCTGGATGGCTTTTTCAAATCAAAAACTGGAGGAGCTGTCTCTGTTGAAAAAATTAGTCGGGGATGACCTTTCAAAAACAGAACGCATAAAAGTAAAGGCGCAACAAGCCGCCCTGGCTGATAAGCGGGAATCGGCGCTGGTGCATAATTCCGATGTACAAGAGCGCTTGGAGAACCTGGACGATGATATTCTACATCGCAATAATCCCTATTCTATACGTAAAAAAGCCCAGCAGGAATATGTGGATCTTCCTGACCTATTCCCATCGACGACCATTGGATCTTTTCCTCAGACGAAAGAGGTTCGCCAGTGGAGGGCTGATTATCGCAAAGGTAAGCTCTCAAAAGAGGAATACGAGCAAAATATTAAAGAAGCCATTGAGGAACTTATCCGGAAACAGGAAGAAATTGGCCTCGATTTGCTGGTACACGGAGAGTTCGAGCGCAATGATATGGTGGAATACTTTGGCGAACAGTTTGCGGGTTTTGCCTTTACTCGACATGGCTGGGTTCAGAGCTACGGGACCCGGGGCGTAAAACCGCCCATTATTTACGGTGATGTCCATCGCCCTGATCCCATTACTGTTCGATGGTCGTCATATGCACAGTCGCAAACGAATAAGCCGGTGAAGGGAATGCTTACCGGTCCGGTAACTATTCTGCAGTGGTCGTTTCCACGGGATGATCAGCCCCGTTCCGAAACAG
The DNA here is from genome assembly GCF_900182555.1 of Fodinibius sediminis. Taxonomy (GTDB): domain Bacteria; phylum Bacteroidota; class Rhodothermia; order Balneolales; family Balneolaceae; genus Fodinibius; species Fodinibius sediminis. The sequence goes on along the minus strand of NZ_FXTH01000018.1, from coordinate 47,070 downwards.
TCAAACAGATTGCACTGGCGATCCGAGATGAAGTCGCCGATCTGGAAGAAGCCGGCATTCAGGCTATCCAGATTGATGAGCCGGCTTTCCGGGAAGGACTTCCGCTGCGGCGTGGTAACCGGGAGCACTACCTCGACTGGGCGGTAGATGCGTTCCGGATGGCTTCAACCGTGGTGGAGGATAAAACGCAGATCCATACTCACATGTGCTACTCGGAGTTTAATGATATTATTGAACATATCGCCCGTCTGGATGCAGACGTCATTTCTATGGAAACATCCCGTTCTCAGATGGAGCTTCTGGACGCCTTTGTAGAGTTCAACTATCCCAATGAAATTGGTCCCGGTGTTTATGATATCCATTCGCCGCGCGTACCTTCTACAGCCGAAATGACAGAGCTGCTTGAGAAGGCCGTTGACGTTCTTCCGCCCGACCAACTGTGGGTTAATCCTGACTGTGGACTTAAAACTCGCGGCTGGGAAGAGACGCTACCGTCTCTTAAAAACATGGTAGCTGCAGCTCGACATATGCGTGATAACATTTTAGAAACAATTTAACCTCAGATGAAGCCCAGCTTTAAAATGGGTTCCATCTTACACTTACCAAATCATAAATAAAAAAAATAGGATTATGAGTTCTAATAACGAAAGCATTTTTCCACCCGCAACACCAACGATGTCAAAAAAGCGAGCCGACCTGGCCCCCGATCAGGTGGAGGCCTTCCGAAATTTCAGCAGCGAGGTTTTCAAGGAAGGCGCTCTCGATGAAAAAACAAAACAGCTGATCGCCGTGGCTTCGGCTCACATCACTCAGTGTCCTTACTGCATTAAGGGACATACCAAGCAGGCTAAGCAAAAGGGCGCGACTAATGAGGAGATTATGGAAGCTATTTGGGTTGCTGCAGAAATGAGAGCCGGTGGTTCATATGCGCATGCAGCTCTGGCTATAGATGAAATCGAAAAAATAGACGGTTTATAATATACACGATTATGGAACAACGAATTAACTATCAGGAAATAGCACCAAAATCATTAAAAGGTATGTATGAGATTGAAAAGTATGTCGCAAATTCGCAATTGGAAGAATCACTAGTTCAATTAGTAAAATTGCGAGCTTCTCAGATTAACGGTTGCGCATATTGTATTGACATGCATACCAAAGACGCGCGACAGGCAGGGGAAAGCGAACAGCGATTGTATACCCTCAGCGTATGGCAAGAATCACCATTTTATACCGATAAAGAACGCGCTGCCTTACGATGGACCGAAGCACTTACCAAGATTTCAGAGAATGACGTTTCAGATGAACTGTATGAGTCGGTTCGTAAACACTTTGCCGAGACCGAGCTAACGGCCCTAACTATGGCCATCATTGCCATTAACGGCTGGAACCGGCTGGCCATTAGTTTCCGCAATATTCCAGGCAGTTACAAGCCAGAGCTATCCAAATAAAATGACAACACTTTATTTCAATGATCATAAAACACATCATCTGTTATGTGCCACAAACTAAAGAACCTTTCTGCTAATCAGTTAGAACACCTGATAAAAAGATCAATTGATGAATATAATGGTGAAAACTACCTGTACACGGTTAAAGATCTCAACTCACCAAATGTGAACTCAACCGAAGAGAAACTAACTTTTAAAGTGGAAATAGAATGTGCCGAAAGGACGACCCATTGATAAACTATATTCAAATACCATCAATAATGTACAATCATGGTTAAACAAAATCATCGACATATCGTTATTGTAGGCGGCGGCTTTGGCGGTATCACAGCGGCCAAACAGCTTAAAAAAGCCAATGTGGATGTTACGCTTATAGACAAGTCGAATCACCATCTGTTCCAACCACTGTTGTACCAAGTGGCCACTGCGGCTCTTTCGCCGGGTGATATTGCAGCCCCTATCCGAGCCATTATCGGTGAGCAACCGGGCATGCACATATTGCTGGGAGAGGTGACAGATGTTCATCCCGAGAAAAAGAGTCTTGAGCTGGCCGACGGGCGCACTGTCTCGTATGATCAGCTTATCATGGCTCCAGGCGCCCAGTACAATTACTTTGGCAATAATAAATGGAAGGAGCACGCCACAGGACTAAAATCCATTGCTGATGCCCTGGATACTCGCGAACGCATCCTTCTTTCACTTGAGGAGGCTGAGCAGATTGATGATCCCAAATTGCGTGAACCTTATCTGACCTACGTGATCATCGGCGGTGGGCCTACCGGCGTGGAAATGGCCGGGGCAATTGCCGAGATCGCCAAACGCAATATGATGCGTGACTACAAGAATATCAGCAAAAACGAAACGCGCATCTTCTTGGTCGAGGCGGGTCCCAGGATCCTGAACGGTTATCCAGAGGAGCTCTCCAAGCGTGCTCGTCAAATGCTGGAAGATATGGGGGTTCGCGTGCTACTCAACACACCAGTTACTAATATAGAAGAGAATGCTGTTCAGTTTAGCGAAGGAACCATTAATACACCTAACATCATTTGGGCTGCAGGCGTTGTAGCATCACCATTGTTAGATACGTTAAATGTGGAGCAAGATCGTACCGACCGGGTAAAAGTAAATGACAATCTAAGCGTGCCCGAATATCCAAATATATTTGTCATCGGCGATGCGGCCCATGTTAAAGGTGAAGACGGAAGTCCACTGCCCGCCCTGGCACCGGTAGCTATGCAGCAAGGTAAATTTCTCGGCCAACTTCTTAAAAAGGAACCTTCCAAAATAAATGATTCTCCTGCATTCCATTATAAGGATAAAGGAACTATGGCAACCATCGGACGAGCTAAAGCTGTAGCTGATATTAAAGGATTTAAATTTAGTGGTTTTTTTGCCTGGTTTATGTGGTCGTTTGTTCACATTCTGCAATTAATGTGCTTCCATAATAAAACGCGCGTTTTCCTTGAGTGGATATGGTACTATTTCACATTTAAACGCGGGGTTCGCCTGATTACTGATCGCCTTGAATGTAAACATTGTAGCGAAAATGAAATTTTATCAAAACTAAAAACCGACCATCCAGAGTATGACCTCTCAAAAAACAACCATAACTAAAAATATCTGGATCATGATAAAATATATATCTGCACTCGTACTAGGAATAATGCTGCTTGTAGCTGGCACGACGTTCATATCTGCCCAGGATAGTGATACAACCGGCACATCAAAGCAGGATGAGTTATCGCTTATTACCGAAACGCCCGAGGAAGGATTCGAAGTAGCGGTTCAGCTGGCCAGAAAAGGAGTAACAACAACGCAGCCCAATAAAAAGGTACTTTTTATGCTGCGAGATGTATACTCTAAAGACCCGGACGCGCTTATTGCCAGCTCCCACGTTGTTGCCGTACACTACCAAACAGTAGCGGCAGCCAACAATTACTGGCACGAATAAAAAAGAGAAAGGTGCTGCTATGACAAGCTCTCTTTTTGATGCTTTGAAGTCTCAGGTCGGTCGTAAGATCTTGACCGGCGCAACGGGCCTGGGACTCATTGTTTTTATTGTAGTCCATTTAGCAGGTAATCTGACGCTCTTTGGCGGTGCAGAAGCATTTAATCGATATACTTTTAATCTGGAAAGCCTTGGCTGGATTTTATATATCCTGGAGGGATTTTTGGCCTTGGCGTTTATCTTACATGCGGCAATCGGTATATCAATATGGCGCAAACGTCGCAAGAGAAAGCCGGTTGGATACAAAAATTTTCAGAGCAAGGGAGGACCCAGCCATATCAATTGGTCGTCACGTTCGGCTATTTTTACTGGTATCGTACTGCTTATATTTCTGGTTATCCATCTTGAGAATTTCAAGTTTGGGGACACCCAAACTATCATTGTGGATGGGCAGCAGATGCGAGACTTAAAAACGCTGGTAATCGATACTTTCCAAAATCCGTGGTATGCTTTTGGCTATACCTTTGTGATGATAGCTCTTGGCTTTCACTTGGCTGATGGATTCTGGAGTGCCGTTACTTCGCTGGGGATGAAACGCCGTCGATTCTCAGATATTTTCTATGTAGTCAGCATCATATTTGCCATCCTGATGGCCATCGGCTTCTTGTTTATTCCACTATATATCTACTTGACCGGCGGCCACGGCACACTGATTTCTTACTGAGTTATCGATCAATTTTTCTATAAAACAGACATACAAACGAATTAGATAAGAAGACTTGATAGTTTCAAAGCTAAGAATACAATTATGAGCAATACAACTAACACAACTCAGGAACTGGACGTACGTAACCTTATCCCCATCAAAAGACATGAAAAGCTGTTAAAGCTTTTTAAAGATCTGCCTGTTGGTGAAAGCTTTATTTTCATCAACGACCACGACCCCAAACCACTGTATTATGAGTTTCGGTCGATATACGGGAATGTAGTGGGCTGGGAATACCTGCAGCGTGGCGGCCAGGAATGGAAGGTAAAAGTAACCCGAACCGAGGAGTCTAAGGGTCGCGAATTTGAGGATATTTCAACCCTGATGGATCTCCGCGAAGCCGATAAAAGCGACTGGAAGCATATTGTTTTCCACCGCTACGGCATGATGATGAAAGGAGATACGATGGAACTGATCGCTGAAGAAAATCTCGAAGAGATCCAGAACATTTTTAGTAAGAAGTTCACCAACGAATATAAATGGGAAAATAAAAAGGAAGAGCCGGGTGAATATGTCGCCCATATCACCAAAAAAGAAACCGGTGACGGTATTGCTGCAGATGATGCAAGCGTTGTAAATAAATTTGATGTGCGCCCCCATCCCCCGGCCAAACGGCACGATATGATCTTTGACGCTTTTGACGAGCTGGAGCCCGGCCAGGCGTTCGTGTTTACCAACGACCACGATCCCAAGCCGCTGTATTATCAGATGGAGGCCGAAAGCGAGGAGTCCTTTGAGTGGGAATATCTGCTGGCTATGCCCGAGGAATGGAAGGTAAAAATTACTAAGAAGTCTCAATAATTTTATTGATGGATAAACAACCCATTGTAATCAAACGAATATATAAAAGTCTATCTAAAAATGACGGCTACCGCGTACTGGTGGACCGCCTTTGGCCCAGGGGCATCTCCAAAGAGGAGGCCCAGCTTGATGATTGGGCCAAAGAAATTGCCCCTTCTGACGAGCTACGCAAATGGTTCGACCACGATCCTGACAAGTTCAATGAATTTAAAAAACGCTATAAAAAAGAGCTTGAAGATCACAAAAGTAAACTTGACAAGCTGGTGAGAAAGTCAACTAAGAAAAAGGTAACACTGCTGTACGGCGCAAAAGACCAAGAGCATAATCAAGCAGTAGTTTTAAAAAAAGTTCTCGAAAATAAACGACAAACCTAAGCATGCTATGAATCTAAAATCTAAAACGGCGATCATTACCGGTGCAAGTAGAGGGCTCGGAGAAGCATGCTCCAGGGCCTTAGTCCAAAAGGGAGCAAAAGTCTACGGCTTAGCAAGAAGTTTAACCAAGCTGAATAAAATTCAACAACAAATTGGTGACGGCTTTACACCTGTCCGCATAGATATAACCAATGCAACATCGATTCAGAATTGGGTAGATGATACTTTTTCTACAAAGCACTTCCCCGATATTCTTATCAACAATGCTGGGAGTGGACATTTCGGGAAAGTTGATGAGATGCAGCAGGAGAAATGGTATAGTATGGTTGATACCAATATCAACGGAATTTTCGAATTGACATCCCGAATTGTACCTCTATTGAAGCAGGCGCCCAAAAGTTCACACATTATAAATATTGGCTCTATCCTGGGAACATTAGGTAACCCGGAAATGTCAGGCTACTGTGCTACGAAATTTGCGATCCGAGGCTTTAGTGAAGCACTCTTCAAGGAGCTTAGGTATGATAATATCAAGGTTACCTGCATTAATCCCGGCTCTATAGAAACAAATTTTTTTGAAGATGCAGGAGTTACTCCACATGAACACATGCTTCAACCAGAAGATATCGCAGATACCGTCATTCATATTCTGGAAACACCAGCTAATATGTTGATTAACGAGGTTACCATGCGACCGCTTAATCCCAATGCGCCGGGAGAATAGCAGTAGCATTACCAATTATACAATTTTAAATTCAGCGGTATATGATGAGGCGAAGCTTTAAAGAAATTTATGACAAGCTGTTTCATATTCTTAAAAAGTATAACTTTCCTGAGGACCGGGCCCGCTTAATTGCCCAAACACATACCCAATCGAGCTGTGACGGCGTCTATTCGCATGGACTCAATCGCTTTCCGCTTTTTATAGATTATGTAGAGCGAGGATTAATCGACGTAGCTACCGATCCAGAAAAAGTGGGCTCTTTTGGGGTCATAGAGCGTTGGGATGGAAAGCTAGCGCCCGGCGTCTCCAATGCTCATTACTGTATGGATCGTGCGATGGAGCTTGCACAAAAACATACGCTGGGCTGTGTGGCCCTACGCAATACCAATCACTGGATGCGCGGTGGTACTTACGGATGGCAGGCCGCTGATGCCGGAAAAATTGCTTTATGCTTTACTAATACAAAACCCAATATGCCGCCCTGGGGTGGCCGAGAAAATCGGATTGGAAACAATCCTTTCATTGTAGCTATTCCAAGAGAAGAAGGCCATGTTGTATTAGATATGGCTACCTCTCAATTTTCACTGGGAAAAATGAATACTTATAAGCTAAATAATGAGCCACTTCCATTTGCTGGGGGCTGGGACAAAGAGGGAAATCTAACGAAAGATCCGGAAAAAATACTTGCCACAGGCCATGCCCTGCCAACCGGCTACTGGAAGGGGTCGGCATTGACAATCGTTCTGGATATGTTAGCCGCTCTGCTTTCTGATGGAAAACCAACCCATAAAATTGAAGAAGATAAGGAAATCGGCATTTCTCAGGTTTTCATCTGTATCGATCCTTCGACGTTTTCGAATCCTGATTTGAAAGGTCAACTATTAGATGAGATCATTAATCATGTACATGATGTTCCTCCCATGCACGAAGGAGACCGTACCTACTATCCCGGAGAACGCACGCTTGCAACTCGAAAGGATCACCTGGAAAATGGAATTCCGGTCAGTGAGTCAGTGTGGGAAAATATCGCACGGCTTTCAACGTGAGCTCAGTTACACTCCCAAGATTCTAAGATCGCTTTAGAAAACCGTGTCACCCTGAATTTATTTCAGGGTCTGTAAGCAGAATTCTTAATTAATAGCTTTTAAAACGACATAGCAGAAGATGCTGAAAACAAGTTCAGCATGACATAGGTGGTATTTCAAAGCGCCCTCTAATGTAATTTCTGGATTTCCTTATAAATCATAGTGACCAGCTGCTTCGGGCTGATATACAATCTCATCTACTTTTATACGTGTTGGGCCTGAAGGAACAATCCAATCGATGGTCTCCCCCTCACTATATCCGATAAGTGCAGCCGCAATAGGTGAGAAAATTGAAATAAGATTTTTTTCAATGTTAGCATCCTCTGGGTATACAATCTTAAGTTCAACCCGTTTACCACTTTCAACAAATGATATTTTAACTTTTGAATTCATAGTAACCACATTATGTGGCATCTCTTGTGGTTCAAGAATCTTAGCCTGTTCCAGTTCTGCGGCCAAACTCTCTGCCTCATTATCAGAAATAGCTCCCTTGTCCTGGGCTTTTCTGATACTGTCATATATACGTTCGTAATCTAATGAGCTTAATATAATTCTATTCATGGTCGTCCTTTTTCAAAGATTACAAAGCAACTTGTTTTATTTTAAACATACTGAATTTCGATCAATTAAAGGCATACATCTTGTCATGTCAGAATTGACTTATTATTCCTTTTCATAGTCCATATTTTAAAAATTATCCAAAAGAAAAAGAGTCCGCCGAAGATTGCTGCTAGCCCTCCCAAAGCAGCGACAATCAATCCCATGTATATCTCAATGGAATCTATGTTTTGATCGGCACCAAACGTTTTTCTGGCAAGCCCATAGCTTCCTGCATAAGCAAATCCCACTACAAAAATAAATTGTCCGGCCCCAAACAACATTGGTTGTATGGCAGCATACTTCTTCAACCTAATACTGTACTCGTATCCGTAGAATTCCATCAATAGATAAGCCATACTCATAAAACCAATCGTTATTCCGCCCAGTGCTGCATGATAGTGGGCAGGAATTAAAACATTCGCCCCATCTATAAACCCACCCATTATAAATCCAATTACGATAAAAGATATGCTAACCGATAGTCCGGTAAAATATGGATTACTTAATTGGCTCTTGGAGAAATTCCCTCTATTTATTTTCCTAAAGAACTTAACAGTTATGATCAGAATAAAAATAGTAATTACAGGAAAAATTCCCCACTCCATATAAAAGGTAAAACCCCTGGTATACATTGGATCCGTTGTTCCATTTGCCAACAACATTGGGGCAAACAAGGTTGGTAAGATAAATGCCCCAAATAAAATAATAGCCCATTTATAAGAAAGTATCGTTTCCCCCAATACTTTTTTTCCCAGCATAAGCCATATTGAAGACAGAGCAGCCATATTGACAAACTGCAACAGGTGCCCACCTCCCCAAACCACCAATTCGTAGTATCGCTTAGAATCATCCATTGCAGGTGTCATCCACCAGGACATTAAAAATGTAAGCAAACTTAGAAAAAGCAGAATACCTGTAGCTTGTAAACCAGCCACAGATGCTTTACCTAAAGGCGAACGATTACCAATAGCAGAAGTAGATAAAAGTTTTGGACTAAATACCGTAAGGATAACTCCAAAGGCTATTAACAGTAAACTAAAAATGAAAAAAGCATGATCTAAAAGTGGGATATAGTCCGTCATTATTGGTTTTGCTCCTGGCACAAATATCATTGAAACCAATAAGCCACTGCCAAAAAGCGAGATTAGGAATGCAACGTCAAAGGATGTATCGTTTTCCCACGTTGATGGAATAAGAACAAACAGGCTGCAAATAAACGCATAAACCCATACCAGTAAAGCTAAATTAACATGAACAACTAAGAGCCTTCTTATCCACTCTGTGTTAGAAATCAATTCACTAATGAATGGCGCACGTCCAATTAAAAAAGCTCCGGATAATAAACCTGCTAAAATTAATGAACCCAGGCTTAGTTTAAACCATTTTTTTGATATACTGGATACATTCGATTGTATATGTGAACTAGTTTCTTTGTAACGATCAGGCATAAAAGTTTATCTAATAATTCCAAAAACGGTGACTTTTTCAATCATCATCAAATTGAAGGGCAAGTTGTTAGATATAAAAATGGTCAGATAGGTTACAAAAATTATCATTTAGCTCATTTTCATAAGATTCCTCTTAATACAATACTTGAACAATGAATCATCAAACTTATATAAACAAAGCTGTTAAATTAGCTCAAGACAATGTCCAAAATGGAGGCAAACCTTTTGGTGCCGTAATTGTAAAAGATGATACGGTTATTGCCACCGGCATCAATAAAGCCGTACAAACCGGGGACACCACTTCACATGCCGAAACGGAAGCCATCCGAAAAGCAGGAATAGAAGGGAAAAGTAATCAGCTTAAAGGAGCTACTTTGTATGCTAGCGGCCATCCCTGCCCGATGTGCTTAGCAGCCAGTTATCTGGCAGGTATAGAAGAAATCTACTACGACAGTACGCTCGATGAAGCTGAGAAAGTAGGATTGGGAGTTTCCCACATCTATGAAGAGCTAAGGAAAAATTTGGATCAGCAAAAGCTACCGCTGAGGCAGTTTTCTTCCACAATAGAAGTCAACCCTATTAAACAATGGGCAGATAGTGAGAAATAATTATATTTCGATTACATAGCACCAGAGATAGAAAATCAGATCATTGCTGCAATAGACTTAACGGGTGGAAGTGCAACTATTTAATTGACCTTTATTGTGCCCAAAGATCCTGGTAGTTATACCTATATTCGCTCATTATTAAAAAACCTATCGGTTTGTCTTCTAAATAATAACTAAAGTAATAAAAGGAATCGTTCATAGACCACCTCCCCCTTTTCTCTTATCTATATAGAAAAAGTATATTAAAAGTGGTACCCTATTACACAAAGAAAACCTCTTTTCAATAAGCTATATTCTTTATGTCCGAGTTCGATTCCCTTCAAAAAAATATCAATAGTATAAAGAATCGAATTGAAAATGCTTGTCTAAAGGTAGACCGTAACCCCAATAATATTCAGCTTATCCCGGTAACCAAAACAGTCGAAACTGACAGAATTCTACAAGTGGTACGCATGGGATATCCCGCTATCGCCGAAAATCGGGTGCAGGAAGCACGGCGAAAGATCAAACAAATGGGACAGACAGCTGAACAACTGGAATGGCACTTTGTGGGTCACCTCCAAAGCAATAAAGTTAACAAAGTGGTACGCTTTGCTTCGATGGTGCAGTCTATTGACCGCATGAAAATTGCCGAAAAAATGAACCGTCGGTTGAATAAAGTAGGCAAACAGATGGATGTGCTGATACAGGTCAACGTTTCCGGTGAAGAAAGTAAATATGGACTTGCACCAGACAATACTTTAGCATTTATAGAAGAGTGCGCCAAACTCGATCATCTCAATATTAAAGGACTGATGACTATAGGACTATTCTCTGATGACTGGCCCAAAGTACGTCAGGGTTTTCGGGAACTTCGTAGATTACAAGGTAAGATCACCGCACTACAGATTGATCACGTACAGATGCAATACTTGTCCATGGGCATGACAAATGATTTTGAAATCGCTATCGAAGAGGGCGCAAATATGATACGTATAGGTCGCGGTATATTTGGGGAACGAATGCATCCCGATTCCTATTACTGGCCAGGCATCAATGAGGCAAAAAGTCATCACCAGAATACGAGAAATAATTAGCTGTACTAATGAATTCAGTTTCTGAGAACACGGTCCCAACTGCCTTAACCATCGCCGGGAGTGATCCCAGTGGAGGTGCTGGCTTGCAAGCTGATCTTAAGACATTTTCTCATTATGGTATCTATGGGATGACTGCCATCACCTGTCTAACGGCCGGTAACACTCAGGGAGTATCAGAGGTGAACCCTATAGATCCCTCCTTTATCAGACAACAATGTCAAAGCGTAATCCAGGATATAAAACCATCCGTCACAAAAACGGGTATGCTTTTTAGTAAAGAAACCATCGTGGCCGTAGCTGATGATTTAGCAACTATCTCCTGCCCCATTGTGGTTGATCCCGTTATGGTTACCAAGCGCGGGGATATCTTGCTATCAAAGAATGCTCAGAACTATTATATCGAGCATCTGTTGCAACTCTCCGATGTTTTAACTCCCAATATTCCAGAAGCCGAACTTTTGACTAAAGAGCAAATAAACAACAGCGACGATATGGAACAAGCTGCAAAACGTTTGTTAGAAATGGGTTCTAAGTCTGTGGTCATTAAAGGAGGACACCAAAAAGAAAGCAAGAACTCAAATGACCTTTTCTTTGATGGGAATGAGATGATCTGGTTGACATCAAAACGATACCCAACCCAGCATACCCATGGAGCAGGTGATGCTTTTTCAGCTGCAATTAGTGCCTTACTGGCAAAAGGGAAATCGCTGCGTCAGGCGGCTGAGCAAGCCAAGCAATTTATTATTCATGCCATTAAAAGTGCGCCTGGCCTGGGAAAAGGTCAAGGTCCTATAAATTTTTCCTTATCACATCATCCAAAATAGATTTAGGTATTATCCCCGTGTAAGCCGAATCGCATAGTATAGAATTGCCAATCCAAGGAGAAAATTTATGCGGCCAATCCAGGAAGATATTTTCCGAAACCTCTGTGTTTGTATTGCTTCTTCATCTTCATTCATTAGCCGGGCAGCCTTGGGACCAGCATAAAAATCATGAATCCCACTTAAGATAAGCACACCTGCAAACAAATGAAGCTTTATAAACAAATGCGATCCGAATCCACTGTCCCAAAAAGAAGCGTTTAGCAAACTTCCCAAGGGAATACCTCGGCCTACTAAATTCGTAACTCCTGTAACCAGTAAAATCAGAAAAAGGAACCACGAAATTTTACTAAACTTTTCGCCTATAATCTTGAAAAAGGTACCCCGATTTTGAACCAGTAATTTATTCCTTGAAGCTGGTACTAACACAGCAACGGTAAACATCATGCCACCAATCCAAAAAATAGCCGAAAGGATATGAATATAGACTGAGATATAATACATAAAACTACTTCTAATAATAGCTGTCAATTATCTTTTGGGAGCCAATCGAAAGTACCGTCTGCTGTGATACGCAAATTACCCTCCTTTCCTTTGCGTGCCAAATCAGTCAAGGTGGTTTCCTCCAGCATCACTCTGATTTCATCTCTGGTATCGGCCCACTGTTCATGTAGCGGACAGGGTTTGGCTGTGCCACATCCCGGCAATCCCAAAGCACATTCGGTAAGTAAGTCCATACCATCAATCGCGGCGACTATTTCAACCAAGGCAACCTCATTACCATCCTTTTTAAGTCGAACTCCACCCTTAGGCCCCTTTTGTGATTCCAAAAGACCAGCTTTCGTTAGTTCCTGCATTATCTTCGTTAAAAAGTGGGGAGAAATATCCAAGTCGTTACTTATCTGCTTGATAGAGATATATTTACTGTTAGAGCTGGATGCCAGATATAGAGCCCCACGCATTCCATATATACACGATTTTGATAAGAGCATAGCGTTATTACATATTTAAGACTATCTTGTCTCAAATATAGAAATTTTTCTTACATATTCTTATTAACTCTGAATGCAATTTATTAATGACTGTACTTATTAAGTAGAAACTATCTATTATACTGGTAATACTTAGAGGTATGCTATTGAGATGACTATAATATTGAATGATATAGATCACCCTCAACAAATTTATCAGGATAGACCACTGATACTCATTCTAAGTTTCTTTAGGATGTGATAATAAATTTCGGGAAACCGTTTCCCCTTATTCCTGTTCGGTACTACAAATAGTACTACATGAAATCCCAAAATCGCAGCCCATTTCGCGCACAGGAATATATCGCATAGATTACGGATCAGGGGGCAACTATATCCAATGAATAGTTTTCACAGCTTTCCTACTCGTTGTTACACATGATGTAACATGACACCTCAAAATCAACCTCTATGAATCATAAAGCCATATATCAGTTTGGTTTCGGATCTGAAAGTTGTGGGTTCGAGTCCTACCGGGCGTACTTAAGTAAAGTGCCCGTCATTTTTTGGCGGGCACTTTTTATTTTAGTTTCATTTTATCCTAACTGGAAAACACGGGAAAGCTCATCTTTTCTCCATCCTGATGTAACAAATGATGGTACATGGAATGTCAGTTTTACCTGGTGTTTATCTTTTTGCGACCATTACACTGATAGACCAATTATGACCCGTACCTTAAGGATTTGGAAAATTCGAACTCTGTTTGAAATGCAGGCTTCCCTGGAAACTATACCATTCTAACCTAGAGTTTTCGGGCAATTTTGTGCTATTATACTACTAGACTCTCGTATGAAGGCTTCTATATTCGGGGCTTTACCAGGGAATTGGCACAAAAATCCGTTGTATTGGCCATACGGTGGATTCCTCAACCGCTGGGTGCAGAGTTTTTATAAAATACCATCTTCGATAGCCAGATTACCCCCCAAGGAGCCGCACCTACATAACCTGCAGACTGCTGCCAATTTACTGGATGTATCCACGGAAGTATTCATTCAGAAGAGCTAGGTGTGGCTATTATTCGCAGCTTTGTCACCAATCGGATAAATAATTTTCTTCAGCTATAAAACCTAAGCTTTTGCCTTTTTTACAAAACTCAGTTATATACCAAAAAACTTGTTTCTCCTTATTAATCATCAACAATCAGAATAATAGGTAATTGCCAACATTGGATTCATCTTCAAATTCTATCGGCGGCATCATTTATGCCCATAAAGCAGCTTTTTGGGCTGGGATATTGGCTGTAACAGTTGGTGTAATCCTCCATCTTCCGATGTATCTCAAGGCTAGTGAAACAGGCTACCGGCTGGTAGGTATGCCGATGGATATACCTATGATGATCGGAATGGTTCTGATTGTTGCCGGACTTCTGCTCACCCTCTACGGATTAATCCCAAAGTCTGAATCTCAACGCTCTGAAATAATGAACCTGAAGGTGCGTGCTTTGGATGATGCTCCTATTCGTTCATCACACGTCGCATTGCTTCTGGTTATGGCCGCTGCTGTAACCATCGATGTGATGAAACCCACTACCCTGTCCTTTGTGCTTCCCGGTATGACCGAAGAATACGGACTTAAATCCCCCTTAAATCCCGATGGAACTGTTCCCGCCGCATTGGTTCCCTTTGCAGGAATTCTAGGTACCGTCATTGGTTCTTTTGTGTGGGGATGGCTGGGAGATACTATCGGACGACGCGCTTCAATACTGCTGGCTGCTGTAACTTTCATTGGCACCAGTATCTGTGGCTCAATGCCTACCTATTCGATGAATGTTTTTATGTGTTTCATTATGGGACTTGGAGTCGGAGGGATGCTCCCGATCATGTATACAATAATGGCCGAAACCATACCCGCACGCCATCGGGGCTGGATTATGGTACTTATAGGCGGAGACGTTATTGGAGCCTACATTTTGACTAGCTGGCTTGCCGCCGAGCTAGTACCCATATACAGTTGGCGAATTCTCTGGCTGATAGGCCTGCCTACCGGCGTATTTCTTATTCTGCTCAACAACTGGATTCCGGAATCGCCTCGCTACCTGCTTACCCGCGGACGCCATGAAGAGGCAAAAAAAGTAATGCAACGATACGGTGCCAAAATTATCGAGGATGAATCGACCAAACTTAATGTTGAAGAAAACGTGCAGGATCGTCTCATCCAGTTATTTCAACCGCCGTTTCATAAGATCACTTCAGCGGTCATTCTGTTGGCACTCGGGGTTGGGTTCGTCTCTTTTGGATTCCAGCTTTGGATCCCATCCAACCTGCAAAATATGGGTTTCACGGAAGCCGAAGCTAACTACATGCTTCGCGATTCTGCACTTATTGGATTCCCGCTTAATTTTCTCATAGCCTGGATGTACGGTAGATGGAGCAGCAAGAACACCCTGATACTTTTAAGCGGATTTACTGCTTTATCGCTGCTCGGCTTTGCCTTTGCGGGAAGTGCTGTAGCCGATAACCAGCCTCTGCTCTACGCCCTGCTGGTTATGCCCATATGGGGAATCAGCTCAGTAGTAGCAGTACTTTCTGCATATTGTGTAGAGATTTATCCTACCCGCCTGCGATCTCGTGGCAGTGGTTTGGGAGCTGGTATAAGCAAAGCAGGAGGTGTAATAGTAATCGGATTAGTTGTACTGTCAGTGGCTTCACCTTCTATTCTCGGAACATCTCTTATTGGTGCTGTGCCCATGGGGCTTGCTGCGATAGCTCTGGCAATGTTTGGGGTTGAAACTCAACAGCGTCAGCTTGAGGATATTACTGCTGAGCAGTACGGGAACTGGTCGTTTCAAGCAGTTGAACAAAAGCAAACAAGTTAGAGGTTCTTTTTAACAGCTCTACCTCATTACGGTCTATTTCACGCACAGAAATATCTCGTTTAGATTACGGATCTAGAGGCATATTTCTCCAATGAATTGCTTTCCCAGCTTTCCTATTAGTTGTTACAAATGATGTTACATAAAATCTCAAAATCGCTCTCTATAGAGCATAATACCATATTACAGACTGTCTTCGGATCAGAAGGTTAAGGGTTCGAATCCTTTCGGGCGTACTCTCTATAAGCCCATGACTCGCAATGAGTTATGGGCTTTTTTATTCATCCTTAAGTTATAGTATTTAACGTTAATTATTGTTTCGGGACAAGGCTGGGACAAGGATTCCTCCTGCATCATTTTAAAATTAACTCCTGTGTAGGCTCCCCTAAAAGTTGACCGTATGAAAGTAGATAAAATTTACTTATTGAGCCCCTCCCCATTTATGTACCAGTCAAAAGTACCAGCCGTCATGCAAATGATCCTTGAACTAACTTCTCAAAAGAACGACCAGTGATGAGTTATTTATTCAGACTTTTAGGAAAGAGGCTTAGACATTGATGAATGTTCAGATCGGCTTCTATACAAGATCTGAAAAATTAAAAATCTGTAGGATTCGGTTCTGAAACGTACTTACCTATATAACCATTGAAAGTCCTTAAGAGTAGGGGTAATCTTCGCTTAATTAGGGGAATCTTCAAAACCGGTTTTTTTGAACTTACAATTGGTTCCTTTCCCTCAATGATGCCCGCCAAAAGATTGAGGCTTGGAGGAGCGACTATAACTCCTTTCGGCCTCACAGCTCACTAGGAGATTTAACGCCGAATGAGTACATTCATAAACATCATATATTGCCCGATTCTCTACATTTATGAGTGGGTGAATTATGAAGAGGGGGGCTCACCCACTATTTAGCTAACTGCCTGTTTGTGAATAGTATATTTAAAGAAGTCAGCTTGCTTAAGATCCTCTTCCAGTGATTTTAGCTCATCCGATTTGATAGTTCTTAATGGAAGTCGGGCAGGCCCACAATCCAAGGCTAATAATTTCATTACTCCTTTCGCTGCACCGCCATAACCATACTGATCTATCAAGCGTACAAATTCCATCGATTTTCGCTGAAGTATGCGAACTCTCGACAGTTCTCCATGATCAAAAGCATTGATTATTTCATGATAGAGGTGAGGAAATAAGTTATAGGTACTACCAACAAAACCGCGTGCTCCCAGCATAAGTCCACAACTCATTAGCTCATCATTGCCAAACATAATATCATATTCGCCATCATTGTATTCTAAACACCGGCTAAAATCTATTAAGTCACTATTGGTAAATTTAATCCCTCTCAATGTGGGAATCCGGGTTGATGCTTCGGCCAGAAAATCGTACATCGTAAAATCCACGCCCGATAGGGCGGGAATATGATAATAATAGAACGGCAGGTCGGGTGCTTCCCTAACTACTTCCCTACAAAAAGAAACGAGTTCACTTACAGTCCCGGGCTTTCTGTAAAATGGACCTACCATAGATATTCCTGCAACCGAAGTACATTGGGCTGCATGAGATGCAAGGCCTTTAGCATCATCAATGCCAGCATGGCCCACATGAATCAAAAGCTTAAATTCATCGTCCACTGTATCACTCCAGGCCTCCGCAAGATCCTTTCGTTCGGCTGTCGTGAGTGATAGCCCCTCGCTGGTTGATCCATTAATAAAAACTCCTGTAATGCCAAGCTGGCGAAATCGCTTATATAATTTTGGAATTAACTTGAGGTTAATACTCCGATCTTGATTCATTGGAGTAAACGGTGCTGCAACTAATCCTTTAATTTTTTGACTATCCATCTTAGAAATACTGTTTAATAAAAATTAAATTATAAATTTTATGCTCTTTGATCTAACTCGTCCATGGTAAGACGAACACTCACGATATAAGGCTCCTCCCCTTCGATCCAGTGCCCGTAGGTGGTAGTAACAATTGTACCGTCTGGTAATAGCTCCATGGCTGGATACGCGCAGTCCCACTCATGCTTATTGTCCATAAGCCGCACGCGATACTGCCCTTCCCGCTGGGGATTGAGGATATCATCATAAGTTCCAACCCAAGCTACCCAATCACCCTTAGTTGGTGAAATGTGAGTCGTATCCCGGAAAGAAATAAATAACCGTCCGTCGTGGGTATAAATAGCTTGGTGACGATCGCCGGTTAAAGCTCCGGGTAATTCTACCGGCTCACTCCAGGTCGTTCCTTCATCATCTGAAAAAGTCACAAATGAGTTAAACTGGCGGCTATTTTCACGTAAGAGCATGGCTATCTGGCTACCATCGGGAGATCGCAGTACTCCAGGCTCACAGAGATCGGCTTCCCGATGAGTAGCAACAACCACCGGATCGGTCCAGCTGAGCCCTCCATCAGTGGATCGCGTCTTATAAACATAAAATTGTCCGGCCTCACCTCCGTCATCAATAAATCGACCATCATCATGGAAAAAGGCCATATAGGAACCGTCTTTAAGCCGTAACAGATCCGACATGGCAACAATACCTCCGAAATCTCCAATCGGTTCCAAGGAGGACCACGTTTGTCCATTGTCTTCTGAAAATCCCATCCTGATAGGATATAAACCGGAAAACATAATCAACCGCTTGGTCCCGTCTGGACCTACAACTGGATAAATCGTAGGAACTTCCCTGGAAGTTGACCAATTATCAGGCACCGGCAACCGGTCGCTCCAGGTTAGTCCGGCGTTAGTACTTTTCTTCATCACAATTTGCCCACCCCCGTGTCCTTTGGGATATACCGTGTACATCGTTTTTTGATCGTCCAATAATACCGTGGTTGGATGTCCCAAATACTGTCCTTTCTCTCGATCTACTACAATCTGGCGGTCGGTTTCATCTGCTAAATCAATCAGTGGTATGTTATATCCTCGTGGCTGATCATAACCAGTCAACAGAGTGTTTCCACTCCCAATGTTGAGACTGGACAATACAGTTGAACCTGCCAATAAAGTCGTTAGCTGTAAAAAGTCAAATCGCTTCATAAGCTATAGTGGTTTATTCTTTCTATTATCAATTTCTTTTGAAGTGGCCCGAGTTTTCGATTCTCAATGGCCAAACAGGCAACCCTGTTCATCTGTAATAGGTTACTTATAAATAGGATGTTCGACCATAGTTCATTTTTCACTTAAATCCTTCTGGTACTTGTTCAATTAATTCCTAATATACATTATTACAGTATCCGGCATAATAACCTGAACTTATCCATTCTTTTGCATCACTTCGCTGCCTTCTGTTCATTTTGTACTGAAAACTTTATATCTCTGGCGATCCGGGTTGTCCCCTTATCTTGATTTACCGGAACGAATGTAAACATCCACTTCCAGGCGCTGCCGCCATGGGGAACCTTTAAAAGTACTTTATTCCATCCTTTTTGTAAGACGATTCTGGTAGGAACCCGGTAGTAATAGTCTTCGTTGGAAAAAGGTATTTCGCTGGATTTTACAGACACTCCTGGATTATTCCACTGGGGCGGAACCACCTCCTCATCATTTATCCATACTTTAGGTTTCGTTTGATCCCACTCCCCCTGCACAGGCGTTGGTCCTCCTCGACGTCCCCCTGATCGGCTCCAGTTATTAAATCCGATCCAAGCTCCCACACGCTGCTTTTTATGCGAATAAACATAGGTAAGTGCATAAACCGTCCCGGAATCCTGCTCTACAGGTGAAGGAAAACCGAAGAAATGCTTCAAGTGGATAGTGCCTCCATAAAGTACTTCATCGTGCCACTCATGAGATTCCCCATCAACGAAATATTGATCCTTAATCTGCGTCTCCACAGGAAAAGATCTACTCATATCACCATTGTGATCAAATGGACCGATAATTCGCCATGGGATATGTGCATTTTTTAAGTATGGAAAAGGCTTATCCCGAAAGTAACGTTCGCGATGGATAAGCAGCCGTGATTCAAATTCCCGGAACTCCAGATATGCTTCCGTAGAGTCGGGTGGAAGATTACTCCAATATTTTCGGCCATAACTTTTTTTCTTTCCGGTCCATACGGCTTCACTGTAGGTAACCATGCCGGGATAAACCGGATTTTGACGCAATAGATTAATTTCGTGCTCAACGCGATTATCATGCCACAGACAAAGCTCTCCACCCAAGCGCTTTTCATTTCCAAACGCTGCCCGAGTAGGCTGCTGGAAAAATAAGCGGTACATTCCGGCCAGCGGATCAAGATGATTAAGATAATTGGCACGCGAATCAACAAACGGATGTCCCTTTCGGGGTTCGGTGTTTCCCATCCAGAGCTGGTCTATAGAACTGCTGTCCTCCGGAACCTTGATGCCCGGCTTCCAGTGAATAACCTGCCTATCATGACTGTGAACACGCTGAAATATAGGCTTTAAAAAATCCGGATCTACCTGTTCCGATTCACGACGGGCTTCGTCAGTACCCAAATGGATATAAGGCATCTTCACTGCGGGCACTAAACCGACCAGTTCTTCAATCACGTCTAAAATAATTTGCTGAACCCGTGGTGTATTCATTGAATCGATATCCAACGCTTTGCGGAAGGCTTCCGTATGACCCGGAATATCAAGCTCAGGTATAACAGCAATATGATGCCGGGCGCTAAAATCGACCAGCTCTATAAACTCCTGCTGGGTGTAAAAATGACCCGGTTTTCGACTGGTCGCATTTTCAGACTGCAGTTCCGGGTATTTTTTACTTTCCAGACGCCATCCCGGGTCATCGGTAAGGTGTAAATGCAGTCTGTTCATCTTGTAGTTAGCCATGACCCTTATCTGCTCTTTCAACTGCTCAATTGACTGGTAATTCCGACCCAGATCAACCATATACCCTCGGTATTTAAAGGCCGGCCAGTCCTGAATGGTACAACTTGCTAAAAAATTTTTCCTCTCTCTTTGGGAGATTAACTGCCGCAATGTTTGAGTTGCATAATATACACCCGCTCTGTTTTCGGCTACTATTTGGGAATTCTTATCCGTCTTCAGCTGATAAGCACCTTCATAGCTCCTGGGATTTTGAACGTTTCCTTTACGAATTGATATAATAAAATCGGCCTTTGACCTACTCTTTACTTCACTTAGACCTTTTGCTTTCAATATTTTTTGGAGATGCTTTATTTCACCTGAAAAATCCCCCGCTGAATCCACCCAGTAATCATTAATCATTATATCATCAGACTCACACTCTATTATTTGAGGCGCTGGTATAAGAGCTGGAGATTTAACTTTACTGGATTGACTTGCTGCAATCATCGGTAATAATACAACAGCTAAAAGAAATAAGCATCGCTTTACAATACCGAGGCTATTCATTTTGAATCCAATACTTTTTGTTAGTTCCACTATCCTAAAAGTTCCCCGGTAATTCTATTTTAAAAGGCCAGGCAGGTAATCCTGCTTCATTTATAAGGTTCACTTCCGGATAAGGGGCCCAACCATATTTAATTTTTGTCACCGAAATCTCTTCTGGTATTTGTATTCGCAAGCTATTTCCACTAACGGTCATGGTATCTGGTGTAATGATCTGTTCCCTGGTCCCCGACCTATTATAACCCTGCAGTACCAACCCATTGGGCGAATTGCCGTTTGTGGTAGCAAGCTTTTCGGCATGGTCAAAAGTAATGGACAGGATACTGTCTCGCAGCTGATAATTTTCGAACTTCGGACCTGAAAAAGGGATGGATTCCCCATAAACTTTGCCAAGGGCTATGCGACTTAGGCGCCGGCCTATTGGTCGTTTCTTCGGAGGATGCACATTTGAAGGACGCCTTGGGTCTCCCAGATCTACTGTCACGGTCATACTGGTATTAGGAAGCTTTAGCACATCCTGTTGCCCTTTCCGAAACTCCGGCCAACGGTTTCGTCCCTGTATAGCCGGGAGCTGAACATATAAAAAAGGAAAACTGCCCTGTTTCCAGGCCTTCCGCCAATCTTGAATCAGAGTTTTGAACAGCCGGGTATGCTCATCAGGATAATTCGCATTAGATTCTCCCTGGTACCATAAAACTCCCCGTATGCCATAGGGAATGAGGGGAGTAACACCGTGGTCATATAAATAGAAAGGGGCAAACGGATGCTGATAGGCATTCACTTGGCCCGATTTTAGTGCCTCTCCAAGGTTCTCCTTGACACGTGAAGCGATAAACGGGTGCAGCTCCTTTACTGAGAACCAGTTATCTTCACCACCGGGTATATATTTTTTCAATTTTGGATTATTCCGCAAGGCCTTCTTGCTAAGCCAGGCCTGGGTTGGTGAACCCCCGATAGCATTTTGGATAATACCTACCGGTACATTCAAACTATCCTGAAGATTTTGTGCAAAGTAATAGGCCACTGCCGAGAATTCCGGTGCTGTATCCGAACTACTGTGCTCCCAGGAAGCCGACTGATAAAAAGATCCATGTACTATTTTCCGGAGTTCCTCTTCGGTATAGGGTTCGGGGCTGAGGTGCACGCCCTGCTCCATTTTGAATAATCTTATGTCTGGGTGTTTTAGATTAGATTTAACGCTGTCGAAAACTTCAGATTGTCGTAGCGGCCAAGCCATATTCGACTGCCCGGAAGCCACCCAAACCTCTCCTACCAATACATCTGTAAAATTAATAGTATCAGTTTCAGTGGCAACCTGCAGGTCGTAGGGACCTCCAGCCGAGATTGCAGGAAGCTTAACACTCCACGAACCTATGCTATCAGCAAGTGTTTCCCTTGAACTGTTCTTTAATTCAACAGCTACGGTTTGGCCGGGTTCTGCCCCACTGCCCCAAATAGGGATGGGGGATTCTCGCTGCACCACCATATGATCACTGAAAACCTTAGGCAACCTGAGCTGTCCAAGTAATGGAGAAGCTTCCAATAGAAGCAGAAAAAAGAATATTAACGAACCGGAGATTAATCCAAACCAGGTCTGATAGTATGTCATTAGTTTAGTTTTTAAGACCTTCTGCCTGCAGTTCATCCAACGTTACCTTTTGGAAATACAGATCGCGCACTCCTTCATATAATATTCCCACTGTTTGCTCATCTACCGCGGTCATACAGGAGTAGCCAAATCCCTGATTTTCATTCAACAACAGCTGCTTATCATCCGGCCAGCTCATACCATCATCCTTACTCATCTTTATAGTCATCTTTTCCCGGGCTTCCGTACTATTCGGATTGGAGAATAATAAACAATGTTTGCCCGACTCCCCTTCCAAATACGGAAATTCGATTAAGCTTGCCATGCATACAGGCTCAACTAGTGCTGAACGGGATGTTGGATGCTTTTCCCAGCTTTCACCTAAATTATTGGTGGTATATACAGAACGGACTCCGCCCCTGTTATCCCGCATATTGAGCATTAAGGAACCGTCGCTTAATTCAACAACCTGAGCTTCCGTAGTATTGGATTTTGCGCCCGTTCCAATTTGCCATGTTTCTCCATGATCTTGGCTGTATATTATCGTTGCATAGGGCATACCCTCTTCATTTTTAAACTGAGCAGGAAAAACAAGTGTGCCGTCCGTCATACTAATACCTTTTCCCGGTCCCTGCAGAAGCAATGTCCAGGCAGGATCCTTAATTTGTTTGGTAATATTAATGGGATCGGACCAGGTTTTACCATCATCCTCACTTTTTGTCAACATAAATTGTCCGGTTTCTTTGGGTTCCAGCCCGGGACCAGATGCATTCCAGGCCCGTTTACCAGGCATCCCGTGTGTCCACAGAGCAGCTACCCAAATCGTACCAGTCTCCCGATCCACTAAAATGGACGGATCGCCAATACCATTCTGTTCTTCTGGCAACCCTCCCCATTCTTTCATATCCATAATAATTTGCATAGGCTCCCAGCTTTCTCCTCCGTCGATACTTCTATTAATGCCCACGTCAATATCCCCCTGAAGATCGCTGGAATTATCATAACGTATGTCATAAGCAGCAATAAGTGTTCGCTCATTGGTGGTAACCAATCCTGGGATTCGATAGGTGTCTACTCCATTATCTCCTCCCTGTCGCAACGCAATTCCAACCTTCTTAGTAATTCCAGGGGAAGCTTCTTCAGGTGACCAACGAGTTCCATTATTAAATGTAATTTCTTCGAGACCGGCATCAACGACATTTAACAGATCCGTATCATCATTGAGTTCATAGGATACCCAAAAATTATTCAGACCAGTTCCCAGCAGTTGATTACCCTCTATGATCATTTCTTCCTGAATATTTTTTATTCCTCCAAAATGTATGGCTTCTTCAAAACCTGTATCCGCCGGAGCATACAGGACTTCTACTGATTTTAGATTTTCAATCTCAGTTGTTCCTTCTGTCGTAATTTTCAGACTTTTAACCGTCTTTGGAGTATTATTCTCATCGACAGACAGCTGTACTCTCAATACCGGATTTCTTTCTTTACCGATGAGCACCGGTGTCACTTTTTGATGAGTAGTTAGTTTCTCTTGTGCTACCTTATTTACAGAAGTCCCTGAATTCTTGCATGCTGCAAAAACAAACAAAGCTGCGACTGATGCCAGTAAAAGCGTTTTAAATGTTTTCATATTCGAAACCTTTCAATTATTTAAAAAAACCCGGCCCTAACTTCCTTGCCACAGACTTATGAGCAAAGGAACTAAGGCCGGGAAGGGGAAATATAGCGGCTAATATTTATAGTCTAGAAAGATAAAATTAGTATCCCGGGTTTTGTTCGAGCTCTCCATTCTGACTCAACGTACTCTCGGATATTGGCCATAACAAGAGGTGATCTTCTCCCTGACGATCCTGCAACGATGGCACCAATTCAAAGGCTTTGCCAAAGCGCACCAGATCCCACCAGCGCTTACCTTCAAATGCCAGCTCACGCAACCGTTCCTGAAGTATTGCCTCGCTGTTAGCCTCTTGCGTGCCATTTACGAAAACATGATCAGTGTAGTCATCCCCATACGCACGTTGACGTACTTCATTAATTTCTGAACTGGGATCCTGTCCCAATCCATTCTTCGCTTCAGCTATCATCAATAAGACATCTGCATAGCGATAGAGTACCACATCATCTAAGAACTTACGTGCTCCGTCTTCTACAAAGCCACGGAATTTAGTTACAGCAGAAGTTAAGAGCGCAGAATCACCCTCTTCTACCGTGTAAACTTCAGCAAATGACCCATCCTTACGACTATCATCATCGCTAAACTGCTCTCTAAGCGTTTCGGAGGGCGCCCATCGATTGAGGCCGCCTCCGGTCCCAATAAGTTCTGCAGATTCTTCGTCTACATTCGACGGGATCTGATCATTTCGAATGTACATATTATTATTATACATCCACCCAGACTCCAGGTCTTCGAAATGTATGGCCATTAGAATCTCACGATTACCCTTATTCTCATAGCGGAAAATCTCATCAAAGTTTTCTAACAACCCGACATCAGCATTTTGAACTTCCTGTAGCGCTGACAAAGCAGTACTGAAATCGGTCTCCCCACCCCCCATACGCTTGGCGGTCCATAAATAGACATTTCCCTTCAAGGCATTGGCGGCTGGTCGGGACCATGTACATCTGCAGCTGGGGAAACTATCATCCGGAAACAGGCTAAGCGCCTGATTCAGATCTTCCTTAATAAGGTTAAAAACTTCACTTACATCGGCACGCGGCTCTCCGGTGGCTCCATCAAAACCTTCGATCGGTTCTGTAACCAACGGTACATCACCCCAGGTTCGGGCTAAAATGAAATAAACATAAGCCCGCATTGTATAAGCCCTGGCTAATGCGCGCTGCTTTTCAGACTCATTTGTAAATGTTACATCCGGAATCTCACTGATAGCCAGATTAGCTGTATAAATAGTCGTATAAAGCCGCAGCCAATTGGGTCCCGCGTAGTTTGCATCTATGGTATTTTCGAAATACCGCTCTAACCCTTCCGAAGCCTGCATTCCATAGGAGAGCTCCTCACTACGTCCAGCGCCCCAGATATAAAGGTTAGAAGAAGCCTGTGGACGAAACCATTGATACATCCCATTAAGTCCACCCCGTACATCCTGTTCATTTTCCCAAAAGGAATTAGCAGTAATTGAACTGGTGGGGGATAATTCCAGATTATCAGTGCACGATACGACCGTAAAAAAGCCTACTATCAAAAACGCTAGTTTGGTTAAGTTATTCATAACACTTTTCTGAATTTCTTGAAATTTTGTATTAAGCTTACACATGATCTCTCTTACAAACCGATTTCAACTCCCAGAATAAAGCTCTGTGGATTGGGATAACGGCCGCTGTCTTGTCCACCTTCCTCCGGCAACAATCCTTTGTAATTGGTTATGTAATGGAGATTATTACCAGTGGCGTAGGCCCGGATATTTTTAAACCCAGCTTTATTTAACCACCGTGCCGGAAATGTGTAGCTAAGGGTAATCTCTCGTATTGCGAGATAATCACCTTTTTCATAATAACGGGTATTTCCTCTAAAGAGATTGTTCTGAGCAAGCTGATCTGCCCAGTAATAACGCGGAACGTCTGTCTGATCTCCCTGCTCTTTCCAGGACTCTTCCACAACTTCCTGAGATATATTGATATCTCCTTGAAACTGTCCATTAAACCGGGCTAAGCTTTCATGGTAAATGGTATGACCAAGTGCAAAATCTGTACGGACAAAAATATCAAGATTTTTATAATTAAAGGTACTGGAAATACCGCCCGTCCAGTTTGGAAAACGATTACCCGCATATACTCGATCGCGGTTGTCAATAACACCATTATCATCTTTATCCAGCCATTTTACATCACCGCCGAACTTGGTCTTGTCAGTTCCAGTTACAAGTTCATCTACGGGACCATTAGCCGCTTCCTCATCGGTAGCATATATGCCCTCCTGCTGATAAGCAAACATATCGCCAAGACGTCCACCTTCCTGGAGGCCCCCTTTGTAAACGTATTCACCAGATGCCCGATCATAGACCAGGATACCACCTATACGATTATTTTCATTATCATTCTCAGGAAGCTCCAGAATTGTATTCTGGTTGTAAGAAGCATTGGCTCCCAAAGACCAATTTAATCCGGATTGATTTCGAAGAATATCTGCTTCTACTTCAAACTCTACTCCTTTGTTTTCCAAAGATCCCAAATTTGTAAGTATGCTTAGAAAGCCCGTATAGTGCGGAAGTTCAAGACTCTGTAGGAGATCGTCGGTAACTCTACGATAATAATCCGCAAGGAAGGTGAGGCGATCATCAAACAAACCGACATCAATTCCGACATCCACCGTGCGTGAGCGCTCCCATTTAAGATCCTGATTAGGCAAACGGCTACTCGCCACTATTGGTTGGCCGTTATACTCGGATCCTACACTGTATTGCCCTTGTGCATGGAAGTCAGACAAGCCGCTGATATTTCCGTTTATGCCATAGCTTGCTCGTAATTTAAACGAAGAAATTTCTTCCGGAACTGCTGACCAAAAGCCTTCTTCATGCATATTCCATCCTGCAGAAACTCCAGGAAATAAACCCCATTTACTATTATCGCCTAAATTCGAAGCCCCATCATAGCGCGCTGATGCAGAAAGTAAGTATTTCTGGTCAAAATCATAACTGACACGACTGAAATAACCAGCTATAACCTGGTGGGAAGTACTACTTGAAACCGCTGTCTCTTCAGATGCCGCATTCAAGGTTGGAATATTATCCGTTGCAGCTCCCCTGCCGGCCGCATACAAGTTATAGTTCTTGCGATCATAGTAGGAAAATCCGGCTTTAGCTGAGAAATTATGATCCTGGCTAAAGGAATTTGCATAAGTAAACACCCCATCAACCTCGCGTTGCCAATAAAGGCTATGGGACGCCGAAGCATTTCTTGAATTAATAAACTGGGTAGCGGTATTGTAATACGATTTCTGGAATGAGTTATCAATACCCTGAACTGTATAGAGTGAAGCAGAGGGCTCAAAACTAATATTATCTGTTATATCCCAGATACCACTCAATCCGAGCGTCAGCCGGTTCAGATTATTTTCAGCCAGACTTCGGTTTAAATGATATACCGGATTCCCCATGGATCTATTTTGTCCGGGAGCCAAGGTCCCATCCTCATATCGGAATTTAGCTGTTTGTGGTAAAGCTAAAGCACGCTGAAAAATCTGGTTAATACTAAATACCTGACTATCACTTGAGTTGCTAAAATTTACATCTGCACTTACGCTAATGTTGTCGCGCACCTGAACATTTCCACTTGCATCAAAATTTAGACGCTCATAGCCAGTTTCGATAGCCGCTCCTTCACTATTTAGCCACCCCAGACCAACCCGGTAAGTAGCTGTTTCAGAACCCCCCGAAGCTGACAGATAATGATTGGTTGTCACAGCCGTCCGGAATAGCTTATCCTGCCAGTTAGTACTATTGAATATAATCGTTTTAGAAGGATCCAGCGGGTCTGGCATACTTTCCCACCCTTCATTCAGCTTGTGTTCATTTTCGGGAGTCAAATACTGGGGAGTAAAAGCGGTATTCTTGGTTAGATCATTACCCGTACCAAAACCATTGGCCCAATCAAGACGTCCAAGGTATTGTGGATGTTTTTCACCAGTTGCTGCCATTCCCATCCGGCCGTATTTAATGTATTCCCGAGCCGATCCCAGATCATACTTATCTCCTAACTGTGAAAACTGTACGCTGCTGCGATAGTTTATCTGTGTGCTTCCAGCCTGTCCTGACTTGGTTTCTACGATAACAACCCCATTAGAAGCCCGAGCACCATATATAGCGGTAGAAGCCGCATCTTTAAGCACTTGAATACTCTCAATATTATTAGAACTAATATCATTAAGGTTATTTCGCTTAACCCCATCTACTATATAAAGTGGCTGCGCTCCTTCTGGATTACTAATAGAGGTACCACCACGAAGAATAATTCGTGGAGCAGTTCCCGGTTGTCCGGTAGTGTTCTGAACACGCAAACCCGAAACATTACCCTGCAGTGCAGATCCAATATTTGTAAAAGGCACATTGTTCAGGGTAGAAGTATCCAGTTTGGAAACGGAAGTGGTCAATGTTCGGCGGGCCTGCTCCCCATAACCGATTACCACCATTTCATCCAGTTCTTCTACATCTTCAACCATTACTACATCAATGGTTGATCGTCCTTCAACCGAAATCTCGCGGGTAGCAAAGCCTATAGAACTAAATACCAGGGTCGCTTCAGGTGATACTGAAATTTCATACATACCGTTTGCATCGGTAGATGTCCCTGTTGTAGTCCCTTCAACAGTTATATTTACACCCGGTAAGGTTGCACCTGTTTCCTGTACTGTTACGGTTCCTGTTACCGTAACTTGATCCTGAGCCAAAACTTCCTGACACTGCCATAGTAGCACAAAAAACACTATTAGAAGTTGAATTGAGCGTAACTTAATATTCATAGTATTGAGTGTTTTTAAGTTAAACCTTTACATACATTATTTACATACATTTCCTTACTATATTTCCCCTAACTAGGTTACCTTTCCTTATTATTTATAGATTTTCGTTATTATTTATAAGCCTCCAAGCCTATTTCAAAAGCATTATGCAGAACTCAAAAAGGGATGTCTACTCAAAAATTGATTCATACTGCTACTATATTGATATTTATTAAATATTTATTAAATAAATAATCAATTACGTGGTAATTAAGGGAAGGATATTACCAATACACTATTTTCGAATGGTTTAAGGAGCAAGCAACAATTTGTAAGAAAAAAAGATGGTTAATTATTCCATCTTCCTTTTAACGTCAATAATAATAGTAAACACGTTGAGCAGTTAGATTTAATACTTAAAAGTAAGCTTTGTTAAACTTATGGTGCCGTTATTGAGCCATGTGTTTCTTAGCTACCGTATTAAACCAGGTTCCTTGTTTAAATGGCTTAAACCCCAAAAATTGATTCCATCCCCTCGGAGTACTGATGACACAAAATCAAGCAAAAGATTTTTGAACTTATTATTTCTTTTATTATTTACCCTTAAGCCCTCCAAGCCAAAGGATAAAAAATGAGAACCTATTTTATGGACTCATTCCTATCATTATCTCTATCATAATTAACTTTGGCTTAATTGTTTTATCAGCCAATCATTTTTGAATTATAAGAAAGGGCTTCTGCTGATGAAAAATCTAATACAATATGTAATCCTGTTGCTAGTAGTAACTATGGCATTATATTACAACGCCATAGCTCAGGATTCCTCCGCAGATACGAGTAAAAATATTATACATTGGCATAGTCTTTCCGACTATCCCGACAGTAACGGGGTAGCTGGTGCTTTTGTCGGCACTCATAATAATGTTCTTCTAATGGGTGGAGGTGCTAATTTTCCGTCAGCTATGCCTGGGAAAGGCGGAGAGAAAGTATTTTATAATACAATCCATATCCTGCAACAGGATAGTGCATCCTATAATTGGCATACCAGTCCGGGACTGACGCTCCCTGATTCGCTGGCCTATGGAGCTACTGTCTCAACTGAAAACGGAATTATTCTTATCGGCGGAACTGATGGCAAAACGGTTTCATCAAAGGTTTATCGACTGCAATGGGAGCCCGATTCCAAATCCATCGATATAGAAAATCTTCCTTCGCTTCCCAAACCACTTGCATTTATGGATGTGGGTTTTATCGATAATACTATCTATGTAGCCGGTGGGCAACACTCGATGAATGACCCCGAAGCGACCAAAATATTCTGGAAGCTGGATATCTCTAAAGAGGAGGACTTACAATGGGAAGAACTGCACCCATGGCCAGGTCCCTCACGCATATTGCCAATAGCTGCTGCCCAATACAAAGGAGACACCCCCTATTTCTTTCTGTTCAGTGGCCGCAACCTTAACGCCGATGGATCAATGAATATCCTTAACGATGCATACCGCTATAATATCAAGGAGCAGAAATGGAATGTACTGGGAGATGTAGGACATAATCTCCCGGATAGTAGTCGTTCGGTTATGGGCGCCTCTGCTCTACCCTCCGGTGACTCGCATATCCTCGTTTTTGGAGGTGATTCCGGTGATGCACTAATGGAACGACTTGAACTTATTACTCAAATGGACAGTCTCCGAAATCAGATGCAAGTACTGCCATCTTCCAGACAGCAGGATATAAAGCAACAAATCGAAGCGTTTGAACTAAAACTCACAGATAATTTAACCCAAGAAAATCCTTTTTCAAAGAATGTACTTTCTTACCACACAATCACAGATAGCTGGGACAACGTAGGACAGCTGCCCAATCCTCCGCCGGTAACAACAACAGCAGTGAAATGGAATGATCAAATTATTCTTCCCAGCGGAGAAACGAGGCCCGGCGTGCGTACCCCGGAAGTTTGGCAGGGCACAATTGATTCCCGGACCCCTCAATTTGGTTGGGTCAATTATAGTGCACTGGGGCTCTATGCAATCATTTTAATTGGTATGGGATTCTATTTTTCACACAGGGAAGATGCCACCGATGATTACTTTCTAGCTGGCAACCGCATTCCCTGGTGGGCTGCCGGCATTAGTATTTATGCCACGCAGCTCAGCGCCATTACTTTTATTTCTACTCCGGTTCTGGCCTATGCCGATAATTGGATCGTTTTTATCGCCTATTTTACCATCTTTCTAATGGCACCGGTTGTCATTTACTTCTATCTACCCTTTTTCCGGCGATTAAACGTTACTTCAGCCTATGAATACCTTGAAAAACGGTTCCACCTTGCGGTCAGGCTCTTTGGTAGCGTTTCGTTTATTCTTTTTCAACTAGGTCGCATGAGTGTAGTGGTATTTCTGCCCGCTCTGACCCTCACTGCCATACTAGATATGAACATTTATGCTGCCATTATCTTAATGGGAGTCCTTGCAATTATATACACCACTCTCGGTGGTATTGAAGCCGTAATATGGAGTGATGTATTACAGGTATTTATTCTTGTCAGCGGTATTATATATAGCCTCTATTTCATTATTAATTATGTAGGTGGATTGGAGATAGTCTATACTACAGCGCTGGAACACGATAAACTGCAGCTTTTTGATTTCAGTTTTAGCTTTACATCCCTGGCAACCTGGTCGATTTTCCTGGGCTCATTTGCACTTCAATTTGGCCCTTACACCACTGATCAAGCTGTCATTCAACGCTATCTAACCACCCGCGATGAAAAATCAGCTGCTGACAGTATCTGGACCAATGGGATCATCTCCATTCCCACCGGATTTCTCTTTTTTGCCCTGGGAACTTGCCTCTACGTTTTTTACAAACTAAATCCGGATTTTTTATCTGTAGGCATGCAAAATGACCAGGTGTTCCCGCTTTTTATTGGGCAACAGCTACCTATGGGATATGCCGGACTTTTAATTGCCGGAATTTTTTCCGCTTCCATGTCGAGTTTGGACAGCAGCATGCACAGTATTTCCACTGTTGCAACAGTGGATTTTTATGAACGTTTTGTTCCTGCTTCAACTGAAAATGCCCGATTGAACCTAGCACGCTGGGTTACTGTACTTACTGGTGTATTAGGAACTCTTATTGCTTGTTTATTGGCCAGCTTTCCTATTCAATCCCTGTATTTCTTCTTCCAGGAAATCATCGGATTACTAAGCAGTGCCTTAGCCGGCATCTTTATTCTTGGCATTTTTACCAAGCGCACACATGGCACAGGTGCTCTCATTGGAGCTATTATAAGCTTAATAGTCCTTTACATCGTTAAATTCCATACACCTATTCACTTTTATATTTATCCACTTATTGGTATTCCCGTATGCGTTTTTTCCGGATATTTTATCAGTTATCTGTTCCCCGACCACGGAAAGAAGTTGGAAGGGCTTACATATCGCACACTCGTAACTAAAAGAGACGAAAATTGATATCCCCCATGTTCAATGAAAAGCCAAAAGCACTTGCTAAGAAGTATAAAGAAGCACTTCTATCAGATGTTATCCCTTTTTGGGAAAAGCATTCTGTCGATGAAAAATACGGAGGGTACTTTAGCTGTCTAGACCGGGATGGTACAGCCTATGATACCGACAAGTTCATTTGGCTGCAGGCAAGGCAGGTATGGACATTCTCCATGCTATATAACCGCGTAGATTCAAAAGATAAATGGCTCAGTATAGCAGAAAAGGGTTATCAGTTTCTGAAAGAACACGGTATGGATGCTTCAGGCAATTGGTACTTCTCTATGAACCGCCGGGGAGAGCCCCTAATTCAGCCCTATAATATCTTCTCAGATTGCTTTGCAGCCCTTGCCTTTCATGAGTACTACCAAGCTACCGGGGAGGAAGAAGCCCGAACTATTGCCATCAGAACTTACGAGAATATTCTAGATCGACGTGATAATCCTAAAGGACAGTACGAAAAATCTGTTCGCGGTACACGTCCCCTTAAAGGCTTTGCCCTTCCTATGATGTTAAGCGTACTCAACTTAGAAATGGAAAATATACTGGATCAGAAAAAGGTAGAGCAATCACTTGACCGGTGCATTCACGAAGTAACAGAAATATTCTGGGATGACAAACAGAAAGTAATGCATGAATACGTACTGAAAAACGGTTCGTATTCAGACAGTTACGAAGGACGGCTGGTTAATCCAGGCCATGGCATTGAGGCGATGTGGTTTTTGATGGAGATTGGACGACGGCGCAGTGATCAGAAGCTCATAGAAAAGGCCACTGATATTACCCTCAACCTGATCGAGTTCGGCTGGGATTCTGAATATGGCGGTATCTACTACTTTCTTGATGCCGAGGGACACCCGCCCCTGCAGTTGGAATGGACACAAAAACTCTGGTGGGTACACCTGGAAACTCTTATTGCCCTTTCCAAAGGTTATTTGCTTACAGAACGCAGCGAAAGTGCCAAATGGTACCAAAAAGTACACGACTACAGCTGGAAACGATTTAACGATTCCGATTACGGTGAGTGGTTTGGTTACCTCAACCGCCAGGGTGAACGCTATACCACCCTCAAAGGGAGCAAATGGAAAGGCTGCTTCCACGTACCACGAGCTATGTACGAATGCTGGCAAACGTTCGAAGAGTTAGCCCAGAAAGAATGAATTACAGTTGATTAAATATTTATGATAAATTATGAAATAAATACAAAATAAGGAGCTTGTTAATAGCAGATAGTGATTCCACAAAAACCGACTGGGCACTTATATCAAATAGTTCTGTCAAATAGTAAAAAACTGAGGGACTATCCCTATTACCATTCTACTGAAAGTTTTAACCGAGTTATTAAAGAGGAATTACTACCAAAGATCAACTGCACAAATATTACTCATATTATGTGTTATGATGCAGGTTGTGATATCCCCATATAAAATAATGAGATCAGAAATATTTTAACCTTTCCTTCCTAATGCAAGACCGATATTTTTGAAGCCCTTTTAGGGGCTGACCGGGCCTCTTGTTTAGATAAACCTGAAATCGATTGACTGTTTCATTGAGATCGTTGTATTATATTGATATATGTTTTTTTAAGATATTAAATAGATCAAAATTATAGCATCTCATGGATCCTATATATAAAAAGAATGTAGACGCCCGCCACTCATTCAAACTCAAGAATACTATAGGGCAATCATTTGATGGTCTTTGGCATTTTCATGAAGAATATGAGCTGATCTATATTTGGGGGGGCAAAGGGGAAAAGGTTATTGGAGATAATGTCTCTGTCTTAAATAAGGGGGATTTATTGTTTCTGGGTTCAGAGCTACCTCATTTATTCAACTGTGGTCAAGAATTTACCAAGAAGGATAGAGCTGGTTCCTTAGTTATACATTTAAATAACATTTTTTTTAACAATGATCTTCTTAAATGCCCGGAATTTAATTCAATTCGAAAGTTGGTTAAGCAGTCAAAATCAGGCATAGAATTTTTTGGAGAAACGAAAGTCATTGCAGATCGTATCCAAAAAATGTTTACACTGGATAGAACAGATTGTATGCTGGAAATTCTTTCCGTTTTAAATACTCTATCAACTAACTTCGATTCGAAGTCTTTAGCAAGCTCTGGCTATACCACTT
Source organism: Fodinibius sediminis (assembly GCF_900182555.1). Lineage (GTDB taxonomy): Bacteria > Bacteroidota > Rhodothermia > Balneolales > Balneolaceae > Fodinibius > Fodinibius sediminis. The sequence continues at coordinate 12,499 of NZ_FXTH01000018.1, read as the reverse complement.
CTTTTAGTAAAGAGGATTATCAGAGAATCAACAAAGCCTGTAAGTATGTTATGGAGCATTATAAGGAGGACATTTCTCTAGATGATATCGTCAGTATTATTGGACTCACTAAAGCCGCTTTCTGCAGACATTTTAAAAAAGTAACGGGAAAAACTTTTTTCACTTATATCAAAGAATATCGGATTGGACAAGCTTGTCGTTTGTTAATGGAAACGAATTTAAATGTGACTGAAATCAGCTACAAATGTGGATATAACTCCATTTCAAACTTTAATAAGCAGTTTAAAGATATTTTGAATACAAATCCTTCTATGTACAGAGAAAGATTTGATAATCAGCCCAGCTTCTAATGATATATCGATACCTTCTTTATCGGACAGTTTTTATGCTAGGTTCATACCGGCAAAACCACCACCGATAATGATAATCTGTTTATCCTCAAGATTTTTCTTCTCTAACTAAATTCTCAACCATTTAATGCAAACGTAACGTAGCAATTTTTTAAAAACTATCTTCCGATATCCCAGAGCAAAAAGGTCATGGTAGCATGATATGAGTTTTAGTATTTTACATCTGTATGTAAAACCACCATCAATTAGTGTTCAACCATATCGCCCTCCTATTTTATGTTTGGATGAAATAAACTTTATCATGAGGTGTATATATCAATCCTAACTTTATCTCTGATATATTCAGATCAGGAATTTTATTCTCGCTTGGCTGATTATGATTTGCCGATAAATATGATTAAGGATCTGTTTCGTATCAATAAATAAGATGCCGATAATATTTACTTCAAATGCATATATTCAACGCTGAGTCAAGTGTATGCTGGCATGAAAGATGTTTCAGATGTTTATTGGTTTCAAAGTGGAGGACAGAGAATCATATATGCCATTTTATGTACTGGATGAGGCTTACTTTATAGTTCAAATCAGATGGGGGAGCTTTCCTAATGTGAACCTTCTTCCTAAGTCTAGTTGCAATTCAGAACTAATGTGGAAGCTTACAGAAATAATATACTATTTGTGCAACTGAATAAAATTACCGGTTTTATATATCTCCATCGGAAGTGTAAACTTTGTTAATAATGGCAAGACAGCAAGATTAATATGATTGAATTTTCTGGCAGCCAATTTATTACTATAGCTGAAATACTAGGAACCTTTGCTTTTGCCGTATCAGGAGCTACTGCGGCTATTCAACACAGATATGACTTATTTGGGATTCTTGTTTTAGCTTTTGTCACAGCAATTGGGGGAGGTACAATACGAGATTTAATGGTTGGAAATTTACCGGTGAGTTGGCTGACAAATTCACTTGCAATCTGGTCTGTTATTGCTGGTTTTATACTTACGGTAACTCTTCGAAGTCGCATGCGGAAAGTGCAAAGCTGGATATTCTTTTTTGATGCTGTTGGGTTGGGCCTATTTACAGTGATGGGAGTGCAGGTTGGCCTTAGGGCCGATATGAGTAATGGGATTGCAATTGCACTTGGAACTATTACAGGATGTTTTGGCGGTGTGGTCAGGGATGTTCTGTCAGGATCCCGTCCCCTTATTTTTCGAAAGGAAATTTATGCCACCGCTTCAATTATTGGAGGCTTGATATATATAGTTCTCTTGAAGCGTTTTGGAAGTAGCATTGCAATACAGGCCATAGCTATTTTCAGTACAATTGCACTTAGATTCATTTCCTATCATTATCAGATTGGATTGCCTCAATTCAACTACAGATCTGATGATATAAAATCATCTCCATGAAAGGCTGCTACAGACAAACCACAAACATGTATATCGACTTTATAAGCCGAGGAGGCTAAACTTATTGTTAAAACGTCCACACCGGAGCCGGGCGATTGAACACCGTCTGGATGGCCTCTCCCTCAGCGGGCCATCCAACTTTGGAGTATGGATTTTGTGGCCGATCAGCTCTTCCACAGGCGTCGGCCCCGTGCCTTAACCATAGTGGAGAATTTTAGTCGCATATGTCTGGGCATACATGCTGATTCCTCTATCAAAGGTATGGATGTAACCGGGATCATGGAGCGGATTTACTGTCAAATCGGCCAACTGCCTATTCGGATTCAAGTCAACAATAGCAGTGATTTCACCTCCAAAATCTTAGACCAGTGGCCACGATAACGGGGTTACGTTGGACTTCTTCCGACTTATAAAAACCACCGACAACCCCAATATATAGTCTTTCAACGAGAGATTTCGTGATGAATGTTTGAACCTGCATTGGATTTTATCCCTGGATGATGCTCTCGGGAAGATTGAGATCTGGTGGATCGAATATAACTCTTTCCGGCCTTACTCAGCTCGCTCGGAGATATGCATCCGAATGGGTACTTTCAAAAACATAATATAACGTCCGATTCTATTCTTATAACTGGTACATAAATCAGGAGGAGATCATTAGGATAAGCTAAAAAAAGCCCTGCACCTTTTCACAGTGCAAGACCTGCTTTTCATCAAGAGAAATACAACATAAATAGCAGATTTATTTTTTCATACTGATTTTTGTATAGGTAAGTACACTATATGTAAACGGTCCCCTCCACTACAATTATTTTAAAGGATAAACTTTACACTTACTTAAATATGTGATTATAAGCTAATTACTGATATGCGTGATTTTCACCAAAGGCTAAGAGTATATTACACTACAGGTAATTACAGAGGATTCTATAAGGTCACTGAACACCAGATGCGGCTAGCAGGCAGAACCTTTATGAAGTTTTCAAATGGAAAAAAGGAAATATATTCCACTGGACTATTTATTGAGGGTGTGCTAGAATCTATCTTCGATCAAATAGATGAGTACTATGCAAATAAAGAAAGCATATTTCAAGCAATGTAACTTACTCCATCAGTAATATGAAGAGTCGAATGACATTATTCAAATATTTCCGCTTTTCTTCGCAATTTTCATTATATAGATGCAACTTTCTTTTTTTCATTTTGTATAAAGCCCATTCCGGCTATAGGGTGCAGATTCATCCAATACAAAAAAGACGATATTCGAATCTTCATTAGCTTTTAGGATCAACTGTTCATCTTTGATAATTACTTGATCGCCTTCCCCAACCATTTCGGTGTGATCCTCAATGGTTACACTTCCGCTGAACAGATACATAAAGCCGGTAAGCCCTTGCAGTTTGGGACTTTGAATGATGTTTCCTTCTTGCAGATGCAGGTCATAAAACAACACCTCGCTTCTGAATAACATCGGGGCTTCGGATTGCTCGTGCCCAGCAAGCAGCCGCCATTTATTTCGGCTATTTATTACATCGGGCTCATAAAACTGCACCTTTGGTTTCAGGTTATCCGCTTTGGGACGGATAAAAATCTGTAGCATCTCCACGGTCTCATCGCCTTCACGAACTCCCTCTTCATGCTGAATGCCGCTGCCAGCATTCATCAGCATCAGATGCTTATTGAGAATGGGTATATCATTGCCGTCACTGTCTTTGTGATGCATTGTGCCTTTGCGAATGTAGGAAAGAATCTCCTCATTCTGATGCAGGTGCATCGGAACCAGTGCGCCGCCTTCGAGTATGGCGTGTTCCAGCCGCCCTATCTGGGCAATACCATGATCGTTGGCGTCCGGTATGGTCCGGCCCAAGGGAAGAAACCGAGAAGTAAATGGTCCCCGGCTTACCTTGTGTCGTTCGTTTGAATTGGCGATGTGTATCATTAGTACTTTCCGCCTATGAAGTTGAACCAATAAGCTGTGTTACAAAAGCTGGCTCGATCTCATCATCCAACTTCTGGAGCGTTACGTAAGAGACCACTAAAACCCCCAAAAATATAAGTGGAGTGAGAATAGCTGATATGGGATCGCCAGCTGCTGCATGAGCAATACCGCCAGAGATCATGTTGATGGTAAATCCAGCATAAACCCATTCTTTAAGACGTCCTGTAAAGGGAGCAAGCAACAGCAGGACACCAATTATTTTAGCTATGCCCAGTTCTATTCGAAAGTAATCCGGGAATCCAAGGTGTTCAAAGGTTTGGGCCATATCAGGACTAGTGAAGTACATCGTAGCACTAAATAGCATCATAGCACTGAATATTCCCGTGGTAATCCAATATGTTATTTTCAATTTATTCATTGTGATAAAAGATATTTCTGTTATAATTCGTTGTCGTTAAATTCAGATTCAATGTGTTTTTTTGTTCAATTCTTTCAGTAAATCCTGCACGTCAAGCGGTTGAGTAACCATCTTGACCGAGCCGTCCTCGGTGCATTCCCATTCCTCGCGGGGACGGTCACAGTACAGCTCCACGCCATTGCCATCGGGATCCCTTAAGTAAATTGCTTCCGAAACGCCGTGATCGCTGGCCCCATCGATGGGGTATTCCTCATCAATGAGGCGCTGTAGAATTTCAGCCAGATCTTTGCGCGTGGGATAGAGAAAAGCGGTGTGATAGAGTCCTGCGCTATTGCGTGGCGCAGGCGAACCTCCTTTACTGTGCCAGGTATTGAGGCCGATGTGATGGTGATATCCTCCGGCTGACAGAAAGGCCGCATTCTCACCATACATGGTGGTTAGCTCAAAGCCGAGCAGATCACGATAAAATTCAAGAGCCCGATCCAAATCAGATACTTTCAAATGCACGTGCCCGATATGGGTCTGGGACGGTGTGGTATAATTAGTATCCATAGTTAATTAATCTTTTGAATTCGTAGTCTTCACATGTCTTCCAACACATTCGATCACTCAAACAACTACAGCCTCATTTTCTTTTATCACTTTCATTCCAGCACTCCACCGTGCCAATTCATCCAGCATTGTGCTGGCCGCTTTCTCCATTTCTTCATTGGGTATAAGCTCGTTTTCATCATTTATAAATTGAGGAAAAAACGGAATATTCACCGCTTCTACCAAAGGCGCCATCTTAAACGTCAACAGATCTCGTTTCAGATCGATATACGCTCTCGTTCCCGCCGATACGCCTCCATAACTCACAATTCCGGCTGCTTTGTAATTCCATTCCTGTGACAAGTACTGCAGGGCATTCTGTAGGGATGCCGGATAGGTGTGATTGTATTCTGCAGTTACAAAGATGAAGGTGTCTGCCTCCTCAATTTTGGCACTCCACCGTTTGGTATGTTCATGCTTGTATTTTTTCATTCTCGGATGATGAGGTTCATTCATCATCGGCAGATCAATTTCTCCGAGATCGATCATTTCCACATCAAAACGGTCGTTTTGACCAGCGACTTTAGAAATCCATCGTGCTATAATGGGCCCGTTTCTACCAGGGCGCGTGGTTGAGGAGATAACTTTTAAGTTGTACATCTGTTCTAAACTTGTTTTCGTATTGTTTTGTTTGGGTTTTCAGGTTAAGTGATCCGCAAAGGATTAAAACTTTGCGGATCCAATCGTCAATGCCTCATTGCTGCATAAACTCTCCGTCCGCTTTAATACGCACCTCGTTGCTGATCATGGGTGGTGGAAATCCGTTGCCGAGATCAAACTCCGAGCGATCAATGATACCGGTAATTTGAATTCCGGCCTTAAGGTTCCCCTGGGTCATCTCATTCTGGATGTTCCCGCGGTAAATCATCGTCACAGTAACGGGTTTGGTTACCCCGTGCAGGGTCAGGTCGCCGGTCAGCTCATATTTATCATCGCCCACTTCTTTAATATCCATGCTCTTAAAAGTCATCGTTGGATACTTTTCAACGTTAAAAAAGTCGGGGCTTTTGAGGTGATTATTGCGCTTTTCGACGCGCGTATCGATAGAAGCCGTTTGTACGGTCAGTTCAACCTGCGCGTCGCTAAAATCCTCTTTAGAGGCTTCAATGGTGACATCATAGTCGCCAAAATATCCCGGTACATCTGCAATACCCAAGTGGGTGACGGTAAATCCGAGCTTCGAGTGCGCAGGATCTTCCACCCAGGTATCTTGTGCAAAGACGCTGACAGGAAGAATTAAAAGTGTTAAAATAAAGGTTAGTTTTTTCATTGTGTTATTTGTTGGGTTATGTTTTAAAGTTAATTGGTTGTGATTAAACTACTGGTTTACAAACTGTTTGATGAAGGTATCGAGTCCTGTAGGCTTGCGCCCAATCAGCTTTTCCATATCATCAAAAATAAAATCAAGCGCTCCATTGACGAACGTTTGGGCCGTCATCACGCTCATATCAACTTGTTCTTCGGGCAAGCCGGCTTCGGTCAATGCTTGTTCAAAATCTGAGACCGAAGTATCTTTGTAAGTAATGTCGGTGCCAGATACTTCACTCAGCATCCCGGCAATTTCATCGAGGGTATAGGCCTGGTCTGAAGTAATTTCGTAGATGCTGTTTTTGTGTTGTTCAGCATTGGCAAGTCCGTTTGCCAAGGCTTCCGCCATCTCCGAGCGCAGTGCCAGATTGATGGGATTACCTCCGGATGGAAAAGTCCACCGACCTGTCTCTAGAGCATCGCCCAAAAAGAGCGGTAGATATTCCATATAAAACGCATTTCGGTATAAAGTGTAGGGGATGCCGGATTCTTTAATGAGCTTCTCTGTTGCAGCATGATCCGGCGAAAGTGGGCTTAGCTCTTTATCGGCCTCTACAATGCTGGTGTAGAAAATCTGCTCGGCGCCGGCTTCTTTAGCTGCTTGAATCACATTATTGTGTTGACCAATTCGTCCTTTCAGAGTGCTTGAGGAAATCAATAGCAGGGTATCAATGCCCTCAACGGCTTTCTCGATCGATGGGTAATCAGTATAATCACCGATTCTTAACTCTACGCCTTTCTCTTTAAGTTCGGCGCCTTTTTTCTCGCTTCGGACAAGTCCGGCGATATCCGCATCGGGATTATTCTCTATTAAAAAGTCAATGGTTTGCGATCCTAAATGCCCGTTTGCTCCTGTTATAAGTATCATAATGTTAAATTGTTTCTTGGTCTTAAAGTGTGATTTAATTGTGTAGTACTTTCCATCCGGCCAGTCTATTGTAGTTATTTCTGTGAATTATCTGCATAAGCAGAACCTGCATGCATTCCAGGGTACGACTGAAGACAAGGTCATCAATTTTGATAGGGTTGAACCCCACCGTCTCAATCAATTCGGTAACCGTTTCAATGGCTTGAGCATCATTACCTGCGATAAAAGAATCAAACTTTTGGCCTTCAATTACTGGCTGGTCAAAATCAGCAGCAAAAGTAGTGTTAAATGCTTTTACCACTTTGGAATGTGGTAACCACTGTTGTAGCTTTTCCGCTGCGCTAATATCAGATTTTATAGTTAAGTCATCGAAATTTTCATCTATGGGATTAGCAATGCTGACCACCGTCTTTTGTGTCGCTACGTCCCGTATCTTTTCAGCAATTTCTTGTTCCTGCTCATGTGGAACGGCCATGATAATAATATCGGCTTCCCAGCTACAGTCGTGAGCACAATCCATCGTCTTCACATCGGCGTTTGAATATTCCTGATCTATTTCTTCTGTAAGCTTAGGTAGTTTACTGTAATCCTGATCGAACAGGAGCAGACGATAGTTACCGCCGGCAACATGTTTTGCAATGGCGGATCCCATACTCCCGCCAGCTCCAATAATTGCTATTGTTTGTTTCGTAATAGGCATACTGCTTAATCGATCTTTAGGTTTTCTCAATTTGATACTACAAAGGTAACCTGCCTATACTCCCTTCTCATTGATATGTGCTAAGAAAAATCCTTGATATATATCAAGGATTGTGAAGAGGCCTTTCAGTACACATTTAAAAAGCGGATACCTGTCAAGGCATCCGCTTTATAGTTTGGTATAGGGATTATTACTTAGGGATATAATAGTTTCCCAAATGCTTTAACCAGAGGTATTGTCGTATCCGCAAAGAAAATCAACGCTACCGCAGGTGCAACGGTTTTTACAGGGCATACTCTCGGTCTTTATGCTGTACAGTCACCCATTTGGTAGTGGTGAATTTTTCCTTCACAAAGTCTCCATTAAAACGTCCGACTCCAGACTGTTTTTCTCCGCCGAATACGGCATTGGCATCGTCGTTGACCGGCTGATCGTTGATGTGAATCATACCCGTCTTAATATGATTAGCTACGTTCAGGGCACGTTCGGTATCTCCAGAATGTACGGCACCGCTTAATCCAAGGTCAGTATCGTTGGCTAAGGCTGCAGCTTCTTCATCCCCGTCAAAAGAAATAATCGTAGCCACAGGACCGAAAATCTCATTTTGAGCAATCTCCATATCGTTGGTTACATTGGTCAGGACAACCGGATGAATAAGATTGCCTTCAGTCTTTCGCTCTGTTAGCAGCTCAGCGCCCTCTTCAATGGCTTTATCAATCATACTATTTATTTTTTCAGCCTGGCTTCTGTTAATAACCGGTCCCAGTTCCGTTTCCGGATCCTTGGGATCACCGACGTTAATAGCGTTGGCTTTTTCCACATACTTTTTCGTGAATTCATCGACTAATTTCTTATCCACTAAGATTCGGTTAATGGCCATACAAATTTGTCCCTGGTGCATAAACTTGCCGAATATGGCAGCATCAACGGCTTTGTCCACATCTGCATCATCCAGTACTATAAAGGCGTTGTTGCCACCCAGCTCCAGGCTGACGTCTTTCATGCGTTCACCGGCACGTACGGCAATGCCCTTGCCAACAGGAGTAGATCCAGTGAAGGAGACAAGATCACTCACGGGGTGCTCAACAAGGTAGTTTCCGATATCAGATCCTTTGCCGAGTACTACGTTTAATAATCCCTTTGGAAGCCCGGCTTCCTCAAATATTTTTGCAATTAAGGTGCCACCGGTTACCGGTGTATCTTCAGCGGGCTTTAACACAACGGCATTGCCCGTAGCCAGTGCCGGGGCCACCGATCGCATGGAAAGTGTCATGGCAAAATTCCAAGGAGTAATTACTGTAATAACGCCTTTAGGTTCGCGATACATGCGACTTTCTTTGCCGGGTATCATTGAAGGATAAATTTCCCCATTCATAGTAAACGGATAGCCCGAGGCAACGCGGATGTTCTCGAGGACCAGCCCCCACTCCAACGCTGCTTTGGTACGGGTTCCTCCCATCTCACGGGTAATCCAATCAATAATCTCATCTTTTCGCTCTTTCATTATACGAGTTGCCTCGTCAAAAATATTTCTCTTTTGAGAGGGTGGGGTTTCCGCCCATTCTTTTTGAGCTTCTTCGGCGGCAGTGTAAGCCTCGTCGATATCTAATTCACTTGCAGACTGGAAGGGGAAAATGCTTTTCTGAGTAAAAGGATTCAATACATCGAAAGACCGATTACCATTCCCTTCTTTCCATTCTCCATCTATATAGCTTTTTCCTAAATCTTTATAAGGTTCCATGGGTACAATATTTTCGTTGTAGTTTATTTTTCAAATGAATGCCGAAATCATCATTGCTTTCATATCAACTCTATTTCTGTGTTTCTTTATTATAGTTTTCCAGTGAACAGTTGTCATTGACATGTGCTAAGAAAACCTCTTGATATATATCAAAAAAGCATTACAGGATACTTTATGCTGTCAACAATGATCCGGTTTATATAAGTTGGAACAAATAACGCTTTAAACTTATTCCCCGGTCATCATGGTTATTCAACACAAAGATGGAAATAGTAAAGGATCATTTTTTATTGAAGAGGACGGTGAAACAAAAGCTGAAATTACCTATTCAAAGGCCGGTTCAGATAAAATAATTATTGACCACACGGAAGTATCCGATGAACTTCGAGGCCAAAATATCGGTAATGAATTGGTTGAGCATGCGGTGAATTATGCTCATGAGAATGAATTGACGGTAATTCCACTCTGTCCATTTGCCAAATCGGTTATTGAGCGGGATGAGTCATTGCAGGATGTACTGAAATAGCATGTTCACCTAACTATTTACAATACTTGTCACTATGAAACAAAACTCATCAGCAAGTCAAAAGAATTATTCGTGGCCCGAACTACCTGCTCTGGCCGAGTGGCAAGAAACACTTGAGGTGGTTCACCTATGGTCGCAAATTATCGGGAATAATACGTCTTGAAAATATGCCGTGGATTAATCACTGCTGGCATGTACCGTTGTATGTATCTGCCCGTGGATTGTCCACTTCATTAATCCCGCATGCGTCAGGAAGTTTCGAAATTGAGTTCAATTTTGTGGAGCACCGATTGGAGATTCGAAAGATAGATGGGAAAAAGGCTTCCTTTACTTTGGAGTCGATGTCTGTGGCCGATTTCTACGGTAAAACATTCGACAGAGTCAAGCAGCTAAATCTTGAAATCGAAATTTATTCCCTGCCTGTTGAGATCCCCGATCCCATAATGCCATTCCCGGAAAATAACCAGCAGGCACCTTATGATGCAGAAGCCGTACACCAATTCTGGAAAGCTCTGACTCATGCACAGAGGATCTTTACACAATTCAGGTCAAATTTTATGGGTAAAGTGAGTCCTGTTCACTTTTTCTGGGGAGCATTTGATTTGGCGGTATCACGTTTCTCAGGACGAACCGCTCCAAAACACCTGGGTGGGGTTCCAAACTGCCCTGATTTGGTTATGGAAGAAAGTTATTCCCACGAGTTGTCAAGTGCCGGATTTTGGCCGGGCACCGGTTTTGGAGAGGCTGCGTTCTATTCTTACGCTTATCCAGAGCCGGAAGGATACCAAGATTCAGTTATCAAGCCTCAGGATGCATTCTATAACGAGGAACTGGGAGAGTACCTACTCCCTTATCAGGCTGTGATGAACGCATCAAACCCGGATGAAATACTGCTCGATTTCCTCCAGACGACCTATGAAGCTACTGCCGTCAACGGAAAATGGGATAGAGAAGCCCTTGAGAAATAGCAAACTCTTTACTTACTCATCTGCCCACGAACCCGGCTTAGGGTTTCGGGACTCATCCCCAGGTAAGAAGCCACAAGGTTCAGTGGTACACGATTCATGAACTCAGGATTTTGCTCTATCAGACGGTTGTACCTTTCTTCAGCGGTAAGCCCAAGTCCATTTTCCGCGCGTTGCTGGAGGGCTACGTAGGCATTCTGCACAATGATACGATGATATCGCTCGTAGGCGGGAATTTCATTCAAAAGCTTTTTGTGATTTTTCCGGTCAAGCATCAACAGTTCACTATCTTCAAGCACCTCAATATTTAAGGTGGTTGGCTTACCAGAAAAGAAGCTTTGCAGGTTTGCCATCCACCAGCCCTCAAAGGCAAAACGTATCACATGCTGGTTACCTTTTGAATCCACCGTGTAAGAATAGAGCGCACCCTTTTCCACAAAAGCTAACTCACGACATACATCACCTTCCTGAAGCAGAAATTGTCGTTTGAGCACTCGCTTCGGACGGAAATTATTTTTGCACATCTCCCACTCCTCATCGGTTAGCGATACATGCTCCTGAAAACTTTCTTTCAGTACCTGATACATTCGTTGTTGGCTTATTGGTTGCTGCCTTGTTTATACAAATTGATTTATCAAAGATATCTGAAAATGTACAGGGAATTATCAGGATTTAAAAAACGGATATCCTCCTGAAGAGAATACCCGCTTACAGGCAAATGGGATCTTGTTCGTCAGTTAGTTTTTAATAAACTGAACGTTTAATTGTAGTTTAATTTTATCGCCTACAACCACGTTTCCGGCTTCGGTCACGGCACTCCAGGTTAGGCCAAATTCTTTTCGGTTGATGGTGCCCTCCACTTCAAACCCAGCCTTGGTCTGACCATACTGATCGGTGACGGTACCGCCATGGACGACATTCAGTCCAATTCTTTTGGTGACGTCACGGATGGTTAAATCACCGGTAACTTTGTATTCGCCTTCACCAACTTTCTCAAAGCCTGTGGATTCAAACTTAAGTTGTGGATACTCTTTTGCATTAAAAAAGTCATCGGACTTCAGGTGCTGGTCGCGATCTTCATTGTTTGTGGAAATGCTATTGATATCAGCAGTAAAATTTGCTTTAGCATTTTCAAAGTCATCGCCTTTAGCCTCAATTTGTCCATTGTATGAATTAAAACTTCCTGTGACGGTCGAGATTACTAAGTGTTTCACTTTGAATTGTACTTCTGAGTGCGTTGGGTCAATCTTCCATAAAGTCTGCGTTGCAGTTGTCATTGTAGCACTTAGTTTTATGTTAAACTTTTGTTTGTGCTATAAACATACTGCTGGCCGGTCAAAGAACCATTGATATATGACAGGAAATTGTCTTGATATTTATCAAGATTGGAGAGCAAAACTGTTTCTTAGGATAACAGAATAGTCGTTGCTATATAATTCACCTTTTAAACAAGGGTCTAGTGAAGCATAGCATGTTATAAAACTTTGTAAGATATTGCTATGCAATGATTAATAAATATTATAAACGTTCAAAAATTTCTGAGGCCAAATTTCGGCAATTGATTCGTTATTTTTCGATGGATTTTACGGCCACCGATGCCGCTGAACTTACTGGTATTTCCCGACGGTCGGTCACTGATATTTACGGGCGGCTTCGCCACAAAATCGCTCGCTGGTCGGA
>NZ_FXTH01000017.1 GCF_900182555.1 Fodinibius sediminis | reverse complement strand
GCGCAACGAAATTCCGGTCAATTCGGCCGTTTCAGTCGCGGTTAAATCCAACGAAAAACATCGAATTAAATGCCGAAATTTGGCCTCAGAAATTCTTGAACGCTTGTAATACTTGTTATTCATTGTATAGCAATATGTTACAAACTTTTATAACATGCTATACTTCATAAGACCCTATATATTTACGTCAGGCAAGCTAATTCGTAAGCAGAACACCATCTTTTTTTTGCCCTATGAGGACGAACAGGAACTTCTTGAAGAAACCGGCCAGACAAAAGAAGCCTCAACCGACTGGGAGCTGATTACCGAGGCCGGCAAGTTTAAAAAAGAATTTAATTCTGAGAATAAAAGAGTAATTCCCATTGATGATGTGGATTCACTGATGGTATTCAGTGAAATTAATTTTAATGCCCGGATGCTTCGGTTTTTGTCCAAAAAAAACATTCCAGCGCATCTGTTTAACTATTACGGGCACTACAGCGGCAGCTACTATCCCCGGGAGTATTTGTTAAGTGGTTTTCTGCTAGTTAATCAGGTCGATCATTACAAGCAGCATAAAAAGCGCATTCGTATTGCTTTGCAGCTGGTAAAGGGGGCAGCTTCCAATATGCTTCGGAATCTTAAGTATTACGACGGACGTGCCGGTGATCTAAGCCAATGGATTGAAAGAGTGGAAAAAATTTTGGATAAAGTTCCGGTGGCCAAAGATATACAGGAACTTATGGGTATGGAGGGAAATATTCGACAGGCTTATTATCAGGCATTCCCAACCATATTAGGTGACAAATACGATTTTAATAAACGCGTAAAACAACCTCCCAATAATGCTGTCAATGCACTTATTTCTTTTGGCAATTCAATGGTTTATACCACCTGTCTGACTGAAATATATAGAACGCAACTATCGCCATTGATTTCATATCTGCATGAACCCGGTGCCCGCCGTTATTCTTTGGCATTGGATTTAGCCGAAATATTTAAACCCTTACTGGCAGACCGGGTAATATTCACTTGTTTAAATCAACGGCGCATACAAGCATCCGATTTTGATGAATCACTCAACTTTTGTCACCTTACCCAAAAAGGGAGGAAGACCTTCTCCAAGGTATTTGAAGAAAAACTCCAGACTACCATTATGCACCGTGAATTGGGCCGCAAAGTTTCCTACCGTCGCCTTATTCGCATGGAGTGCTATAAGCTTGTTAAACATCTGACAGGTGCTCAGGCCTATGTGCCATTTAAAGCCTGGTGGTAGGATAATTTTTAAACGCTACAATTTGGTGTATGTATTATATACTTGTCTATGATGTGAATGTCGATCGCGTGCAGAAGATGCTCAAGTTGGTAAGGAAATACCTGAATCATGTACAGAACTCTGTTTTTGAGGGTGAACTCACCGATGCCCAGCTGGAAGAACTTAAGGATGCCGCCCGTGAGCTTATGAATGAAGATCAGGACTCTATTATCATATACTGTGTTGGTAGCAAGCGCTGGAGCAACCGCCAGGTGTTGGGCGTAGAAAAGCATAATGTCGACAATTTTGTTTAAAAAATCTCGTCGGCCAGGGCTCATTGATCCCTGTTTATTTAACACAAATCCTTTGTCCTTCAATAAATGCCCTTAAGACCGTGCTGAAGTATATGATCAAGCTCGTCGTCCCCACCTGCTTTTAGCATAATTGCCGGCAGACGATAATTTCTTGAAAATTAGGCATAAAAATCCCTATATATAGTCTCTAACCGATGTATTCGCAACGGGTTTTAATAGCACCTTAGAGGAATTGAAATTCGGATGGTCCGTTGTGAGTTGCGGCTTCTTTATCTCGTTTTAATAGCACCTTAGAGGAATTGAAATCCTATCAGCTTGACATAGGAGGCAACGCCAACGTACGTTTTAATAGCACCTTAGAGGAATTGAAATTTGATTCAGGGTAAATACTAAAAAATGCTTTCTTGCGTTTTAATAGCACCTTAGAGGAATTGAAATTCTACCTGCCATCGCAAATAATCCACAGAGGATACGGTTTTAATAGCACCTTAGAGGAATTGAAATTTAGAAAATTTGATCCATGAGCCATCTGTATTGCTAGTTTTAATAGCACCTTAGAGGAATTGAAATCGAATATGCACCTCGGGAGCGGATGACCCATCGATAGTTTTAATAGCACCTTAGAGGAATTGAAATTCACCTGCGTGAACGACATGACATTGTCGGTCTGGAGTTTTAATAGCACCTTAGAGGAATTGAAATGGTGATCGGTATCCGGATCGTCTTCATCAGCCGGAGTTTTAATAGCACCTTAGAGGAATTGAAATTACTTCCGGTTCCTTATATGCCGGTGCCGATCTCTTGTTTTAATAGCACCTTAGAGGAATTGAAATTCAGCAACCACTATGAATATACGCCCAGCTATAACGGTTTTAATAGCACCTTAGAGGAATTGAAATGATAGACAAGGTGTGCCCGGAGCTGGCACCCTACAAGGTTTTAATAGCACCTTAGAGGAATTGAAATTGCTCCCAGTGAATTGAAAGGAATGAGAACGAAATCGTTTTAATAGCACCTTAGAGGAATTGAAATTTGACTATTCCGAATATTGCGACGACTGGCACGAGAGTTTTAATAGCACCTTAGAGGAATTGAAATTAATTCATAATTAAACATATGTACGTTTGTTGTGCGTTTTAATAGCACCTTAGAGGAATTGAAATTTCGTCGCTTGCGTAAAGCTCCATAAGAGCAAAAAGGTTTTAATAGCACCTTAGAGGAATTGAAATCGTTTTGCATGATCTTGACCGCCCGTGACTGGCCGGTTTTAATAGCACCTTAGAGGAATTGAAATGGTCTAATCCGCCCGTGGTATCAGTCGTTGAACTTGGTTTTAATAGCACCTTAGAGGAATTAAAATGAGCCTGAAGACGGCGAAGAGGGCGGAACGGCTCAGAGTTTTAATAGCACCTTAGAGGAATTGAAATTATCAAGTGTTGACCTATGATGGCGTTAACTTCTATGTTTTAATAGCACCTTAGAGGAATTGAAATTCAAGTGACTTCAACAATGATTCAATCTCTTTAAGGGTTTTAATAGCACCTTAGAGGAATTGAAATCTGCTAAATCTTGTAATTGGAAAGGAGTTTCAGCAGGTTTTAATAGCACCTTAGAGGAATTGAAATATTCCTGAAACAAGAAAGCACACGGCGCGGACTTGGTTTTAATAGCACCTTAGAGGAATTGAAATCTGTGAAGTTTGCCACCGCCGTATTTGATTTTGTATATGTTTTAATAGCACCTTAGAGGAATTGAAATATGCTCTTAAGCGTGCTGGTTTCGTCTGGGGCATAGGTTTTAATAGCACCTTAGAGGAATTGAAATATTATCATACTTAATTACTTGGTCTTCTGCTTTACCGTTTTAATAGCACCTTAGAGGAATTGAAATGATATTGAAGTCTTTGCACGGCGGGCCGAAAAGAAACGTTTTAATAGCACCTTAGAGGAATTGAAATTCTCTTGCGCTTCGTATAGATAGGATAGCCAGTTGAGTTTTAATAGCACCTTAGAGGAATTGAAATGATGCATAGGGTTGCATGAGTGCCCTGTTGAGACTAGTTTTAATAGCACCTTAGAGGAATTGAAATCGCCCCAACTGTCACGATCCCGGTTCTTGAAGTCAGTTTTAATAGCACCTTAGAGGAATTGAAATGTCACCATGGATATATACGCTATCGCATTTTTCTACGTTTTAATAGCACCTTAGAGGAATTGTCCTGATACAATTACCCAAATAGGAAGGAGTTTGAAGGAATGTTCTTGTGGGGAGCGTCGTGGCAGTTCCAGTGGAAAGGGTGACATGATATTAACACTTTAGCTAACTTTGAACTACTGATCCACTCAAATAAGGATTAAAACAACAATCATGCAATCTTCCGCGCACCGGCTTTTACTCGAAGTGTTTGCGCTCTTTTTTATAATCTTCGTCCGAGAGCAGTCCCTGCTGCCACAAGCCCGTCAGGTAGTCTATTTTTTCCATGCTCCCGGGGTCATATTCCTGTTCCCGGACCCTCGTTTTTTTTTCGGGCTGTTCCCGGCGCTTCTTTTCCGCTGCAACGGCTTTTTCCAGCAATCCCTTCAGGCTGTAGGGGTTTTCCATGCCGAAGAGGGTCATCCGGGAGGTCGGGGTGCGGAGTACAAGGTCGGCCACGGTTAATTTTTTCTGCAGCCAGTTCTGGCGTACCTCCACCTTTTCAATGTTTGCGAGATCCACATTGCGGTGATATTCCCTGCCAATGGAGGAGATCTGGGTATTGGTCACCCGGTAGGAGATTCGTTTCTGTCGTTTGTATACCCAGTACAGCCCCAGGAGCCCGAGACCGAACAGCGGGATCAGCAGCACGGAGAGGAGGTAACCGACCAGGTGGTTTTTCCAGCTGATGTGAAGCGAGGTGCTTTGGGAAGTTGATTGAGGTGTCATAATCAACGATAGGTTCTTTGAAAGCAGTAATGCAGACTGTAAAGTTAGGTAAAATTTGGGGAATTTGAAGGTGAAAACACTAATTTTTCCAAAATAGATTTCGTATATTGCGATGCTTTAAGCAGACCACACTATCAGCAGGCAAACTTTTACTTGATGAGCTTGAAACCCTGGAAATATGTTGTAGCCGTCTGGATGACGGGGGTTATTGTAGCCGGATTCCTTATTCCCATTCCAGAGATACCTATTTTATTGGAATCGGCCCGGAACCTATTTCTGCACGTTCCGATGTGGTTTACCATGGCCGTCTGTTTTGTAGCGGGCTTTGTCTACAGTATTAAGTATCTGAACAACCCCGATTTGGCTACCGACCGGAAAGCGGAGTCGGCTACCCAGGTGGGGCTGCTGTTTGGCATCTGCGGATTGATTACGGGCTCGCTGTGGGCACGGTTTACATGGGGATCGTGGTGGACTTTTGCCGAGCCCCGCATGAACCTATCGGCGTTGGGGATGATGATTTACGTTGCGTATTTTGTATTGCGAACGGCTTTTGAAAACCCGGAAAAACGGGCAAAAATCGCGGCGGTCTTTAATGTGTTTGCCGCAACAACCATTCCGTTCCTGCTCTATATTATTCCGCGGCAGCTGCCCAGCCTTCATCCGGGGGCAGAGGGAAATCCGGCCTTCAGTGAAATTACGGCACCGGAACTGCGCTATATTTTTTACCCGGCGGTCATCGGATTCATTGCGCTGGCGGTCTGGCTGTATGATATCCTGTACCGCTATAAAGAAATGAAGTATCAATTCGAACACCAACAGTTATGATTTTTTCACTTATTCAGGCACAAGAAGACAGTGTTGCCGCCGTTGATACCTTGACAAAGTCCTATTCGGCAGACTGGCAGGCCAGCGAGGGGTTTGAGCAGGCTGGTCCGCTCATTCAGGCAGCTGCTTCGTATGATCTGATTTTTATTGTGCTGGGTGTCAGTCTTATTATCTGGTTTGTACTACTCTTTTTTATCATCCGGGTTGACAAGAAAGTAGGTCGGCTGGAAAATGAATTAAAACAATCTAAAAAAACGGTTCACAATGAAACCTAAACTGATTATCGGTATCATCGCGATTGTTGGCTTTACCTCCCTGCTGATGTACAACTTCGGCAACAGCATCAGCACGTACGTAAATTTTGAACAGGCTGCTGATATGAACAGTGCCCATGTTGTGGGAACCTGGGACGATTCCCGGGATTATGGATTCTCGATGGAATCCAAACAATTCACTTTCTATATGAAAGATGAGGCCGGAAATGTCCGGCGTGTGGTATACCCCAAATCCAAGCCCAATAATTTTGAGCAGGCCGACCGCCTGGTCGTCATTGGCAAAATAGAAGGGGAGGTATTTTATGCCGATGAAATGCTGATGAAGTGTCCCTCAAAGTACAATAATGCTGACGGGGCTCAGTTTGAAAAAGCAAATGTTGGCAACAGTTAGTCTTTTATGATCAAGTTTTACGGCGAATTTTTTATCAACGCGGCTTTTCTCTGTGCGATCCTGGCCACTATCGGCTATTTCCTGTACGCTCAGAACGACAAGGATCGCTATTTCAAAATTTCCAACTGGCTGTTTGGCCTGCAGGGGTTGTTCCTCCTGGCGGCCTCCGGCCTGCTGCTGCATATCATCCTCACGCACCAGTTTAATTTTTATTATGTCTACAACTACACCAGTGATGACCTGCAGCTGAAGTACCTTATTTCGGCCTTCTGGGGCGGACAGGAGGGGAGTTTCATGCTGTGGGTGCTGTTTTCTACGCTCATAGGTTTCGGACTCATGCGGTGGACGCGGAAAGCCTATCGCGGGCCGGTTCTGTTTTTTCTTACACTGACACAAATTTTTCTCCTCTCCATGGTCTCCGGTATTTCGTTCGGGGACTTCACGCTGGGGGCTTCCCCCTTTCGCTCCCTGGCGGAAGCGATGCCCAATGCCCCTTTTCTGCAGTCCAATCCGGATTTCGTACCTCAGAATGGAAAGGGGTTGAACGACCTGCTTAAAAGTCCCTGGATGATGATTCACCCGCCGATTCTGTTTGTGGGCTTTTCGATGATGACGGTTCCCTATTGTTTTGCCATGGCCGCGCTGTGGAAGAGAAAATACAACGAGTGGGTTAATCCTGCGCTGCCCTGGACACTGGGAGCGAATGTAGCACTGCTCACCGCCATTTTTCTGGGGGGGTACTGGGCTTATGTAACGCTTTCCTTTGGGGGCTACTGGGCCTGGGACCCGGTTGAAAATGCCTCTTTTGTGCCCTGGCTGCTGGGTACGGCCGGCATCCATACCATGATTATCCAGCGGAAAAGTTCGACATCACAGAAGGCTTCCATCATCTTTGCCATCCTGGCCTATGTCGCGATCGTTTATGAAACCTTCCTGACCCGGTCGGGCATCCTCTCGGATGCATCGGTTCACAGCTTTGTGGACCTTGGGCTCTACAGCCAGCTTGTTGTTTTTATGTTGGCTGTCACGGGTATTGGGCTGGGACTCTTTTTTTACCGCTACAAAGAACTGCCAAAACAGAAGAATGACTCCAGATTTTTGAGTCGGGAATTTATGACCTTTGCGGGGGCGATGATGCTGTTCCTGATCGGGCTGGTAATCATCCTGGGAACAAGTTCGCCAATCATAGGCCGGCTGTTTACAGAAAATCCCACTCCGCCGGAGGTCAGTTTTTATAATGAATGGACCATGCCCATGGCGATGGTTGCGGCCATCCTTACCGTGCTGGGACAGTACCTTTTCTGGAAGAAGCAGGACGGAGAATCCCTTGCGGAAGACCTTACCCTTCCGGTGGCCCTGACCTGCATCATCACACTGGCCTCCATTATCATCGGCGATGTCCGGAATATCTATTATATGGTATACCTGTTGACGGCCTGGTTCGCCCTTGTCGGCAATGCCGTCATTATGATTCGTCTGATCAGGCAGAACCCCATGCTCATCGGAGGGGCTCTCTCGCACATCGGTTTTGCGGTCCTGCTGCTGGGTATCCTGGCTTCGTCAGCCTATAACGAACACCTGCTGGACAGAACCACCCAGCAGTACAATGAAGCGATCCGGAGCGGAAATGTGACCGATGAACAGGGCTTTCAGAAAACCCAGACCGTCAACTTTTTAGAACTCAAACTCAACGAACCCAAGGTTGTAAACGACAAATACCGGGTAACCTACGAAGGGTATACACTCAAAAATCAGGAGCGCCCCGGACAGCAGCAATACCGCATTAAATTTGAACCTGCAGACGGCGAGGGCAGCCAATTTGTTTTGAATCCACAGGTTTACCCGATGCTTTCGTCCTCTTCTGCACAGAATATCGAATGGTCGGTGGATCCGGATGTCCGTACGGGCATGCTGAGCGATATTTACCTCTATGTATCGGGCAGTTCCTATGTACAACAGAAAAATGAGCAGGCAAAGGAACGAGCCCGTCAGGTCCGCCAGCAGACGGAGCCTGCGGCTGCCGGGATGCTGGACAGTACAAAAGTTCAGAAGATTGAGCTTGCGCAGGGCGAAACCGCCTCCGTGGGTTCGTTTGATATTACACTGAAAAGTTATAGCCAGGAGACGGAGGATGCTCCGCAGGACAGTACGATCATCGCCGTACGCGCGAATGTTGAAATTACACAGCGGGGCAGCGACAGCTCCACCTCGGTGTACCCCCTATTTTCCATCTACCAGAAAAATGGAAAAAACTGGTCCTATGCTCCTCCCACGGGTATCCCGGGCCACAATGGTACCGTACAGTTCAGCAGCGTCAATCCCTCGACCGGGAAAGTGGAGCTGACCATCCGCGGCGTGGATAAAGAAGTGAAGGAGCAGTGGGTGCTGCTTGTAGCCGAGGAGAAACCCTTTATATCTGTGGTGTGGCTGGGTACGTTTCTGCTGATGGGCGGATTCAGCATCTCTATTTTTCGCCACTGGGGACGGGAGCGAAAGAAAAGTTAGCATTACTAAACAAAGGTTAGGGCCATGCCGCGCTACAAACTGCTTATCGAATATGCCGGCACGGCATACAAGGGCTGGCAGAAGCAGCCCAATGCCCCGACGGTGGAAGGCGAGATAGAAGCCGCGTTTGCCCGCATATTACAGCAGCCGGTGGATGTGATAGGCCAGGGACGCACCGACAGCGGGGTACATGCGGAAGAGCAGATCGCCCATGTTGATTATGCGGAGGAGCTCGATCTGTACCGCCTCCAGTATGCGCTGAACGGTATCCTTCCGGATGATATCGCGATCTGGAGGATGGAAAAGGTAGATGATGAATTTCATGCCCGTTTTGATGCGCTCTATCGCCGCTACCGCTACCAGATCAGCCGACGGCCACATCCGCTGCGGAGAGAGACCTCCACGCTGGTGATGCAGGAGCTGGACATGCAGGCGATGGACTACTGTGCGGCACTGATTAAGGGAACGCACCATTTTGACAGCTTCACCAAGCCTGATAATCAGAACCCAAGTGCCCAGTGCCGGGTTACCCTCTCGGAGTTCAGGCAGGAGGGGCCACTGTTGACGTACCATATTCAGGCCAACCGCTTTGTTCGCCACTTGGTGCGGCGGCTGGTGGGGACCATGCTGCAGGTGGGCAGAGGCAAGCGGGAGGCAGCTGAATTTGAAGACATGCTGCTGAAGCCGTCGAAGGATAAAAATGGGTTTGGAGCGGCTGCCCGGGGATTGATACTTGATAAGGTGGGATATGAAACGCTTGATGATGAGGGCTAACCACCTCTTCATTTTGAGGCCGCCAGTACTGCAGCTTACACATATAATCTTGAAATCACGCTGGAATGAACAGAATCGATTCGCATCAGCACTTTTGGGAATATGATCCAGTGAGGGATGACTGGATTACCGATGAGATGGCGATACTGCAGCAGAATTTTATGCCGGAAGACCTT
The DNA here is from genome assembly GCF_900182555.1 of Fodinibius sediminis. Lineage (GTDB taxonomy): Bacteria > Bacteroidota > Rhodothermia > Balneolales > Balneolaceae > Fodinibius > Fodinibius sediminis. The sequence goes on along the minus strand of NZ_FXTH01000017.1, from coordinate 74,489 downwards.
CAAACAGAGCTGAACAGGGTGGGGATGCAGGGCTGTATTGCCGTGCAGGCCGATCAGAGCGAGGCGGAGACTCGTTTTTTGCTGTCGCTGGCAGAGCAGCATGATATTGTCAGAGGGGTGGTCGGCTGGCTCGATATCCGTTCTGCCGAATTTCGCGAGCGGCTGGATCATTATGCCAGCAATTCGACGCTTAAAGGGCTTCGTCATCTGGTGCAGGATGAGGAGAATAATGATTTCCTGCTTCAACCTGATTTTCTGAAAGGCATCGAGATCCTGGGCTCTTACGACATGACGTATGACATCCTCATATTTGCCCATCAACTGCCGGCGGCAGTCAGTTTTGCCGGCCGCTTCCCGGATCAGACGTTCGTGCTCGATCATCTCGCCAAGCCCCTCATCAAGGCGCAGCGAATAGATGATTGGGAAGCGGGGATCCGCGATTTGGCCCAACACCCCCAGATGTACTGCAAACTATCGGGTATGGTTACTGAGGCCGACTGGGGAAACTGGTCAGCAGCGGATTTCAAACCCTATCTTGATGTGGTATTTGATGCCTTTGGCACGGACCGCCTGATGTTCGGTTCCGATTGGCCGGTCTGTCTGCTGGCAGCAGAGTACGAGGAGGTGTTTGACCTTGTCCAGGAATATATAGAGCCGCTTTCCAGGACAGAAAAAGAACAGATTCTGGGCGGCAACGCCATGCGGTGCTATGGACTGAATTAGGAGGAAACCCTCGATCCACTACAGCGGTATTTGGAGGGAGGGGGGGAAGACTTTTAGATGTTTTTGTGGAAATATTCAACTTTTTCAACTTTTTCTGTAAGGATTTCCTCCGAAATATATCTTACCTTTAGATGGAAATGATAAAAAAGAAAAGAGGAATACGTTATGAGTTCTTTAAACAAAGCAATGATTATAGGTCGATTAGGCCAGGACCCGGATGTGCGTTATACACAGTCTAATACTGCAGTGGCAAATTTATCTGTCGCTACCTCCGAGCGTTACAAGGACAAGCAGGGCGAATGGAAGGAGACCACCGAGTGGCACCGCGTGGTAGCCTGGGGAAGGCTGGCGGAAATTTGCCAGGAATATCTGAAGAAAGGATCGCAGGTCTATATTGAGGGCCCCATTCAGACCCGCCAGTGGGAGGACAAGGATGGACAGACGCGGTACACAACCGAGATTAAAGCTCTGACCATGACGATGCTCGACAGTAAAGGGTCCAACGGGGCTGATGCGCCCGCCCAGCCGGATAACAAGCAGCAGGTTTCCAGCAGCGTGGACCTCAACGACAATTTTGACGATATCGACGACGATCTTCCATTCTAGGTGGAAGCAGTGCATATTGTAGTGGCATACTGGTGCGGCCGGGGCAGGATTGTCCCGGCCGTTCTTTTTCATTCTTGCAAGACAGGTGCGAAGTCTATAGCTTTAGGATAAATGAGCAGCATTAGCATCAGGTAATTGGATATCCCGAACATTTTATTACTTATTTTCAGCTTCTTTGCACAGGCCGGAGACATTATTGAGGTTTCTTCGTCGATAGACCCTGTCGGGATTGCCGTCCAGTTGGTCCTGATTGTTGTCGGTCTTTTCTTCTCAGCCTTGTTTTCAGGGTCAGAAGTGGCTTTTTTTTCCCTTTCCGGCCAGGAAGGGGTACGCTCGAAGGATGAGGCTGAACAATCGACAGATCAGCTGATCATGAGGATGCTGAATCAGCCGCGCAGGCTGCTGGCGACCATCCTGATCGGCAATACTTTTGCCAATATTGTCACTTCCGTGCTGGCGGCGGTAGTCACAGGCTCGGTGGTTGTCTACTTTGGCTTCTCGCAATTCTGGGTCTATTTCTGGGAAGTGATTATACTCACCTTTACTATTTTGATTCTCAGTGAAATAACGCCCAAAATTATTGCGATCAACGAACCGCTGAAGAATGCACGCAAAATAAGTCGCTTCATCTACTTTTTTTATGTGATGCTGAAACCCCTTTCAAGCATCATCGCCAACAGCACGCTCAACCTCGAGGAACGGCTTCCCAAACCCAACAGCAAGATGACATCGCAGGATATCATGACCATGGCGGAGGTCAGTGAAAGGGAGGGATCCATCAAGAGCGACGAGCGTGAAATCATTGAAAATGTGATCGAGTTTGGAAGCACCAGCGTGCGCGAGATTATGACCTCCCGCGTAAATGTTGTAGCCGTATCGATAAATGATTCGCTCGATGAGGTCCTTTCCCTGATCCGTGAGAAAGGGCTCTCCCGCATGCCAATCTATGAATCGGACCTCGATTCTATTCTGGGTATCATCCACGCCAAGGATGTGCTGCCCTATATCAACGCAGATATTGAACGTACAACCATTAACTGGCGCACCATTGCCAGGAAAGCCCTCTTTATTCCGGCTACCAAGAAGCTGGATGATCTGCTCCGGGATTTTCAGCAGGAAAAAACCCATATTGCCATTGTTGTGGACGAATACGGGGGGACGGAGGGACTTATTACGCTCGATGATATCCTGGAAGAAATTGTAGGCGATATTTCGGATGAATACGATGAGGTCGAAGAACAGCTCTATACGCGTTTTCGCAGCGGGGGGTACCTCTTTGATGCTAAAATCGATCTCGACGATATGGAAGAGATTTTGGACTGTGAGCTGACTTCGGAGGATGATGATTTTGAGACGCTTGGAGGGCTGATGTACCATTTGACGGAGCGGATACCGAATGTAGGAGAACGGGTGTATTATCGAGGGATCGAATTTACCATTCATTCCGTTTTTAACAACCGGGTGCGGAAGGTACGCGCTAAAGTACAGGGGCATAACGTTAAATCTGCAAAGAAATCTCCAAAATCGAAGAAATAAAAGTGTTACATGCCGAAATCGCTTGATGAACTTGTGAAGCACAACGTTGAGTTGCGTCCGTTCAATACGCTTAACGTTTCGGCCCGGGCCCGTCTTTTTGCCGAGATCCATTCGGTAGCGGATTTGCAGCAGCTGTTGAAAGCTCCCCATGCCCCGACCGAGGATATGGTCGTGCTGGGCGGAGGCAGCAATATTCTGTTTGCCGCAGACTATAGCGGTTTGGTGCTGCATATGGCTATACAGGGCAGAACGATCCTTAAAGAGAACTCACAGCACATATGGCTGCAGATCGGGGCGGGAGAAAACTGGCATCAGACCGTGCGATATGTGGTTGACCGCGGGTGGGGCGGCATTGAAAACCTGTCGCTCATCCCGGGTACAGTGGGAGCGGCCCCCATCCAGAATATCGGTGCTTACGGGGTGGAGCTGGTCGATGTATTCGAAGAACTTGAAGCCGTTGATATCAGCACGGCAGAGATTCGCACCTTTACCAAAGAGGAATGCCATTTTGGTTATCGCGACAGCATTTTTAAAGGGGCCCTCAGGGGACAGTACGTCATCAGCAGGGTAGTATTGAAGCTGGACAAGGAACCACGGCTCAATACCTCTTACGGGGCCATCCGGTCTGAGCTGGAACAGCGGGGTATTGAAGAGCCTGGCATCCGCGATATCAGTGACATCGTGATCGATATACGAAACCGCAAACTGCCGAATCCGGAGACACTGGGCAATGCGGGCAGTTTTTTTAAAAATCCGGTGGTCCCGTCTGAAACTTTCGCGCAGCTGAAGAAATCCTTTCCAAAAATGCCGGGTTACCGTGTTAATGAACATCACAGGAAGATTCCGGCCGGATGGCTGATAGAGAAGGCCGGCTGGAAGGGGAAGGTGATCGGTAATACCGGCACGTACCGGCAACAGGCACTGGTCATCGTTAATCACGGTGGAGCAACGGCAGTTGAGATCCTGGAGCTTGCCTCTGATATTCAACAGTCGGTTAGTGACAAGTTTGGAATTGAGCTGGTTCCGGAAGTAAATATTATTGAGTGATATGAAGCAGGGCTCCGAAAAAGCCAGATATTTTACCAAGCATCTTTTCAGGGCCGGGCTGGAATGTCCGACCAAACTTTTCTATAAGTCCCAAGACTATCCCGAAAACAGCAAGGCGCTGCCCTTTATCAGGCATGCTGTCTATAACAAAAAACTCCTGAAATCATTGGTCCGCTCTGTTCATTCGGAGGGGGTGCTGGTGGAGGGGGATTCGGTCAGGGATTCGGCAGCACGGACCGGGACCTATTTGATGGAAAACAGGAATATCACCCTTTTTGATCCTGTTTTTGTTCACCGGCGGATGATGGCGAAGGTACCGGTGCTTGTTAAGAATGGGGATCAGCTTACCATTCTTCATGTACAGTCCAAAGCATTCAGCTCCAGGAAACACCAGCTGCTGAAACCGGGGGGCGGCATCCACTCCAGGTGGCGCAAGTACCTGCTTGACTTTGCCTATCAGCTCTATATCCTTAAACAGGAATTCCCCGATTTTTCCCTTCTGCCCCTGCTCGTGCTTCCGGACAAGAGCGGGGCCGCCCATACCGATTCACTGCCGGCGCTGCTGAATACCTCGCCCGGTGGCAGCCCTTCCCCGGCTGTTCCTGCACCCAATCAGCAGCTGCTCGCCAAACTGGATGTGAGCACACCTGTAACGATGATATGGGAGGATCCATCCTTCGCTGAAAATCACCTTCCCAAACGCACCTTCGGTGAATCCCTGGGGCATCTGCGGGATCTGTACCTGCAGGGAACAAAGGTTCCTCCTTCAACGGGCTATCAATGCAAGGGCTGTGAATTCAATATCACGGATGAGCAGCGGTCAGCTGGAAAAAAAAGCGGCTTTCGAGAATGCTGGCAACCGGATTCGGCAGCCAGCCCTGATCAAAAGATGAACCATGTGTTTGAGCTTATCGGTCCGGGTACCCGGCAGCTTATTGAACGCGAAGTGTTTTACCAGCACAATATCAATATCGACCGACAGGATATTCACTCAGTAGCATCTATCGCGGAAGACAACGGACACATCACGGAGAAGATGCGGCGGGCGCTGCAGATTCATAAAGCGAGGGGGGCAGAGGTTCCGAAGGAGATTATGCGCGCCTCCCTGCGCAAGGAGCTGCGCCGCTGGCAGTATCCGGTACATTTTCTTGATTTTGAAGCCGGTAATTATGCCGTGCCGATTCGTGCCGGGCGTCCGCCCTATCATCTGGTCGTTTTCCAGTTTTCCTGCCATACGCTTTATAAAGACGGCCACTGGCAGCACCACCAGTGGATTGACCGGGCCGAAAACGATTATCCCAACTACGAACTGGTTCGGCGTCTGATGCAGGTTCCGGACATCAATGAGGGGACAATTGTACAGTATTCCAATTTTGAGCGAAATGCACTGAAGGTCATCGGGCGGGAGCTCAGAGATGAGGCTTCGATGGTGCCCGACAGTCAATGGCTGCTCCAGTGGATCGACGGCGTCCTCCGCCGCAATGACTCCAGGCATCCGAATCCGCCCTATCTTGCGGACCTCAGCCGGCAGGTCAAGCATTTTTACTACAACCGGGAAATGGAAAATTCACTCAGCATCAAGGAGGTGCTGCAGTCGGTGATGAGCCAGAGCGATTTTCTGAAGCAGAAGTACAGCAAGCCGTACAGCAGTCAGAATTTTGAGCATGTTATCTGGTGGCAGGCAGATAAGGACGGCAAAGCCAAAAGTCCCTATGCTATTTTGAAAGAAACAGGGTCGGATACCGTTCGGCGGGGGGCAGAAGCGATGTTTCTTTATGGGAAACTTATTGCCGGTGATCTGAGTATGAAGGAAAAATCGGCGTATCGGGAAGCTCTGCTGCGTTATTGCGAACTCGATACCTTGGCCATGCTCATGATTGTCGAGCATTGGAAGCAACAGCTGAATGAGGTATATTGACTGTGAGCAGAGATACGATAGGCCACTGCATGATAATCACTTAACTTCAACAGATGTTCTTATGAAACGATCACAGCTACGCAATGCTTTGTTCATTCTTATAGCAGGACTGATGGTTATGAGCTGCGCGATACAGCGAAGTCCGATCACTGGAAACAAACGGGCCTACGGCTACACCTGGGAAGAAGAGGTGCAGCTGGGCCAGAAGGCGGACAAGCAAATTCAGCAGCAGTACGGCATGTATCAGGATGAAGAATTGCAGCAATATATTGAGGACATTGGGCAGCAGGTGTTGTCCAAAAGCCATATGCGCCGGGAGGATACCCAGCAAAAGTACAAAGAGACGGAATTCCACTTCCGCGTGTTGAACAGTGAGGTTCCCAACGCTTTTGCCCTGCCGGGCGGCTATGTGTACGTGACACGGGGGCTGCTGGCCCACCTGGAAAACGAGGCTCAGCTCGCTGTCGTACTGGGACACGAAATCGGTCACGTTGCGGCCCGCCACTCTTCACAGCGCGCTTTTGAACAGCAGGTGGGGCAAATAGCGCTGATAGGAGGTGCCGTTGCGGGACAGGAGATACTGGGCGTACCGGGCGGCGATATCCTCAACCTCGGAAGCCAGGCGGCTCAGCTTTTGTTCCTGAGCTACAGCAGGGAGGATGAACGTGAATCCGACCAGCTGGGCGTTGAATATGCGGCTATGGAGCATTATGAGGCCGCCGAGGGCGCGGGTTTCTTTTCCGCGCTGAAACGAATATCACAACAGTCGGGGCAGAGTATTCCGGACTGGGCATCTACGCACCCGGACCCTTCGGAACGGGAAAATACCATCCCGGAGTTGGCCCGGCAATGGGCTGAAAAAGGCTACGAGCAGAATATTGTGGATACTGAGGAGTTCATGCGCAGTATCGACGGCCTGGTATTTGGGAAGAATCCGCGCGAAGGGTTTGCCCGCGACGGCACTTTTTACCATCCCGAACTGGAGTTCCGGTTTCAATATCCCGATGGGTGGCAGGTCATCAATCAGCCGACCGTGGTTGGTGTTGTGAGCGATGAGCAGGATGCCGTCATCGCAATGGAGATTGACAGCGAGGCGGATTCACCCCAGGCTTCGGTTCGCAGCTTCCTCAGCCAGGAGGGCATAACGGTCCAGGGCCAACAGGAGCAAACAATTAACGGGCTTAATGCCTACCGGGCTACAGCCACCGCCACGGGGCAGAATAATACCGAGTACCGGTTTTATATAGCAGCTCTTGCCTATGGCGGCAATATCTACCGCTTTACTTCCTATACCACGGCCCAGAAATATGCCGGCTATGAGTCCCGCTTTGTGAATTCCATCAATTCTTTTCAGGCCCTGACCGACCAGAACATACTCAATATGCAGCCGGCCCGCCTGCAGGCTTTTCGCACCGACCGCAGCGCTGCATTTTCCTCTTTTGTACCACAGGATTTGCCCATGGACCTTACCGCAGAGGATGTAGCTATTGCGAACCAGGTACAGCTTAATGAGACGATCGAGGCCGGCACATGGATCAAAATACCACGTTAGGTCATCATTCGTTGCCGAAATCGCTATGTATTTGACTGCCAGAAGGGAGCCGCTGCCGGCTCCCTTTTTTATTTATCGTCCGTTGTTCCCGACCGGCCTTTCCCATTTTTCAGACTGCTAATAAATATACATTTGCCATCCGTAGTAAATAATTCTACCAATACTGTAATAATTTATTCCACAGTGTGTAATAAATTACCACTGCCTTGTGTAAGATTTATCCGTAATATGAGTGTAGCGTTTTAAAATATTACCCTTCCCTTTCTATTACATTTCTCCTGAATATTTATTTCCTCTTTTCAGAAGGTATTTCAAGTCATTTAATAACAACTACTTAGCAAGGGTTAAACCTGTTGTATAATTTGCATATGAACGGATCGGGTAGCCTCTCCAGAAAACTTTTGGCACGTCCCTTGTAACTATGGTAAACGAGGTTTCGTGATGATATCATCCTGAGGCTCCGGTTGGCGATGGGCGTTTTTGCTATCCCGGCTGGTGATTAGGCGATGAATCGTCCATCAGTCAAGAGATACGGATAAACCTCAAAAAAAACAGGCTCATAAAACAGGGGTCGAATCAAATAATAAAAAAACAACTAGGTATATATTATGGGACAGCAACAACTCTTACTCGTCATTCTGGTAACCATCATCGTTGGGATAGCTACGGTTGTGGCTATTAACATTTTCGGACAAAGTGCCAATAATGCCAATGTTGACGCTGCGCGTCAGGATGTATTAACCCTCGCAGCTATGTCGCAGGGCTGGTATATCAAACCAACAATGCTCGGTGGAGGCGGAGGTACTTTCGCTAATATCGATGTAGATGATTTAGGATTTGGTTACGATAAAGATGCAACTAATGCCGGTCCACAATCATTTGAAAATTCTAATGCTTCATTTACTCTCACACCAAGTGGTGAAACAAGTCTTCAGATTGTAGCCACATGTAAACAAGCAGACAAAACTGTGACAGTGACTGTATATCCAAGTGATATAGATGATCCTGTCGTTGCGGATGTGTAGGTACATATCTGGAGAATGGTAAATTATCTTACAAGAAATGATTGATGTTAAATAATGTTTGATCCTTGTAGGATAAATAAGAGAGCGTGTTCGAGAAGGGAGGGGCTGGGGTTAACAGCCCGCTCCCCATCGAATGCAGGGTTTTACAGAGGGTAACAGACGTTGGTACAAGGTACAATCAAGGAATGGTAACCAAATTTCACACATCATGCCTCAATTTAGATTTTCGGGGGTAACACCCAATAACAAGCTGGTTCGGGCAGAGTTTCAAACAGGCAGCAAGAAGGAAGCCCGGGAAAAGGTCAACCAGCTCGCGCATCTTAAGAATATTGAAATCAAGGATCTGGAGAAAAAAGAGCTGTATGCCTACAAAGTCCAGCGCAATGGATCGGGAGTGATCGAGGGCGAACAGGAGGCCTACAGCAAAGAAGAGCTTGCCAATGCCTTAAACAAATTAGGCTACAAAGTAGTCAGCGTACGAAAAAAATGGTTCCATTTTAAGGGACTGATTTCATCGGGCGAAGTGGTCACCTTCATCCGGCTGTCGGCCGACCTGCTGCGTCAGGAGCTTCCGTACAGTGAGATACTGACGCTGCTTCACGAAGACACGGCCAACAAGCGGCTCAAGGACGTCATCAGGGAAATACAGAAAGACCTCCAGGATGGCAAAGAAGGCTACGAGGTCTACGGCAAGCACACGGATATTTTCGGGGAGTTTGCGGCCCACATGCTCGGCATCGCTTCCACCAGCGGGAATATGGCCGAAGTTTTTGAAAGCACCGCCAAATTCATGGAGAGAGACGCCTCTTTTAAGAAGAACCTGAGGCGTTCCCTGTTGATGCCCGGTATTGCCCTGACGGCAGTGCTGGGCGTCATCCTTTTTTATGTGGGGTATATCTTTCCCCTGATGGCCGAAATGTTCCTGGAATTTAATATCACCCTGCCGCCGATGACCAAGGCCACGCTGGATGTCAGCTATTTTATGCAAGACCACTGGATCGCCATCACCTCCCTGTTTGTCATTCCCATCGGACTGTTTGTCTATTACGTGCAGACGCCCAAGGGCAAATACTGGCTGGACAAGCATATCATAAAAATACCCGTGATCGGGGACCTGCTCCACAAAATGAGCATTGAAATTTTTTCCCGCGTGTTCTATACCCTGTACAGTGATTCGGGTCAGAACGTGGAGGTCATTAAAACGGCCGCCGAGGCATGCAGGAATGTCTATATGGAGCGCCAGATCAAAGAGGTGGCGATCAAGAAAATGCTCAAGGACGGGACAGGCCTGGTGGACGCCCTGTCGGCCACGGGGGTATTTACGCGCACCGCACTCAGCCGCTTCCGTCTGGGGGCCGAGTCGGGCTCGGTGCGCGACAACGCCAAGCAGCTGGCCGACTACTATCAGGTGCAGACCGAATACAAGCTTGAATCCACCGTTGAACTAATTAATGTGGGGGTCAACATCATCATTGCCGTTGCCCTGGCGGCCATCACCATCGTTTCGTCTGAGGCGGCCATTATTCAACCGAACATTACGGTTTAGCACAAACAAATTTAACACGCAAAAAAAGAGAGAGACACATCCATGGGAAGAGTAGACACACACCGGCATATTGGGGAGATTTTGTACCGGAAGGATATCATCTCCAGGGAGCAGCTGGATAAGGCTTTTCGGCTGCAGGCGATGGATACGGACATGTCGGCCCGTCGATTCTCCCAGATCCTCCTGGAGGAGCTGGAGCTGGACCGCGATGTACTTATGAAAGCGATTGCTGACATTTTTGTGATCCGGGAGTTCAAGCTGAATGGAGAGGGGCTGGAAGATCATAAGCTCAAGGAGATTAAAGAGTTTATCGACCAGATCCAGGAGCCGCTGCTGAACGAATTTATCGACCAGGATGCTTTTCCCATCTCCCAGCAGAACCAGAAAGTGGTCATTCTCACCTCCGACCCCACCAACCCCAAGATTAATGATTTGGCCGGCCGGCTTTCGGCAAGTGACTTTGAGCTGGTGTACTGCAAACAGGATTCGCTGCAGTATCTGATAGAGCAGGTACTCTATAAAAAGAATGACATTCTCGAGCAGCTGAGTGATATCGAATTCGGGGAGCCGGAGCTGCCCGGTGATGAAAAGGAAGGAGTCGAAGAAGAGGAGCTTGATGCGGAGATCAACCAGAGTATGCTTAACAAGCTGGTTGAGGGAATGCTGGTCGAGGCGGTCCGCCAGGGAGCCAGTGATGCCCATGTGATTCCGACGGGAAAAACCATGACGGAGATCCGGTTTCGCATTGACGGGAAACTGCAGCTCTGGCACCAGCAGGACAAGGTGAAGCCGGAGGCCATCATTGCCGTGGTAAAGGACAAGACCAAGAATGTGGACCGTTTTGAGCGCGACAGCTCGCAGGATGGATTTATTCAGCGGAAGATCGATAACGTGAACATCCGTTTCCGGGTGTCGATCATGCCTATCGTGGGCATGGAGTTCAACCGGAAATTTGAGTCCATTGTCATACGGGTGCTGGACGACCGCAAGGTGATCACCGACCTGAACAAGCTGGGGCTGCAGGACAATGCCCTCCGGCTGTTTCGTAAGGCAATAAGCAAACCTTCCGGCATTGTCATCATCACGGGGCCCACAGGCAGCGGTAAATCCACCAGCCTCATTGCCGCCCTGCACCATGTCATGGATCCCACAAAGAATGTCCTGACGGTGGAAGACCCGACGGAATATATCATCCGGGGGGCCCGGCAGCTGAAGATCAACAGTCATATGAGTTTTGATCAGTCGATGAGGGGGATCCTGCGCCACGATCCGGACATTGTCTTGGTCGGCGAAATCCGGGATTTACCAACGGCTGAGATCGCCATCAAGCTGGCGAATACCGGTCACCTTACGTTTTCGACGCTGCACACCAATGACGCTCCCAGTGCAATATCAAGGTTGTACAAGATGGGCGTGGAACCTTTCCTCATCGCAAATGCGGTAAACCTGGTGATGGCACAGCGGCTGGTGCGCAAGCTCTGCATGCATTGCAGGGAGGAGATCGAGGATTTGCATCCCGAGCTGGCACGGGGTCTGGGGTTTACTGAAGAGGAAATAGCCCGGACAACGTTTTACAGGGCGCATGAACTGGGATGTAAAGAATGCAACAATGGCTACAAGGGAAGAACGGCCATTATTGAAGCTCTTTACTTCACCAAGGAGATTCGCAACCTGATCCTGGATGCCGGCCAGAATATTGACGAGGAAGTTATCAGGGAATATGCCATTAAAAACGGCATGATGACGCTCCGGGCATCGGGCAGGGAGCGTGTTAAAGAGGGGATCACCTCCATCGAGGAGATCCTGGCGATGACCGTGGACGACTAAATGAATACAAAACATGCTGACGAGGAATAATCATGGTTGATACTTCGGAACACATACTGCTGGTAGCGGCGCTGTTTATTTTTGCCCTGCTGCAGCTGGGGTTGACCAGGGTGCTGTTGAACAACAACAAGGCCATGGTGCGGACTGAGCTCGACTATACGGCCGTTGCGCTGGCCCAGAATATCGCTGACGAGTCGAGAACAAAAGCTTTTGACGAAGCTTCCACCGGCAGCTACATCCCCCTGAAGGTACCGGATGATTTTTCGCTGATCGGATCGGACATGGGAGAAACATATCCGTACTTCGACGATTTCGACGACTATCACAATTATACGCGTACCGACACCACCCAGCATGGAATTTACAAAACGAAGTGCCGGGTAGAGTATATGCAGGAAAGTGATTTGAGCCAGGTATCGTCCGTTAAAACGGCCTACAAGCGCCTGCATGTAGAGGTTGTCTCCGAAACGCAGGACACCGTGGGTGTTACCTACATAAAATCATATTACTAAACGAACCATTGCCGCATGTACGGATCAAGAAAATATAAAAGAGAGAGGTTGGCATGAATTTATCATTGATATCCAGTTTTGCCATAGGCAGTGTCCTGATGTTGTCGCTGGTTAAAGTAAATCTCAGCCTGGTAGAGAGTTCCATGGATTCCATGAACGACCAGATAGCCAAGGTTAACATCGACAATATATCGACGGTCCTCAGTAGTGACATCCGTAAGATAGGTTATCGGAAGAGTGGGAGCAGCCTGCTGGAGGCAACGCCGCAGAAACTCACCTTCCTGGGCGACCTGGAGGATGATGGTGTGGTAGATCAGGTTACCTGGGAATGGGACCAGACCCAGGCGGTAACTGAGACCAGGAATCCCGCTGATTACGTGTTGACGCGAACGGTGAACGGTCACAGCACCGATATAAAGCTGGGCGTTATAAAGTTTGGGTTCCAGTATTACGATGATCACAACGTCCCAACCACGGTGTTGGATGATATCCGGCGGGTGAAGGCAGTGCTGGTGAGCGAAAGTGCCGAGCCGGTGGGTGATGATTATATGAAAGCCGCATGGGAAAAAACGTTTGTGCCCCTGAGCATAGCCAATTGACTGCATGAATCAGAAACGATAAAAAGAGAAAATAATCATGGGACGTCCATTAATATATATTTGTTCGGTGACCGTCATAATCCTGGGAATTATCCAGATAAATATCAACGACCGGCATACGGCACTGGCCCAGCGTACGGCCTCCTATGCGAACAATGCTGAAATGATTAACCTGGCCCATGCGGGAGTGGAGGCCACGCTGCACGAACTGCGTGATGACCCGAGCTGGCGCAACAACTACAAGCCGTATTCCATCATATTGGACTATGGTACTGCCGAAGTAGTCATGGAGGACCATACCACCAATGCCAGTTTGGGCGCCGATCAGCTGCAGCTGAATGCCCGGGGGCTCATGCACGGGGATTCGGCCGCTGTCAACTACAAGGTGGCCATTGTGGAAGCCCAGATTCCGGATATTCCGGGAGCGCTTGCCCTGACGGATCCCAATTTTATAACCAATCTCTACGGGAGCTTTGACATCAACGGCCTGGACGAAAGCGGCCAGGATCCAGAGGGACTGCCCGGCATATCGGTAATCGACCAGGCCAGCAAGGACCAGATCATGGAAAGCGGAACCGAGAATCAGCTGGATCAGGTGGTGGGAAATACCGGTACCCCGAGTATCGAGGTCGATGAATCGCTGGATTTTAATACGCTGTCCGAGTTAATAGGGCAGCTGGAGCCCAATGCCACCTACCTCAACGGGCAGTATACGTCAAATCTGGGAAGCAAGAACAACCCGGGCGTCTTTTTTGTGGAAGATTATGCTAAAATAACAGGCAATGTCAACGGATATGGAATCCTGGTAGTAAAGAAGACGGGGGACCTGGACCTGTCGACCATTGATCTGGCCGGGACGTTTAATTTCTACGGCCTGGTCTTATTTGAGAATTCCTGGGCGTTCGACGGACAAGGTACAGCGACCATCCATGGATCGGTGGTGGTTGGATCGTCGGAAGGCACGCCCACCACGGTTGACCTGGGAGGGAATCTGAATATACAGTACAACAGCGCGGCCCTGGACTTTGCCCGGGAGGCGGCGAAACAGAACCTGCCGGCAACCTTCGATATTCTGGATATCTATGAGTGACAACTGGATAAAAAACAAGGGTTAATATTACATAACAAGGGTAACCATTAAATAATACGAGAGGGTACGTAATCATGAACATCGAAATCAAGGATCAACATAGTTTGAAGGCAATCTCCGGTATGATACAGCCGCTGCTGCATCAGTTGCCGGATACCGTCAGGGGCATAGATCTTCAGCGGGAGATGACGAGTCTCATCGACCAGCAGCCGGAAGAGTGGAAGCAGCAGCTGACGGACAAACTGGAATATTACCTGAACCGGATGGAACCCCTGGAGGCCTCGGATATTGACCTGGGCGGCCCGGGCTGCATCGGGAGGGTCTGGTATCGGATCCACGGGGATAAAAATCCGGTTGATACGGATTACCGGCTTGCCAAGCGAGAAACCGATATTCTGCTGTTGAATCTGCTGATGCCCCGGCAGCGGAAGAAGCTGTTTGAGCAGCGCAATTTTGACTTTTCCTACACCATTGCAAAGTCGGAAGGGCTGGATCAGCGTTTCCGGGCCAACATGTATTACGATATGGAGCACCTGGCCCTGAACATGCGCCGCATCGACAATGTCATCCGGCCATTTAAAGGACTGGAGCTTCATCCCGAAGTTGCCAAGGCGGTGAGCCTGAAATACTTTCAATACGGCCTTACCCTGGTGACGGGCATCACGGGTTCCGGAAAATCCAGTACGCTGGATACTATTATAGATGCAAACAACCGGAGCATGGAAGCACATATCGTTATCATCGCCTCGCCCGTAGAGCTGGTACACGAACCCATAAAAAGCATTATTCGTCACCGCGAAGTGGGCCGGGATGTGACCTCGTTCAAGAACGGGGCGATCCAGGCCTTGCGCCAGGATCCGGATGTTATCATGATCGGCGAACTGAGGGATCCGGAGACGATTATGACCGCTCTTGAAATTACGGACTCCGGACACAAAACCTTCGGAACCCTTCACACCTCGTCGGCCATGGAAAGCATCGAACGAATCATGGGAGAGGTACCCACCGACGAGCAGACACGCATCCGGATGCGGCTGGCTGATGTCCTGACTTGTGTTATCAGCCAAAAGCTGGTGCCGAGTCTCGACGGCAAGCGGGTGCTGGCTAAAGAGGTGCTGCTGGTGACACCTTCGGTCAAGGCGGCCATTCGAAATAATAATATCGGGGAGATTTACCAAATGCTTATGGAAGGCGGTAAAATGGGCATGCATACCATGGAGCAGGATCTGAAGCGGCTCTATGAGCAGGGTAAGATATCCGAAGAGACCGCTTTGAACTATTCAAATAACAAGAAACGGATGCATAAGCTGCTGAATCCGTCGACAATGGATAAACTTAACACAATGGTAGGGTAAACGTCATGGCTAAAGAATACCTGGGGTTAACACTGGAAGGGGATTTATTAAAAATCGCCCGTATAAAAAAAGAGAAAAATGGCTGGAAGCTGACTCAGCTGGACCGTATGGCCATCAAAGAGGAAGAAGAGATAAAACGGGGTGAAAACCGTTCAAAAGAAGTGGTCAAGGACTACGATGAGGACTTTCACTTCGGGCTCGACGAGCGCTATGAAGAAAATGGTGAAACAACGGGTGAGCTGGACCTGTTGATGGCCGTCGACAAGGAGAGAGGAGGCGAGAATGCGTTTAATGCGAATGTGATGACGGTGTCGGATGTCCTGAGCGAAAAAAAGGCCAGGAAAATCAGCGTGGGCATGACCATTCGCAATGGAGATTGCAATTTCCAGATTTTCAGAGACAAGGATTACAGCCACCTCAAAAAGAAAGAATTGCAACAATTTGTCGAGGAACACCTGGACAAGGTGTATGGTTCGGTACCGAGCGCGGATCGCTATGAGTACAAAATTCGGGAAGATGGCTCATTGCTGTTGATCTCTTACCAGAACCAGCCGTATCTGCTGAGGCTGCTGGAGGAAGCCCGGGATCTGCAATCCGGCAAGGTGAACATTGGGCAGGTCCTTCCCGATGAAGCGATTCTGGCCAGCCTGGTTAAACAAAACTACGAGCTGGCATCGGATGAAATTACCTGTGTCATCCATATGAGTTTCAACCGTACGAGAATTTTCTTTATGCGGGGCAACCAGATACAGTACGTCATATCACCTATCGACGAGGGGAGGGATTCAAGAAAGGTACTGGATGTGATTTTCAGTAAAATACTGTTCCAGCTCGATACCGGAGAACTGAGCAGCCTGGACCGCATACTGGTAACCAATAATGATTTGAATGGCACATCCATTAATTATTTCAAAAAGCAGTTTCCGGATGTCAGGGTCGATGAATTTCGGTTTAAAGCCGATGCCCTTGCTATTCCCGAACACCTTGAGGCCGTTACCGGTTTCTTTACCTCGGCAATAGGGGTGGCCCTGGCGGCTGCGGAAAATAAAAACACTGATTACAGCGAGTATTCCCTGCTCCCCACCTATATAGAGGAGCGCCAGAATACCCTGAAGCTGCGATGGCACGGCATTATCCTGCTGCTCTTGCTATTGGTCACACCAACGGTTTGGAACTGGATGTACCAGCAAAAGCAGCAACAGATCAGTGATCTCAACGATGAACTGTTCCGTACCGAGTTGCGGATTATGGATCTGGAACCAGTGGTGGCACAAGCCCATGAGACCCAGCAGCTTTATGAGGTGGAGCAAAGGAAAATGGGGCTGCTTGAGGAACTGAGTCAGGGCAGTTACTACTGGAGCGAGACCCTGAAAACGCTGAATGACGGGTTGAACACTATCAAAAATGTATGGATTGAGCGAATAAAGTATGCCGAACAGGGTTTTATGCTGCAGGGGTATAGCATGACGCGCGACCGCATTCCACAGGTTACCAACCTTTTTGAATCAGCGGATCTGAAAGCAGTGTCCGTGGTGGAAATGCGTGACGTTAGGCTCTACAAGTTTACCATCAAGGTGCACAACAGGTTCACGGACAATCTGGACCAAAAATTCGCAGAACAGTCGAATACAATCAATAATAACAAAGAAGAAGGGGGTACGAACAGTGACTTACGCAATTAGAAACTCACTAATCCTGGTAGGGGTATGGTTTGTCATGGTTGGAGCGGGTTGGTCACGATTTCACTGGGTGGAGAATGCAGAGATAGATCGTCTGGACAAAGAGGTTGTCCAGAAAAAAGAACAGCTGCAGGAACACCAGGAAATCGCCAACAACTACGATAACCTGGCAGATCGATACCAGACGTTAAAAGAGAAAGTGAATGAAAATGCCAAGCTGCTTGTGAAAGCAAAGAATGCCGATCAGGTATACAGCGCATTGATTTCCTTCGGAAAGGACCGGGCTTTTACCTATATGAATTTCATTTCGGTGGATTCAACCAATTACGACAATTTCGGTTTACTGAAGTTTGATGTAAGCGGTGAAGGCTATTACAGGAACCTGAATCAGTTTGTCAATCGGATCGAATACGGGCGCTCGCTATTCAAAATCAAGGAGATGTCAATAGAGCCCCTGACCGACCTGGAAAATCTGGGCAGGGTAAACTACAGCTTCAAGCTTGAGAGCCTGTACGATCGCAAGTCGATTTTCGAGGATTATTCCCTGGAGCCGACGAGAGAGCTGCCGGTTTACACCTACAACTCTTTTTACCCGCTGATCCATGACGTGAAGGAAAATGAGGAGAACCTTCCGGATGTAGAGGCCAGTAAACTGCTGAGTGTAGGCAAGAATTTTGTTTCCCTCAGGGACCAAAACGGCAACATACAATATCTCTATGAAGGCGATCGGGTTTACCTGGGTACACTTATTACCGTCGACAGAACCAGTAATTCGGCGACGTTTAAATTAAACGAAGGCGGAATCATAAAATATATAACAAGGGAATTAGACTAATGAAAACGACTAATATCAAAAGAGTAATGTACGCGCTTTTCATAGCAGTGGTCACAGGATTGCTGACCGTATCGCCCCGTGGATCAGCGGTGGCACAGGTCGGCAGGGAAGCCCCGGTCAGAGAATATACCAGTCCGGAAGAGTTGGTCAGTTTAAGCAAGAATATGACCTTTGACGAGGCTGTTGACTTGCTCAACGAATACGCTCAGCGTTATGCTGACAAGGTAATCGTAGACCGTACCAAAACAACGGCCGAGATCGGTGTCCCGATCAATAAGGTATACTGGAAAGATGTACTGCAGTATATCGCAGATGTACAGGGATATCAGGTGGTCGAAACCCCCCGGTTCTATGAAGTCATTGCGATGGAGGGAGCAGGGGAATATACCGGCGGAAACGGGCCGGCATCCGAGGAAATGTCTCTGGACTTTGGCAGCAGGGAAGTACGCATAAAGGCTGTTTTCTTCGAAGGCAACAAGCGTGCTCTCCGGGAAATCGGGGTTGACTGGAGCACCATCCACAATCTGGGGTCTCGGCCAGAGGGCCTGAGCCAGGTTATCGACCCGAGCTCCGGCGGGAGCGGCGGTGGCGGTGGTGGAAGAGGAGGCGGTGGAACGCGCCAGACCCTGCCGGATGTAGGCTTCAGCAATGATTATGTAGAAGTAAATTCTCGGGCTGCGCAGGAAGTGACCCAGAACCTGTTCAACGGGGTGGTTAACTTCGGTGAAATTGCCGGCAGCGGTATCGAGGTCCGGGCCCTGTTTAAAGCATTTGAAGCAAACAACCTGGGGAAAATTCTGGCTACCCCTGAAATAAAAGTACTGGACGGGGAGGAAGGACGTATACAGGTAGGACAGGATTTCTCCATCAAGCAGCGGGATTTCGCAGGCAATGTCACTGACCGTTTTTTCAGCGTCGGGACTATTCTCACTGTCACGCCCAGTATTGTAAAGGACGGGGATTCCACTTTCATTGCAATGGACATCAGTGCTGAACGGTCGACGGCCCAGCCGGATCCCGTGAGCACGGTTATTAACAAGCAGCAGGCAAATTCTCAAATCCTGCTGCTCGACGGGGAGTCAACCGTCATTGCGGGGCTGTATCGAACCGAAAAGGCAACGGTCCGCAAAGGAATACCTCTTCTCAAGGACCTTCCGCCATGGTTTTTCGGATTGCGGTATCTCTTTGGCTATAATGCCAATGACCGGATTGAGCAGGAGCTGGTTATTCTTATCAAGGCAAGCATAGAGCCTCAGCTGGCCGATCGTAAAAAACAGCGCATAAAGACATCCCAGGAGCTGCTGAAAGAACAGCGGTCGCAGTTTAGGGAGATGGGCAAAACCTATGAGGAGCTGGATAACAACGTGAGGGTAATAGAAGGCAAGGAGGACAGAAATAAGTAAGGATTACCCTTGACGTACCCTCAAACCCGTGCTCCCGGAAGGGAGCATTTTATGAGGCCAGGCCCGGGCTGTGGAAATCAGCCCGGGCTTCTTTTTTTTGTTGTCCCCGGTCTGGGTTCACGACGAGGCCGGCGTCGGAGACCCTGTGTAAATCAGGACCGTATGAGTTTTCTCCTTTTCAAATAAATCCAATATCTTTGGGTCTGCATAACAATCCCAAATTATTGGATACAATTTCATGATTGAGCGATATTCCCGAAAAGAGATGGCCGATATCTGGTCGCTGGAAAATCAATTCCAAGCCTGGCTTGATGTTGAGCTGGCCGCCTGTAATGCCTGGAGCAAACTCGGCAAAATTCCACAAGAGGATGTGGAGAAGCTGTACGAAAAGGCATCATTTGATGTGGATCGCATCAAGGAGATTGAAAAGAAAACGCGACATGATGTGGTGGCTTTCACGCGATCGGTTTCGGAATCGCTCGGGGATGAGAAAAAGTGGGTTCACTACGGACTTACATCCACCGATGTTGTGGATACGGCCAACGGTTATCGATTGAAGCAGGCCAATGAAATACTGCGAAAAGATATCCAGCATATCATCGATGTGCTGGCGGAGAAGGCAAAGAAGCACAAGTTTACGGTCATGATGGGCCGTACGCACGGCGTGCATGCCGAACCGACGACCTTCGGTCTCAAATGTGCGCTTTGGTATGCCGAGATGAAACGCAACCAGGAGCGGTTTGAGAAAGCGGCCGAAGGGGTGGAGTTTGGCAAGATGAGCGGCTCCGTGGGTACCTTTGCCAATATTCCCCCGGAAGTTGAGGAGTCGGTCTGTGAAGAACTGGGGCTGTCGCCGGCACCTATTTCTACTCAAACGCTGCAGCGCGATCGACATGCTGACTATATTTCAACCCTGGCTCTCATCGGTTCTACGATGGAGAAGATCGCCGTGGAGATCCGTCACCTGCAGCGCAGTGAAGTGCGGGAAGCTGAGGAATTTTTCAGGAAAGGACAGAAAGGCTCTTCCTCCATGCCCCACAAGCGCAACCCGGTGAGCTCGGAGAATATTTCAGGCTGTTCACGCGTGTTGCGCGGCTACATGGTCTCGGCCTACGAGAATATCCCCCTGTGGCACGAGCGCGATATTTCGCACTCCTCCGTTGAGCGCATTATCCTGCCGGATGCCACGATTCTGCTGGATTATATGCTGAACCGGTTCTCCGGGGTCATCGAAAAGCTTACGATCTACGATGAGAATATGCACGACAACATCTATAAAACCTACGGGCTGACGTTCTCTCAGCGCGTGCTCCACAAACTGATTGATACGGGGATGTCGCGCGAAAAAGCCTATGACACGGTTCAGCCGCTGGCCATGAAGGCGTGGGAAGAGAAAACCATGTTTCGTGATCTGGTGGAAGCCGATGAAACCGTACAGGAAAACCTTAGCGGGGAGGAAATTGATGAGGCGTTCGACCTGGAACACCATACGCGAAATGTAGAGCGTATTTTTCAGCGGGTTGGGCTGGAGTAGCGGTCAAAAATTAAACTGCCGGCGCTTCACAATCAACATAAGTATCACCACAGCCCTTGTGCCGCTGCTTAGTGCGCTGTGGTATAACACATATGATGCCAGATGGAAAATTGGTCAACGGTCATCTTTTCAGCAGAGCGCCCTTTTGAGGAAAAAGTTCAACAGATCTTCGAATACCAGGTTGAGAATAACTTGGTTTATCGTCGCTTTTGCGAGGCCCTGGCCCCTGATATCCTGAATTCAGGCGGGAAGGATATCAGCAGGATTCCCCTGCTGCCTGTCAAGGCCTTTAAAGATGCTGAAATCACAGCGAAGCCGGATGAGCAGCCGGATCGGCTGTTCAAAAGCAGCGGAACATCCGAGATGCAGCGGAGCATCCACCGGGTCCACGAGGCCCGAATTTATGAACAGTCGCTGGTGGAAGGGTTCAAGGCGTTTTATAACCTGGATCAGTGTGTCATCTGGGCCTACACGCCCGGCTATGCTGATAATCCCCACTCCTCGCTGATCTATATGCTCCAGAAGCTCATTGACCAGGATGAAAGTGGTAAAAGTCGTTTTTTGCCTCTTGCCAACCCGTTGGAGAGCAGTGCCATCGAAGAGGTGGAGCGGGAGGGTAAGCAGCTTATCCTTTTTGGTGCGGCGTTTGGCTTGCTGGACCTGGTGGAGCTGGGGGCGGTCCGCCTGCCCTCGAACGCGATTGTTATTGAAACGGGGGGGATGAAGACCCACCGTCGTGAAATGAGCCGCCGGGAGCTGCATCGCAGACTGGCCCGTGGCTTCGGACTGGATGGCAGCCGCATTCACTCCGAGTATGGGATGGCTGAACTTTTGAGCCAGGCTTATGCCATCGGCGGCAACTGGTTTCGGACCGTCCCGTGGATGAAGGTTTCGATCCGAAATCCGGAAGATCCTTCTGAAACGGTGCCGCCCAACAATGAGGGATTGATCGGGGTGATAGACCTGGCAAATGTGCACTCTTGTCCTTTTTTGCTTACCGGTGATACGGGTGTGATGGACGAAAGGGGACGCTTCGAGGTGAGGGGCCGGTGGAATCCCAAAGACCTGCGCGGCTGTAACTTTTTGATTGATGAGGACTAAATTCAGTGCAGTATCAGCAGCAGAGAATTATAACAGTTAAAGGAGAACGTTAAGTTATGGGCCACATCCGGGAGCGCATAGATACCTTAATCGAAGTTTTAAACCACTGGCTTCGCAGCGACAATGACTACCTCATGGATGCCATCGACCGGACGGCGAGAGAGGGGTATTTTAGCTTTGAGGATGTGAAGCACGCCGTCGGCACACTTAAAAGTAGTATTAGCAGAAAGGCTTTGCACGAATGGATCGATCAGTCGGGGATGCGGGATGATCAGGATGCTACTGGGCAAAATGTGCTGTGCCTGCATGCGGGCAACCTCCCATTGGTGGGTTTCCAGGATGCATTGGCCACCCTGCTCAGCGGCGCCCGCTATACAGGGAAAATATCACGCAAGGATCCCTACCTGCTGCCCACCTTTTTAAATGAAGTGAAAAAGACCCGGCTTTGGACCGACCGGGATGTCCAGTGGACGCACCGTCTGGATGATTTCGAGGGCATGCCGCATGATGCCATTGTGTTTGCAGGATCGGAATCGTCGGTCCCGGACGTCAAAAAAGCCATTGGGCAGTACCAGCTGGCCGCCGGGGATGTCCGGTTTTTGATTCGTACGGCCCACTTTTCTTTAGCTTATCTCGACAGGAAAAGGGCCGCTGACATGCAGGCCCTGGTGGAAAGTATCTTTCGCTACGGTGGCAAGGGATGCCGTTCGGTAGCTATAGTGGTCTCCCCCTTTTCACTGGACGAGCTCAAAGATGAGCTCAGAAATTATATCAAAGACTTCTGGCTTGACAATCCCCAGCATCAGTGCCCCCGGCCAAAGCTCAGGTATCAATATGCCTACAACAGGGGTATTGAGCGTTCCCAGCTGTGGCTGAAGTACTTTTTACTGCAGGAGGGAGGCTTGGAGTTTGACCAGGATTTCACCTGTTACTGGCTCCAGGGTGATGGGACAACAGCCAGGGAAATAGCGGATCAGTATGGACCGCAGTTACAAAGTCTTTTTGTAACCCACCCCGGGGTCCGGCTTGCCGGGATGGAGCAAAAAAAAGAGCTCTTATCTAATGCCCAGCAACCGCCGATTTCATGGAAACCGGATGGCGTTGATACGCTGACCTGGCTCGCTGAGGCTGAGAAATAGGTTAGGCATCTGCATTTCGTGGTGCAGCAGGCGTCGGGATCTAGGGAGTTTCTCTTCCCATAAGCATGTTGAGAAAAGTACGCCGGACCTTCGCATCAGCATTGCGAAAAGTTCTGAAATCCACAGGCTGGCCGGGACTCCTGGTATTAACCTCGATACCCCAGAGGGGACGTACTGATGTTGGAAGCATGGAATAGCGCCCGTCACCGATTACGTTACTGTGATCCGGATGGGCAACAAGGATGTTGCCGGAAAGGGTGGCAAAGCGTTGGATATCCCGAAAGACGGTCGTTCCCTCGAGGTTAGCATATTTCTTGTGATAGGGCAGAAGTTCGATGGACGCTCCTTCATATACGTTCGGTTTGGCAAAAGGTGACAGGCGTAGCCCGTCGGCGTAGAGGCGGTCGCCACTGACATAGCGGATACTCCAAAGGAGCTGATTGGCAATGGTTGGCTTTACAATAAGCTGTTGAATGTGGTGCCCCCGCTCACGGGCCAGCTCCAGGGCGGCGGTCCGGGATCGTTCTCGCTGGAAGAGGCCAAAAAGCAGGTAAAGCCCCATCCAGGCAAGCCCCAGCCATACCCAGGTCTTTTTTTTATGATAAATAGCTAATCCTGTGGCCAGGACCAGTCCAAGCGAAAAAAGCGGATCAAAGACCGAAATGATATTCCATGCAAAGCGCCCGGTGTTGAAGGGCCAGAGCAGTTGTACGCCATAGCTGGTAAAAGCATCGGCAAGTCCGGCAGTGGCATAGCCCAAAAGGCTGAAAAGATAGGTTTCCTTGAAGCTGAGCCTGTCCCTGAAGAACCACCACAGCACTCCTGCGGCTATCAGGGCCCCCAGGGGAATAAACAGAAAAGCATGGGTGAACTGGCGATGGTATTCCAGCTTCAGCAGAGGATCAGAAGAACTGCTGATGAGAACATCCAGGTCGGGAAGCAGGGCACTGGTACATCCAATGAGGGCTGCCGGACGCAGTTTTTCCTTTATGGTGGAAGATTGTGCCGCTGAGGCACCAATGAGGCCGTGAGTTATGGGATCCATACCGGATAATTATTGGATTGAGCCCGGAAAGATAGCGATGTTTGGTACATTAACCCAAGAACTGGGGGGCAGTTTTTTTGAATTGCTGCAGAGGGAAATACCTTCATGCTTCGGTGCATGTTCTCATCCGGGTTGCCAGCCATGTAATTACAGGAGGAGGGATGCAGTGCAATTTGCGGTTTTACTCAAAATGAAATGCAGAGTCACTGTTTGGGATATAATGCAAGCTGAGGGGGAGGGAAGGCAGCCATTGTCGGGAGTATAAAAGAAAAAAGTCTCCACCAGACCAGAAACAACCGGTCTGATGGAGACTCGAAATAAGCTACGTGCGATGATCTATCTGTTAACGGGCTGCCAGCGCTTCGGCGGCCAGCTCTTCCAGCGTAGTTACAAGTTTTGCAACTTTTTCCGGATCGCTGGATTTATCCGCCTGGTTCTCCAACTCACCAGCGAGTGAACGGAGGATCGTGCGCTGTCGATCACCCGATGCCTGCTCGGCATCAGCAATGCTTTGCCGGCTTGCAGCAATGGTTTCTTCCGCCAGGCTATTCCCTCTTTCCAGCTGGTCAAGATACGCCTTGGCGAGTACGAATGTCGTGGGCCAGTCGTATTTGGGTTGTCCCTGGGCATTCAGCTGTTCAAATGTGACCGTCTCAGCGGCAGCAATCTCATTTTCAGTCAGATAAGGACTGGGTTTCAGCTTGAAAATATCGAGACCGCGGGCGATTTCTGAATTTACGATCACGCCATTGTACCAGTAGACCGACCAGCTTCCCCCCATTTGCATGCGGGTGGAATCAACAGGTCCACGATCATGGAAGGCAATTTCAACCGGATTCTTGGGGTCGGTCCAGTCAAAAATGGAGATCCCGCCCTGATACCACGACTGGACCATGATGTCCCGGTCAGGAACAGGGATCAGGGATCCGTTGTGGGCCACGCAGTTCTCCTGGGCCGTCTGTGGGGCGGGCATTTTGTAGTAGGTTTGGAAGTTCATCTGGTCATCGTCGTCGATGGTGAAAATAGCATTTGCTCCCCATTCCATAGGATCATTTTCACGGCATTTGGGCTGCCCTCCACCGCCCCATTCGTCGGTAAAAAGTACCTTGTCGCCTTCGTTGTTGAAGGTGGCGGAATGCCAGTAGGCAAAATTGGAATCGGCTACGGCATCGACACGTTTTGGATTGGCAGGATCTTCAATATTCAGCAGAAGTCCATAGCCTTCGCAGGCGCCGCCGGCCAGTCCAATCTCAGGATAGAGTGTGATATCGTGACACTGGTTGGGCCCCCGATCCTGCAGCGGATCGTCGCCGCGATCGCCCCATCGCTCCTCAACAATCTGCGGGAGCTGTTTGCGGAGAGCGGCGCTGTCGGCAGCCGTTGGCTCCCCGCTGCCTCCGCGTTCATCGACAATTTCCTGAAGCAGGGAGGACACAATTCTGGAGGGAAGGATACGCTGCTGTCCCCATATTTCGGCAACATAGGCGCCCTCTTTCTTTGCCTGTTCTATTTCCGCCAGATCCTCGGGCGACATGCCGTGTGATGGAGCGGCTTCCAGGTTTTCAAAGATGCGTGGAGAGTTTACAATAGCGGCATCCTCCGGATGAGCCAGGGGCACTTTGATTACCTCGATGCGAAACAGGGCTGAATTGGGATCCTCCTCCGGAAGCGCACTGGAGCAGCCCGGGAGTTCCTCTTCCGGGCGTACCGGAGCAGAACCTGAAACGTAGACATAGACATTTTCCTCATCCCTGGGGTCAGCCAGTACGGAGTGGGTATGCGAACCACGGCACGTCTGGACGTTTGATATATATTCCGGATTTTTAATATCAGAGATATCGAAAATACGGATTCCCCGGAGGCGCTTTTCGCTCACGGTTTGATCTACGCCCTGGGTGCCGCAGTCCAGTCGACCGCCGAGTCCCTCGCCGGAGACAAACAGCAGGTCACCATATACGGATACATCACTTTGTGAGGCGGGACAGACAAAGTCGACCACCAGTTCGGGAGCGCTAGGGTTCGAGATATCCCAGACCATAAACCCATTGTAGTTACCCTGGATGGCATAATTATCCTTGAAGGCAAGGTCAGAGTTGGTTACCCCTACAAAATCTTCGGGGGGTGTTGTCTGTGAAAGCATGTCCAGGTTCCAGATCGCATCTTCTGCATCAAACAGGCCGGCCTTCAGTCCCACCCGGGGATCCGGGCTTGGAGGTTCCACCTCAGTCAGCGGTTTGATCTCCGAGCTTGTGTCTCCACTGGGTGAAGATTCCATCACAGATGAAGAAGCACAGGAGTAGGTAGTCAAAAGTACTACCATGCCGATAATCCAGAAAAGGGATCTGCCGGTCCGACAAGATCCGGTCGTTAGCAGGTGGTGTTTGTAATTGTCATTCATGGGTAGGTTCTGAATTTTAAGTCAATGTTTATGTTGAAGAAAATGCCGTTAAAGATCGCCTAACCTGATTTGGTCAGCCGTTCAAGCATCAGGGTCATTCTGTCGATCTCCGTTCGCTGGTCTACCTGGATATCAGAAGCGAGCTTAAATGCTTCGTTGTCCTGGGCAGCACCGTCAGTGGCAAAAAGGTTTTCAACCATGTATACAGCTCCGGAGTGATGCTCGATCATGTATTTGAGGAAAAGGCGGTCAAACTCCGATCCCTGGGCCTCATCCAGCTCCTGCAGCTGTTCCTGTGAAAGCACGCCCCTCATTTTCCGGTATTTAGTGTAGGGCTTCCCGTTGATTTCAATCATCAGGTCGAGCCCGTCAATCTCAATTTCGGGCACGGGCTGATCCCGGTCGCGCAGCCACTGCTGCATGGAAACAATTTCATCTTTCTGGGCATTAATGATGCGGGCTGCCAGCCGCTGTACGGAGGGACGGGCATTGTTTTCAGGGGCAAGGCGAGACATAACCAAAGCCTGGGCGTGATGGGCTATCATGCCTATCATAAAGTTAACATCGGCCTCGGTAAAAGACATTCGGGCATTTTTGATCCGCTCCCAGTAAAGAGATTCCAGCTCTGAGTTGGTGTCTGAAGGTTCCTGGGTTGATGCCTGTTCCGAGCTTTTGCAGGCTGCGGTGCCGATCAGAAGAACCATGACAGCGAAGAATCGGGGGCTGCATAAGGCTTTAAGGTATTGGCGTATCACGTGTTTTATAGAAAATATTTTTGAAAGGATCCTACGGAATTTATTAGATCCAGTATAAGCTCAATCTCATAGAAATACCAGCGCCTTTTTTTAATAAAATGTAAAGCCCCCCTTCAATTGTGAATTATTTGATGTCAAATAAGCAGGCTGTCTGGCAAGCATGGCATGCACAAGTAAAGCCACAAGAAAAAAGTTTTGCAGAAAATAAGCGGACTGATATGAGTCAGCCGCTATGCCACCGGGAGCGAGCGGATGAATCAGTCGGCCTCCCAGAGATACTGATAAATGCTGTGGGCTGCCTTGTCCCAGGTAAAATGGCGGGCCCTTTCTCGTCCAAGCTCGGTAAGCCGGATCCGCAGGTTCGGGCTGTTGACCAAGGTCATAATACCCTCTCGTATGGCCTGAGTATCAGAAGGGTTTACTTTCAGGGCAGCATCTCCCGATACTTCGTCAAGCGCTGTGGTATTGGAGGTGATCACGGGGGTTCCACAGGCCATGGACTCAATGACTGGCAGTCCGAATCCCTCGAAAAGGGAAGGCAACAGAAAAGCATAGGCGCCTGAGTATAGAGCCGGTAAGTCCTCTTCGGCCACATAGCCGAGCAACCGGGTTTCATCATCAGTAAAATCCAAATCAAGGCGACTGAAATTGGCATTGCTTCCCCCGGCAACAGCCAATACGAAATTCTCGAGTCCCTCTTGGTCTTTGCACCGCTTCCAGGCTTGAATGGTCCGTCCAAAATTTTTCCTTGGATCAAGCGACCCGAGGGTCAGCAGATAGTTGCTGTGGAGATTATACTTGTTGCGAACCCGCTGGATAGCGCTTTCCGGGGCAGGGGTGAAGCGATCGGTATCAACCCCGTTATATACAACCTTGACGCTGTGCGGGGCTACATCCAGGTGGGCACAGATGATACTCTTGGAGAATTCAGAAACCGTAAGAATACCTCTGGCGCGTCTGGCAATCCTGGGAATCAGTATCCTTTTCCAGGTCGCATAGGAAGAAGAAAACCATTCCGGATGGGGGAAGACGGCAATGTCATGCAGGGTTATGTAATGGTTGCGGGCACCGATGGGACCGCTGTTGGCGGGTGACCACAGCACATCCCGATCCCCCATTTCCCGGGGCAGGACCAGCTGCTGCCAGAGGTTACGGCTGATTTTATTGGATGACCAGTAGTCTTCAGGTTCCAGCACCCGGTAGGCATATCCCGCCCGGTCAAAGCCTCTGAGTACTTCTCGCGCATAGCGCTGCACGCCTGTTAGTTTTTGATTCAGAAAATGCCCGTTTATTAATAGTTCTCCCATGCTAATCCTCAGGCTCTCCGCCAGGTGTCCAGGTTGCGGCCGATAAGCTGTGCTGTCTGCTCAGTGTCATCAGCAAACTGCTCGATAAGCTCCCGCCTGAGCTTATCGGGGATGGTGAGATCACTTTTGCGCACATTGACGGCCCGGAACCATTGCAGTGCACGGTGGCTCACCATCGGGGGGATGATTTTATTGATGGTGGCCTTGTATCCCAGTATCCAGTTCACAAAGCGGGAGAGCAACCAGCTGCGGGCCAGCCCGGAAGCATTGCGTTCCTGTTGGGTAAAATCGTAATTGAAAGCCTCCAGGCCCAGCCGGGCGGTGAGTTCGTTAACAACGGATTCGATATTCTCCTTGATATCCTCAAACAGGTATATGTGAATCTGGTCACGGCGGAAATGGTTGAAATAGCGCTGAAGCTGTTGACTGTAGTAGCCCATATGCTGCAGATGCCAGGAAAACTCCCAGCCCTTCTGGATCCGGCTCTGCTCTCGCTTGATGGCCTCTGCAAAGGATGCCCGTTCACGCCCGTCGCGCAGCAGGTGCTTATAGTGTGAAAAAGCCCGCTCCACTGGATTTCTAAGAACGATGATAATTTGACTTTCCGGATTGTAGTCGGCAATGTGGGAGGCAGCTGTTGAGCTGTACAAGTAGGATACAGAGGCGTCAACCTGGTGTGTGTGGGTTGCTTCCGGCCGGTACAAACGGCGGTAATCCCTGAGGGATGCTGTCCAGACGGTGCTGTCGTCACCCGGGCCCTTGCCCGGCTTTACCGGGTCCGAGGAATTGTCAATATTACTGAAGTAATTAGGCTCTTTCACTGCAGGCGTACATACGGCAGGGTGCTGATTGAGTAGATAGTACAGGGCCGTGGTACCCGATTTGGCCGCTCCAACAATAAAAATGTTGTGAAGGTGACTCATGGCAATGGTCTCATGTGCAGTTGCAGATGGTTGTTCCGCGGGCCAAAAAGCCAGGCAAAACAACAAAAAGCAGGAATAAATGACTATTCCAGTACCCCATTAATAACCGGCTCCCAGACAAAATGTTTCGCCGGGGAAGATTGAATGTTCCTGTCAGGCTATGGTTTCCTGTTTTGTGTGTCCCTTCTTCAAAACCAGGTAACAAATGGCTGTATGTAATCTACTCAGGGAATTAATTACTTTGGCGTGATGCGCAATATCATGTCCGGGTTGTTTAAGAGAACGTACAGTACCCCGTTCGGGCTGTGTTCTATGTCGCGGACGCGGCCGTAGTCTTTAAGGATGATTTCCTGATCAACCACGTCATTATTCTGGATGACCAGCCGCCGGAGTTCTTCAAATTTCAGGGCGCCTACCAGCAGGTTGTGTTCCCATTCGGGGAAGAGGGGGCTGTCGCTGAACTTGGCGGGGCATACGGCGATGGAAGGGGTCCATTGCACGACAGGCTGTTCCATACCTGGCTGGTGAGTTTTATCGGAGACCACGGTCCCATCGTAATCAACACCATAGGTGATCGTCGGCCATCCGTAATTGGCTCCCTTTTTCAGGATATTGAGTTCATCTCCCCCCATCGGGCCATGCTCGGTCGCCCAGATATCACCGGTCTCCGGATGTTGGTCAATGCCCTGCACATTCCGGTTGCCAATGGAGAAGATTGCTCCCAGCGCTCCCGGCTGACGGGCATAGGGATTGTCCGGTGGAACAGTGCCGTCCCGGTGGATGCGGTAGACCTTGCCGGGGGCCTGACCTATGTCCTGGGATGCCTCACCGCGTGCCATGTCCCCGATAGAAAAATAAAGATACCCCTTGTCGTCAAAGAGGAATCGGGATCCCCACCGGTTGCCCCGCCGCACCAGCAGCGAGTCGGGGACCTCAAAAAGCGTCTGCTCGTCTGTCCACTGGTGTTCCTGGATCCGGCCGCGAACAATTTTGGTCATCGCCCGGGCATTGTCATCTTCCATATCGTATGGAGTATAACTGAAGGCAAGGTAAACCCAGCCGTTATCCTCATAGTGGGGATCCACGGCGATATCCATATAGCCGCCCGTTCTGAGTTCCTGCGTAGGGGGCACTCCCTTGATCGGCTGCGGGTCGAGTTTCCCGTTCACCAGCTGTCGAATTGTCCCTTTTCGCTCGGTGAACAGGGCATGGTGCTCATCAATGAAGGTGATGCCCCAAGGGGTTTCTATTTCACCTTCAGCCATCTTTTCTATCTGAAGCGTATACAGGTCGGTCTCCACCTGGGAGGGAATCGGACGATCTTCCGAGGGAGGCGTATCCTGCACGCTGATGATATAATCCACGACCGCCTCAACGTCCTTCTCTTCAAGGACATTGCCAAAAGCACTCATTTCGGTGTCCGGGATGCCATAGGTGACATTTTGTATCATGGCCCCGCGGCTTCGCCCGTATTTCCATTCCGACTTGATAAGAGCAGCTGCGGAGTTGCCCTCCAGCTGGGCTCCGTGGCATCCTGCACAGTAGGTCTTGTAAAGCTCTTTACCCGTGTCCTGGGCATGAAGAAGGGTTGTACTGGCTGCTGCAATTAGTATGAGAATCCCGATTTTTTTCACGACGTTTGTCATTTGGTTCTTTTTCTAAAATACTCATCCTTTAACGGCATCGCACTGTTAAAAGATGATAACTATGCACATTGGAAACAATATGAATAGGATATCGGGGAACATAACAATTATTGCATTGATATCCCATGGGTTCTTATTGTGGACTAACACAAGTCAATAGGCGAAATAAGTATGAAAATGAGCAGGATTGGAATGATTATGGTCCGGCTTTAATTTAGGTTAATGATATAGCATATAATTTAATCGGGAGGTTATTATGCCATTAGCTAAGTTGATCAATTTTCTGAATGAATATGACAAAAAGTACGTCGTTATTAAGCATTCTCCGGCCTTTACAGCCCAGGAGGTGGCTGCTTCTGCGCACATACCCGGGAAGGATATGGTTAAAACGGTAATAGTCAAGGTCGATGGAGATATGAAGATGGTGGTTTTGCCCTCTACCCATGACGTTGATTTTGAGTTGATAAAGGATACGGTGGGCGCAACAGAGGTGGAATTGGCATCAGAAGAGGAGTTCAGGGATATGTTTCCGGACTGTGAGGTGGGAGCAATGCCGCCTTTTGGCAATTTCTATGATATGGATACCCTTGTTGCTGAATCGCTTACCGAGGATGAGGAGATTGCATTTAACGCCGGTACTCACAAAGAATTGGTGAAGATGAACTATGCGGATTACGAAGAGCTGGTCGAGCCCAAAATTATGCCCATAGGCGTTAAGAAGTATTAAGTATGCTGGGTCAGCAATATAATCCGTAGCTTGTGGGCTGGATGAAAGCACCTTGCCGGCTTGGCTGAGGAGGATATTAAGCTATAACACTTCGCGTGAACACGCCACGTTTTATCCATTCACAGGCGGTTATCTCTGTCTCATTTTGAGCATATAGATCATGCAGCTGAAAAAAAATTTCTTCGTTGACGACGGCGATATCCCCAACAGTAAATGGCCGGCATTGCTATACCAGGATGTTTTTGAAGCAAGAGGAGCTGATGGGGCATCGTGGCTGGAAAAGCGTTTTGCAGACAACAACTGGACGAATGCCTGGCGGAATGGCGTCTATGACTACCACCACTACCACAGTACCTCGCATGAAGTACTTGGGGTGTATGCCGGCAGTGCCAGGCTACAGCTGGGAGGGGAAAAGGGCAGGGAGATAGAAGTGGTGGCAGGAGACGTGATTGTTATTCCTGCCGGGGTTGGACACAAGAACCTGGGCAGCAGTCCCGATTTCGGGGTTGTTGGTGCTTACCCGGATGGCAGCAGCTACGATTTGAAGATGGGCCGAAAGGGGGAGCGTCCTCAGGCCGACCGGAATATCGCGGCGGTGCCGGTCCCCTCCACCGATCCTTTACAGGGAACGGATGAAGGAGTTCCGACAATATGGGAGAAACCGTAGCCTCAGGGCTTGGGCGTTATGTTCTGGTTGACCCGGAAAAAATTATGGGGATCATACTTGGCCTTCACCTGCTGCAGCCGGCGGTAATTCTTACCGTAAGATGCCTTGATGCGATCGTCGCCTTCTTCCATCATGAAGTTAATATAGGAGGCTCCAGCGCTGTAGGGATGAATCGCCGACCAGTAATCCCGTGCCCAGCTGGTAATTTTTTCATTGTCGCCGGGGTCTGACGCCACACCTGCAATGACCATTGACCAGGTGACATCGCGGTAGCTCCAGGCGGTGTCTTCCTCCGAGGGTTCATGAACCTTTCCGTCTATGGGGTACAGGTGCATGGTTGATTTGGAGGTCGGGACTTCTGCGAACCTGCCGTGTTCTTGTATGGCTTCATCCGACAACTCCCGGATAAAATCGCCTTTCCAGTACCACTGGAGCCCTTTGGGATACAGGCCGTCAAACAACGACTGCAGGGTCGGGTAGGGCATGGGACCTACATGCTCAAACAGGGGCTCCCGGGCATTTCGCGCTGCCTGCAGAAAAGCTTCCGTTTCTTCTTCCGGGGCCAAAGAACACCAGACCAGTCCACAGACCTTTTCCCCGTGAATTTCAGGAGGAAAGGGGTCACCCGGCACTTCGGCCGTCAGAAAGAAAGCGTAGACGTCATTCGGGGCATTGGGAAGGAACTTGCGGTACCAGTGCATCATTTCCTCCGTTTGCTCCACCGGCCAGAACATGGGACCGGCAATAACGGTATCCACAGAATGGAGCTGGTATTTAAAAGCTGTCACAACTCCAAAGTTGCCGCCCCCGCCGCGCAAAGCCCAGAACAGGTCCTCATGCTGGTTATCACTGGCCGTTATGAAACGACCGTCGGGCAGTACCACATCAACTTCCAGCAGGTTGTCAATGGTGAGACCGTGTTTTCGGCTCAGGTAGCCATGGCCCCCGCCCAGGGTTAATCCTGCAATGCCGGTTGTTGATATTACACCACTTACTGTCGCCAGACCGAAAGCATGGGCGGCATGGTCTACGTCTCCCCAGGTGCATCCCGCTTCGGCACGTACTGTCCGTTTCTCGGGGTCCACACGGATGCCTTTCATGGGGGAGAGGTCAATGACCATTCCCTTGTCACAGAGTGACAATCCCGGGCCGTTATGTCCTCCACCGAGTATTGCGGTAAGCAGATTATGCTTTCGGCCGTAATTGACCGAGGTGATTACATCGGCAATATCCCGGCACTGAACGATCAGGGCAGGTTTCTTGTCGATCATGCCATTATAGATCGACCGGCTCTTGTCATATCCCGGCTGACCCGGAGTAAGTACATCACCGCGCACCTGATCCTTGAGTATCTGCAGGGCTTCGTGATCCAGTGTTACTTCTCGCTTGTCCAGTGTTGTCGCTTGTAATGAGTCCATTTTATGCTACGTTTAAAGGGTTGCTGTTTTATTTAAAGAATGTGGTTGATCGTTTTCCCGGCTTCTTTTGAGTCCTGCCTGTTTGCACTTATTTTCGATAAAGCCAGCGCTGGTGGTTTTATCAAGCACTCCAGATGACCTTGACATGGTCCATAATCCCGGTAAGTACGGCTTGAATTGCCATGAATGAGGAGGCGGCTCATCAATGCTCATTTTCCGAAGCAACGGTGACGAATTCAGCATGTATTGTTTACTATAGTTATGGTACAAACGGGGGAAGACCTGGTCTACCACATTTCATTCAAATGATGAAAAAAATGATTCAGTGCGGACCTAATTGACGATATCGCGGTAGGTGGAGGGGAGAACTTTGAAACGGTTGCGAAAGCATTTTGAGAAGTAGGAGGGGTTGTTGAATCCGGTCTCAAAGGCAACCTGTGCGATGTTTCCCTCTTTGTTTTCGATACAGTGCACGGCCTGCTTCAACCGGATTTCTTTTATGAATTCGGTGGGGGTCTTGCCGGTCAGGGAAGTTATTTTCCGGTATAACTGGGATTTGCTTGTTCCTAGCTTTCTGGACAGTTGGGCACTTGTCAGATCTTCCTTGTTCCAGACTTTGTCCATCACATCCATCAGGGTGGTGAGAAACTGTTCTTCATCGGGATCAAGGGTCCTTAGGTCCGGGTGGACCGGGGACAATTTTTCCAGTTTCTCTCTTTCATAAAGATTCTGTACCAGGGATGAGGAGACAATCTTTCCATTGGATGCGGTACGGCAGAGGCGTTCGGCCAGCTGGATGGCTTCTTCATAGATATGATCTTTTTGGGTGACCGGGTCGCCGGCGCTTAAGCCGATATCCCAGAACAGGTTACCGATATCGGGGTTATCAGATGCAAAATCGGGGGTGACCCCATTCATTTTCAGGGCTGCCTGTACCGCACTGGAGGTGGAAGAGAAGGAGGTGATCCAGTGATTTTTATTGCTGGTGATCAGCTTGCCATGGTACTGCCGGGTGAGATGGTCGATAAACCGGTTGCATTTTTTGAACAGCTCATAGCAGCCCGAGATTCCCAGCTTGGTTTTCAATATGACGGCTTCATGCAGCTCCAGAACCATAATGGTTCGCAGGGCCGGTTCACTGTAAAGAGATGCGGATTCGGCGGAAAGGTCACTTGAATCCGGGTCGTCAATATGTCCCAGGAAACTTTCGACAAGCCTGCTGTCAACCTCGATGATATTAACGGGAATCATCCCATGGGAGTGGTTGTGCAGAGCTTCCACAGACTGCCTATCCGGAGCCTTAATAAGGCAAAAAGCCACCCCGCGCTCCTCATCAAACCAGTAGGTGAGGGCTTTACAGTCAAACTGCTCCTGTACTTCAAGATCCTTTTTATGTCCTTCGGCCACATCCATTGCCGTCACACCGGGCATAACATGTCGGTCCATGTAAATAGGCATAAGCCCCTCGCGTGTTCATCTATCAAAAAAGAAAGTTTCCAGGTGTTAACTGTTTTAAAATCCTTATCCCTAAATAGATGATTTTATTAGATAAGTTAACAGGAAGGTGTTAAAAGTAAAACCTTTTTATTGTAAATTGCATACCTGGAACAAGACGATCTCACCCTGAAAGACGGTGATAGCATGGCCGGGACAGGGAAAATTTTGGGAATCGTCTCAGTTATGTATATTTGTTGGCAATGTAGAAATAAAAAAAGTGAATAACACAATGGTTGATTTTTTAATCCAGCCCTGGCCCTGGTATGTTGCAGGCCCGCTTATAGGACTTACGGTACCGCTGCTGCTGTTTCTCGGCAATAAAACATTTGGTGTTTCATCCTCTCTGCGCCATTATTGTGCTGCCTGCATGCCTGCGGGTATTTCCTACTTCGAATATGACTGGAAAAAAGCAGGCACCTGGAATATCCTGTTTGTAGCAGGAGCCTTTCTGGGCGGTTTCCTCGGGGGATATATTTTTGAAAACCCTGAGCCGGTGCAAATCAGCAGCGAAACGGTGACGGCCCTTCGTGAAGCTGGTATCACAAGTTTTCAGGGGCTGGTACCTGCTGATATTTTTAACTGGGAAAACCTGCTGACACTGCAGGGGCTGACCTTTATGGTGCTGGGCGGCTTCCTGGTTGGTTTCGGTGCCCGATATGCCGGTGGGTGTACCTCCGGGCATGCAATTTCCGGAATTGCAAACCTGCAGCTACCTTCGGTTGTTGCCGCTGTCGGCTTTTTCATTGGCGGACTGCTTGTCACCCATTACCTGCTGCCGCTTCTTTTATAACAGAATCCCAGTCGAGTTCAACTGTTCCTAAATCAGCAAAGTTAGTATGCGTTACTTACTTACAGGTGTTTTTTTTGGCTTTATCTTGGTAAAATCGGAAGTGATTTCCTGGTTCCGTATACAAGAGATGTTCCGGTTTGATGATATTCATATGTATGGGATTATAGGAAGTGCGGTTCTTGTTGCAGGAGTATGTATCCAATTCATCAAACGCTGGAAGATGCGCGACATCGATGGAAACCTGATCACCATTGCTCCCAAAGACAGCAGCCAGTACAATCGGTATATTCTGGGAGGCATAATCTTTGGCATGGGATGGGCCTTGACCGGAGCATGCCCGGGGCCCCTTTATACGCTGACGGGTACCGGCCTCTGGATATTTGCGATCCCCCTGACGAGTGCCATCGCCGGTGCATGGATGTACGGACTGCTGCGTGAGCGCCTGCCTCATTAGGCATTGGTGTTACTTTTATCAGGGATTGAACAACAGCTGCAGGTAGCTGTGATAGTGCGAGAGCTGACGGGCGATCGTTTCCGGCTCTTCCACCGACTGTGAGAGTACAAAAGCGCCTTCAAAGGTCACGAGCAGCATGTCGGCCAGACTGGAAAGGTCGACCTCCCGATCGGGCGGGTAGGTATCCGCCACTTCCTCCAGTTTGTCTTTCACGCGTCCCCTCCACCGTAGCATCCACCGGTGGATGATTTCCAGGATCTGCTCATCAAACAGCTCTGACTGGTACAGGTAGGAGGCGAACAGGCAGCCGGGATAGGGTTCGCTCAGCGCATTCATTTCCTGCTCGAAAAGCTTTACAAAGATAAGCATCTGCTGCAGTGGGTCGTCACTGAGTGCTTCGGCTTTCTCCATGTTATTTTCCAGGTGTTGCGCGTCGGCTTCGGCGTATCGCATGACCAGGGCATGTGCCAGGTCCGCTTTGCTTGAAAAATAGTGAAAGAAGGCTCCCTTGCTGACGCCTGCACGCTTAATGATGGCATCAACGGTAGTCCCGCTGAAGCCGTTGTCCAGGATGAGGGACTGGGCCGCATCCATGATATTGGTTTGGGTATCATTTTCCATAGATGCCAGTATAACATACTATTTGGTCTGTTTCAATGGGAATGCCCGGTTTGTTTACCATTGGTTCTCCATTCTTTAGGTCAAGAAAAATTAAATAGTTCAATATAAATAACTAAAATAGTTGCATTTGATGCTTATTGTTTATTAACATACCAACCAGTTGGTATTTAAAA
The DNA here is from genome assembly GCF_900182555.1 of Fodinibius sediminis. Classification (GTDB taxonomy): domain Bacteria; phylum Bacteroidota; class Rhodothermia; order Balneolales; family Balneolaceae; genus Fodinibius; species Fodinibius sediminis. The sequence continues at coordinate 37,041 of NZ_FXTH01000017.1, read as the reverse complement.
ATAGGAGGATTGAATAATGTGTAATACAGCAATAACGATGCCGCAGACGGCAAGTAAAGAAACAGGATTTGATGAATGGTTTGTAACAGCTATCAATAGTGGAGCCCTTATGCTGATGATCTCAATAGGTCATCGTTCGGGGCTGTTTGATGTGTTGGCTGACCTGGAGTGGACCGACAGCCGGGTACTGGCGGAAAAAGCGGGTTTGAATGAACGCTACGTGCGGGAATGGCTGGGGGCCATGACCACCGGCGGTGTTACGGAAGTCAATGAGACCGGGGAATACCGGCTTCCCCCGCAGCATGCGCAATTCCTCACCCGCAAGGAGGGTGGTGAAAACCTGGCTGCTTTTGCCCAGTATATCGCTGTGCTCGGAAATGTGGAGGATGATATCCTGGAATGCTTCTACAATGGGGGAGGGGTTCCATACGAGAAGTATCCACGATTTCATGAAGTGATGGCCGAAGACAGCGGCATGACGGTTGTCGATGCGCTCGAGGACCACATATTGCCCCTGGTTCCGGATATTTTCACCAAGCTGGCCGATGGTATCAGGGTCCTGGATTTGGGCTGCGGAAGAGGGAAAGCCCTGATGAAGATGGCAGCGGAATTTCCCAACAGTGATTTCCATGGAATGGATATCTCAGAAAAAGCCATTCAGTGGGCCCGAGAAGAGGCCGCTCAACGAAAATTGGACAACCTGTCCTTTGAAATCAGGGATGCCAGTTTGTTTGACCGCACAGCTGAACCCGGGGTCTATGATTTTGTAACTACCTTCGATGCAGTCCATGATCAGGCTGACCCGCTGGCCGTACTGAAGGGTATTCGGCGGACACTGAAACCGGGGGCAGTGTACCTGATGCAGGATATCCATTCGACCAGTCATGTAAGTTCAGACCTCGACCACCCGCTGGGACCGCTGCTGTATACGATATCATGCATGCACTGCATGTCGGTATCACTGGCCCAGGGCGGGGCGGGTCTTGGCGCGATGTGGGGACGTGAGAAAGCCCGGGAACTGCTGACGAAAGCGGGTTTTGATGATATTTCCATTCATCGGCTGGACCACGATATCCAGAACGACTATTATATCATGACCAAAAGTGCCTGAGGACGAAAGCTGGTTTACGGGAGCATAGGCCTGAGCCGGCCGACGGCTGTCTGGGCACTCTCCACTGCACCATCCATATACCCGGGAAATGCAGTGGCCGTTTCTGAACCTGCCAGGATCAAACGGCCGTTGAAAATAGGTTCCTGAAATACCGGGCTTCCGTTAAGCTGGTGGGGAATGACCGGCTCATCATAGGCTGCGTAGGTATGAGGTTCTTCTCTCCATACGGTTTCGTGGTATGCGTTGTAATCATCAGCCTTGTCCCCATAAAACCGGTTTAACTGTTCAAGCAGCCTTTTTTTCCGATCCTCCCTGGAGACAGAGTGGAAGGCCCCATCCATAAAACCCTTGAGGGCAAAGCAGTTTTGACTGTCACTGGAATGATCGTACATCTCATCCACGGGGCCTACATTGCTGAAAATGGTACCGCTTGAGGTGGGCTGTCGCCAAAAAGGCTCATCAAAGGTCAGGGCCACCTTGATGGATTCGGCCATCCAGGTGTGAGTACGGCTTGCGGTATTACGGAGCGGGTCCGGCAGGGAGGGTGTAAATTTGAGGGTCGAAAGGAGTTTAGGCGGGAGGGTGCTGACGATGATATCAGCCCGGTAGCTGTTGCTGCCGGTTTCTGCCAGCAGTTGGTTGTCATCCTTCCGGATCGACTGCACTGTTTCCCCTGTGATGATGGTTCCCTGTGCAAGATGATCAGCCAGGCTCTGAACAAGGCGGCCGGAGCCGCCATCAATACGATAAGAGGGTTCCTCGTTGGGGGGGAGGGTGACCAGCTGCGGAGGCGACGTTGACATGGGCTCATAGAATCCCCGGTCACCCATATACTGTTCATAGATGCCAATATCCAGTTCTTTCAGTAAGGCTGTGAGGTGGCGGTGTTTTCTGCCCAGCCAGGTGGCACCCATCTCGATGGGGGGCTCTCCCTCATTGCGCAGGGTGTGAATACGGCCGCCCAGCCGATTCCGTGCTTCAATGATAGTTGTGTCCAATCCTTCTTTCTGAAGGTAGTAGGCTGTTGCCAGTCCACTTAAACCCGCACCGATGATAAGTACGTCTGTTGTCTTCATATATTTGATAAAATTGTTTACGCCACATTGTCCGGATACTGCACTTCATAGTGCAGCTCCACAAAATTTTGGCCAAAGGTTGTTGCTGAAATCAGTTTAAGAGAAGGGGCTGTTATGGTACGCGGAAGCAGCGGTATGCCTCCGCCGAGGGTCACTGAGGTTACCTGGATAATCAGTTCGTCGAGCAGTTGCTGGTCAAAAAACTGTCCGGCCAGCTCCCCACCCCCCGCAATCCAAATGTTGCTGTCTCCCGCCATACGGACCATTTGCCGGTATACAGGGGTAATATCGCCGCTGACAAAGTGAATATCTGCCCCATCCACGGCAGGCAGGGAGCGGGAGGTGAAGACCCAGACCGGCTGCTGGTACGGCCAGGACTGTGATTCTTCTGTGTCTGCATGAACCTGGTGACGGAGAATCCATTCATAAGTGGCGGATCCCATTGCGATGGCTCCCACGTCACGAATGAAATCCGGATAGCTGGTTTCCTCCACATCCCCGAACTGGAGCAGCCAGTCCAGTCCGTGGTCTTCGGTTGCGATGTAGCCATCCAGGCTCGAGGCGGCGTAGTATCGTACGTTCATGGAGCTAGGCTAATGTTATTGTTTCGTTCGGGTTGCTTTGGTGTTGGAGTAAAGTTCTTACAGCACCTAATTATGTACAGCATAGCCGGAGGCAGTGGAATGGTCCACAGGGAAAAGACAGAAAAGCGAATTACTACTCGCGGTACATCTTGGGCCACAGTCTTGGCAATGATGATCCTTCCGGCATAAAGTCGAAAATAGGTATTACTGTAAAAGGTTTAGCAGTTCAGACTCAGGCCATGCCAATCCGAAGTTTTGCATTCCGGCTTACCTCCGGTCATTTTTCCACCTGGTAGGTTGTCAGTTGTTTTATAATGCCGTTTTCAAACTCGAAAACATCACAGAACATGGCATTGAGAAACTCACCGGATTTCATCTGGCTTTTAACGTTGCCTTCCGCTACGACTACGTCGTTTTCTTCGGTAAGCCTGCTGATCTCGATGACCGGACTGCCAACAAAATTCTCGTTCTGAATTTCATTATCAAACTCCTTCTTGCCTGACAGGTGAAACATTCCGGGCATGTACCATGTGACATCGTCGGCAAGACAGGAGAGAATGGTCTCATGGTCGCTCTTTTCGAATCCTTTCATGTAGGTCATGACGATCTTCTTATTATGTGTCATAACAGTGATTGTTGGAGATTGTATTTAAGTTGTGCCTAAAAAACCTGAAATGCCCCAGGTTTCTGCATCCCCCTGTAATTAGAGGGGAATTCTGTCATCCAAGCACAACCTCATCTGTATCTTACGATTTATGAATGGCCGAAGCAAGGTTCTGAGTCCGAACGGTGCATTGATATTCTCGACTTCCCGGGAAGGATCGTACGGGGGGCTTTTCCAACAGCCGGTATTCTGGATGAGACGCATTGTCAGTAACATCAAGGAAACGTCCCCATGCCATTAGACGTTATGGGTGATGAATTATTAAAGTATCACTTCCAAGACAACAAATTATTATGAGTTCACAAATGCGTGCAGCCTATTTTGAGGAATTTGGAGAGTTGGATCAGATTAAAACCGGAACACTGGAACGACCTGAGCCCGGGGAGGGCGAAGTCCTGGTCCGGGTGAAAGCAGCCGGGGTGAATCCCGTGGATGCTGCTGTGGCGCGCGGAATGCTTAAGGATGCCATACCTGCCCGGTTTCCAGTCATTCCTGGTTGGGATGTGGCCGGGGTGGTGGAAGAGCAAGGGCATGCGGCCCGGAGGTTTGAAGAAGGGGACGAAGTCTATGCCTATGCCCGGCGTCCCACGATACAACATGGCACGTTTGCAGAATATATAGCCCTGCCAGAGGCCTACCTGGCCCGCCGCCCCCAGAATGTCACCATGGAAGAGGCCGGAGGTATCCCCCTCGTGGCACTCACGGCCTACCAGGCACTCTTCGAAGCGGGGGATCTGCAGGAAGGGCAGGTACTGCTGGTTCTTGGAGCTTCCGGCGGGGTCGGGAGCATGGCCATTCAGCTGGCAAAATCGATTGGTGCCACCGTCATTGGTGTGGCGAGCAAACGCAATCAAAATTATATGCAGGAACTGGGAGCGGACATAACTGTTGACTACAAGGCCGGTGATGTAGGAGATGCGGTCAGGTCTGTCATGCCCGCCGGCGTCGATTTTATTTTTCACTGTTCGCGGGGCGATTCACTTACCCAGAGCATGGATACGCTGAAAAGTGGCGGACAGCTTGTTTCTATTACCAACCGTCAGCCCGGGGCACCAGAGGATGTCAGCTTCCAGTATGTCTTTGTTGAACCCAATACGGTACAGTTGCAGCATATCCAGCAGCTGGCAGATGAGGGGAAAATAAAGGTACCAATTTCCCGAACATTCAGCCTGGAAGAGGCCGGCCAGGCGCTGCAGGAGATAGAGTCGCTTCATTCCCGGGGGAAAACGGTTATTACACTCTGAATCGGTCGGTTCAGCAGCAAAAAACCGCTATAGCAGGCAGTCTATCCCGTCAAGGGCCATGTGAACCAGCAGACCGAGCCCGAGCAGATGAGGGATGCGTAAGGCAGGCTTGAGTTCCAGAAGTCCAGTTTTGCGCCCCCGGGGGATTGGAACGGCGAACAGAAGGACATAGGCAAGGATGGCTGGCAGGGAATGCAAGGGATGAAAGCCGATTGAACATCGGCTGGGGTCATAGATGGGGTCGGCAAGCAGGTGATCCAGGTCCACAAGCATGGTCGCGATCATCAGGGTCGACGCATATACCCAGCGCTTGCGGTAAAACAATAGGGCAAAAACCGGGGGTACTGCAAAATGTAAAATAATATGGATCATGGGTGTCAGAAGTAACGGGTGTGGTTATTGCCAGCAGAAGTGAGGGAAGGTTTGGCATTGGACCCTGGTTATGCATCGGGCCGCGATGTCAGTTTCCATTTATAGCAGGAGAGTAATTAAAAATCGACAAGCAGGCAAGAAATGGTGCAATGTATTTGACCCAACGCAAAAGGAGAGCCTGTTATAATTTTTTGGGTAAGGCTTTCGTAAGTAGCCCTGAAGGTGTTTAGCCCGTTCATTTGTTTTTTTTGAATGTAGATATGCTATTCCTTGCTGGGGTCCTGCCTGTTTCCCATCAGGTACAACCCTGTACCTATAACGATGAAAAGCGTGGTTAGCCAGATAGAAGTAAAGGTAACCTGGAACATGAGCCAGATACAGGCCAGAATTCCCAATCCCGGGATCAGATAGCCTCCCTTCAAAATAAAACTCTTCTTTACGGTAAGTTTTTTACGCAGCACCGGCACTGCCGCACAGCTGATGATAAACAGCAGCAAACGTGACAGCACAGTCATGGCGGCCAGGGCAGTGAAGGATCCCACAGCGGCCCCGATAAACGCAAAGAAGCCGAAAAAAAGGATTGAGTTGTGCGGAGTTAAAAACCGGGAATGTACATTACCGAACCAGGCGGGCAGGGAACCCTGAATAGAGAGCGCATAGGTGAGGCGGGGAGTCGAAAACATGGTGCTGAATAAATTGCCGGTTACCGAGGTCACCACCCCAATCATTAATATGATAGCCCCGGTATTTCCAAACAATGCTTCAGAGGCATCCAGCAGTGGGGCAGAGGAGGAACCGAGACTAGGGACGGCGGCCTGGGCCACCAGCTGAATGAACATATACAATACGACCACAGAGCCTAAACCGAGCAGCAGGGCCGCGGGCATGTCCCGCTCTGGGCGCTTGGCTTCTCCAGCGGGCACTACGGCCCCCTCAAAACCGACAAAAGCGTAAATTAAAAGCAAGGCCGCCTCACCAAGATCGTCTATGGGCGGGACGGGAGATGCAAAGGACGGATAGACTTCTGAGCCTAACAGAGCCAAACCCCCAAAGACCAGGAAAATCAATACCGAGAATTTAAATACCGTAAATACCGCCAGCGACCGTATGGACTCTACCGAGCCGATTATATTCACGAGGGTGAGCCCACCACAGATCAGGGCCAGTGAAACAAGTCGGCCGATTCCCTCCCCGGCGGGGGCGTAGAAGTAGCCGATGCTGTCGACCAGCAGGACGGAATTCGCTGAAAAAGAGATCATTCGGGCAACATAATAGAGCCATCCGCCCTGAAAACCGATAAAAGAGCCAAAGGCTTCCGTTCCGTATCGGACGGGCCCGCCTGTGCCCCTGAAATAGCTTCCCAGCTCTGCAAAGCAAAGAATGACAGGCAGCATGAGCACAGCACAGATCAGGTAGATCCAGACGCTGTATTCGCCGGCCAGCCGGGCCGCTCCGCTGGGCAGCCCGAAAATGCCGGCGCCGATGAACCCATTGATGACCAACAGCCAGATTCCCCAAAGTCCCAGTTTTCTCGGGAGCTTTTCTTCTTGCTCAGCAGTAGATGAGGTATATTCTTGAATCAAATTAATAAGTTTTGATCGAATTAAAGAGTTGGAAATTCATCCTGAAAATCAATTAACAGCAGTTGCGGGCCAGGGCATATTTTTCGTTAAACCAGTAGCAGCCTTGGCAATGCAACGAAGCATAGTGATCTATAATCACTTAGGCAAGAACTGAGAAGAATGGGGTCGAGGATGGTTGGCCCAAGGTCAAGGGCTCTGAGAAGAAGGCTTGGGAGGTGCCTGTCACGGCCGGTCGAACGCCGACCTATCATATTAACTGCTGAGCAGGCCTCGTTTAGACGCTGCAGTCTCACGGCGACTGTTGAACCAGTCAGGATTACGGTACTGCGTGAGGAGCCCCGGATATTCTTTAACAGTATTTTTGCGGTGGGAGGGTATAGGGGTAGCTGATTAATAGCAGGTCTATTCTGCATGGTCAGTCAAGTCTGCCGTGGCCGTATGTTTATCCGCCGTTTGTTAGGGAGGATAAAAGATCGTTTTTTAAGAACTTATCATCTGTTATTTTATTGGTTGCGTGTTATGGATTTAACTCTAAAAAATTGGGATGAATTACAGAAAATTTGGTGATACCGACCTGGAAGTAAGTGAAGTTGGATTTGGAACGTGGGGAATCGGAGGTCCGGCCATGGCACAGGATGTGCCAATAGGGTGGGGAGAGGTGGACGATGACACCTCGATAAAAGCGCTTAGAAAAGCCTATGAATGCGGGGTTAATTTCTATGACACTGCAGACTTCTACGGTCTTGGGCATTCTGAGGAATTGCTCGGGAAGGTTTTTGGCAATAAAAAGGATGTAATTATTGCAAGTAAAGTTGGACACAGATTGGATGAAAATGATGCGATATATGTGGATTATTCTAAAGAATACATACTTAGATCTTGCGAGAAAAGCCTGAAGCGACTGAACCGGGAGACCATAGACTTTTACCAGTTGCACACCGCTAAACGAGATGACCTGGAAAAGGGGGAGTGCATAGAAGCGATGGAGATGCTGAAGGAGCAGGGTAAAATTCGTTATTGGGGTGTTTCTTTGAATACCTACAACCCCGGTCCGGAAGCCGAATATCTGCTCACGAATGATATTGGAAATGGGTTGCAAGTTGTTCTAAATATTTTGAATCAACGAAGCCTGAAAATCATCGAGCAGGCCGCTGCAAAAGGAATGGGCATAATAGCACGAATGCCCCTGCAGTTCGGGCTGCTGACCGGAAAGTTTGATAAAAATACCCGGTTTGACGAGAATGACCACCGGCACTTCAGGCTTAAACCTGCTATCCTCGAATCTTCGCTGGATGCACTTGAGGAGGTATGGCCTCTGACGAAAAAATACAACATCACTAAAACTGAACTCAGCTTAAGTTTTATATTAAGTTTTGATGGTGTTTCTACGGTCATTCCCGGAATCAAAACGCCTCGGCAGGCCGAGCAGAATACCCGGGGAATAGTGAAGCTTTCAGAAGAGGATCGGGATCTTATATTATCCCTGTTTAAGAAGAAATTTGACAGGCTGGTTGATCAGATGCAGCACAGCGAGAGCTGAGCGGTGCTTATGGAAATGTAATTGGTCACACGGCCATTGACTCCGACAGGGATGAGACGCCGACGGAGCCATATGAAACAGGGGGGCTTCTGAGATTTGAAGGTTGAACGGGCAAGTGCTATTCAGCGTCTGCTTACCAATATAATCATTACAGCTCTGTAGTTACAGTATCTGAGGGCAGATGGTATATCCCCTTTAGGTAATGCCCATCAGATGGTTCCCAGATAGACCCTGCCGGAAATAAAAATGTATAACGCTTACTGGAAATACCGTATGAGAATAAGGTTTGCGGACTCAGGTTCAGCAGGTAATCATGGATTTTTTTGTTAACAGCTGGACCAGGGAGGGGAATGGGAGATGATATCCGGGACCAGCTAAGGAAGTATTATTTTTAATGCAACCAAACATTGATTGTGGTTAAACGGAATAAATACATGTCATAATAAATATCTATCAGGGTAAAATTTATTTCAAGGGTAGTTTTAGTTATTTTGAATAAATAAATAAAAAGAATAAACAACCAGACGTTGCATGGCTAAAAATAACAAAAGTGAGATCGCATCAAACAGTACTGAAAACGAGAAAAAGAATAGCGAAAGCAAGTGCCCGTTTCACAACGGGGCATCAAGGCAAACAGCCGGTGGCGGCACCCAGAATTATGACTGGTGGCCGAATAAGCTGAATCTGGATATACTGCGCCAGCATTCTTCGTTGTCTGATCCGATGGGAGAGGATTTTGATTATGCTGAAGAATTTGAGAAGCTGGACCTGGAGGCTGTGAAAGAAGATCTTTATGATCTAATGACCGATTCACAGGACTGGTGGCCGGCAGACTGGGGACATTACGGTCCGCTCTTTATTCGGATGGCCTGGCACAGCGCAGGTACTTATCGTGTTGCCGATGGCCGCGGGGGCGGAGGAACCGGAAACCAGCGGTTTGCCCCTCTCAACAGCTGGCCTGATAATGTAAGCCTTGACAAGGCCCGGCGTTTGCTCTGGCCGATCAAGCAAAAGTATGGGAAGAAAATTTCCTGGGGCGACCTGATGATTCTGGCTGGTAACTGTGCACTGGAATCGATGGGTTTTGAGACCTTCGGTTTCGGAGGAGGTCGTGAAGATGTCTGGGAACCCGAGCAGGATATCAACTGGGGACCTGAACACGAATGGCTGGCGGACGAGCGCCACGACGATGACGGGAATCTCGAGGGCCGGCTGGCAGCTGACCATATGGGATTGATCTACGTGAACCCGGAAGGACCGAACGGTGAACCGGATCCGGAAAAGGCTGCAAAATTTATTCGCCAGTCCTTTAAGCGCATGGCCATGAACGACGAGGAAACGGTTGCACTTATTGCCGGAGGACACACCTTTGGGAAAGTCCACGGTGCCGCCCCGGAAGAACACAATGGTCCTGATCCCGAGGCAGCCCCCATCGAACAGCAGGGGCTCGGCTGGGCAAACAGCTATGGCACCGGTAAAGGCCCTGACACCATTACCAGCGGCCTGGAAGGGGCATGGACGAATAAGCCTGTTGAGTGGGATATGGGTTTCTTCGAAAACCTCTTCAATTATGAATGGTCGCTGACCAAAAGTCCTGCAGGTGCCTGGCAGTGGGAGCCCAAGGATGGAGCAGGGGAAGGGACTGTTCCGGATGCACACGATCCCTCAAAGAAAAATGCTCCCATGATGCTTACGACGGATCTTGCCCTTAAAGTGGATCCGGAGTATGAAAAGATATCCAGAAGATTCTATGAGAATCCGGATGAGTTTGCCGATGCCTTTGCGCGTGCATGGTTCAAACTTGTTCACCGCGATATGGGACCCAAGGCGCGCTACCTCGGACCGGAAGTTCCCGAAGAAGATCTGCTCTGGCAGGATCCGATTCCGGAAGTTGATCATGAACTGATTGACGATGAGGATATTGCCAGCCTCAAAGAAAAGATCCTTGACGCCGGGCTTACAGTATCTGAATTGGTTTCCACTGCATGGGCATCCGCATCAACTTTCCGCGGATCTGATATGCGAGGTGGTGCCAACGGCGCGCGAATCCGACTGGCTCCACAGAAGGATTGGGAAGTCAACAATCCTGCGCAGTTGTCCAGGGTGCTGGAGACGCTTGAAGGCATACAGGAAGCATTCAATGGTGAGCAGGCGGGCAACAAGAAAGTTTCCCTGGCTGACCTGATCGTACTGGGCGGATGTGCTGCTATTGAGAAGGCAGCTGAGAAAGCCGGTCACGATGTGACTGTACCGTTCACGCCGGGACGTACCGACGCCACAGAAGAGCAAACCGATGTGGAGTCGTTCGAATGGCTCAAGCCGGATGCGGACGGTTTCCGCAATTACTACAAGACCAGGCGCAATGCAACAGCCGAAGAACTGCTGGTCGACAAGGCGCAGCTACTGAACCTGACGGCACCGGAGATGACGGTACTGCTCGGCGGCATGCGTGTGCTGGACACCAACTACGATGAGTCTGACCACGGGGTCTTTACGGATAAACCGGGTACGCTGACCAATGACTTCTTCCTGAATCTGCTCGATATGGGGACAACCTGGAAAGCGCAATCGGAGGAACAGGATGTGTTCGAAGGTCGTGACCGCAACACGGGCGAGGTCAAATGGACTGGTACCCGCGCAGACCTGATCTTCGGGTCCAACTCCGAACTTCGTTCCCTTGCTGAAGTCTATGGATGCGAAGATTCCGAGAAGAAGTTCGTGAAGGACTTCGTAGCAGCCTGGGACAAGGTTATGAACCTGGACCGATTCGACCTGGACTGATTTGATGAGAGCCACGATGCAGGTGGTTCCTGTTTGGAACTAAAATGCAGGTGTGGTCATCATAAAGCCAATGCAGAAAGGCGGCTCCGACCCTGGTCGGTGCCGCCTTTTTTTATGCAGCGTGTACAGGTTCCCTTTGCTGCAGGTATACTTGTGCCAATAGCCGGATTGGATCCAACGGGATTGAAAACGCCATCCGACACCGTGAGGGATGGAGGGTACTAATGCTTTTAAGGGGAGGGGTAATTGAAACGCTCAGCAAAGATCAATTCACTGTTGACTTTGGATCTTATGAAGTTGAAGGCGTCCTTTATTCTCTGAAAAAGCATGATGCGTCGTACTACAAACTCCTTGTTGTCCTCATTTAACCGATCGATGTCCCGGCCGGAAACCAACCGTATGGCAGAAGATTAACTAAACTCAGGAGGCAGACAACAATGGCTCGTATTTGTTTAAGAACCACATGATAAACGTTGGATGCATGCTCACTTTTTGAGATGAAATGACGGGGATCATCCTAAAAGAGTGGCAGGTAATGACTTGGGCATCTGGGAGAGATGGGGTCTATAAATAGTTGTTTTTTATATAATTATATGAATTAATTTTTGGGTGTATTGCCCTTTTTAACGAGAAAATCACTACTATATAATTACACTTTAATTAATAACAGAGAGGGAATAATTATGAAAAACCTGGATTTGGCCAAAACTGGATATAAAAAATTCAGTGAAGGTGATATCGAAGGAGTTCTTGCCATGTTCCATCCCAATATGGAATGGCACGAATGTAAGGGGTTTCCCTTTATCGAGGGCGATGGGGTCTTTACGGGACCCGAAGCCGTGAAAAAAAATGTTTTCAATATGATTCCGGAGTATTACGACAACTTCAGTATTGAAATCGAAGAGCTCATGGAATGCGAAGACCGCGTTATCATGACCGGTTATTACACGGGTACATGGAAAGATACGGGCAAGGAATTCAAAGCCAATGTTGTACACGTATGGACTGTAAAAAATGAAAAACTTAGCCGTTTTTTCCAGGCCGTTGATACCGCCACCATCATCAACCCTGTGAAAGCCAAGGTAATGTAGTGTGCAATTACCTTAATACTGTTCTTCTGTATAAAGGAAGAGAAGGATGATTTAGTGTTAAAAAAGCCTCCTGCAGCCCATGCGGGAGGCTTTGCTATTGGCTTCCCGGAACTGGAGAGAACCATGCGGATGAGAGTGAAAATATGCGTTGCCGGCTGCTGATGTTTTTTTGCTCCCGAGGCTGTGTCGATGGCAGCAACGAAGGCAGAACTTGTACGAGCATCGGGCGGGCAGCAGGATTTAATAACCCAGGAGTGAGGAATGTCACAAATCACAATCCCCAATTCAGCGGAAGGGATAACTGGCTGGGATCATTTATTGTTGACTGATCATAGTTTCTGGGAGGAGATGCCGTTTTTTGCTGTAATATTTCCGGCATGATTGACGGAGTAGTCTTCGTGCTGTTCTTTAATGGAGCAGAAAGTACCGCTTTTGTTCCTGTTCCTAATTCAGACTTGATTTCCAGCCTTCCGCCGAGCAGATCCAGCCGCTCCTGCATGTTGAACAGTCCAAATCCCCCATTGTGGGTGGTGGGTTTCTTTCCTTTCATGCTGAATCCTTTTCCCATATCTTCTACAATAAGCTGTATTTGGCTGTCTTGACGCCTCAGCGTTAACCTTGCTTCACTGACTTCAGCATGTTTGATAACATTAAAGAACAGTTCCCTTGTGCTGTGGTATAGTATTTTGTGCACTTCTTCAGTAAGGGGTTTGGGCTTCCCGTCATCCTCCAGCGTAATTTTAAGCCCGTATTTTTCCATTCGCCGGGCTAACCACAGTAACAATTCCCCTATGTTTTCTTTCTCAAATATAGGTGGAGGCTTCAATTCATTGACGAACTCTCGTGTATACTTGTTGGCCGTTAGGATGATTTCTTTTAGATTCGCAATCTTTTCCGGAATATCGACCTGAGATACTTCTTTTTTGAGTTGGTCTAATTGTATGAGCCCCAAATCCAGCAGTTGTCCCACGTGATTATGAAGTAATATGGCAAGATGATGACGTTCCTGCTCTTTGGTCTGATTCAGTTGATAGGATAAGATTCGAAGTTCATTTTTATAATCCTCCAGCACAGCTGTTCGTTGTTCTATTCTATTCTCAAGAGTTTCATTCATTTCCTGTAATTTTTGTTGGGCCCGGATCTTGTCCGTTACTTCAATGACCATATTAATGACGCCTCTTATCTTACCCCGGGCATCTCGAAGTGGGCTGTAGGTATAATCAAACCAGGCCTTTTCAGGTTTCCCATATCGTATCAGTGTAAATTCAGCATCTTTAAAGTAGCTGGACTGCCCCTTCAACGCCTGATTAATCTGGGGGGAAATAATATTTTGGGCTTCCGACCAAATCTCCAAAAAAGGCTGACCGAGGGCTTCGGTCTTATTACCCAGAAGGGGGCGGTAGGCATCATTATAAATGGTGGTCAATTCCGGGCCCCAGCAAATGGCGATGGGGAATGAGTTCTCAGTGATAAGGTCAACGGTACTGCTTAGTGTGGCAGGCCAATGGTTTTTGGAGCCCAGTGAGGTTTCTGACCAATCCTTTTGGCGGATCAGTCTTCTCATCGTGCCTCCCCCACTTGAAAAATTTTGTGGTTTGTTGAGCATGTCCCCTCCCTCTTTTTTTGTTATGTAATTTACAATATATCAATGTAAGCATGAATTGCAACATTCATGATTTAAATTTGAGGGGGCGGTCAGCATACTATTCCCGTAATAGGGCGAGGTGTGAACGCCTGCTGGTTACCTGTCTTTCGATCTTACTTATGTGGTCTTTCAGGGGCAAGGATAAAAGAATGGGCTGCGGCTGGCTGAAACTATTCAGGAATACGGATGCAGCCCGAAAGAAAAAGGTCTGAGCTGTCTGGTTTGATCTCTTCCAACATCCCGGGCCTGTCTGGAACCAACCGTAATTTCACCATCGCGACCGGCCAATCCAGCGATGAACGGAAGCGGCATACGTCTGGTAATCTTTACTGAATTGGGCTGCAAGATAACGCTCTTCCGGCGTTATGAGTAAATAACGGCAGGCGATAACCGCCGCGGACAAGAGCACCAGCATCCAGGGGATATCAAGGGCCAGCGCGGTCCCCGCCACAACGCAGAGGCCGCCGAGGTAAAGGGGATGCCTTGAGACTGAGAAAATGCCTGAAGTGACCAGCTTGCCGGTCGGACATCCTGGATCCGTCGGCTGATGGTGCTTGGTAAATTCGCGGCGCGCAAGGAAGATCAGGATTCCGCCCACACTAACAAGAGCAACGCCAATGGGGAGGAAGACGGGAGCAAATACTTCCGTGGGAAGGGCGAGGGGAACCAGGTATTGCAGGCCGAGGGCGGCAAGGAAAGGGATGCCGGCAACGACCTCAAAAGTTTGCCACCAGTGTTCGTGGGCAACAGGGATTTTCCCTTTATTCATAAGGTACCCCGCAGCCCGGCCTCCGGGAGTGATATTCGATGAGGGAAAACAACCATTAGCTGATACATTTGTTATCTTTTGGCCGAAAGGGAACAGAACGGGCCCGGGCAGGGTCCATGGTGTTAGCTATCCTTCCGGGCAACCATCAAAAAAATAGGAAACATTTTCGTTTCTCCTTCCTCATTCACTTCATGTTCCATATTATAGGCTGTTGAAAAGCGGATGTCGGTAAATCCGGCATCCTCCGCCAGTTTTGCCAGCTCTTCACGGTCAAAACCTCTATGGACATCGTCAACGTCGTGGCCATGAAAAGAGCCGTCCTCCTCATCCAAATCGGCCACGCACACATAGCCGCCGTCATTGAGCAGGGCATGAAACTGGCCGAGAATCTTCCGGGTGTCGGGAATGTGATGAAGCGTCATCATGGTATAGATCAAATCAAAGTGCTTATCGGGCAGGGGGTCGTTGGACAGGTTTAGCTTTACAGGGGTCATGTCATCGGCCGAGGCCGTCTTTATCTTGTCACGCAGCACCTCGAGCATACCCTCCGAATTATCAGCAAGGGTGATGGGACCGATATCCTCCCGGAGTTCAAAGCTGAGCTGGCCAGTGCCGCAGCCGTAATCAAAGGCAGACATGGCAGGGGACAGGGGCACATGAGAGCGGATAGCTTCTGCAATATTCGCTGCACGTTCCTGGCTTTCCGGGGTATCCCAGTCCTGGGCTTTCTCATCAAATTCAGACATAAATATTAAATAATTGTAGGTTGATCGTTTTCTTTGACATCCAACGTTGCGAACAACACCCCCCGGTTGCAAATGATTCCCGCCATGGCCGAGCACAGGGCTGGCTGGTGATTCAGTGCTGGTTCAGGTAGGTAGGCCGGCGCCTCAGTTTCGCCTTGTAACTGCTCCGGCATGGTCGCCGGCCTGCGAAGATCAGGATTTATATACCTTGACAATATGTACGGATACCTCAAACCGGAGGCTGCCGTCAAGAGTTTGAAACGGTTCAAGTACGGATGCAGCCTCTTGAACCATTGATTCGATTGCCTGGTCGTCCAGATGAATTTGAGCAAAGGGAAACCATCCTTTGACATCGGACAGGACCATATGCCGGGGACTTGCGAACTGGACCATTGCCTTCTGGGTCGTGATTTCTGGATTCTTTGAGCCGGCTTCTAAAAAAAGGGAATACAGCTTGTCAGTATCACCCATTGAAAAAGGATAACGAAGCGCCTCACCCACGGAATGGTCCACTACGCGTGCAAATAAATCAGCCATCACCTCGTAGGCAGGGATCTGGTGAATGGAGTCAAAAACAGCTGTGATCATGTGTCCCCCGCTTTTGAGTACGCGCCTCATTTCCTCCAGCCCCTTTTTGGGTGAGGCGAATAACATCAGTCCGAATTGGCTGACGACCGTGTCAAAGCTCTGATCCTCAAATGGCAGCTCTTCGGCACGCCCCTGCTGCCAGTCAATGCCGGGAGCGCTCTGCCTGGCAACTGTCAACATGCCCGGGTTGACATCCAGGCCGGTTACCGAGCCATCATGCAACTGCTTGTCAATGGCCCGTGCAAGCACACCGGTGCCGCAGGCGACGTCAAGCACCTTGTGGGAAGGCTTGATCTGATCCATCCCAGCCAAACGGTCCGCCCATTCTTGAAACAAAGCAGGCACGAGCAGCTCCTCATAAGCTGCTGCTGTTTCCCTGAGCTGTTTTTGACTTAGATGCTCCATGAGGCTATAATAATCTTGCGTGTACCGATTCTGGGTTACAGAGACAGAACAGGAACGTCGGAATATCCCTTAGTGATAGATTAATTATAAAAAGTGAAGCGGGCAAGACAAGTTATCTGCCTGCGGTGCCCGGGAGGAAGAGCGGCCGGGCCGGATGGGCAGAATCCCTGCAGATCAATATTGATATTGTGGCCTGCGTTTACCGCTTGGATGTCATCTTTTTCCACTCTTCTTGGGTGAGCATAATGACAGTAATTTCATTTTTTCCTTTTTCGGGAATCGTTTCTATCAGCCCGGAATGTTTCAACTCATCCATATTTGCCTGAACATCGGCCGGTTCCAGCGAATAAGCGGCTCCGGTCGCCACGTCCACCACAATGCCGACTAACGCAAAGGAAACAATATTACCCAGTATGGTCGTGGCCCCATCGAAGTTTTTATCGATTTCGACTTTAACCTCCTCGTGTCCATCTTTTCGAAAGGTTAGAATATGATCCTCGTCCCGATCCAATGACAGGGTCTGGGGAGTAGTGCCTTTATCAATTTCATTAATATAGACGGTTGCATTCGAGGGCTGTGAATTAACCCTGATGTCGGCACTCGATCCCTTGAAAATAGTTGCGCATCCCAGGGTGGAGGTGGCGAGAAGAAAAGTTAATGCTACGACGAAAGGGGAATTGGAAATAGTATACATACTGATTTATTTCATTGGGGTTTACGGAAAAAGCCAACGTTTTATTAAATGCGGTATCCCGGTTTTAAACTGCCCATGGGCTTGGGCCAAAGGAGCTTATGCCTGGAGCCACGCATGCGATTCTTTCTTTTAATTCCAGTTTACCATTTGCGTCCCACAAAACAAAACGGCAGCCCGGTGTAGTCCTGGACGGCCCTCTGAACCACCCGGTATGATGTGCAGAGTGATCACTGTATTCTCGATAGCAGTCCCGCATCGGCCACTGAAACTGGACCGTGACTGTCTTGGAACCGGGCAATACCACTAAAATGAGCCGGGTTGGGAAAGGCCGTCGATCTTGGCCTGGATCAGCTGTCGTTCCGGCTGGGTGTTGGCCAGCGAGTGGGCCTTTTGAAAGTAGTTTCCTGCCTTCCGGGGATCGATGTGCCGGTGAAGCTCACCCAGGAGTGCGAAATAAAAATGATTGTCCTTCAGGTCCAGTTTCTCCGCTTCTGGCAGTGCGGCCGGGGCTCCTTTCGTTTTGTACAGGGCATAGATCCTGTTCATGGCAACGGTGGGGGAGTAGTTGATCTTCAGCAGCTGGTCATAGAGCTGGAGAATGTGCTTCCACTTCTCCGTGCTGTCGGTGTCCCTGATGCAGTGCCAGCTGGCGATGCGGGCCTCCAGGTGATAGGTGCTTACCTCACCGCCGCTGGCCGAATGCTCCAGGAAGCGCATGCCCTGTCTTATCAGTGCGCTATTCCATAATGACGGATCCTGCCGGTCGTAAAGCACGATAGCATCCCTGGCGGCCTGCCGGGCCTCGAACCGTGAGGCGTGGAAGCACATGAGGGCCACCAGGGCGTTGGTTTTCGGCAGGTCCGTTTGCTCATGGCCGGTCAGGAGCAGGCCCAGCCGCAGAGCCTCGAGGCACAGATCCTTCCGAAGGGTCTGGTTCTGGGTCTTGGAGTAGTAGCCTTCATTGAAAAGCAGGTAGATGATATGCAGTACACGGTCGAGCCGGCCGGGGATTTTACTTTCCGGCGGCATTTCCATGGTGATGTTCTCGGTGCGCAGCTTCTTTCGTGCCCGGTATAATCTTTTGTTGATGGTTTCCTTGCTGGAAAAAAAAGCCTCGGTTATTTCATCAATGCCAAAACCGCATAGTGTACGCAGGGCCAGGCCTATCTGGGCTTCGCTGGCAATGGCGGGATGGCATACGGCAAAGAGCATCTGCAGCTGGCTGTCTCTGATATTCTGCATCGAAAAATCAGGCTCCGGCGTCCCCTGGCGGTCTTCCTGCCGGCGCAGGCGCAGCTCAGGAGACACCTTGCGGTCGAAGATTTTTTTTCGGCGGAAATGATGCAGGGCCCTTCGCTTGGCCACCACATAGAGCCAGGCCGTGGGATTTTCCGGCCGGCCCTCGACCTCCCACCTTTCTGCCGCCTTGAGAAAGGTCTCACTTACCACATCTTCAGCAAGCTGAATATTGGACAGTCCGTATCGCTGGCTGATGACGGCAACCATTTTTGAAAATTCACGGTGAAATAGCTGTTGTATGGTCTGCTGTTCAGCTTCCATGGGGGGAGACAGGTTATCAGATGAATGGCGTTTACGGCTGGGAGGAGAGATCCGGTTCAGCCCGCCGACGGCTTGCTCCACGGATTGCCGAGGGGACGGACTTCAACACTTCCGCCCTGCTCCAGCGCGGGACAGCCGTGGGCCAGGGTGGTGGCCTCCTCCAGGTTTTCCGCCTTGACCACAATGAAACTGCCCAGTTTTTCCTTAATCTCGACGAATGGACCGTCGGTAACCACGCCCCCGGGCTTCAGTACTTTGCCCTCCATCGACAGAAGAGGACCGCGTCGGGCCAGCTGGCCCTGTTTCTCAATGCCCTGCCACCACGCCTGCCACTTCCTGGAGAGTGCTGCCATCTCTTCTTTCGAGACATCGCTGTAGTCATAGCTCGGCTGCCGGAATAATAGCATGAATTCTTTCATTGTTATTTTAATTTGATGTTTGTGGGTTTTGTTTCACTCCGGAATGGTTGACGCTGTGAATGGCCATCCACGGGAATGCCAATGGTTCCGGGGCAGGTGATCTTATTCCCGCAATCCCTTTCCGTTGAGAATGTTATCCATGTATTTTTCGACCCTCCGCTTTCGGGTTTTGGATTGCTTGGCTCCGGAAAAATAAAGAAGGTACCCTCGTTGCCGTCCCGGCGTCAAGGCCTCAAAGGCTGTTTTCAGGGCAGGATTCTCATCCATTTTTGCCTGGAATTCTTTGGGAATGGGTTCTTCCCTCTCCTCCAAATCCACCTCCAGGCCGCTCTTTTCCACTTCAACGGCTTGCCTGATATAGGAGGTCAGGATAGGCTCCATCTCTACGATCTCCCGGCGGCTGGTGAAGGGAATCCGGCGTGCCACCCTCGAATGCTCCCCGGGTTTCTCCAGGACATCATGGGGATCATCGAGTAAAACACCCTTGAAAAACATGAGCGCACAGGATGTTTTGAATGGCTGTATGATAAGGATGTTGCTTTCCTGGAAAGAGTAGCAGGGTTTGCCCCATTTCAATGATTCAGTGAGTCCGCAGTCTAGACTGATGAGCCTCAGCTGTTTCATCTCTTCCGACCACCGGTCGGCCCTGTTCAAAAATTTGTCAACGTTGGGATTCATCGTGTCTTTTTTTTGATTAACGGATCTGATGTTTGGTCGTATCTCCCAGGTACAGCAGATATCACCGCCGGTGCCGTCCGCAGCGGCGGGGATATGGTACGCCTGCTGGTATGATGCTATAGACAGGATAGCCCAATTACATGATAAAATCTATCCCTTTGTTCATTTTAAAAAGTTGATCTATCCCAGTGGACCGCATGCCCCGTGCAGCCCGGGGCGTGCAAGCCCAATAGATGATTCTGTTTCTGGTTCTATTGATGTCATTTCTGCGGCTGCGCTTCTTGACGGGTCCTGTGTGATCCTTTCATCCCTATAATGATTGTAAGTGGAGAAATTGGACAAAAAAATCTGTGCTGCAGCCACATCAGTAGCGGCACTGCGATTGGCAGGTGTCTTTATTCCGTTGTGACTGGTTCGTTTACACCCGGATGCTCCGGACGGGAAACATGGTTGCTTTGCTCTTTTGCATCCAGATCAGGGTGGAAGAGGGGCTGATCGTACAGCATCGCTTGCTCGAAGACAGCCACGCGGTAGCAGCCGGGGACTGCAGCAAGTGGATCCCTACGCATTACGGAATCCTGTGGAGGCGTGGGGCCTGCTTCCCCAGGACTAAAGGGTAACGCCCAGTACCAGCATGAGGGCATTATTCCGGTAGGTAAAAGGAGAACTGCCAAACGAATCGGAGATATCTATTTCATATTTTACTTCCACCCTGAAGGCCGCGTGGCTTATCTCCAGATTCTTGATACCGGCAACCACGGAACCGCCCACCACCACATTCTTGAGTGCCTCTGCAGTATGATCCTCGACAGATGCCGATGTGAATTCATATTTTCCGGGCGAGGTATCGATGAGATAGTCGAACCGTGGACCCGCCCCGATATAGAAAGGACCGGATGCTGAAAGAGTGGTGTTTAGAAGGCCCGTGAACGACAGGTAGGACAGTCGCGTGGTAGCTTCAACCGTTTGAACACGTTCCCCGGAAGCGTTGGTTTCCTCCTGGGAATTGGTAAAGCCCCGCTGCGTATACCCCAGGTCGAAGGTGGAGAAGAGTCCTTTAGCAACAGAGAGCTCAGCAAAGCCGTAGATTCCAAATCCGGCCACCCTGCCGGAAGTAGCGGGATCGGTATGGGCACCGGCCGACTGAACGCCGGCCTTGATTCCATAGGTGTCATCTTGACCGGAGGCCGTTGATGAAATAAGCAATAGAAATAAAAGAGCCGGAAAAAGGATGGTCTTCATGATGATGGATAATTTTGCTGTTGGATTAACGGCCGCCCGTATTTGCGACAGGGGATGAATGTTAGCTTACTCATTCGGTATTGTCAAGGCAGGTCCGGTGGACACGCATCGTGGAAATACGGAAGCCTTTGCCAGACAATAGCGCCTGTCACAGCCTTTGGAGGGGCTTAAAAGGGCCTTTTAAGGGGCTTAACCCGGCCTTTGGTGAGGTCCCAAAGGGTGATACAGGAGGCTTAAACCATCCTTTCAGGAAGATCAAAAGGGAGGAGGAGGGAGTAGCGATCATATGGCTATTGCACCAGGGGGAGCGGGGCCGGTTAGCAGGGCGCGGGTTGTCTTTCTTTTTAATAGGGAATTAGCAGTTGGTCGGGTTGATGAAGTAAACGCTCCGGAATTGGGGAGGCTGGACCTGCTATATACCGTCGTCATATATTGTTCCCCCGACCGTGTCAATTAACACGGTATGGCATTCAACTTCAAACCACTCCCTGAATAATCGTAACGTTAGTGGACGCGGCCAGAGGCCGGGATCGGTATACCAGCCTTCGAGTTCAGATTCGAATAAATTTCTAAAGTTCCTTTTGATCCAGTATTCCAGGGATTGATTATTATCACCATCCTCTTCGGAAATCAGGTAAATGGTACGTTCACTATTAATGTCTTCGCTGGTAATCTGGAGGGGATTATCCATGGGGTCCACTTCGTTAATCCAGCGTACAGCAGGCGCTTTATATCTAAGGATCAGGGCTGCGCGATTTATCATCGGTCTCAGAGAATTCTTTAATAGTCATGTGCCTGAACGGCGGTGAAATAGGTGCAGGTCAAAGTGTAATCATAAAACAAGATACCGCAAAGGATAAACGGTTCGAGCCGTTTAAAAGTGTCTGAAGCTCTATTTCATCTTTATCTGTCCGGTTGCAATCATCCAGTGATGAAGCGGGTGGTGGCTACCCTTTGCCAGCAACCCTATGTATCCCAGCGCACGGATTTTCTCAACTTCAGCCTCGTTGCTGGTTGTACAGCTGATAATCCAGCGGTCTTTATTCCGTTCGGCCTTCATGGTCCACCCCTGTTCTTTTTTGATCATGGCCGGGTGCCTGCGCAGTACGTTTTGAAGCGCTCGGGCAGCCCGCTCCGACCCGGGACGGACCATAATTTCAGTTCCCTTGTCAATCTCGTCTTTTGACAGTACCTGTACCTCTTCGGTAAATGCTTTCATGTCAAGCAGGTGCTGGCGCAAAGCTTCCAAATCAACCTGCGACCAGTCGGTATTGGGATCTGCTTCCAGCTTTTGGACAACTTCCTGAATGGTGCCGAATATATCATTGCCGGCCCTGGTCAGCGGACTGTTGTTTTTATGCATGCTGTGCTGACCATAAACGGTCGCCGTGAGGCTCGATATCATAAAAAAGGCGATGCAGTGAAGTACAGAGAAAGCGGGTTTGTTAAATGTCATGGGATGAACATCTTTATTTTGGAAATGATAACGGTTTCAGCAGCCTCATGGGTTTAGAACCCGGAAATGATCTGGCCCGGGTAGGTACAGCGTAGATTCCAGTAGGGTAATATAATATAACGGCAGCAGGTGTTCCGCCAAAGCAAGAATCGGAAGGGGGGGAGGCTTCGGTGGCAGAGCAACGGAGCTGGATCCGGGGTGTCAGGCTTCACTCGCGGGATTGCCTGATGGCTATACGCGGCCGGGACACCCCCCGGTGATACGATTTCAGTCATGTTCTTACTTTCCTTGCCGGCACTAAAATGTCTAAACATACACTCTCTGGGCCGGCACCGTAATAGGTTCAGCGATGTTAAAATACAGAGGTAGCTGTTGATCTTAAAATGGATGCGGCTGGATTCATGCGTTGCTATGAGTCCAAAAACTTTAATAGATTATCATTCAGCCCTTTCATTTATTTTTTTAACTATGGGATATAATCATAATCACACATGACAAAACAATTTGTGTAAAGGAAGGTGATTGTCAATTTTGGGAACCTATCAAATTAAGATGGAAGAAATTTAATAAATTCTATCCATTGTATTTATTTGTTCAGTGGCGGCTGGTAAGTTCTTCATGAAGCCATTCTTGATGACTTCATGAACCCAAATTAAAAAAGGAGATATATTATGGATAATGTACATGAAATGGGATTGGTAGAAATAGATGATCAAACATTAGAACAAATTGAAGGGGGATTTGTAGCGCTGACTATTTTGGGGGTTACCTATACAGCTACGCAGGTAGCCACTGCCGCAGGCGCGTTATTTATAGCAGGTATAGGAGCCGGAGTAGCAGCCGCTTCTGCAAGTGACTAATTATTTCTTCATCATAAAAGCAATGGTAAAATGAATACTTTCAGTATAAATAAACGAATGGCATTAGATGATGTTTCCAAATTTGATGTCAAAGAATTGGATAGGGAAGAAAGGTTCAGTTACAAGGGGGGCGCCTTAAGCGGTGGCGCTGCCATAGCTGCTGCAGCAGGCGGAGGCCTTGCAGCAATTGGGGCTGGAGTACTCGTGGGCGTGGCCATTTATTATGGGGTTAAATGGATGACAAATTAATAAACAATCCGGGGTTGTGGTATTTCATGGCAACCCCGGATTACCTAAAACCAGCGTACTATGAATAATCGAAAAATTGTCATTTCCAATGAACAAATATCGGCCTTTGCCAAAACATTCACTATATACAATGCCATTGTAATAGGAGTGCCGTTTATGATAATCTGGGGATCGGAACTGTTCGACCAGGTTAAAAGCCTGGTACAGGTGTTCTTGAATGACGGGCTCCTCTCGTATATATGGATTTTTGCAAAAATATATTTCTTTATCATGATCGGTCTGTTCGCCGGCATGATTCTACATGAACTCATCCATGCGCTCACTTTCATACTTGTTGCCAGAAAAGGATGCAGGGCCATTAAATTTGGCTATATAGAAAAGCCCTTTATTCCCTACGTCCATTTAAGGGAAAAGATTTCCATCCGGTCGTACCGGGCCGGGACCGTAATGCCCGGTTTGCTCCTTGGGATCATCCCCTCCATAGCGGGGTTATGGATGGGCAGTGCCTACCTGCTGCTGTTCGGGATCGTTTTTACGGGGGCTGCCGCGGGCGATTTCCTCGTATTGAAGGCTACAAAGGGCATAACTCCCGGCCATAAAGTTAAAGATTTGCCTGATCAGATAGGCTTTGAAGTGGTCTCCCCGCATTGATCTGCTCCTTTCTGCAGGGAGCGGTCACCGCCGGTCAAAGGAAACCGGCCAGGGAGAGTCTCACGCACGGCCTGCCGGGGGGACGGAGATTTCGGGTTACAGCATTTCAACAATCTGCATTTTGTTTCCGCAGGTGTCGTCAAATACAGCAATTTTGGTGGTTCCCATCTCCGTCGGTTTCATGCTGAATTCGACGCCAAGCCGGCTCAAGCGTTCGTATTCCTCTTGAACATTGTCTACACTGAACTGTGTATAGGGGATACCGGCGTCATACAGTGCTTTCTGGTACACTCTTGCCGGCTCAAAGCTGGTTGGAGAGGGTTCGAGGAGCAGTTCCGGTCCATCTTGTTCTTCTTTGGCAACGACGGTTAACCACCTGTTTCCCTCGGCCAATGGAATATCGCGCTTCTCGACGAAGCCCAGTGTTTCGGTATAAAATTTCAGTGCTTTGTCCTGGTCCTGAACCGGAATGCCTATCACGTTGATTTTCATAATTACACCTCTTGTCTATTGGTAGATGAATTAATGCTGGCAATAAGATTCTAAATCCAGCGCACATTAGCTTATCGAAAGTTGCTGTTTTTGAAAATCGATGGGGTGAACCCGGTCCTGCTTTTGAATAATGTACTGAACGAGCCCGGGCTTTCATATCCCACGGCAAAGCAGGTTTCGGTGACCGACATGCCATTAGCCAGAAATTCCTTGGATTTTTCCAATCGCGTTTCAATCAGGTATTGCCGGATGGTCAGCCCGTAATACCTTTTGAAAAGACGCAGTAAATGAAACTTGGAGATGTGCTGCCTGCGGGACAGCAAGTCCAGATTCAGCTTTTTATCGAAATTGTTGATAATGAACTGCCGCGTTTGAATGATGGTGGCTATCTGCAGTTCGTTTGAATAGCAGTTTTCCCTGATTCGATCTATTTCATTTTGATAGCAGGTCATTCCCAGGTTCAGTGTGCGTTGTTACTGCTGTTGTCAAAAATGGCCGGGCCCAGGAAAACGGGCAGCTTAACGGCCATGTTATTACAAAATGTACGGTAGAAACAGCTGAAATTGAAACCGGCAAGAATACCGCGATATTTGCGGATCGGCACCTTCCAGCTTATCCCTTCTTCCGCCTGGGGGACCGTTGATGGTATGATTTCCCGGAGTTCTTCCATGACAAGATGGGCTCTGCGGGAGCGTTGGCGATATAGAAATTGACGGTCTCTGCTTTTGTCATGGCAGCATCGTGTTTTGATTGTCTGTATGTATTTATTTATCGGGGGCATCAGGGGAGCTGGTCAGGACTGAAGAGGGGAGGAAGCGTATCTTCCGTAGGCGATAAAGCCACAGACGGCAGCCACGGTGATCCAGTAAACCACGGGCTGTACACTCGCGGCACCGTAAGCGAGGTGCATCACAGAAAAGAGAAGCATCTCTGCGGCGATAATGACCGCTGCGGCAGGCACCAGGGTTCCGGAGAACTTGTTTACTGCCGGAAGGATCAGGGCCAGGCTGCAAAGCAGCTCGACGACACTCATTCCTATCCAGATTTCCTGCGGAATCGTGGCCAGGGAAGGCATAGTCTGTCCGGCTGAATGGGAGAATTTCCACACCGCCCCCGCGGCGGTATGCAGTGCGAGAAGAACTTGAAGAACCCATAAGAAAATATTCATGGCTGTTGTTTTTTTGCTGGATATTCTGTGTTTGTGCTGCATTGTTATAATGACTGAAATATTGGAAATTGGACAGGATAATTTCTACATCCGCCATAAGGGCCGTTAATTAACGCCCCTTGCCGGGGGAGCAAGCACGCAGCAAGGCCGGGGGGGAGGGGTAGATTAAACGGGATGCCCAAAAGCCAGAGGCGTCCGGAGTGTGGTGGGCGTCCCCGCAGACATGCTGATTATGTGGCAAGCTGGCCCGTCCGCTTGATTTTCCGGCCAGATTTCCCCGCAGCCACAGAAAAATTGTATATGGATTGCACTCCGACACAGGAGCCCGGCAAAGGCTTCTCCGGCCTGGGGGGCGAGCCCTTCTCTCTTCAGATTCCTGGCCCATTCCCGGCCCCTTGACGCAATGTATGAGCAGCCAGGATGCCGGCAGGCATATTGTTGTTTAACGGCCATTGTGCCAGACTTTACTTAAGTGTAAATTCTCCAGTTCACCGGGAACAAGACAAGATTAGCACTATAAGGATCTGGTGCATAACCGGCGGGGTATGCAGCTGTTTGTCCAGAGAAAACACTAAGGACCTGGTACGATTACACCTGGGCCCAGATGCTCAGGAAAACATGCGTACAAAGGTAATTTGGCCATTACTCACGGAGTAGGCAACTACCGCATGAGCCTCTTCTGGAAATCCTTGGGCATGGAGTCCTTCTAATTTTTCTTCGTCTATCACCCAGTCCCCAACGCTCATACGGTTAAGGATATCGCAGTGAAGTTCGGGGCTGTTGTCAAACATCACTTCGTAAAAGCACGGAACTCCTGTTGGCCGCTTAACAGCTCTTCGCCACTGCCGTTTTCAACGTTTATGTCAGCGGCAAAAGCTTCCATGAAAGCATCCAGGTTCCTGTTATTGAAGGCTTTGACTTGGTGTTCGACAGGATTTTCCATAATAGTTCCTCTCTCTTTGGATTAAGAACTTGCAACAATGAAACTCTCGTGACTACAAAGTTGCATAACCACTCCCCGTTGTTCTGGTTATGTCCAGGCAAAATTTTTAAAAAGATGAGCAATGTCAAATAACGGCCTGTGGCCTGCAGGACAGTGCTGGACTTATTTTTAACCGGCAGTGAAAGCAGAACTATTTGAAACCGGGAGCAACAGGGTGGGCAAGTTGAAGTGCTGGCTGTTGGCCGGCTGGAGCTATTCCAGGCCCTGATCGGAAATGGTTAACTCATATTCCGTCAGGCCGTAACCCGAATCATCCATCTCGCTGTGGATGACTTTCCAGGCTTCGTTCCTAATAGAGTCAATGACAATGACGGGGCTATTTCTCTTTGTCTCCCTGAAAAACTTGAGATTACTGAACGAATCTGAGGGTTTCGGGTTGATCCCGATGCCGCCATCCCTGAAAATCACTTTTGAGCTGTCCCCGGGAACCGCGGAGCTATCGGTCTCGAAATTTAGTGCTGCGGACGTGACAAAGATCACTGTTATCTCAGTACTGCTCTGGTTGTTGATATAATAGTGGGCGGATCCGGCTGGTTCTGTCATCAGGGCATCCGTACGTTGCTCGGAGCAGGAAAGCAGGGCCAGGGCAGAAGCAAGAAGAAGTAACTTTTTCATGGTACACTTTTTTACAATTCTACACCCGGAACCGGGATGATAACTAATGCGAACCAAGAGGTTGGTATCACCGTTGGGACAAAGAGCGGGAGGGTGAACGCTGCGTTATTTATAACCAATGAATAGGGGGCGGCTGGCAGAGGAAGCACAATGACTGTTCGGGACTACCGAAGGTTATAATTTACCCATTTCCACAAACATCAGGTGTCGCAATAGCGCTGTTATGCTGTTCGTTCAGCAGTTCCTGCAGGCTCTGATATTTTGTGAGCAATTTTTCCTGGATGCGAAGCAGTTCGTTAATGACTCCCTGTTCTCCCTGCTGGTGCATCTGTTGCCCCGGCTCCAGTTGAAGGCCGTTTGTAAACAATGCTTCCGTATAAGCTCGTACAATAGACCGATGGTCACTTTGGTGAGCGCTGATTTCTCCGATCCTGGATGCCAGTTGATAGTCAAGATAGGAAGCTGCACCCGTGGTTTTGGCAACATCCCAGGCATCATTGCGCAGAAATCCGATCTTTAATCCGGTCGGCTTTTGGCTGCCGTTTACCACAGCCCTGTGGTAGGACTGAACGCTTTCAATGCGTGCGCAGTTAATCTGTGCTTCATCCATCACTTCCTGCAATGCACGGTCTGCCAGATTCTGATGGGTCCGGGCTTCGCGCCAGCTGTTGAGGGCCAATGCCAGCAGGACGCTCAAGACGACAAGAAGCCCTTCAAGTAACAGCATTTTCCAGGGGAAATCAGCAAGGGACATCTTGGTAAATAACATGGAGTTCCGTTCCTTAAATTATTTAAGAATAATAATCCTGCGCTTATGCCGCACGCCAGCGTGTTTAATGCTTTGGAATAAGAAAGAGTACGGATAAAAATAGAGGCGGACAAGAAAAGGTTGAATCCCGCCCGGTTGAGATATTACCAGTACTCCTGCTTATTTAATGCTTCTACGCAGCGGGATGCGCCGGCTATGGGCATTATTTTATCTCCAGTGAGTGATTGGCCAAGCCAGCCTTCCGGCTGCGTTAATTCCAGTGGGGGAGAAACACATTCTTCGCTGACCGGTTTGAACCCCACTTTCCCGTAGAAAGCGGGGTTGCCGTAAGTGAACACCCGCTCCACACCCTGCTCTTTCAGGTGCTGAATACCGAACCCTATCAACTCTTGTCCTGTTCCCTGTCCCTGGTAACTGGTATCGACTGCTACGGGAGACAGGATGAACGCATTCGTATTGTCCTGAACGGTCAGCCGGCTGAAAAATATACAGCCGACTATTTTTTCCTGGTCGGTGGCTACAAATCCTGCGACATCGCGGCCTCTGGTGCTGATCAGTCCGGAAACGAGGTTCCCGATCAACATGCCCTCATCCCGGCCTTCCGAGTCAGTGAATACCCGGCGAAAGAGTTCGATTACTTCCCGGGACTGCCCGGTATCAAATACAGCGTAGTTCATGACTTGGCCTGTTTATAATTGTATGAAACCCATCACACCGGCGACCCGGTGGATAACCGTCGGGGCGTTGAGCCTGCAATTAACGAAAGCGGCGTTTCAAAACCAAAAGCGAGGGCGCTTACATCGGGCAGGTTAGAGTCGTTATACCATCAGCTGGATGCTTCTGGGTGGCTTTCCTCATCCTCCCCGTCATCTGAAAAAAAGAGATAGAGCGTGCCTCCGGCTGCAAGCAGGGCCAGGACTTCCAGGATCAGGATACTCACGGCAACGTGCGCCTCTTCCGATTCAATCCTGGAACTGCCCCGGGTACCGTGCTGGCCGTCGTAGGATCGGACGTAGGACAGCGGAGGCTGGTAGATCGGACTCCACCGGATTTCTCCTGTAGACGCGGTGCGCCACGGACAAAGATAGACAACGACCAAAATCAGGCCCGCGACTGTAGTGGCAACCACCATGTTCTGTTGTTCATTCATCGTGGGTAGGAGATCACTTAAGGAGTATATCGACCCTGCATTTAAGCTGAAGGTGCCACAATGCAGTATCACTTATTGAATAAAAGCTTAACGAATAAATGGAAAGCGGGCAAGGCGGAATACCGCAGCCCAGGTCGCAATTGCGCTCACAGACAGTTTATATAACGGATTGATGTCAGTTATCGGAGTTATTAGCCCGTTTGCCTGTTTCTTCGTCCAACATTTTGCGCATTGAGGAAATAATGGGGTGGTCTGAGGTGTACTCCCTGCCGTAATGCAGGTTAAATGCGTAATCAAAATCTTCGGGATTTTTCCCCTGGTTGTGCTGGATGATGGTCTCCATTTTATCGAATGCCTTTGCCGTTCGGGCTTCAGCCGAAGTAACAGTTTCATATTCATCCCACAATTCCACTAATGCTTCTTTCAGGTCGCTGGGCAAACTATCCGCCAGTTGCAATAAATCGCTCCGCTCATTTTCTGATTTATCAGTAGAATTATCCTGGGCTGGAGCGGGGATATCCCCGTTGATCGCTTCCCCCAGGTCATGAACGATACAAATTTTTATTACCCTTGCCATGTCCACTTCCGGAAAGTATCGTTCCAGGATCAGGGCCATAAGGCAGAGGCGCCAGCTATGCTCGGCGACACTTTCTGTGCGTCCCGTTGAGGTATAGCTTGAGCGGTAGGTGTTTTTCAGTTGTTCGGAATTGCGCAAGAATGTAAGAATTCCTTTAAGTTCCTCTTTCTCCATTGTTCGTGAACCATCTTGTTTCAGGATTAGGGTGTGAGGTATAACGGTTGAGTGTGTAGGTGGCGTGCCCCGGATGTTGGTACAAAACAAAAATGTACGGCAGATATGGACGAACCTCAAAGCCGGCAGGAGGAGGAACGGTGTCGGTTTGTGATCGGTGCGGTAGGCGTGTGGGAGGGCGTCAAATCAGCTTTTTAACAGGTCGCTTAAAGTTAGCACTTCAATTCCCATCAACCTGTTGAAGTAGGAATCCAGAAATGCCTTATGCGAGGCACCGATGACAACGAGCAGGCGGCCGCCTGTATGTTCCGTGCTTGCTTTGCGAATGTGAGCGGCGATATTCAAATTCCGCACTTCCCAGAGTGCGAGTCGCTTGCGCAAAAAGGGATTAGAGCTGTCAAGGAATGTGTTACGCCATTGTACGTTCTGATCCTGCTTTATATAGGCGGATGAATTCATGTACTGATACAGGGGAAAAAGCGTACGATCTTCGATGCCCTGTTTCAGAATCTGTTTATATTTTCGCCTGTAGGGTGCGTTTTTAACCGTTTGCACGGTAGAATCATCGAGGGCCCTGGTGAGCCCGGTTTTGATGTCGGCTAAAACATCTTTCTCCATATGATCATCTATTGGATACAGGCGCTGCAGGTTTAACGCATGGGCAAGCCGGAGTGAAATGGATGAAATTTCATCTTCTGACTCCAGAAGTTCGTTCAGGAATATGGCTGACTCCCGGGAAACAGTGGACTGTTTCAATCGTTTCTTTTTATCAACGTAGGACCACTGCAAAGCAGCGGTATGCAGGCGATAGGATGCAAGTAAGTGGTTGACGAGATTTAACCTGGTGGAGTCGGCAACCGTTTGTGAGAGCCGGGTATATTTCAAAAGAGCGTTCGCCTTGTCATCGGCTTTGTTCCATGAAAGATTGAGCATCTCCCGGGCCTTATTGCCATGGTTGAGCTGCTTGTCGGCAAAGCGGTTTACAACGGATTGATAAACCCCGCCCCGCCGTCTCATTTCTGAAATCTGCGTACCCGGAAGTGCCTCGATGCCAATGATATCCGGAGCATAATTCTCCAGTACATTGATCAGGGAATCAAGCATGTTTGGTGAAAGCGAATACTCGATCTGCCTGAGATGGGGGGTAGCCAGGACGAGAACCTCCGTGTTTGACTTCTTACCAAGCTGACGCGGGTCTTCTGAGACTCCCGGATCCTGTGCGCTTGCAGCATTGGCAATGAGGATGAAGCTGATAAAAAACAACGGTAACGGTGTACGCATTTTTATGTTCAGGAGTGAATGTTACAGTTAACGCAGATACCGGCAGGGTGACGTGTGTAGTGCGGAATAATGGTTCTGCCTATAGGCAACATGCCGCCGGGTGGTGATTTCAAAACAAGAAGGTACAGCAGAAATGGAGAAACCTCAAAAGGGCAGGGCAGGACGGGCTTTTCCGCGTCCCTGTAGATGGGGAATGCCCGCAGCTTCGTCTATCGAAGCTTTAGCGCGGGCATGACAATCCAGGCTTGATCAAGAAAGCCGGTCGCAAGCTAAAGGTTTGAAATGAGGATTTATTGAAATGCTGGACCTAGAGGTAGGTGGGGACTGTCTGCTTGACATTTTCCTCTTTTAAGGGGTTAGGCCGCTTTTCATAATAAAATGGGATTAAATTATTGAGTTTATAATTGGATAAATATTTTCTATCAACCATTCTGATGAAGCAAGCCACCAATCTGATTCAGCAGCCCATATAAAACGAGTAAGTTTGAAAAATAAAAATCCAAGCCCTATCCAATAGATTTTATGGATACGTCCTTGTTTCCAGCGGTCATAGCCCATTGCAATAAAAACTGGGGAAAGGCTCACCAAAACTAAAACCAGGAAACCTTCGGGCATTCCTACTTCTCTTGCAATTCTAGCAACAGGAGCTTCCATGAGTGATGCAGTAGCCAATACCATGAAGCGTTTATGTATAGCAGGTTTTTTTCGGTATAGAATTGCAGCAGCAAGAAGAATAGCGAATGCTAACAGATCACCGAGGGAAGCTATTAGTGGGACAGCATAATTTTTGACCTCATGTTCTTCTCCTATACCAGGAGCAATAACAGCAAAGGTAACGATAAACCCAAGTATCAGAAGAAGAATACCCCAAAGTATTCCAAAATAACTACCAATCTGTTGATGAAAATTGATTTCATCTTTGGAAGCGAGAATTGCCTGACCAGGAAAAAGTACCAGCCAAGCACCAAAGACAACTACATGAACATGAATTAACCAATGAGCATCCAGTGAACCAAAAAAGAAAGGACCAAAATAATTGTTCCAAAAACCAATAATGGCGATTACTATCATAAATAGGGCTAAACCAATATAAAAATAGCTATCTACTATTGGCTGTGAATCTCTAATACTATCCACCCTTTCTGAAGTTTGAGTATCCATAACCACCCCTTTATTTACTTTTGATCTTGATGACGTATGTTTTTACAAAAAAGTAAAACTAATAAAATCTTCTTAAAGGGAGCCAGAAATGCAAATTAAGCGGCCTAATGACGATTGGCGCATAACCGGCGCGCGGATTTTTGTTAAGTTGGCAACTAACGAAAGAAGAGGCTTAAAACCAAGAGAGGCAGAGAATTGGCGAGGTGTGTCCGCGTTAATGCGCTGGATATATGGCGGCTCTTGCGTGAAAATGTATTATACAATGTTAGCTATTTGTTGTTTTTTCGTTTGTCGGTTCATAGTAAAGTGTTACTGCACCACCACTAAAGGTTTTAGTTTTTATGAGTTTAAGAATAGTCCTGTCATTTATATTTTCAAATAATGGTAAACCGCTTCCTGCAACAACAGGATGAACACAAAGCTGGTATTCATCAATTAAATTAAGTTTCATCAGCTGTATAATTAAACTCGGGCTGCCAACAAAAATGTCTTTACTCCCGCCACTGCGGGATTGCTTGAGATCTAAAACTGTTTCTTTTAAATCACGCTTTGCTATGGTTGCACTTTCCCAATCCACATTTTTAAGCGTATGGGAGAAAACTATTTTCGGAATTTGGTCTATAGCCTTAGCAAAGTCATTCATTGATTTTTCTTCGGAAGGATTTTCCAACAAGGTTCGCCAAAATTTCATTAGTTCATACGTGGTCCTGCCATATAGAATTGCATCTCCTTGACCTAATAGCTCCGTATAATGTTGGTGTATTTCTTCATCAGGTAGCCCTGCGTTATGGTCGCAAATCCCGTCAAGTGTCGTATTGATTGCGGCAATTAGTTTACTCATACTATTTTGTTCAGTTTAGATTATGCTTGCTTTAAATGAAGCGAACGTTTTAATTATATCAGCTGGACAAATCAATCGCATAGGGGGTTTACGACTTTACCACAGGGCAAATGTGACAATTTCTATTATTGAAGTATTGCCAACCCATATAAGGACCTCGTATGTTGATTAGTTAAATAATGAACGACAAGCTAAAAAGTCAGAAGGTGGCCCCGAGGCATTCGGGGGCGAGACGTGTCCCACTTAATCATACTATTAGGCATCCCCAAGGTTGACGTCTTCACCGAAGAACGTCACCTTGGTTATTCTACCACGAACAAAACCAGTGAGGATGCCTATGAGAAAGATCACACAATTTCACGATACAGACAAGCCGGACGCTAACCACATGCTGCTGGCGGTGGATGTGAGTAGCCGTCGGCTGGATCTTTATAGCCGCTACCGGCAAGACGGGACCGAATTTGAACTCTGCGAGGGGTTTTCCAACGACCTGACCACGATTGCCACCCACTTACCAAAACTTTTTAAAATGGAACCCCTTCCATGCGGGGAAAAATGCAGCCTGGAAAGACTATTTTAAACTTTTTCTTGAATCTTAGCTAAGGGTATGCGCTGGTTAGAGCAACCTTTATTCAGGCTTAATCTCAGATTCTTCTTTATCTTGCCTGGCGTGGCGAATAGTCAAAATATCGATGTGATCCTTATTGATTTCATAGATAATCAAATAATTAGACTGAACTACAAGCTGTCGGACCATCTCATCATTTAGGGCTGGAACCATTTGACCTGAGCGAGGATGTTTTTTTAAATGCTGGACACGTTTTTCAAATTCTTCAACCAGTGCCAATGCAGCATTTACATTATCTTTCGAGATGTAGTCTACTATTTCATTAATTTTTCGTTGGGAAGTAGGAGACCAGACAATACGCATTTATGCTTTCCCCAACCGTTCCTTCAATGAACCTATAACTTCTTCATGCTGGGTACCTTTGCCATCTTCAATTTCTTGACGGGCTTGATTGATTTCCTGAAGCAATTCAATGGTATCGATCAATTGCTCATAATCACCCACATCAAGCAATACAGCAGAACTTTTTCCATGTTGTGTAATAACAAGGGGACGGTGTTCCGTTTTAACTTTTTCAATCATTGAGGCTGCATTGGCCCGAAATTCGGACAACGGCTGAATGTCTTTATCAAGTTGGACACGTTTCATAACGCTATAGGTTGTGTTATTAAGTGACTTTTAAATAGTACAAAGAAAAGTACAAACTAACAACGAGCGAAATGCGAAAAGGTTGCTCTAACGACATCCTATGTTTAAAACACTTGGTATTGACTGGTATTTTTTGATGAGCAGATATTCCTTCAAACGGAAGGTTGGTGGCGGGCAGGGAACCAGTCAGACGACATTGAGCCATAGATCTCGAGCGCAATGATTGCCCTGCCCCTTGCCACCACCGTGTTACCACGGACAGTTCAGCAGGCTTCGAGCCAGTATGCAGGATGGATTTTGATCACGGAAACCTTCTTCACCGTTAAATTTAAATATACGAAGCGATGAACACTATTGGTATAGATATCTCGAAAGAGAGGTTTGACTGCCTTTGTACTCAACGACAACGGAATAGACGGTTTACTAACAATCAGAGCGGATGGAAAGCATTTAAAGATTGGATAATCGATGAGGAAGTCCATGTTATAATGGAAGCCTCCGGTCCTAATTATCTGGGATTAGCCAGCCATTTATATGAGCAGAGATTAACAGTCAGTGTCGTAAATCCACTGGTTATCCGCCGGTATGGACAAATGAAGCTGGCCCGAATAAAAACAGATGCCAAAGATGCTGCTTTAATTGCCCAGTATGGCATAGATCAGCAACCGGAGCTGTGGTGTCCTCCCTCTGAAGCCCGACGAGGCCTGAAAAAGCTAATGAGCATGCGGGAAGGGCTAGTGCGGCAGAAAGCCATTCTCACCGGACAGGCCGAAGCATTTAATCAACATAAAGAAATTGAGCACATGGTGAATGAACTTAACGGGAAGATGCAAAAGGAGATAGAAAAAAATATTACCCGTATTGATCGTCGCATGGAAACATTGGCTGAAAAACATTACGAGCAGGTTATGGAAGCGCTTTTAACGATACCTGGCATTGGCCAAACAGCTATCGAATTTGTAACGATTACAGATGGATTTCGTCGCTTTGATAGCGCCAGAAAATTGGCCAGCTACGTGGGCATTTGCCCCGGGATCTGGGAGTCCGGATCATCGGTTAGGGGCCGTGGAAGTATTAGCAAATTGGGCTGCCCACAACTACGGAAGCTACTGTATATGTGCAGCTGGTCAGCAAAGCGTAGTAATCCGGCCTGCAAGAAAATGTACCAACGCCTTAAAAGCCGAGGGAAACCGGAGAAGGTTATTAAAATAGCCATTGCCCACAATCTGTTGCGACAGGCTTTTGCCGTCGACAAGAGGTGCGAAGCGTTCAACGAAAAAAAGTCATTGGCTGCTTGACTTTAATCACAGTTCATTGCGCTTAAGGTGCAGGCGCCAATGTTTTAAAATATTTACAAATGAAAGGTTAACTAATAAATGGGAGGCGGGCAAGAATTGGCGAGGGGTGTCCGCTTGACATTTTTTTAAAAGGGGTTAGGCGTATTTACCAAGTTGACCTTTAAGGCAATCCATATTTTACAGCAACTGGTTTTCCTTTTTGAGTTCCAGGCTTAAACTTCGCTGTTTGAACAATTCCTTCTGCAATTTTATTAATCTGTTCATTTCCTCCTTTGATAACTTAAGGTTCAATCAATTTTCCATTTTTATAAACGGTGAATGTTATATAAACAAAGTGTACCAACAAATTCGATAGTCTTGGCTTTTGTTGAAAAGATAGCCGTTAGAGAATCTAATGGAGTCAACAACTCAGGATGAGTTAATATCGGGTCTGTGGCATCAGAAACATTTTTCCCCTCAACCGAGATAATTTCAGGTTGCAGTGTATTATCACAACTACACAATATTGAGATTAGTAATAGAATGGGAATATATTTCATGATAGTTTAAATACGCCTAACGATTTGGCTATGAGCAGAAGCGTTCCTCCAAGGCGCTATTGGTTATAGATTTTGTTGGCGTGTCGTTATTTATCTTTAATTTTTCCCATTATGGTACCCAATGTTGCCTTCATTTTATCTATAGCATCAATAAGAGCCTTCTCTTTTGAACCACTTTTACTTACCACAATCACAGGCTGTATACCTTCTACCCTTGCTTCTATCTTACATTGTATATCATCTGTACCTCCTTTATCAGCATTCTGGTCTGAAAGATGTACTTCAATGCGAGAAACATTGTCAACGAAGTGTTTTAATCCATTTCTAATCTTTTTAGATACAAACGTTTCCAGCTTTTCTGTACCCTCTATGTTATTATCAGTATTGAACTGTATTTTCATAATACCCTTTTTAATTGTTTGCTTATATTTTGTTTAATGCATGCCAACATTGGCATAATACCAATGCTATTCATCTTATAATAATACAAATAACGAGTGTTATATGAATCAAGCAGAATTAATTTTTAAGTAAGCCATATAACGACATCCTATGTTTAATGCACTTCGTATTGACTGGTATTATTGATGAGCAGACATTCCTTCAAACCGAAGGTTGGTGGCAGGCAGGGAACCAGTCAGACGACATTGAGCTATAGAACTCGAGCGCAATGATTGCCCTGCCCATTTGCCACCGCCGTGTAACCACGAACAGTTCAGTAGGCTTCGAGCCAGTATGCAGGATGGATT
>NZ_FXTH01000016.1 GCF_900182555.1 Fodinibius sediminis | reverse complement strand
TTCTTGCAGTTTATCTAGTTCTTTTTGTGTCATGATTTGCCTAAGTTAGTAAGTTTTACGTTACCAAACTCAGACAGAGTTAGATTTACACTCTCAAGTAGTCCCTACACTACCCTCATAGCTAAATTTATTATTATTTAAACCAAATTAAACTTATAGTAAATCCATACAAATCTGAATAGAAACACTGTTCATACATCTGGTATTCAGGAGCTCCCTCTCTTAAGTAAAACCAATCTTCTATATCTACTGGTTCTACCCCTGTATATTTACTATCTGGTTTTCTGTAAAATTCTCCTGCTACTGTAGTAGGAGGTAGTTTACCACCAACCTCGAATTTAAATTTCAGATAGGGAAAGTCATCGCTCCTGCAAAACCAGTTAACTTTGTTTTCACTACTAAACACAGCTAGTATTTCGTGAGTACCAATTTCTGCAAATCGAATGACAGCTGATGTAAGACTTACTTGAAACTCATCTGAGACCTGCTCTATAATTTCAAGTGAGAATTCTCTTCCTCCCGTAAAGTCCCTTAACCTTTTTCGAGGCATTAAGATAGAAGCAGCGAATTTGTCTGCTTCTTTTTCAATTCGTTCTGAATGTACTAAGGATAAAGTGGATGGATGGGGAGATATTAAGCCCCGTTTTAATCCTTGTCTATGGGGCTCAATGAAATAATGTCCTAACTCATGAGCTAACGTAAAACGTCCTTTTTTTGTAGTAGGCAGATTACCCTTTGTTTCGTTTAGGTGGATATGAAATTGTGGTTGATCCCATATCAACATACCATCAAAATGATCTTCGTAATCATCAATGTGTAGATTCAATTCTTCATCTTCAATGATTTTCAGAAGATCTGTAGCGTTTCCTTCATGAAATTCTTCAGTAAGAGACTTTGTATGCTTGTCAATTAGTTGCTTAGTTTTCGGATTTATCTCCACCATTATTTTTATGCTTCTTCTTCATTTTTTCTACAATGTGTTTTGGTAGTCCCTCAGATTTCCTAGCAGCCATTCTAAGGTCCGAATAGTCTTCTTTTCTGTTTGCTGAAGTTTCTAAATTAATAGGTTTTCGTTCTCTTGAGTTCTCTAATATTTTAAAAGGATCTACTTGTTCATCTTTTGTATCTCTTTTTACTTCTGGATATAGCTTATTTAATCGAGATAACTCAATTTGTGTACGTGGAAATAAATATCCAGTGGAACACAGCCATTCTGTTATGTTTTCTAATGTTATATTAATTTTATTTTTTGCCATTATCTTATCCTCTTATCTACAGCTTCAAAAGCATCTTTTTTATAAACTCTGATTGAATTTTGAGTAAGGTCTAAAGCATTACGTAATTTTTTCAATAATTCTCGCGGGAGCTTATAACCATCTTCTTCATAGGCACTGTAGGTTAAAAAGATTATTTTATGTTTTTCTGTTAAATGGTCAAGTGCTTCATCAAGTCTTTTCTCTGCTTTGTGCAAAGCTTTCAACTCCTCTGTGGTGTAACTTTTATCTTCATCAATAAGAGAGGTCCTTATTTTTTCATCTCCTTCATAGGGATAATCTTTTTTATTGTATGATCGCTTCAATTCATTCCGTGCAATTCTATACATATATAGGATGAAGCATTCAGTAATACCTTCAACTCGGCATTTTGATTTTGAAAAGGTTGGGTATTTCCAGAATCGTTCAAATGTTCTATTAGCCAGTTCAATAGCATCATCATCGCTGTAGCCCCACTTTCGGCATATAATAGTGCATTTGTCGATTATATCTGATCGGAACCGGAAAGTTAATGCTGTGAAAGCTGCTTTGGCTGCATCTTCATAGTCCGGATCTTCCTTGAATTTGACATACTCAATCAAATCCTCGGTAGTGTCATTTTCAAAATCTTTCCAGTTCATTTCCTTCCTTGTATTTAGCTATACCGAAAACCGTTAGTTAACGGTTTAGGTAACGTAAGTGAAAGCTCAACGTAAAATTTTTGATTGATGAAATTATCCTTCAGGTATTATAAAACAAAAACATTAATAGTGACAATTTTGGCCTTGGCATTCGGAGTTGATTTAGGCTTTGAGGTGATTCGGGCCTATCTATATCAGGGCGGCGAATTTGTTCTTAGAGCTCCTACAAATACTGCAATTATAGCAAGCCTATTGGTTTGGTATGACAAGTACTTATGGAAATACCAAGTACTCGATAAGCTCGTCAGAGTGCCAAACCTAAATGGGAGATATACTGGGTACATCGAGTACGAGAGGAATGGCGAAAAAAATAGAATGGATACGGTTGTAGAGGTTATTCAAACGGCATCTAAAATTCAGATAAATACTTATTTCCATAGTGAGAGCCATGAAAATACTTATTCAAAAAGTCTTGTCGAGGATATAAGAGCAGAAAATGGACACTATGCTATTTACTTCTTCTACTTTAATTCTGGTACGAATATTAACGATTACCTGGATTGTCATGAGGGGGCAAATAAACTGAAGGTCCTTATGAATGGTAATAAACCCCGAAAATTAACCGGCAATTATTTTACAAACCGTCAAGAGCAAACAAGAGGCAAAATTGAAGTGAATTTTCAATCAACAGACCTAAAACACGAATTCTAAACAATATATAACTATGGCAAATTGCACTGAATTATTACACGAATTTGATTCCACAATAAGGTTAACCGAAGCTAGAAAAGATAGCTTGAAAACATCTCGTAAAGATCTTCGAAAAAAGATACGCAAGTATTTTTCTGAAAAAAGAACGGATGAAATTACTCCAAAATTCTCCGGTCAAGGTTCAATGGAGACTGATACTATTGTAAACCCGATACCTCGGGTAGAAGTGGACTATGGTGAAGAACAAACATTGTATAAGTACGATATCGATGATGGTATTTATTTTATCGGAAATGAATCAGAAAAAGAAAGAAAAACTGTTCAGACCCATCATAATTGGATCTGTGAGGCTGTAGATGGTCATACTTCTCAAGACCCCATAGATAAAAATACTTGCGTCAGAGTTGTTTTTGCTGATGGACACCATATTGATTTGCCCATTTACTATAAAAAAGGTGATACCCCGGAGCTTGCTCATAAAGCAAAAAGTTGGATTTATAGTGATCCTAAAGAATTTATTGAGTGGTTTGAGGAACAGGTTGATGACAATGAACAGCTTGTAAGGCTCATTAGGTACTTAAAAGCGTGGTGTGACTACAGAGAGTTTAGTAACTCATCGATAAAGATGCCCAGTGGGTTTATTATGACAATTCTTGCGATCAATAATTACTACAGTCATGAACGTGATGATATTGCCTTGAAAGAGACTCTAATCAATATTCAGGCAGAGTTGTTTCAGGAGTTTAAATGCGAACGACCAACTACGCCGAAGGGGGAAGATTTATTTGAAGATTATACTCACGAAGAGCACTTCATGAAAATGCTTGCGAATTTCGTTGAACGGGCCAAGAAAGCACTTCGAGAGAAAAATCAAAAAGAAGCCTGTAAATACTGGCAAAAGATTTTCGGCGATAGGTTTTCATGCAGTAACGCTAAAGATGAAAAAGGGCAGAAGCATACAGGTGCTTTAGCAGCTGGAGCTGCCTCTTCAAATCCATGGGCAAAGTAAAATGGAAGAAGGATATTCTACTTTTGTAGACCAATCGGGTTCCGCTACAGATGAGTACCATAATCTTAAGATAGTTTCTGAAAATGGAGAAAAGTTTCTGCGAGGAAATTTAGACATTGTAGATGAGGATGGGAAAGAGTGGGAACCATTTCAAGTGGAAATAAAATATAAGGAGGGGTTTCCTTATCGATTCCCTAAAGTACTTGAAACAAGTGATAGAATACCCAAAATCGCCGATTGGCATATTTATAAAGATGGATCTTGCTGTATAGATGTACTACCATCAGAAATAATTAAATGTAGGGACGGTATAACAGTTGTGGGTTTTATTGAAAATGAATTAACACCTTATCTTTTTAATCAGACATATAGAATAGAAGAAGGCTTCTATGTTAACTCTGGTTATGCCCACGGGTTAATGGGGATCTATGAATTCTTTTCTTCAAGACTTAGAACCGGAAAGGATGTAAGGAAAACTCTTTCGTTAATGCACTATATTGCTACGAAACCTAGATTAAACCGGAGTAATAAATGCTTTTGTGGAAGTAATGAGTTGTTTAGAAAATGCCATATGAAAGCATATGATGAATTAAATAAGCTGGATGAAAGCTTTTTACTTGACCAAATAGAATTGATTTATAACAGAAGTGGATTGAAAAAGGAAAATCAATTAAGGAAGAATTTTACATAGACTTTTCTATAAATTAAGATACCAATACGGTTAGTTTTTGAATTCTCTCTTCTAAGCGGCGATCTATATGTGAGTCCTATAATTAGCCGCTTGTTTTCAGGCGATCCAAGGCTTTCTTCACCCGTTGGACCGTACTTTTGCTTCTGCCGGTAAGCCTGGCCGTCCGGCGAATGGTCTCTCCCCTATTTAACTCCTCTACGATATCCGAATGTTTTTCCACCAGCTCTACGTCTGAGAGGCTGGTACCGTTGGCCCGGCCGTTATATTTGCCTTCGGCTCTGGCGCGGGCTATACCTTCCCGCTGGGCCTCCCTCCTGTTGTTATAATCGATTTCGGCCAAGGTGGACAGGACCGATACCAACAGTTTGG
Organism: Fodinibius sediminis; assembly: GCF_900182555.1. Lineage (GTDB taxonomy): Bacteria > Bacteroidota > Rhodothermia > Balneolales > Balneolaceae > Fodinibius > Fodinibius sediminis. The sequence goes on along the minus strand of NZ_FXTH01000016.1, from coordinate 80,023 downwards.
CCACCGGATTTTGGTCGCCATTTTCGAGCAGGGTATTCAGTCCTTCCTTCTGGGATTTTACGTTCACGCCCATTTCGGTAAATCGTTTAATAGTCTGTAGTACATTGATGGCGTCCCGGCCCAGGCGATCAATAGAATGGACCTCGACTTCGTCTATTTTTCCCGCTTTGGCGTCAGCTAGGAGCCTGGCCGCGTCCTCGCGATCTTCAAAGGCCACCATTCCGGAGACTTTATCCCAGTACACCTCCCCTTCTTTGCCTTCCAATTGCCTGGAAATATTTTGTTCAAAGGTCGACACGCGGACGTAGGTGGCTTTCATCTTATCAATGGTATAGTTGTCATTCATCTGTACCGAAATTAGGGTGTTGTATTTATAACCGCAACAACAGCCTGCAAATGGGGTTTTGGAATCCGGAAAATCGTACCGATTTAGGGTATACCCTAAAATGAATACACAATAGTTGTTGTTCAGCAGCTGGCTCGAATGCTGTTTTTCTGATAGCACAAAATTTTATAAGATTTACCGATAATGTTGTAACAAATAATGTGAGACAGATACCTACCTTATTGCTGATTTCATGGTTTTGAACAAGCCTCCTAAAAAGGAAGAGAAACAATATTTAAATATTACAGAACTTTTGTATGTTTAGCTTTGATTGTAAGTTGATACCCAAAAAATGAACCTATTTAAAAAGACATATCACGGTTTATCAGCACTAACGCTGATTCTTTTTTTAAGTAGTATCGTACTGCCAGCAAGCCTGTCGGCAGCGACTCTTTTCTGTGATATGCCGGTGGAGGCTATCGCCAGTAATACAACCGACTGTTGCCAGAGTCACCACGGGACTTCGGCCAGTGAGGACGGCAACTCCTTGCAAACTTGTAGCTATCAACACCTTTGTTCGGAAGCGATAGCAAGTGAGAAGGGCGATACGCCTGCGCTCACCCAAAGTACGAAAAGCATCGTAGTGGCGGTTATTTTCAGCTACATTGTGCTGGATGATGCCTCGTCCCGCCACCATCCATTACCACCGGTAGCATCGGTTCATCCTCCGCACAATACTCCTCTCTTTTTGCTTAACAGCACCTTTCTGAATTAGCACCCCTCCCCCTTGGGCTCACAAGGAATCCAACCGACATGGTGGTCCCTGCCCGTTGCCTTTCTTCTCACCAATCATTGGAATATTCCATTGGGGTTGCTTAAAAGACGCATACCCTCATCGGACTATGTTTATTCAGAAATATTATGCTTGACAAAACCATACGCTTTTTCCTTGAAAACAAACTCATCGCCGTACTGATGCTGGTGGCGCTCGTCGCCTGGGGCATTGCCGTGGCGCCCTTTTCGTGGGACACCTTTCTGCCGGAAGATCCGGTGCAGGTGGATGCCATTCCAAACCTGGGCCAAAACCAGCAGATTGTCTATACCCGCTGGGCCGGGCGTTCCCCGCAGGATATTGAAGATCAAATCACCTACCCACTTACAACACAGCTGCTGAGCGTGCCCGGCGTCAAAACGGTACGCAGTACTTCGATCATTGGAATGTCCAGCATTTACGTAATTTTTGAGGAAGATGTGGATTTCTACTGGAGCCGCTCACGTATCCTCGAAAAGCTGAATTCCCTGCCGGCCGGCACGCTGCCGCAGGCCGTGCAGCCCGCGCTCGGCCCGGATGCCACGGGGCTCGGACAAATTTACTGGTACACCCTTGAAGGACGCGATAAGCAGGGCAATCCCACGGGCGGTTGGGACCTGCAGGAGCTGCGCAGTATACAGGATTTCTATGTGGGCTATGGACTGTCCGCCGCCGAAGGGGTCTCAGAAGTGGCGCCCATCGGAGGCTACGTGAGCGAGTACCAGGTGGATGTCGATCCCGAAGCGATGCAGCAATACGATATCACCATGAATGACGTGTTCAACGCCGTGCGCAACAGCAACGCCGAGGTAGGCGCCCGCACCATTGAAATGAATAATGTGGAGTACCTGGTGCGCGGGCTGGGTTACATCAAAAATATGGATGATATAGAGCAGGCCGTGGTAAAAGTAGTGGATAACACCCCGGTGCGTATCAATCAGGTTGCGCGGGTCAGCCGCGGGCCCGCCCTGCGCCGGGGGGCGCTGGATAAAGCCGGTGCCGAAGCCGTGGGCGCGGTGGTTGTGGCCCGGGAAGGCGCGAACCCGATGGAAGTCGTTGAAAACATCGAAGCCAAAATAAAAGAGCTTTCGGCCGGGCTGCCGTCCAAAACCCTGGATGACGGCACCCAATCAAAGGTAACTATTGTGCCCTTTTACAATCGCGGGGAACTCATCCAGGAAACCCTCGGCACTCTTGAAGAAGCGCTCACCCTTGAGGTACTCATTACCATTATTGTAATTGTGGTTATGGTGCTGAACCTGCGCACCTCCATCCTGATCTCAGCGATGCTGCCTATCGCAGTACTAATGACCTTTATTGCCATGAAGCTGGCGGGGGTGGATGCCAATATCGTTTCGCTATCGGGTATTGCCATTGCCATCGGTACCATTGTGGATATGGGCATCGTGCTCTCGGAGAATATGCTGCAGCATATGGAGCGGGCCGGGCCGGAGGAATCCCTGCTGGAGGTGATCTACCGGGCCTCCAGTGAGGTGGCGCACGCCATTGTTACGGCTATCACCATGACCATCGTCAGCTTCCTGCCGGTGTTTACCATGGTGGCCTCCGAGGGGAAACTGTTTAAGCCGCTGGCCTTCACCAAGACCTTTGCGCTGGTGGCCTCCATCATTATTGTGATTGCCCTGCTGCCGCCCTTCGCCCACTGGTTCTTCTCTATCACCATAAAGAAACGACCGATTAAAATAGCATGGAATGGCCTGTTGGTGATTGGCGGGCTGTTGGTCGCCATTGCCTTTATGCCGTGGGCAGGGTTGGTTCTGATGACATTTGGCTTGCTGAATGGCGCAGCGCTCTTCGCCGATGAAAAGTATCAACGATGGTTGCCGGCGGCCAACATGGTGCTGATCGTGGGGGCGGTTACCTGGCTGCTCACCAGCGAGTGGCTGCCGCTGGGTCCGGGCGTGGCCTTTACCGCCAACTTCATCACCGTAGCGCTACTGCTGGCGGTGATTATGGGCAGTTTCTGGCTTGTCATCTACTTTTACGAACCGATACTGGACTGGTGCCTGCAGCACAAGGGCTTGTTTCTATCCATTCCGGCCGGGCTTTCGGTGCTGGCTGTAGTGATCTGGCTGGGCTTTGCCAGTGTCTTCGGCTTCGTGGCCAACGGTTTTGATGCCGTAGGCCTCAATATACGAACCACCGCCCCCTGGCAGGCGGCGCAATCGACCTTTCCCGGTTTGGGCGAAGAGTTTATGCCCCCGCTGGACGAAGGCTCCTTCCTGCTGATGCCTACGACCATGCCACACGCGGGGATCGAGGAGGCCAAAGACGTGATGCAAAAATTGGATATGCGGGTGGCTTCCATCCCGGAAGTGGAAAATGTGGTCGGTAAAATGGGCCGCACCGAATCGGCGCTCGACCCCGCGCCCATCTCCATGTTTGAAAACATCGTTACCTATAAGACCGAATACAAAACAGATGAAAGCGGGCACCGCATCCGTTTCCAAACGAATGATGAGGGCGAATTTGTCCGCGATGAGCAGGGTAATCTCATTCCCGATGCTGACGGAAAATACTACCGTCAGTGGCGTGATCATATTCAGTCGCCGGATGACATCTGGGATGAAATTATCAAGGCAGCTGACCTCCCGGGCACCACCTCGGCCCCCAAACTCCAGCCCATTCAAACGCGGCAAATTATGCTGCAATCGGGCATGCGGGCGCCTATGGGCGTAAAAATAAAGGGGCCGGATCTGCAAACCATTGAAAACTTCGGGCTTCGCCTGGAAGAGCAGCTACAACAGGTGCCCGGCATCAAACCGGCCTCGGTGTTTGCCGACCGCATTGTAGGTAAGCCCTACCTGGAAATTGACGTAGATCGGCAACAGATTGCCCGCTATGGTATCTCCATGCAGCAGATTCAGCACTACATCGAAGTAGCGGTGGGCGGAGTTGAACTGACCAAAACGGTGGAAGGCCGCGAGCGCTATCCGGTGCGAGTACGTTATGCGCGCGAGCAACGCGACGACCCCCAAAAAATTAAACAGATGCTGGTTCCTACGGGCATGGGCGAGCAAGTGCCGCTGGGACAGCTGGCGGAGATCCGCTACCGCCAGGGACCGCAGGCCATTAAAAGTGAAGACACCTTCCTGATCGGGTATGTCATCTTTGACCGCATGGAGGGCGTGGCCGAGGTGGACGCCGTTGAAAATGCTCAAAACTACCTGCAGAATAAGATTGATTCCGGTGATTTGACTATTCCGGCGGGTATCAGCTACGAGTTTGCAGGCAATTATGAGAACCAAATCCGCGCCTCTAAGCGCCTGTCGATTATCCTGCCCATTGCCATGCTGCTGATCTTTCTGATTATCTATTTCCAGTTCAAATCGGTGCCAGTTTCGACCATGATTTTCAGCAGTATCTTCGTGGCCTGGGCCGGCGGCTTTATGCTGGTCTGGCTCTACGGGCAGTCCTGGTTTATGGACTTCAGCCTGTTCGGTACCAATATGCGCCAGCTCTTCCAGATGGGCACCGTGAACCTGAGTATTGCCGTATGGGTGGGCTTTATTGCCCTGTTCGGCATTGCCGCCGAGGGTGGCGTGGTGATGGCCACCTACCTCGACCAGGTGTTTGACCGCGATAATCCCGGCACACTAAAAGAAGTGCACAGCGCCGTACGCGAAGCCGCCGGACGGCGTATCCGTCCTACGATGATGACAACGGCGACCACCATTCTGGCGCTCATTCCGGTACTCACCTCCACCGGTCGCGGGGCCGACATCATGGTGCCGATGGCCATCCCCAGCGTGGGCGGGATGTTCCTGCAGATCATTACGCTGTTTGTGATACCAGTGCTCTACGCCATCTGGAGAGAGTGGCAGTTGAAACGTGGTTCATCCACATCTGAAGTGAAGAACATTAATGCTTAAGAGGAATATAGATATGAAATCATTTACAAAATGGTCCACCCCCCACAACCCCCTCAAGGGGGGACAAGCTGGCCCTGTCCAGTTCTCATTATTTGCAAAGGCTTTGAAGTCCCCCTTTGAAGGGGAATTAAGGGGGATGGCATTGCTACTGGTGCTAATCCTAATTCCATTATGGAGTTTCGCACAACAATCACCCCAGGCGAATACACAACTCGACCAATATCTGCAGGAGGCAGCGCAAAACAATCCCGAGCTGAAAGCGCGATTCCAGGAATACCTGGCCGCCCTGCAGCAGGTGCCGCAGGTAACCACTTTGCCTGATCCTGAAGCTGCATTCGGATACTTTATCCGCTCCACTGAAACGCGGGTTGGCCCGCAGCAGGCTCGGTTTGGGCTTACCCAGATGTTTCCCTGGTTCGGCACGCTGGGCGCCCGAGGCGATGCGGCGGCGCAAATGGCCAAAGCGAAATTCGAGACCTTTCAGGAGACGCGGAACAATTTGTTTTTCAAGGTTAAAAAAACGTGGTATAAGCTCTACCACATCGATCAGTCGATACGAATCACACGGGAGAATATCGACATCCTCGGAACCTTTGAATCATTGGCCACCAGCCGCTACGAAACCGCACAGGCCGGTCAGGTGGATATCCTGCGGGTGCAAATTGACAAAGAAGATTTAATCACCCGTGCGGCCCTGCTGGAAGACTCTAAAAATGCTCTGGTCCAACGCTTAGCTGAACTGGTAAACCGTCCGGAATTGCTACAGCCAAATGTACCCGATACGCTGGCAGCGCAAGAGCTGCCGCTGCCGATACCGGAGCTGAAGAAAAAGACGCTGCAGCAAAATCCGCGGCTTACCAAGCTTGATTTTGAGGCGGCCTCAGCTCGTAGTGCTATTGATGTAGCACGAAAAGAAGGGCTACCCAAATTTGGATTGGGAGCCGATTATATCTTCACCGGGGAACGGGATGTTACCCTTGCCGGTAACGGAAAAGATGCTATTGTGGCTCGCGTGGGGATTCGAATTCCGTTATACCGCAAAAAATACCGGGCGCAAAAGAAACAGGCCCAACTGCGATTGCAGGCGGTTGAAAACCGGCAAATAGATACGCAGAACGGTCTGCTGACTACCTTCGAGGAAACGCTGCGCGATTTTCACGATGCTCGGCGACGCGTATCCCTCTACAAGGATATTCAGATTCAGCGCACGCGCCAGGCCCTTGATATTTTGACGGAAGAATACACAACCGCCGCCGCCGATTTTGAAGAGCTGCTGCGATTGCAGCGCAAGCTCCTGGAGTTTCAGCTGGCCCGCGAGGAGGCCATCGTAGATCAAAATACGGCCGTCGCTTTTACCGAATATCTGTACGGCAAATACAATGTGAACCCGGACGAAATTAAAACCCACTAGTGCGTATTGAGTTGCGGGAAAACTCACGATAGATACTCAAGGCTCACTACTTAAAACTCAAGAATAAACCACCATGAAACAATCAATGAACTATAAACAAACAGGCAAAGTAATCGGAATTTTGCTGGCCGGATTATTCCTCGGCTGGCTGTTCTTCGGTGGATCGGCAGCCGACCAGCCCGAGAACATGGATGAGCATGTGGAGCAGGCCCACACCAACGAGCGGGGTGAAATCGTTTATACCTGTAGTATGCATCCGAGCGTGCGGCAAAACGAGCCCGGTAACTGCCCGATCTGCGGCATGGAACTTATTCCTGCCGGCAGTTCTGAGGGAATGCAGGAAGAAAATCCCTATGAACTAACCATGACCCCGGCAGCGATACGATTGGCGGAAGTGCAAACCACCGAAATAAGCCGGGGCACAGCAACTAAAACTGTGCGCATGCCGGGTAAAATAACCGTGGATGAAACCCGCACTTCAAGCATCACGGCCCTGTTTCCGGGACGCATAGAGGACCTCTATGTTGATTTTACGGGACAGTATGTATCCAAGGGGGAGCCACTGGCTTCGATCTATTCGCCGAAGCTGGTAACGGCCCAGAAGGAACTGATTGAAGCGGCCAAACACAAAGAAAGCAATCCTACTATTTACAATGCCGCCAAGCGGAAGCTAAAGCTGTGGGAACTGAGTGACCGGCAGATTCAGCAGATCGAACAAAGCGGTGAGCTCCAAACCGAAATGCAAATCGTAGCTCCTAAAAGCGGCTACGTTATGTCACGCGAAGTTTCACGGGAAGACTATGTGCAGGAAGGTACCCTGATGTACCAAATAGCCGACCTCTCCCGGCTGTGGGTGATGTTTCAGGCCTATGAAAACGATCTGGCCGGTCTCAAAAAAGGCGACACCGTTGAATTTACGGTCGGGGCCTATCCCGGTGAAACCTTTAATGCGAGTATCACCTACATCGATCCGGTGCTCAATTCCATGAAACGTACCGTTTCGGTCCGGGCCGAGGTGGCCAATCCCAATGACCGGCTCAAGCCAGAGATGCTGGCCGAGGGCGTGGTTTCATCCACGCTGGACAAAGGCACCGATCAGCTGCTGGTACCAAAGTCAGCGGTGCTGTGGACGGGTGAGCGCTCAGTGGTGTACGTAAAGAAACCGAACACCGAGCAGTCCACCTTTGAATTCCGGGAAGTCGTGTTGGGTCAGCGCGTAGGCGATCAGTATGTGGTAAAATCAGGCCTCGAAGCTGGTGAAGATGTGGTTACTAACGGCAACTTCAAGATTGACAGCGCCGCCCAGCTGGCGGGCAAAGCCAGCATGATGAATCAAAATCCGGATGGTAAGAAAAGTCCGGGAATGCCGGGTATGGAAGGAATGGATGATATGGGTGAAAGCATGCAACAAATCAGTGCATCAGCCAAGGCTTCAATAAACGACCAAGCTGTTCCCGAAGCATTCAAGAAAGAACTTAATGGCCTGACTGATGCCTATTTGACAATCAAAGATGCGCTTGCAAAAGATAATTTTAAGAACGCCTCCACAGGTATCCCCCCGTTTAAAGAAAAACTATCAGCTATTGATATGGGGTTAATCAGCGATGACCAGCAAATGAAGGCATGGATGACCCGCCTGAACGCTCTTAAGAAACATACGCATGCCGTACAGCAAACAAACGAATTGTCTCCTTTCCGGCAGCAGTTTGCCCTGCTCTCGGAAGCGCTGCTCGAAACGCTGACCACCTTTGGGGTAGAACGGGAGCTGTTTGTGCAATTCTGCCCGATGGCTCGTGGCGGGGAAGGGGCCTACTGGGTCAGCAGCCAGAAAAAAATCTCCAATCCTTATATGGGCCCAAAAATGCCCGGTTGTGGAGAGACGAAAATGCAGATTAATACAGATAGGTAGTTTATGAAGCAATACTTTGCAAAATAGTACAAAAGGCACCAAGAATTCTATAACGCAATGGAATACATAAATCTGTAGCTTAACCTGAACATAAAACAGAAACTTATGAAACTCATTAAAGCATACATTCGGCAGGACATGTTTGAAACCGTACACCGGGCCCTCAACAAAGAGGGCTATACCAGCATGACCGTGATGGAAGCCGAAGGAATGGGCAGTTACAGCGATCCGGAAAAACGCCACGGATCGCTCAAATTTCCGACGCTTCATTCCAAAGTGGTGAAACTGGAGATGGTTTCTGAAGCTGAGCACGTAGATGCTATTGTCGATATTATTCAGGAACATGCCAGCACCGGCCATGAAGGCGACGGGCTTATGGTGGTGCTCCCGGTGGAGCGCAGTATCCGCGTCCGGGATGGCGAACAACGAACCTACAGCGTATAACAATTACCAATAATTAAATAAACCAACCAGAGGTGAACATTATGACACGACTACTAACACTAACCGTACTTGCTGTTACCCTATCTCTGGCCCAACCGGCCCAGGCTCAGCAGCAGGACACCCAAAAAGAAAACATGGAAATGATGCAGGATTCGACCATGCGAGCCATGATGATGGAGCACATGACGCAGAACCCGCAAATGCGTAAGCAGATGATGCAGCATATGATGGGCTCGATGAAGATGGACGGCGACATGAATATGCAGGAGATGCATCAGAAGATGATGAATAATCCCGAGATGAAAGAGCGCATGCAGAAGCACATGGAGATGATGCAATCCATGATGGAGGGCAAAGAAATGGATCACTCCAAGATGATGGAAAAGATGGGCGATTCTTCCATGATGAAGATGCACATGATGTGCATGCAGATGATGCAGGGAGGCATGATGGACAAAAGCAACATGGATTCCGGCAACCATAAACAACATCACAACTAATCATGGAGTGGCTAAACACACTGAATGCCTGGGCCCCGGTACTTTGGATACTCCTGTCCGGGGTCTTGCTCCTGATCTGGTATCTTGCTCTTCGCGGCAAGCACCGGCTTGAAGTCAGAAATGCAGCCACCGAAGTGTACCATAGACGATTTCAAACCGGTGAAATATCAAAAGAAGAGTTCAACAGGCTCAAAAGTTCCCTTACCAACAACTAACCATATCACATAAAAATGAGCAAGCATACCCTTTGGGCGATTATTGGATGTGGGGTTCCTCTTCTGCTTCTGTTTTTCGCCCCACTGCTGGGGCTGAGCAGTAACATAACCATCTTTCTATTTGTCGTAGCAATATTTGCCTGCCACATCCTGATGATTGGTCACCACCGGAAAGGATCGGGGCATGAAAATCACCAAACTAACGACAGGAGTTTATCATGAAAACACTCAGCATCAAAAAATTGGGGATGGCCGCCGGAGCAACCGCGGCTATTTTTTACCTGGGATGTATCATCCTGATGATAACGGTCGGTAAAGAGGGACGGTGTTCTTCTTCAACAGCCTGTTGCACGAGCTGGATGTAGAACCCATTATTCGGATGAGCGTGCCGCGCCTGCAAGCCTTCTTCGGATTGGTGCAAACCTTCATTCTGGAATGGCTGATCGGAGCATTAATTGCCGCAATCTATAATATCTCTTATTCAAAAGGAGAAGATACCACTCAAAATTATTTTTAATACAGTACATGCAGGCGTAAAGCCTTATTTGGCTTAACTTCGTTAAATCGTTACTCCACAATGAAAAAAATAAACATAGAGAATCAAAAGCTGTCTTTAACAGGTTCTGTATCATTGGGCACGGGAGTAATGATAGGAGCCGGTATCTTTGTACTTATGGGACAAATTGCTGAGCTGGTCGGTGATTTGTTTCCGGTAACCTTTTTAATAGGAGCTGTGGTTGTGGGCTTCAGTTCGTATTCATACGTTAAATTCTCCAATGCCTATCCTTCCTCCGGGGGAGTGGCTAAATTTTTGACAAAAGCATATCAGCCCGGCACGGCGGCGGGCACCCTTTCGCTGCTGATGTATGTATCAATGGTTGTTGCCGAGAGTCTGGTGGCCGGCACCTTTGGCGCCTACACGCTGCGGCTGTTTCCCGAAGCATACGCCGGCTATGCTTCGGCGTTGGGTGTAGGCCTTCTGGCCCTGGCCTTTATCGTTAATGTAATGGGCAACAAAGTTATTGGTGCAACGGCAACCGTCACGGCTATTATTAAGGTTGCAGGCATCGCACTGCTTGCTATTGCGGGTTTAGCCATAGCAGGGTTTCCGGATATTACTGGTAACTTTGTTTCAAAAAATAGCCAGTCGTTGCCGGCAGGTTTAAGTTTTATTGCTGCGCTGGCCCTCTCGATTCTTGCGTATAAAGGCTTTACGACGATCACCAATCAAGGGGATGATATTCAGGATCCGCATCGAAATATGGGGCGGTCTATTATTATTTCAATCCTGCTATGCACGCTGATCTATATCGTTTTAGCACTGTCCGTATCGGCAGGATTGAGCATCCCTGAAATCATTGCTGCAAAAGATTACGCACTTGCGGAGGCTGCACGACCGATTTTTGGAGAATGGGGCACATGGCTAACCATTTTACTTGCCATAGTGGCTACCGTATCCGGTGTAATAGCCAGCGTTTTTTCAGCCTCCCGACTATTGGGAATGCTAAGCAATATGAAACAAGTGCCCAGGCTAAAGGCGGGGAGATTCCAAAATCCGGCCCTTATTTTTACGGTGGCTTTGGCCATGGGTTTGACTATTTTATTTGATTTAACCCGCATTGCTTCTATTGGGGCTATCTTTTATCTGACGATGGACATTGCTATACACTGGGGCCTGCTGCGGCACCTGAGGGAGAAAATTGATTTCCATCCCGCTGTGCCGGTTATAGCCATAATTATGGATGTTGCCGTACTTGGGGCTTTTATTTATATCAAATACCTGACGGATCCCTTTGTTCTTGGGGTAGCTTTGGCAGGGATTCTACTTATTATCCTGGCCGAGCGTCTTTTTATGATATCGCATACCGACAGTGAAGGAAAAATGGATATGGGAATGGATGAGGAAGAGATGAAAGGGAAGATATAAACCGAAATTTCGCTGGAGGAATGGCTTTTTGCCTTTACCTTTGGCATGTACTGGTCCAGCCTGTACGAACACCTCACCTGGCACAGGCTACAACCTGCCTGATGAGTCAAGCCTATTCTGTGTACTGCCAAAATAATTAGAAGAACGCCTTCCAGTTTAAGCTTTATTTCAGCAATACCCTCGTATGTTCTACAAAAGAACATGACATCCGTTAATTCAATCAATAATTATTATTATGGAAATACTAAAAAGCCTGCTTCGAAATCTTGCGGATAAACTTGGCGAGCTATTGGATAACGCTCAGCTGCAGGAAGTTCCGGTAAGAGTAGAGACCAAAAATCATCCGAATGCATATAAGATGAATAGGTACCATCATATACGCGGGTAACACTTTGAAACAGACACTTATTTTCAGGACGCTTTGAAATACTTCCTCACAAACCCCTCTTGTCCCGAATCCTCGGGATTAGGAGGGTTTGGGGAGGTCCAAACAAAGGTATTTTAAAGGCCCCTTTTTATTCAATAAATAACCACCAATCGAAAGAACACTGCCATGAAATGGTCACTTTATATCGGAAAACCTGCAGGTATCAAGGTCTTTATTCACTGGACTTTCATCCTGCTGGTTATCTGGCTCTCCTGGATGCACCTGCAACAGGGGCACGGGCTTTTTGAAATAATCATGGGACTCATTTTTCTCGCAGCCCTTTTCGGGTGCGTCACTCTCCATGAGTTCGGCCATGCCCTGGCCGCTCGTCGGTATGGGATCGGGACCCGGGATATAAACCTGCTTCCTATTGGCGGGGTGGCCCGGCTGGAACGCATGCCCGAAAATCCCAAAGAAGAGCTAGTGGTAGCGATTGCCGGACCGGCGGTCAATGTGGCCATTGCCATCGGATTATATATGATCATGCTGCTTCTGGGACAGTCTGATATGGAACTGGGTCATCATATAACCGGCAGTAATTTCCTGGCCGATTTGCTGGTGATCAATATTATTTTGGTTCTGTTTAACCTGATACCGGCCTTTCCGATGGACGGCGGGCGCGTGCTCCGGGCATTGCTGGCTTTCAAGTTAAGAAGGGATCGCGCCACCCGGATCGCTGCTTCTATCGGGCAACTGCTGGCTATCGGTTTTGTTCTCATCGGCCTCTTCTACAATCCGTTTCTGCTGTTTATCGGAATTTTCATATTCCTGGGGGCCGGTGCAGAAGCCCGTCAGGTTTCGATGGCGGAATCTGTGAAGCATCTGACGGCTAAAGATATCATTAAGGGCAACTATCCGGGCGTCACGCTCACCGCCACGGTGGCCCAGGCCGCTTCAGCGATGCTTGAAAGCCCGGCTTCAGAGGTAGTCGTTACCAATGGCGACCGGTTTGAGGGCCTGATCTCCCATGCATCGATTATCAAAGCGTTACAGGAAGGCAAATCTGATCGTCCGGTAGTCGAAATTATCCGGGAAGACGTCCAAACCATTCCACCTGACATCACTTTACTGGAGTTGCTTTCCGCCACTCAGGTCGAGGGGCAATCTATCTACCCGGTGGTTGAGGAAGGGAAGTTATTAGGCGTTATAACAGATCATAACCTGAACGATATCATGCGGGCACGACAAACGCTGTCCGCCCATATCGAAGAATAATTGCCAAAGCAGTGAGAACTACGCCAATTTAAGCTTGTTTTAAGGCACGGGCTTTATTTTACAGACAGCACCTTGCTACAGCTGACAAATAATGGCACAGCATATATTCAACAGTAACATAATACCTTAGCACCATGTTTTACGATCATCATTTTATAGGCATGCACTGGATCTGGTGGCTTATTATGATAGCCATCATCCTGCTGGTAGTCTTCGATATCATTCCCTACCGGCCCCGAACAGAACCGAAAGAGGATGCCTTGGATATTCTAAAAAAACGATTTGCCCGCGGGGAAATTGAACGCGAAGAGTTTGAAGAACGAAAACAGATTTTAAAGCAAAACAAATAACATAAAAGGAATACTATTATGGAAAAGATTAACGTAGCCGTAAACGGATATGGCGTCATCGGAAAACGGGTGGCGGAAGCAGTAACCCTGCAAGAAGATATGGAGCTGGTGGGCATCGGCGATATAGTCGCCGACTGGAGAATAAAGTCGGCTGCTGCCAAAGGATATGCCGTGTTTGCCAACACGGAGGAAGGCCGCAAGGCGATGAACAAGGAGGGTATTCCGGTAGCCGGTGATCTTGACGACCTGCTTGATCTCGCTGACCTGGTGGTGGATTGCGCTCCCAAAAAATTCGGCGCTCAAAATGCTGAGCGATATAAACTTGCCGGGGTAAAATATATCGTACAAGGAGGAGAAAAACATCAAACGACCGGCCATTCCTTTGGCGCCGAAAATAATTATGCAACCGCCCTGGGAAGGGATGCAACCCGTGTGGTATCTTGCAACACTACCTCCATCGTACGGACCCTGAGCGCATTAAAACGGGCGGGACTGCTTAACAAAGCACGTGGTACCCTGCTCCGCAGAGCTACTGATCCGTGGGAGAGCCACAAAAACGGCATCATGAATACGCTGGTTCCTGAACCGGAAATTCCCAGCCACCAAGGCCCCGATGCCCAAAGCGTGGATCCCGAGCTGGATGTTGTAACCGCAGCGGTAAAAGTACCCCAAACACTTTCTCACCTGCACTACTGGACTGTTCAATTGACCCGGGAAGCATCCAAAGAGGACGTGTTGGAAGCTTTAGGCACTTCTTCCCGAATCGCTTTTATACGCATGGATAATGAATTATCAGCAAATAATGCTGTGAAAGAATTAATGCTGGATATAGGCCGTCCTCACGGTGATATGTACGAAGTAGCCATCTGGGAGGATATGCTCAAGGTGGAAGGCGATGAGCTGTACTACGCCTACCTGGTTGATAACCAGGCCATTGTCATTCCCGAAACCATTGATGCGATCCGGGCGCTTACCGGAATTGAACCCGATCCCAACAAATCCATTGAAAAGACAAACCGGTCGCTGGGTATTACACAAAGGTTCTTTTAGACAGACCCTGTTACTTTACCAACATACATTAAAACAAAACGGAATAATAATATGGAAAGAGGAATAGAACATTCGGGGGCCTGGGTGATAGCAATTTTTGTTATCGTTATTGCTTCCTGGCTATTATACAAGTATCTGGCACCCAAATCCTGGCGGGAGTGGGTGGGAGCTGGTTTAATTCAAGGCTTTATCATTGCATTGTATGCAGAGATGTATGGCTTTCCCCTTACTATTTATTTGATGGCGCGATTCCTGGGAATTGACAGTGGGTCTGTAGATGCCAATCTCTGGTCCACATTATTAGGCATGGGGCAGACCGGCATGATGATCTCAATGATTCTGGGCTATGCCCTGCTTTTTATTGGCTTCGGAATTTTTATCCAGGGCTGGCGTCAGCTTTACCATGCCAAGCAGGAAAACAGGCTGGCAACCGACGGATTATACAGCCTGGTCAGGCATCCCCAATACACGGGGCTATTTATCGGGCTTTTTGGAGAAGGCGTCATCCACTGGCCCACCATATTCTCGGTAGGCCTGTTCCCGGTTATCGTTATTGCTTATGTCCTGCTTGCCAAAAGGGAAGAGAAGAAAGTAATCGAGGAGTTTGGCGAAGAATATCTCCAGTACAAGCGGAACGTCCCGGCCTTCCTTCCGGCAAAAGGCCAATGGAAACAGTTTATTCAACGGGCCGGTAATACGGGGCAATCAAATTTGTAGTTATTTCAATCCAATAATAGTCTAAAATATGACACCGATCACAGTCACCAAAGCATCCGGAGAAAAAGAATCATTTGATGAAAATAAACTTCGGCGTTCACTCAACAGTGCAGGTGCTGATCAACAAATTATTGATCGAATTGCAAATGCAATCAGTGAGATACTCTATGATGGCATTTCCACTCAGGAGATCTACAAAAGGGCTTTTCGACTGCTTAGACAGTATTCCGATCGTTCCGCAGGACGTTATAAGTTAAAAGAAGCATTATTGGAGCTGGGACCTACTGGTTACCCCTTTGAAAAGTTTGTTGGCGAACTACTTAAAAGGTTAGGCTACCAAACTGAAACAGGAGTTACTGTAAATGGTAATTGCGTTTCCCATGAAATTGATGTGATCGCTGAGAAGGATAACAAGCATTTCATGATAGAATGCAAATTTCACAACCGAAAAGGGCATAAATGTAATGTAAAAGTCCCCCTTTACATTCAATCGCGTTTCAAGGATGTGGAAAGAAACTGGAGTAGCCAGCCCGGTCACGAAGACAAGCAACACCAGGGATGGGTGGTAACCAATACTCGTTTTACCAAGGATGCCCTGCAATATGGCAATTGTATCGGCCTTAAACTATTAAGTTGGGACTATCCTCAAAATGTGGGGCTTAAAGATCTTATTAGCGAAGTGAATCTCCATCCTATTACTTGTCTTTCAACCCTTAGTAAGAAAGATAAACAGCAGTTGCTTCAGCAGAATATCGTTTTTTGCCAACAGTTATGTGAGAATGATAAGATCCTGACAAGCATAGGGCTGGACAGCCGAAAGAAGAATCAAGTATTGAAGGAAGCTCAGGATATCTGTAATGTCAATAAATATTAAGTACCCAAATGAATTACTCCGATGATAATCACCTCGAAAAGTATTCAACTTTAATTATTTACTGCAAGGAATGGTGTGAATACCTCCAGAAATTAGTCAATCTGCTTCGGGCCAAACAGCAAGCATTTACCTTTATCGATTTACGCTTTGATACCAAGCAAGCAAAAGCGTTGATATCTGAACTGGGAAATCCCTTGATTCTGCCAGTACTCTTCTTAAATGGGTCCTATCACGAAAAGCCCCCGATTTCGGAAGTCAAAAGTATTTTAGATCGATATCAATGGCGAAAACAGGTTGACCACAAATATTATGGTACCCTACCTGCTAAAGACCATCAGTAACCACTTTGCCTATGGCTACGATAAACGTCACAAAAGCATCCGGAGAAAAAGAACCTTATAATGAGGCTAAGCTACGCCGTATGCTGGTTGCTACCGGTGCTGATTCAAAAGTGATTGACCGGGTAATTAAGGCTATAGAAGATAAACTTTATGACGGTATTTCTACCCAAAGGATAACAGAAGAGGCATTTCGTCAGCTACCAAAAAAATCAGAAAATATTCGATTCGAAAAGATACCATCAGAACACAAACCACCTTCCGACTTTGATAGTGGAAGATTGGATAGGTTGCAACGCCACGCTTTCGATTATTTCTTGCATGAAACCAATCCGAATAACGGGCTGGTAGCAGACAATTCACAGTTGGGTTCGCCTGCCAGTATAGCTTCGGTCGGTTTTGCATTAGGAGCCTATGTGGTGGGAGTTGAACGCGACTGGATATCACGAAGCGAAGCAGTTCAACGTACCTTATCCACCCTGCGCTTCTTTTGGACCAGCGAGCAAAGTCCCGCTCCAAATGCTACCGGACACAAAGGTTTCTATTATCATTTTCTGGATATGAAGACTGGGAAACGTGCCGGTAAGTGCGAATTGTCGACGATCGATACCGGTATTCTGCTGGCTGGTATGCTTCTGGCTGCCGCCTTTTTTGACCGCGAAACCAAACAGGAACAGGAAATCCGAACCCTGGTCGATGAGATTTATCGCCGTGTCGATTGGAAATGGGCTTGCAACGGTAAAGCCACAATCACCCACGGGTGGACACCAGAGGACGGCTTTCTACCCTATCGGTGGGAAGGCTATGACGAGGCTGGGCTCTTGTACTTCCTCGCTCTTGGCTCTCCGTCCCAACCGTTGCCGAGGGAAAGCTACAAAGCCTGGACTTCTTCCTATGAATGGAAAAAGATATATGGCTATGAATTCATCTACGGCGGACCGCTGTTTATCCACCAATATTCCCACATCTGGATCGATTTTCGTGGTATCCAGGATGCTTTTATGCGGGAAAAAGGGACCAATTATTTTAAAAATAGCCGCCGGGCTACCTATGTCCAGCGTGATTACGCCATACGAAATCCATTAGACTTTAAAGGCTACGGAGAAAATTTCTGGGGAATAACAGCCAGCGACGGCCCGGGTTGGAGTACAAAAAAAGTCAACGGCATTGAACGCTCCTTCTTTGGCTATATCGCCCGTGGCGCACCCTACGGACCCGATGATGGCACGGTTGCCCCGTGGGCTGTAGTCGCTTCGCTACCCTTCGCCCCTGAAATTGTGTTGCCAACCATTCAAAACTTCCAAGACGTGTATCCCCAGATTACAGGGAAATATTGCCTGAGATGTAGTTTCAATCTTACCTATCCCAATAACCAAAAAAATCAGGATGGGTGGACGTCTTCTTATCATTATGGTATCAATCTTGGTCCGGTTGTCTTAATGATCGAAAATTATAGGTCCGAATTGATCTGGAAGCTTATGCGTGGCTCCAGGCATCTTTTAAACGGTTTAAAAAAAGCAGGATTTAGCAATGGTTGGCTATAAATCCATATTAATACCATTTTATAGTAGGTTAACTTTAACGATTAAAGAGAGTTATGATGAATAAAAAAGACGTTGGATTTTATCTGGTAACAATAGGACTCCTCGTTTTTCTATCCTCATGTCAAATGGGAGGCTCTGGCTACATGAGTGAGGAACAACGGGAGGAATTAGAAACCGCCTATGATTCTCTGCAATCTAATTACAAAAAGCTGTTGACAAACTATGAAGGCGCAATGGACACGCTGCCTTCGGACTTACAATCGCTCTACAACCAGATGCAGAAGATGCACGGCAACATGGATGTCAGCCACCGACAAATGATGACTGGCAACATGGGACGTCATATGCAGGGCGATAAGATGATGGGGCAAGGCATGGGCATGCACATGCAGGGTCATATGACCGGTGAGTGGTATGACCAGATGATGGGCATGCACGATCAGATGGCCCGAATGCACCAACGAATGGGGCAACAAAATATGGCCAGAATGAACCGCCGCCTCTCTGAAGAGTATGGAAATATGAGAAAGATGGTTCCCGGACTGGATGAGCCTAGCGAGACACCTTTCAATGAGGAAGGGGATCCGGCCTTATTAAATGGTGAAAACCTATATTCTCAAAACTGTTCCTCCTGTCATGGAGCTAATGCAGAAGGGGTATCGGGCGCTTTCCCACCACTGGTCGAATCTGAGTGGGTCACCGGCAATAAATCCGTTCCCATCCGAATTTTACTTCATGGTCTACAAGGTGAGATTGAAGTACAAGAACAACAATATCAAGGCAGCATGCCCTCATTTAAGGCACGATTAAGTGCGGCAGAAATAGCTGCCATACTAAATTATCTACGTGGCGAGAGTGAAGGCAGTCAAACTAGAATTTCGCAAGAAGATGTTATACAGGTTGCAAAAAGATACAACCAACGAACTCGTCCATGGAATACCGGAGAATTGAAGATAAATGATGGGGACAATCAATAGTATGCCCGCCGAATCTAAAAAAACGGCCCTTGTTCTTTGCGGAGGCGGGGCTCAAGGGGCGGCCGAAATCGGATTTTATCAAGCGATGGTGGAACATGGGGTAAAACCGGATTTTATTATCGGTACTTCAATTGGGGCAATTAATGGAGCTTTCATTGCATCTGGGTTGGATATAAGTCATTTAAAAAAGCTTTGGAAAGAAATTTCAGAACAAAAACTTTACCGGTTCAACCCAGAGCTTCTATGGAGATGGGGCAATGCTTCCAGTTTGTTTAAACCATCAGGTATAAAACGATTCCTAAAAAGGAATCTCCCAGTTGATACTTTTAAAGAGCTCAATATCCCGCTAACAGTGGTCGCAGCCGATCTTCAAAAAGCAGGATCGGTATATCTGGACAATGGATCGCTATTACCTGCTCTGATGGCCAGCTGCGCTATTCCGGTCTATTTTCCTCCCCAGCTAATGAACGGGAGACAATTGGTGGACGGAGGTATTACCAACAATATTCCAATTGACAAGGCATATGATCTGGGGGCAGATGCCATCTACTGCATGTTAAGCGAATGCCGGCACCAGTTCAGCAATTCTGTGGAGGGACTATTCAATATGGTCATTCGTACGGCCCAGGTCAGCCAGCACCAAAAGCTTAGAAACGATATTCAAGAAATTGCTGCCAATACGGAGCTGTATCTCTTAGACCTCTGCATTAATACCCATTTAACAAGTGTACTGGATTTCAGCAAGACCGAAATGATCATTGAAGAAGCATACCAATTTTCCAGACGAGCCCTGGAACAAGGTTATGGATGCGTACCTTTGCCGATTGAATAACTAAATAACTATACTCGATTAATGCCTGAGAAAAAAACAGCGAACTGCTCAAAACTATTCTTTATCTTGTGTTTGTATATTTTACTTCCGTCATCCGGTTTCGGACAGGATACCCAAATGCTGCTCTTTGAAATTGACGGAAACCAGTACAAAAAATGTAACTATAGCAAAGAGGGAGAGTTGGAGTCGTACCAAAAGCTGATAGTCGGTTCCATAGAACAAAAAGCCAATACCTATCGTCTTCCGGTTGAACTTTATTCATACAATGCTAAAGGGGAGCTACAAGACAGCACCAAAACCCTTTATACCTGCCAACCAGATGAACAAAAAGTTTTGCTAAATGTTTTCCCCTTTACAGATTACGGGAAAGGCAGTGAAATCAAGGTCAACCTGTTGGATACGAATGCTTTTTACCCAACGGCTCCCAAGCCCGGATGGGAGATGGAATCTATTGAATTTGCCTTGAATATTGATAAAGGGCTGGTGGGCTTTTTGGGAGGAAAGAGTAAAATTACCATCTACGACCGGCGGGTGGTTTCTAACGACACGCTGCAAACTGGACAGTATCAAATTAACTCAGATGTAGATCTTGGGGTGTATGTACTCGGCATAAAAGTAAAAGGGTTTGCTTACGGGGTGATTGAAATCGTAGATAAAGAACGGGGAATCATACGCCAAAAACTTACCAGTGATGACGGGAGTTATTTCATGATACGCTTACTATAAATCCGAATAAAAATAAATTTAATATACAGTCTCGATTCGAATGAATAATTCAAATCCTAAACAAACCCAATTTACTAAAAAGCGGTACAACGCTACATCAGTTATATATAATCTGATGGAGTGGCCGGTCGAACATCTTTGGTATAAAAAATGGCGAGAAAAACTTTGGCAACAGATCCACGGTCCAAAAGTATTGGAAATCGGCGTGGGCACTGGTAAAAACATCCCGTACTACCCTAAAGAGATTGAAATAACAGGAATAGACCTTTCTCCCGGCATGCTCAAACGGGCAAAAGGGCTGCTGAAGGATAAACAAAAAGACCATGTTATCCTTAAAGAGATGGATGCCCAGGACATGGATTTTCCAGACAATCATTTTGACGAAGTGGTTGCAACCTTTGTGCTTTGCTCGGTACCAGATCCCATTTTGGGATTAAAAGAAGCCCTGCGCGTCACCAAGCCTGGTGGTAAACTTCATCTGTTGGAACACATGCGTGCTGAAAATCCTATGCTAGGTTCGTTAATGGATAGACTTGACAGCCCAATACACTATATAAGTGGTGTTCACATTGCTCGGCAAACGGTCGAAAATGTTGAAAAGGCTGGCTGGAGTATTGAAAAGGTTCAGGATTTAACTGCGAAGGGCATTTTCAAAAAAATCGAAGCGAGCAAACCGCATTAAATTTCCTTTCCATCTGCCAGCGGCAACTCAACCACGAATGTACTTCCTTTCCCCTCTCCTTCACTATAAGCTCGAATCTTTCCACCATATAATTCGATAATGGCTTTTACGAGTGGCAGCCCTAAGCCACTTCCGGACTGCTGTTGTACTTCTGACTCATTGGCCCGGTAAAACCGTTCAAAAAGATGCTTTTTGGTCTCCTCCTCAAAACCGATGCCAGTATCATTCAGGTGGATAACTGCCTTGCCGCTGCTGCGTTGTAGTTGCAGCTTTACCTGGCCACCTTCAGGTGTGTACTTCACAGCATTTTCCATCAGATTGTTGATTACCTCTTCAATGTACGCTCCATGCGCCCGGACTTGCAGGTCAGGATCAATCTGCGTTTGAATACTGATATTCTTTGCCTGAGCACTTTCCTGGTGTTGATCGGCCACTGCTTCTGTAATGCGGCTTATACAAACCTTCTCCGGCTTCGAGCGGTGTACCGATTCTACCCGTGAAAGCTGCAGCAACAGATGCACCATTTCGCTCATCTTTTGAACCTCTTTCAGCATACGCTCTATCGTTTCCTGGTATTCCTCTTTGGAACGGGGTTTACGGAGCATAATCTCGGCATCACTGCGCATCGATGAAAGTGGGGTCATGAGTTCGTGGGCGGCGTCGGAGGTAAAGCGTTTCTCTCGTTCAAAGCCTTTTTGCAGGCGATTGAGCATCATATTAAAGGTTTCGGCCAAGTCGGTCAGCTCGTCTTTTACCTGGTAGTTTACCGGAATACGTTTGTCTAAATCGGTGGCTGTGATTGATTTGGCTGCTTCATTGATAGAGGCTACCGGCGTTAGTGCTCTTCGGGAAAGCCAGTATCCCCCGAGAATAGAAAATGCCACACTTATGGCAATTAGAACCAACAGGTACCTTCTGAACCGATTCAGTTCTTCGTGCAGCGTCCATTCAAATCCGGTCACTTCCAGCCAGCCGCAAAACGTTCCACCGGAGTCATGGATCGGGTAGAAAAGTGTTCGTGCCGGCAGGTCCTGCCATTGGCTGCTGAAGGAATACTCTTCCGTCTCATTGGGGATCTCTGTTTCCAGTGGCTGATCGACATCGATAAAGTTCGGACTCCGGTAAATGAGTTGGCCGTTCTGGTTGTATAGCCGCACGTAGGTTCCGTATTCGACGCCACTTTTAAGTGCCGCATTGCGACTATATCCCGACAAGTCAATAGCCAGCGTATCCCCGGAGGTGTTGATATGCGGGAGCAGTTGTTCGGCCTCGAACCGAAGGTGGCGATCATAGTTATGATGGATCGACTGATGGTACGACTCGTATAAAAAGTAACCGAACAGGCTGAGCATCACGAACAAACTTAGCCCATACCAAAATGCCAGTTTTTTAGAGATTGAGAGCCGATCAAAAAAGCTTGTTATGCTACTCACAATGCTACTCATTGTTGTTAATTAGGTCACTATGTAGTCGATACCCTGCACCCCGAATCGTTTCAATCACCTGAGAATGATCCTCCAAGAATATTTTCCCGCATTCATCAAACGATTCGGCCAACTTCTGGCGCAGTGTTGAAATTGTAGCTTCAATGGTGTTATCGCTCACGTGGTAGGCCGAGCCCCAGACCCGCTCGGCTAATTGCGTCTTTGAAAACACCGTTTCCGGCTCTCCAAGCAACAGTTCCAACAGAATAAATTCTTTGGGCCTGAGCGAACGCTTAATACCGCATACTTTTACCCAGTGTTTGCGCGCATCCAACTCAATGGGCCCTACCGAGACCACCTCATCGTTCTGCATCTCCGAGGACCGTCGTCCCAATGCCCGAACGCGGGCCAGCAGCTCTTCAAACGAAAACGGCTTGCCCATATAATCATCGGCGCCCGCATCAAGGCCTGACACTTTGTGATCCAAATCCCCCAGGGCCGTTAGCATGAGAACGGGGAAGGTCCGCTCTTCCGCCCGCCAATGCTCCAGAATTTGCTTGCCGTCCCGATGGGGCAACCGCCAGTCCAGGATCACCATGTCGTAATCATTGACCAGTCCCTGCAGCTCAGCCTCCTCTCCGTCGTGCATCACTTCCACTACATGCCCTTCTTCTTCCAGTCCACGCTTGAGGGAACGGGCAAGCTGTTTTTCATCTTCGACTAATAATATCCACATACTACTAACTTTCTGATTATTTAAATAACGACCTAAAGATAAAAGATGCTGACCAATAATGTTTTAAGCTTGATTTAAGGTTTACCCCTTATATTGCGGCACTATCTCAGAATCATATTGCTATAACACTGAATAAAAGAGGACATATAACCAGCTATGAGTGAAGATAATAACATGACACGCCGTCGCTTTCTACGTTATACCGCCTCAATGGCGGCATTTGCAGGAGTAAGCTCCATCTTGCCAGGTTATGCCCTTGGCGGATTTAACACCACAAACGAAAACGTACTCACTCCCCAGGGACCGGACAACGTTATTGATCTGACCATCGGCAAAATGGCACACCAGATCGATGGAAAGCGAGGAGAAGCCATCGGTATTAATGGAACGGTACCTGCCCCGCTCATTCGCCTCAAAGAAGGGCAAGACGTACTGCTTCGAGTAACCAACAAGCTGGATGATACGACTTCTATCCACTGGCACGGAATCCTGTTGCCTTTCCAGATGGATGGCGTACCTGGCGTTAGTTTTGACGGCATCGCCCCCGGTGAAACCTTTGAATATCGCTATCCAGTGCGACAGAGTGGTACCTACTGGTATCACAGCCACTCGGGCCTGCAGGAACAGCTCGGCCATTACGGTCCCATGATTATCGACCCGGCCGATGAAGATCCGGTCGAATACGACCGTGAGTACCCGATCGTACTCTCCGACTGGACCTTTGAAGATCCCCACGACGTATTGGCACACAGCGTGAAGCAGGAAGGGTACTATAATTATCAGAAGCGAGACCTCGGAGAATTTATCAATGATGTCAAAGAAGATGGGTTTGGTAATGCTGTTAAGGATTATCTCTCCTTTGGCAAGATGCGGATGAGCGCCACGGATCTGCTGGATGTAACCAGTGCGACCTATACGTATCTGATGAATGGACGTGGTCCCAATTCTAACTGGAACGCCTTGTTCAAAAAAGGTGAAAAAGTGCGCCTGCGATTTATCAATGCTTCTGCCGGGACCACGGCCTTTGATGTTCGCATTCCCGGCCTGGAGATGACGGTGGTAGCCGCCGACGGCCAAAATGTGGAGGCGGTACCCATCGAAGAATTCCGTATCGGTATTGCTGAGACTTATGACGTGATTGTCGAACCCAAAGAAGAAAAACCCTATACCATTTTTGCCGAATCCCTGGACCGTAGTGGCTACGCCCGTGGCACACTTGCGCCGCGCGAAGGGATGGAAGCGCCGGTACCTGAGCTTCGCCCCCGTCCCAAACGCAGCATGAGAGACATGGGCATGATGATGGCTATGGGCGACATGGAGGGTATGGACCATGGCGATATGAACCACGGAGATATGGATCATAGCGATATGCAAATGCCGGCCATGAAGAAGACCCCCGTAAAACACGGCCCCGACAAGCACGGGCCGGGGGCAGCGGCCGTTGCCCAAAACCAGTTTGACCGGCTCGATGAACCCGGTATTGGTCTTGGCAACGACGGACGAAAAGTACTGGTCTATAACGATCTAAAAAGCCTGCGTCCCAACAAAGACACCCGCGATGCCCAGCGTGAAGTAGAACTACACCTAACCGGCAATATGGAACGCTACATGTGGTCGTTCGACGGCGAGCAGTTTCATGAAGTGGATGGTCCCATTGAATTTACCCACAACGAGCGGCTCCGGCTCACGCTGGTCAATGACACCATGATGGAACACCCGATTCACCTACACGGCATGTGGATGGAGCTGGAAAACGGAAACGGGCAATACAATCCCCGCCAGCATACCCTGCTCGTACAACCTGCGCAGCGGATTTCGGCCCTCATTACGCCACGTGACAAAGGGCGTTGGGCCTTCCACTGCCACATCCTCTACCACATGGAACGCGGCATGTTTCGCGTGGTCCAGGTGGCCGACGAAGACGGCAGCATCTACGGACAGGACTATTCGTAAGTACATCCAACGAGCCTTAACGAACGAATTCTTTCTGACATACAAAATTGCACCATAATGACCATGATTAAACGCACCTCATCATTCATTCTCACTATTTTCGCTATCATCATAATCACCGGCAGTTCGGCCTTTGCCCAAAAAGCACCTGAGTTCAGCAACGACTTGATGATGGACGATAAAACCTACGTCTATCTGATTGCTGAAAAGTTGGAGTACCGCAGCGTTAGCGGCGTCAATCCCCTGATGTGGGAAGTGCAAGGGTATGTAGGCAAAGATCTGAACAAATTATGGTTTAAATCTCACGGCGAAGCGCTGACCACCGAGAGCGAAGCCGAAATGGAATTCCAGGGCCTCTACAGTCGGGCCATTGGTCCTTATTTTGACATTCAGGGAGGAATAAGATACGACCTGGCCTATGAAGATGGGGGCAACAAGTCCAGAGGTTTTGCGGTAATTGGCCTGCAAGGCATGGCCCCCTATTTCTTCCACGTTGATGGCGGTATGTTTGTCAGCGAGGACGGTGATATTTCGGCCTCATTGGAAGCGGAGTATGACCTACTATTTACGCAACGACTGATCGGTCAGCCGATCTTCGAAACCAGTGTGGCCCTGCAGGATGTTCCGGAATGGGGCGTCGGATCCGGATTTAACGACATCGGGCTCGGCTTCCGGCTCCGTTACGAGTTCGTCCGGGAATTTGCTCCCTATATCGGCATCAACTGGGAACGCAAGCTGGGCGAAACCGCCGATATGGCTCGCGCTGAAGGCGGACATGTGAGTAACCTGAGTTTGCTCGGCGGCGTTCGCATGTGGTTTTAACCGACTGTATGGCTAAGCCATAAAAATAACACAACAAATAGCCATAATTCTTTAACACCATATTCAGTGGAAATTTTTACCTTAATTATAAACCTTGAACCAAATCGACAATCAAAACAAACCTAACGGTGACTATTTATGCATATGTTTGACGGAATGGGCGGCGGCTGGTGGATGATGATCCTCTGGTGGGTTATTATCATTGCAGCTATTGTACTGCTGGTGCGCTATGCCACCCCAACCGGTTCGCCACCGCCACAGAAATCAGCGCTGGATATTTTAAAAGAGCGGTATGCCAAAGGAGAAATCAGCAAAGAAGAATTCAAGGAAAAGAAAAAGGATCTGCTGGAGTGAAAAAAGGTTAACTTCAAAAGTAAAATGGCATGGATCGCAAAAAATTCCTGAAATATCTTGGCCTCGGCAGCGCAGTAGCAACTCTGCCGTCGGCGCTTCTGGCGTGTAGCTCGGAAGCTAAAGAGGGCTTTGTGCTGCCTCAAAATGCGTTCACTCAGCCGCTGGTATTTCCGGAAGAGATCCGAGCCAACGACTTCGAGCTGGTGGCCGAATCCACTCAAAAAACGCTGGCCGGTGATGCGCCTTCGGATATTTATACCTTGAACGGCGCCCTGCCGAGTCCGACGATACGCATTAAGCGGGGCCAGTCGCTGAATATCAATTTTCAAAATCGTATTACCCAGGAAAGCATCCTTCACTGGCACGGGCTCATCGTGCCGCCCGCCATGGACGGGCACCCCAAAGATGCAGTCCAGCCCGGCCAAAACTATAACTACCGGTTCAACGTCGATCAGCGGGCCGGGACCTACTGGTATCACCCGCATCCTGATCAGCTGACCGGTCCGCAGGTATATCGGGGACTGGGTGGCTTTTTTATCGTGGAAGACGACGAGGAGCAGGCGTTGGGCTTGCCCTCCGGGGACCGCGAGCTGCCGCTGATCGTGCAGGATAAGCAGTTTAACAGCAGCGGGCAGTTAACCTATAATATCGGCAGGATGGATCGCATGATGGGTTTCTTTGGCAATACGCTGCTGGTGAATGGCCGCCCCGCTCCGTATCATAAGGTAAGCACAAACTGGCACCGGCTGCGGCTGCTCAACGGGTCCAACGCCCGTATTCTGGATTTCTCGTTCAGCGATGGACACGCTTTTCATGTGATTGGTGGTGACGGCGGGCTGCTGGAGCAACCGCATGAGATATCCTCTGTTATGTTAGCTCCCGGCGAACGGGCCGACCTGCTCGTCGATTTCAGTCGTTATGAGAAGGGTCAAAAAGTGCGTATGCAGGCCGAAGCGCAGAACGGGGGTGGCGGAATGATGGATATGATGGATGGAAACAGAAATGGCGGAATGATGGATATGATGGATGGAAACAGAAATGGCGGGATGATGAATGGCCGGCAAAGCCGCAGGGGCATGCAGGGAATGATGGGCGATCGGGACCGTCGAGGCAGCACATCTGGTGGAGAGGCAGATATCCTTGAGTTCAGAATCGCAAAAGAAAAGCAGGAGGAGTTTGAACTCCCCGGAAGGTTGGCAAAACGATCCTATCCTGACGCATCAGCTGCCGACCGGAGCCGGCGTATCAACCTGACGATGGAGATGATGCAGGGGCCGGCCATCAACGGAAAGTTTTTTGAGATGATGCGCGTGGACCAGAAAGTGCCCCAAGGTGCACTTGAAGTATGGGAATTCACCAATAATACGATGATGCCGATGCCGCACCCGATGCATATTCATGCTACGCAATTTAACGTGCTGGAGCGCAGCGGCGGAGAGCTATCCCCGCACGAGCGCGGCTGGAAAGATACCGTGCTGGTCGGCGCCGGCGAAACCGTGCGCGTGCTTACCAAATTTGATGCCCCCAAAGGCCTGTACGTATTTCACTGCCACAACCTGGAGCATGAAGACAACGGCATGATGGCGAATTTTGAAATTACCTAAAAATAAAGGACGCGCCTTTAGTCGCGGAGGATGTTTGAGACAGGTTGATACCAAGTTTATGGGTTGCTTTAATCAAAAATTCGGATCATAATATGTTCCATAACAATTAAAGAATGAAATAATGCAACCACTGCAGCAATACATCATCCTGTTCGGCATGCTGGTGGCCACGGCGGGGCTGGCGTGGATGATTTATCTCATCAAGCGTTCGCTGGGTGAGACGGTGGATGAGCCCGGCAAGGATATGCCGGCCCAGAGCGGCCATCCGTCGCCCGAGCCGGCCTGGAATCGCTACCACGTACACTACTACGGTTTTGCACTGCTCTTTCTGGCCTTTGATATGGAGATGGCCTATATGTATCCCTGGGCGGTAGTGTACAAGGAACTGGGACTTGTCGCCCTACTGGATATGGGTTTTTTCCTGGGCATCCTGTTTTTGGGACTCATTTACACCTGGACGCAAAGCGGACTTAAACGACAATAGTTTATGAGCAAACCGGTAATGACATACGGGGCCCGCAAGGGCAAGATGAGCGGGCTGAGGCGCTGGATGGCCAAGGCCTCAGCCAAGGATATCTGTATTTTTCCGGTGCCGGGTGCGGATATTTTAAGGATGTATCAAAATGAATTGGACTCAGACTTCATCATCGCTCCCAACCCGCGCGAAGCTAACGTGCTGCTGGTAATGGGGAACCTGCCCGACCCGCTGGCGCAAAAAGCAGCCGTGGCCTACCAGCAGATTCCGCGTCCCCGCGTACTGGTGGTGGCCGGCCCGGAGTCGCTCCCTTATCTTCCCAAGCCCGATCTTCATGTTGCATTAGCTAATAATTTCCTTGAGGATGCACTCCCCGAAATTCAGGAACTGTTTCAACATCACGCCTGGAGTGAAGACGCCGAGCCCTGGACGCCGGAGTTTCTGGTGAATATGGCTGAAGATTCGGAAAACGGCGGACATGCACATCATCACCATAATCACGGAAACGGGGATGAAGGTGAGCACGATCATAAAGAGCATGAGCATGGACACGAAGAAGATCATGGATCGCACGAATCACATGACGGACATGGCGGTCATAATAATCACGATCACGGTGATCATGAGAACGAAAAGGGTCATAATCACAATCACGGCGGACACGACCATCATCACGGCCACGGCGATCATGAAGGCCACGACCATTCCACCCATCAGCAGGGTAAAGCCGATGGAGGACACAACCATAGCCACGGAAGCCATAAAAATCACGATCATAACCATTCTGATGATACCGAAGCCGGGGACAGTAAAGACTGCCATGGAACACCGGACAAGCACAGCCACGAAAGCCATCAGCACGGTTCCCATAGTGCACATAAGGGCCATCAACATCACGATCATGGAGAACACGCACATGGGCAGGATGAGCATGAACATAACCACGCAGGCCACGGCCACGGCGGACACGACCACGGTGATATGGACTTTATGTCGATGGTGGCGATGACCAAAGACCTTCCGCGACCGAGGGACGGGCTGCCGATGAACCGTAGTGAGGTCTACTTCGGGCCCTTTCACCCCGGCCTGCCCGGCGGGTTGTCAGTATTCATGGAACTGGACGGTGATACCGTCATCGAAGCCCGGGTGGAAGATGATCTCACCGCCCGTTCTTTTGAAGAGCTCTTGCCGCTTGAGGCAACCGAACTGCCCGATCTGCTGGCGGGGCTCAACCCGTTGACGCCCCAAACGTACCGGCTGCTGGCAAAAAAAGCCCTGACAAACGCTTTTGGCAATGATGATTCGATTTTATCTAATGAACTTTGTGCTCTGGAAAACGAACGCATTGCCAGCCATCTGAACTGGCTGGCCACCTTTGCCAAAACAGTAGGCAACGAATGGATGCACCGACAGGCCGCGCGGGGGCATGTGCTTCACCGCACCAAAGATATATCATCTAAAAAACTGATCGCTTTTCTAAATCAGATCCGGTCCATGCTATATTTGCAAACGAAATTAAGCGTCGGAGGAATCATTCCCGACCCCCTGCTGCATCACCTGTCGGGACCGGTGGCCAAAGCCGCGGGAATCAAACAGGATCTGCGCTCGCAGCAAAAGCAGTACCGGGATTTGGGCTGGGAGCCGGTCATCAAAGAGGAGAACAACGGCTGGGGACGGCTGCTGGTGCGCCTGGATGAGATTGAGCAAAGCTTTGCGTTGATTAACAAGGCCGACCAACAACAAGAAAGGAATACGGTTGATTTGTCCGGCTCCGGTTCAGGCTCGGCGCAGCTTGAAAGTCCGCGGGGTACCCTGTCCCTTGCGATCTCAGTAAAAAAAGGAGTGGTAAAGCAGCTGCAATTGGAAACGCCCGCCCAAGCGCTGGCCGCCCTGGTGCCGACGCTCAGCGAAGAAGCGGAGCTGTCGGACGCGCTGGTGCAGATTGTCTCGCTGGATATTTCCCCGTGGGAAGTCGGACTCAAAAGTCCGGAGGTGAAATAGATGAGTACAGCATTAACGTGGACGGCGATTATCATTCTGTTTGCAGCAGGAGTCTATTTTGTGGCCCTGATGGAGCGCTGGTCGTTTAGCGGGCGCCTCGACTGGGCCGGGCCGCTTCATGCATTCTTGCGGGCTTTCGGACAGGAAGAAATCCGTACCCGCCGCTACGACACCGTTTTTTATGAAGCCACGCCGATTATTTTCATCGCCGTAGTGCTGCTGGCGGTCGCCATCCTGCCCTTTGCCCAAGGAACTATTTTGCTTGATCTGGGTACCGCTGCGCTCTTTATCAACGCCGCGCTGGTCTATATCATGGTTTCACTTATCATGGCGGGCTGGTCAGCCAACGGCGCCTACGGCATGATTGGCGGCTGGCGCGCCATGGCACAGCTCATCGCCTATTCCATGGCGGTAGTGATGGCCATTACCGCGGCCGTCATGCGGGCCGAGTCGATGGGGATGCTGGAAGTAGTACGCTCGCAAGCGCCGCTCTGGAACATTATCTACCAGCCGGTGGGTTTTCTGCTGTTCTACTTCGCGGTGATGGCCATGGCCTTTCTGCCGCCCTTTGATCTGCCGGTGGCCGAAGGCGAGCTGGCGGGCGGAGCCTGGGCGGAGTTCACCGGGGCGCGTAAAATTTTGTTCCGCCTGGGCCGCTTGCTGCTGGTTCTGACGCTCGCGCTGGCCGTAACCGTCTTCTTTTTGGGCGGATGGCTCGGCCCCTGGCTGCCCGATTTTGTGTGGACGTTCATTAAAACAGCGCTGGTAGCGGCCTCCTTCTTCTGGGTGGGCCGCTGGTTGCCGCGTATCCGCCACGATCACCTGCTGGAGTGGGGTTGGAAGTACGCCGTGCCGGCCGCCCTGTTTAATATTGTGCAAGTGGGAATTCAATTGCTGCTATGATGGAACTGCAAATCACATTATTAATGGTCATTGGCCTGATCGCCATCTGGTTCGGTTGGCGGGTGTTCCGCACCAACTCGATGGTGCGCTCGGCCTTTTCCCTGCTGGCCTCGATGGTGGCGATCGGCGGGATGTTTCTGGTGATGGAGGCGGAATTCCTGGGCGTGCTGCAGATTATGATGATGGGTACAGAGATGAGCATCATGGCCATATTTATGATGATGTATATGATGGATCCCGGCGGGCTGGGCCAGATGGACATGACCCACCAGGAAAAACCGTCCATCGTGGCAGCGGTCGTGACGGGCGGACTGGCGCTGGGGGTGATTCTGCTCACAAATTGGGGCGATATCGTTCCGGCGGCACCCGCTCCGGCGCAGCAAAACCACGATTTGGGCATGGAAGTGATGCAACGCTCGATGATGATCTTTGAATCGGCCGGCACGTCAATCCTGACCGCCATGGTCGCCGCCCTGGCCACGGCGTTGATTATTCACAACAACAATCAAAAGGAGCACTGATATGGTTTTAACGGTCGCCCTTATTATCGGAACCATCCTCTTCGGCATTGGCCTGTACGGGGCGCTGAGCCAGACCAACCTGGTGATGATCATGATGGGCGTAGAGCTGATGCTGGGCGCCGTCATGGTGAACTTGGTCGCTTTCTGGCGCTACTTGCACCCGGAGTCCTATTCCATCCAGATGTTTGTGCTGGTGGTAATGACGGTGATGGCCCTGGAGGCGGCTGTCGGCTTTGCTATCGGCACGCAGCGCTTTCGGACCAAAGGCTCCATCGAATCCGAAGAATCGGCTGATATGAAAGGATGAAAAATATCGAATGTCCAACAAGGAATAACGAATGAAGAAAGAGACTTCAAAATTGGACATTCCTTGTTCATTATTCGGCGGTTTAAGACTTTGACATAAGCTTATTGTAAAAACATGATTTATTTATTACTCATATTCCTCGCCCCCGCCGCAGCAAGTCTGTGGACGCTGTTTGGTGGCAAAAAAGAGGGCTACGTATCACTGGCCGGGGCAGCGATTTCCACGGGTGCATCTGCCGCCCTCTTTTGGAGCGTCGCCGGCGGCTTTGCCGCTTCCTGGAGCTTTGCCGGATTCCCCGGGCTGCCCTTCCGGCTGGAAGTAAGCTACCTGAACGGGCTCCTCTCGCTGGTGGTGGGGCTCGTAGCGACGCTCATTTTTCTTTACGCCATCGGTTATATGGGGGAGCAGAAAGGGAAATGGCGCTTCTGGAGTAGCATCTCGCTCTTTTTAGGGGCTATGCAACTGCTGCTGTTTGCAGGCGACTGGATTCTTTTTGTCATTGCCTGGGAGGTGCTGGGTTTTTGTTCGTACCTGCTTATCAGCACCAAGCACTGGAATGCCGAAACTGGCCGGGCCGCCAACAAGGTTTTTTTGATCAACCGTTTTGCGGATTTAGGATTATATATCGGGGTCTTTGTGATTATCCTCGGCAGCGGCTCCAGCAAAATTGCCGAAGTCCCGCAGGCAAGCCTCTCGCAAGTGGGCGCGCTCGCGCTGCTGTTGGCCGCGGCGGGCAAGTCGGCCCAGGTGCCCTTCCAAAGCTGGCTGGCGGCCGCGATGAAAGGCCCTACGCCCGTCTCGGCGCTGCTGCACTCCGCTACCATGGTGGCGGCCGGGATCGTGCTGCTGATCAAGGCTTTTCCCCTGTTTTCGCCCGGGATGCTGGTCTGGATCGGTGCGGTGGGCGGGATCACAATATTAATGACCGGATTGACCGCTATTTTTTCCGATGATATCAAAGAAATGCTCGCCGCCTCCTCCTCCAGTCAGCTGGGCTTTATGGTGCTGGCTATCGGGGCCGGGTCGCCGGGCGCAGCGCTGGCCCACCTGGTGGCGCACGCGTTCATGAAAAGCAGTCTCTTTTTGGGAGCGGGCATCTGGCAGCACGGGGCGGGCTCCACCCAGTTTGAACAATTAACTGGCGCGGGCAAAAAGTTAAAAGTCACCTTTACCGGCTTCGGGGTGGCTGCCGTGGCGCTGGCCGGTATTCCCCCCTTTGTCGGCTATTTTTCCAA
This sequence comes from Fodinibius sediminis, assembly GCF_900182555.1. Lineage (GTDB taxonomy): Bacteria > Bacteroidota > Rhodothermia > Balneolales > Balneolaceae > Fodinibius > Fodinibius sediminis. The sequence goes on along the minus strand of NZ_FXTH01000016.1, from coordinate 46,521 downwards.
AGACGGCGTGCTTGCGGCGGGGCTGCAATCATCGCTGCCGGAGTGGTATTTCCTCGCGGCCTTGGGAGGCGCGCTGTTGACGGCCATGTATATGAGCCGCGCGCTGGGCATTTTATGGAAGGGCGAAGCCGGAGAAATTCAAAATTCCCGGGGCCTTCGATGGATGCAAGGCGGCTTACTTGCCATGCTGGTTTTTGTCATAGGCGGCGGCTTTTTGCTGCACAATATGATGGAGATGGCAGGTTTTACCCTTCCCAAAGCCCAAGCAGCCCAAATCGGCGGATTGCTGGCGGCGCTGGCCGGCCTTGTCGCCGGCTGGCTGATGGCGGGAAAAACGTACCACCACTCCGCTGTGAAGTTTATCCGAAACAACTATCCGTTGGCCGGAGGATACCACGTCTTGGTGAACCGTCCCGTGATGCAACTGGCCCGGCGTTGCAGGCGGATTGATGAGAGCATTCACCGGGTTGTTTTGCAGGCCGGACGCTCGGCCCTGAAGCTGTCAGAAGCGGCGGGAGTCTCCGATGGGCTGCTTCACCGGGGCGTGTTTGGATTCGGAAAGTTTGGGCTACGGCTGGGCAACTGGTCCCGGCGCTCCGACGAGCGCGGTATTGACAGACTGATTGCCTTTTTGGTCGCAAAGGTGCAGGCGCTGGGCCGCTACGGGCGTCGGATCCAATCAGGACTGGTGCACCGCGAGCTGCTGTGGTCGGTCTGGGGACTGGTGGTCTTTGTCGCGTTGATGTTTTTAATCCTAATGTAAATCTGTTACAACTATTAAAGAAAGAATTATTTAACAATGCCACTATTATCAATTACGACATTTTTACCGCTGTTGGGAGCACTGGTGATACTGGTGCTGAAGCCGAAAAACCTGAAAACTACCTACGGCATCGGTATTGGCACCTCAGCACTCGCCTTTATTAGCTCTGTTTTAATTTGGCTGCGCGGTATCGATGCGGGGTTCAGCCAGGTAGAGCAGCTGAGCTGGATTCCATCGCTCGGCATTGCCTACCGGCTGGGGGTGGACGGAATCAGCTTTCCGATTGTGATACTTACCACCTTCCTGTTTTTGACGGCGCTCATCTATTCGGCCAAAATCGAAAAACGAGCCAATACCTACGTGATGTTATTCCTGATGCTGGAGATGGCTTGCCTGGGCGTGTTTATGTCGCTCGATCTGTTCCTGTTCTACGTCTTTTTCGAAATCACGCTGGTGGGCATGTACTTTATTATTGCCGAATGGGGGCATGAAAACAGCAAGCAGGCCGCACTGACGTTCTTTTTGTATACGCTGCTCGGCAGCCTGTTTCTGCTGCTGGCCTTTTTGTCGCTCTATATCTTTTCCGGCACCTTCGATATGCGCGCGCTCATCGCCAACCCGCCGCTGACCGGACTGGCGGCCGCGCTCACGTTCTGGGGACTGTTTATCGCCTTTGCCATCAAGACACCGTTGGTGCCGGTGCATACCTGGCTTCCGGCCGCCCATACCGAAGCACCGGCCGCCGGCAGCGCTATCCTGGCCGGCATATTGCTGAAGCTGGGCGCCTACGGCTTTATCCGTTTTTCGCTTCAGATGACACCCGGGGCCTTCCAGCAGTTTGCGCCCTATGTGATCGTCATTGCGGTAGTTACGGCCCTGTACGGTGCACTGGTGGCGCTGGCGCAAACCGACATCAAACGCCTGGTGGCTTACACCAGCGTGAATCATATGGGCTACATGATGTTTGGCGTGGCGGCCGCGGCGGCCCTGGGGGCGGGCACCGAAACCCCGGCGCTGGACGGCGCCACGCTGCAGATCATCAGTCACGGCGTGGTAACCGGACTGCTCTTTTTGCTGGTGGGCGCCCTGCAGGATCGCACTGGCACCCGCGATATGGACCAGATGAGCGGGCTGCTGAAAACGCACCCGGTATTGAGCGGACTGTTTATCGTGGCCGCTTTTGCTTCGCTGGGCCTGCCGGGACTGGCCCACTTTCCCGCCGAGTTTCAGATCTTTCTGGGCGGCTTCGAGGTATCTCCCGTCGCTACCGGCTTCATCATCCTGGGATTATTGATTACCACCGCTTTTTACTTACGGGCCATCCAGCGCGTGTTTATGGGCGAAGCCTCGGGTGGACTGGAGAAGGTAGCCGATTTGGGCCCGCGTGAGCTATGGGCGTTCATCCCGCTGCTTGCGGCTATCGTTTTGATCGGGGTATATCCGGATTCGCTGTTATCTATGATTAACGCAACGACTGACCTTTTAGGGTTTTAGCCGATGACCAACGACTTACTCCTTATACTGCCTCAAATTGTGGTACTGCTTACGGCCATCGGTTCGCTGGTGGCCGAGATGATGGGCAGCGCGCGCGGCAGCCTGTGGACGCTCGTCATCGGCATGGTAGCGGCTTCCGGGGTTGCCGTATCCAAGCTGGGGACCGTCACCACGGCCTTTTCCAACACCTTTCGGGTGGATTATCTGAGCCTGTGGGCCGTCATCATGCTCTGCCTGACGATTCTACTGATCGCCGTAATGGCGCGCAGCGAGCTGAAAGACACCTATCGTGAGGGCACGGTCTATAGCCTGTTGATCTTTTCCACGCTGGGAGCGCTGCTGCTGGCCGGCGCCGGTGACATTATGTTTATCGTGCTTGGTATTTTGATCGGCACGCTGGCGGGGACGGCCTTGATCGCTTATGCCAAAACGGACCGGGCCACCGAGGGCGCCTTTAAATACTATATCTACGGTTCGGTAACCAGCGCGGTCATGCTGTTCGGGCTTACCTTCTGGGTGGGGGCGACCGGCACCACCTATCTGTCGGCCTTACATGATCCCGGCCTGGGATCTGCCGCCGCTATTTTCGGATTCGGGGCCCTGCTGGTCGGCATCGGCTACGCGGGGTCGCTGGTCCCCTTTCACTTCTGGACGCCCGACGCTTTTGAGGGCGCACCGGTCTCCATTGCGGCCTACCTTTCGGTCGTGCCCAAGGTGGGCGCGGTCTTCGGGTTGGCGCAGGTGGCGCGAGAGCTGCCGGCCGAGGTGCTTAACTGGCCCCTTGTGGTAGCCGCGGTGGCGGTGCTCTCCATGACCTTCGGTAACGTGGTGGCCCTGTGGCAGGATAATGTGATTCGGCTGCTGGCCTATTCCACTGTTGCACAGGCCGGATATTTTATCATTGGGGTCGTCGGCATTCAGCAGGGCGGGCTGGCCGTGAATGCCCTGGTCGTTTTTGGTATCGCCTACGCGGTGATGAACACCGGCGCTTTTGTGGTGACGCAGTCCTGTGGCCCCCGGTTGCGTGATTTCAACGGGCTGGGAAAACGACATCCGGCCATGGCGGTGGGCATGACCATCTTTTTGCTTTCGCTGGTGGGCGTGCCGCCGCTGGCGGGCTTTGCCGGCAAGTTTTTGCTGTTCGGCACGGCCATCGGCAGTGGCTACACCTGGCTGGCGGTGGCGGCCATCATCAACAGCGTGATTTCCCTGGCCGTGTACCTGCGCATCATCATCCCGATGTTCTTCAGTGAGCCTGAAGAAGCGCCTGCAGCCGTCAAACCGGGCATCCGCTTTGTGTGGATTACGACCTTTATTTTAACCATCGGCGTGGGGCTGGGTTTGCAGTGGTTTTTGGTGTGAGGCAGGATGCCTGTATCAGGCAAACGAAATTTTTCTTGCTTGACTGCGTTGGAATGACGTACATTTAATTAAAAATAATACGTCTAACTATGAAAAGTAAATTAACGCTCCGATTAGACGACTCGTTGATTAAGCGGGCCAAAAAACGAGCCAGAGAAAAAGGAACCTCGGTTTCTCAAATGGTAGCTGATTATTTTACGCTTATTGAAGCCGAGCAATCGTCCTCTCACCAAAAATTACCTCCTGTTACCGCTTCTTTGGCAGGTATTTTAAAGGATACAGATATTCGAGAAGAAGACTATAAAAAACATTTGGAAGATAAATTTCTGAAATGAAAGTTCTTTTCGATACGAATGTATTATTGGATGTATTCCTGGAACGAACTCCGTTTTTTGAAGCCTCGTCTCAGGTAGTAGGATTGGCCGAAACGAGTGAAATAGAAGGCTGGATTTGCGGAACTACCGTAACCACTATTTTTTATTTGCTGGAAAAGGGATTGTCCCGCGAGAAAGCAGAAAAAAACATCAGGAAAATGCTTAAAATTTTCCATATTTCCAGCATTAATCGTGTAGTACTGGAAGAGGCGGTGGATAGTGATTTTAAGGATTACGAAGACGCCGTACTGTATCAATCAGGGGTACATGCTAATTTAGAAGTGATTGTCACCCGAAATCAAAAAGATTTTAAAGAAAGTGCCCTTCCCGTTTACAGCCCGGCTGAATTTCTAATTGCATACGATATTTTAACATAACTCGTGTCGAATTATCAAGCGTTTTACAGGATCGGGGCTCATTATCTGAATGCGTAAGCGAGATTAAATAATGAATGAACTTTACCTCATTCTCGGAATTCTGATAACGGTTATCACCGCCTTCGATTTTTTCTATACCACGGTCTCCTTTAACGGGGCAGGAATGATAGCGCGGCACGTATCATCGGGCATTGCCGGTGTATTTCTGTGGGCAAACCGCAAGACCCGCAGCCGGTGGCTGCTGCAGTTCTCCGGGATGACCCACATCCTTGTCCTGGTGACCCTCTGGCTGGCGCTGCTTTGGCTGGGCTTTTTTCTGGTGTTGATGGGGGATCCCCATTCCGTCATCCACGCCGAGAGCGGTGCCACACCGGGCATTGCCGCCAGGATCTACTTTAGCGGATATACGCTTTCTACGATGGGCAACGGCGAATACATTCCGGGCGGCGGTATCTGGCAAATGGTGGTAGCGGCGTTTTCTTTTGCCGGGTTTATTTTTATCACTACGGCCATGACCTACCTGATAAGCCTCACCTCAGCCGTCATCCACAAAAAGAACCTGAGCTTGTTTATTTCGAACGTAGGTGAAACGCCTGAAGCCATCGTCAAAAACGCATTCAATGGCGAAAACTTTGAGCAACTGGGAAAGATAGCTCCCGAGCTGCAAAAGATGATCAACAAGCATAACCAGAACCATTTTGCGCATCCCGCCGTCCACTATTTCTACAGCCGTAACCGCTCCGAGTCGCTGTCAATTAACCTCACCAATTTGGATGAAGCTCTGACGATTATACAGCATCATGTGGACAAAAGCGGCCGCCGGGATCAAGGGCTGCGCCTGCTGCGCGATGCGATCAGCAAGTTTTTGAACACCATCAAGCATCATTTTGTGGCGGCTCACGAAGGGGATATCGAAAATGGGCTGGAATTTAAGCACTTGCAATCCTCCGATGTTCCGCTGGCAGAGGGCCCGGATGGCCAGCTGCCCGAAAAGAAGCGCCGGGCCCTGCTGGCCGGCTTGCTGCGCAGCACCGGCTGGAGCTGGCAGGAGGTGTATTATTCGGAAGATTGAATTTATGTACTGCATTTAAGCTCAATTTAAGGTTGACGAGGTATATTATATTGGATTATCAGTAACCAATTAGTAAATCACACAAAACGGAGGGCTTTATGAGTCTTATACCCGAATGGGCACCCAACATCCACCCGATGCTGGTGCATTTCCCGATCGCAATTTTAGGCATTGCTATATTTTTTGATTTCGTTTCGTTCTTTCTGCCGAGAAAGAAAAAATGGTGGACCGAAGAGGCCACCGCGTTTCTGTACGGGGTGGGCGCCGTGGCTGCCGTCATTGTTTATTATACCGGAACGCTCGCCGCGGATAGCGTGATGCTGTCGGCTGAAGCCCAACCGGTACTCACCGAACACGCCGATTGGGCTTGGTTGACCGTCTGGTTTTACGGGGTCTATGCTGTTTTTCGTATTACAGCTACATGGTGGACCAGCGGAAAATATCGTATGAAATTTCATGTTGGTTTTTTCCTTGTGTCACTAGTGGGGGTATACTTTCTGTATCAGGCCGGTGATCACGGGGCCCAAATGGTATTCAAGCACGGCGTAGGCGTACAGGCGGCCGAGGTCGAAAATCCGGTGCAGCATGAGCATGACAATGGGCACAGCGAGGGTGAAGAAACCCATGCCGACAGTACTGGTACAACGAGTATGACGGGCAACACTTCATTTAACACAAATGAAAACGGCAACTGGATCTGGAATATTGAGCGAAATGCGATTGACGTTTTGCAAAAAAACTTTCAGTGGATTTCGGGGAGCTCAGAATCTGTAAATGCCGAAGTGGTAGAAGTAGAGAACGGTCATGCCCTGTCGTTTTCCGGTGATGATTTGAACGCCTTTTTCACCGGCGATCAATCATACGAAACCGAGCAGATCGACTACTATGTGGATATGGCCTCCTTTACCGGAACCGTGGAGTTTGTGAGCCATATTCAGGATCAGAATAACTACGACTTTGTCTCCATTGCTTCCGGTGGCACGGTAAAGCAGGGTCGTATGAGCAATGGTGAACCACAAATATTTGAAGAAGGGAGTGTGGATGTGTCCCAGCCGCTCTTCGTGCGGGTGGTCGGCAACGGAACGCACTTCCGGGGCTACATTAACAAGGAGATGGTGGTGCACGGGCACGGCGATGCGCCCAAGCCTGGCCGCATAGGTCTAAAAATGAATGGTAGCGGAAGCGTACTGCTGCAAAAGATGGGGCTCACGAAGCTGTGATCGCCCTGTTTTGGTATACTACAGGTAAAATCGGCTAAAACTAAGTGATAGATCAAATAATTAGAATAATCATTTGACTCTGGACCATGGTACAGGGCTTATATTACCGATGAACTGTTCTTTTAACCTTTAAAGCCATGTTATTATGCCCTTACAAAAAGGAGAAATATATCAATGCCCTGACGACAGTTGTGGATGTGAAGTCACCGTTACCAAAGGCGCCCCGGCTGATTGCTCCGGCGACCAAAATCCTACCTGTTGTTGTGGTAAAACCATGGAAAAGATAAACTAATATCAACCTCAAGATAGTAGCCGGGCATTAGTTCCGGCTATTATCTTTTCTTTCTCATTAGTAAGGAGAACTTTTAGCATAACTATTGGTATTATGAGAGAAGAGATGGACCAAAAATATGAGGGTGTCGTCACGTTTAAGATTGGTCAGGTAGCCAGCCGTGCTCATGTCAACAAAGAGACTGTGCGCTACTACGAAAAGCGGGGGCTCATCCCCACGCCTGACCGCTGGCGTTCCGGCTACCGAATCTTCACCCAACGCCATATCGATCAGATCAAGTTTATCAAGCGATCACAAGAACTTGGGTTTACCCTTAGCGAAATCAAAGAGCTGCTGGAGCTGCGTATGGATGAAGATACTACCTGCTCGGAAATTAAAAGCGAAGCACAGGAAAAATTCCAAGATGTGGTTGAAAAAATCGAAGATCTGCAGCGAATCAAAAATACCCTAGTAGATTTAATTGATTCGTGTGCCGGTGAAGGACCTAAGGGAGATTGTCCTATTCTTGGTGCCTTGGAAGGAGACAGTCAAATGGGGAGGAATTTAAGATAAGAGCAATCAGAGATATTTTTTATCTTTATTTAAGTATTTAATTAAATAATATATTTATTATACTTATGTTGTAATAATGAAACGCAACCAACAGCCAAAACTATGAGCAAGCAAGAATGTATTCGTGAGGTCGCCGACTTAAACCAGATTAACCGTTGTATTGACTCCCTGGAAGAAGTAGAAGGGTCTATTGACCGGTTAACTGATATTCTGAAACTGGCAGCCAACGACGCGCGCCTGAAGATCCTCTACCTGCTCAACCGGGAAGAACACCTTTGCCCCTGCGACCTGAGCGATATCCTGGACATGAGCGTCCCGGCCGTCTCCCAGCACCTGCGCAAGCTAAAGGACGGGGGACTGGTGGAGACCCAGCGCGACGGCCAAACCATTTTTTACTCGCTGAACCCGCAATTTAATGAAATTCTTTCCCCAAGCTTTGATCAAATTAAAGATAACAATATTCTGGAGGTGTTAGCCGCATGAACGAACAAACCAAAAGTAATCAGCCTAAAGATAGCACAGACACAAAATGGATGGGGGCCGGCCTGATGGCCGCTTTTGTCGCCTCCCTGTGTTGTGTAACCCCAGTTTTTGCCTTTCTGGCAGGTATCGGAGGTGTAGCATCCACCTTTTCATGGGTCGAACCCTTTCGACCTTATCTGATTGGTCTAACCGCCCTGCTACTGGGCTTTGCTTGGTATCAAAAGCTCAGACCCCAATGGGATCCGGACTGTGCCTGCGAGGAGAACCCCTCTTTCTGGCAGACCAAAGGATTTCTGGGCGTTGTAACTTTCTTGGCCGCACTACTGCTGGCTTTTCCCTACTACTCGGATGCCTTTTTCCCTAAACAGGACAAGCAGGTCGTGTACGTGCAGGAAAGCCAGGTGCAAACCATCACTTGGGACATTAAAGGGATGACCTGCACCGGCTGTGAGGCAACTGTCGAAAATGCTGCCAGCGGTGTAGATGGAGTTCTGGAAGCCGACGCTTCCTATGATACCGGTAAGGCAACCATCAGGTATGACCAGAGCAAGACCAACCAGGAAACAATTAAAGCCGCTATCAACAAAACCGGTTTTACGGTAGCCGAGAAGCAGTCCAATTAGCAGTAGCCCTGTTACCTGCTTTGACCATTCTCGGGCGTTTTATTTTATCAGTAATTTAAGAATTTGCTTAAATAATAAATGTTATGAAAGAACAAACCCTGAACCTATCCATAAGCGGCATGACCTGCGACGGTTGTGCCCGAACCGTGGCCAACCAATTTGAGGATAAAAAGGGAGTGCTGGACAAAACCGTCAGCTACCCCGACGAGCAAGCCGAGATCACCTACGATCCGGAACAAATCACCAAAGAGGAACTGATCGACACTATCAATGCGACTGGACACTACAAGGTAACCGGTGAAATCGGTGACCAGGAAAACGGCAGGAGCCGGTATTCTCTGGTGATCATCGGCGGCGGTTCCACTGCCTTTGCCGCAGCCATCAAGGCCAGCGAGCTGGGCGGCACCGCCCTCATCATCAACAAAGGGCTGCCCACCGGGGGTACCTGCGTAAACGTAGGCTGTGTGCCCTCCAAGACACTGATCCGCACCGCCGAAGCTCACCACCGGGCAAAGAATCCCGGCTTTGAAGGCATCGAAACCCAAAGCCGTATTGCCGATTTTAAGAAGATCATCGACCAGAAACGAGAGATGGTTCAGGATCTGCGCCAGCAAAAATATATTGACGTGATCAAGGACGATCCTAACATCACCCTGTTGAAAGTACGGGGCACCCTGGTTGACCAGCATACCGTCGAGGCAGGCGGCGAAACGTACCATGCCGACCACATTCTGATCGCTACCGGGGCCTCAACTTTTGTGCCGGACGTTCCCGGACTGGAGGAGGCCGGATACCTTACCAATGAAAGTGCCTACGAACTGGAAGAACTTCCTGAAAGCCTCATTGTATTCGGCGGTGGCTATATCGCCCTGGAAAACGCCCAGCTCTTTGCCCGGCTGGGTTCGAAGGTGACCATCGTGCAACGCTCGGCGCACGTACTCAGCGACCAGCCCGACGAGCTGGCCCGAGGCCTGACCGGATACCTGAAAGACGAAGGCATTACCGTGTTGACCAACACCGATGTGAAAGAAGTCAAATCAACAGGTGATGAGAAAATGGTAGAACTGACCGTGAACGGACAGGAAACCACGCTCAAGGCCACCCACCTACTGGTGGCCACCGGGCGGCAGGGCAATTCCGGGGGGCTGGGACTGGAACAGGTCGGTATTGACACGGTCGGTCGTGGATACATTCCTGTAGATGAATCCATGCGCAGCTCCGTTCCTAACATCTTTGCCGCAGGCGACATAACCGGCCAATACCAGTTTGTTTATACGGCCGCCTACGAAGGCAATCTGGCCGCCGAAAATGCTCTGCGTGGGGCTTCCCGAAAAGCCGATTATTCGGTACTGCCGTGGGTGATCTTCACCGATCCGCAGGTAGCCGGCATCGGCATGGACGAGCTACAGGCACGGGAGGCCGGTATTAACTACGATACTACCAAGCTTACCCTGGATAACGTGCCCCGCTCCATTGCCGCCCGCGATACGCGCGGGTTCATCAAGCTGATCCGCAACAAGGAAAACGACCAGCTGGTCGGTGCCCGCATCCTGGCCCCGGAAGGCTCGGAGTTGCTGATGGAACTGGCCATGGCCATGCGTCACGGCGTAACGGTTAAATCGCTTATTTCGGAATTCCACCCGTACCTGACGCTCTCGGAGGGCATCAAGTTGGCGGCACTCACCTTCGACAAAGACGTCAAGAAGCTAAGTTGCTGCGCAGTGTAATCGATCTCAAAGTAAATAATTCATATAACATTATGTCTCGTTTCGATTTCCTGAAGAACAAATATGCCCAAGTTGGCTTCTGGGGCACCTTGGTTGCCGCCTTGTGTTGTTTCACTCCAATATTGGTATGGGGATTTGCTGCTGCCGGGCTGGCCGCCTTTACCGCCTATCTGGACTATGTGCTGCTGCCGGTTCTCTTTATATCCTTAGCACTTTTCTTCTTTGGATATAATCAGTACCAAAAAAATAAAACGTTAAAGCAAAAAGATGGAGAAGACTGATCACACGAATAACAATCAAAATAACTGGTCGGATGCCTGGGCAGCGCTGATACTTCTCCTGCTGCATGCTATCTGTTGTATTGGAGTTGCCTTGCTCGTGTTGCTGGGAGGTATAAGTTTGTCGGCACTTCTGGTCTCCAAAGGATTTTGGGTTGCGGCCGCAGCGGTTGTGTTGATCTCTTTCATTGGATATTGGTATTTCAAACAAAATAAATAATACCCACGAACTCCAACAAGAAACCGCATTTTAACTTTAAAATCACAGAGCTAACTTATGAATACTTCACCGAAAGACACCAAGCGCACGCTTCTCATCCTGCTGGCATTGTTCTTCGGCGGAGCCGTACCCATCCAACTGGTTACGCTTTCGACTGGTTATGCCCAGCTTGTGATGGAGAAAATCAAAGGACCGGAAATGATTATGGCCGCCCACCAGTTTGCCGGTGGATATATTCCCTTCGTCTATATTCCGGCTATTCTGGGATTAATTGTTATAGCGTGGTACTGTAAAAAACACTATCCGGATATCTATCGGCGCATTGTGGTCGGTTTCGGCATCGGAGCGCTGGCTACGGTGGGACTGGACTTTTTCCGTCAAATGGGCGTAATCTACCAATGGCTTCCGGGCGACACGCCTGAAATGTTCGGCATGATCGCTACCGGCAGCAAGAATTTTGCCTGGTACTACTCGGTCGGCTTCCTCATCCACTTCCTAAATGGCGCCAACTTTGGTCTGTTTTATGCCTTCGTCTGGGGTAAGCGATCCAGCTACAAAAGCGCCATCGGTTGGGCTGTTGCCTGGCTTACCGTTGTTGAGATCGGTATGATGACAGCGCCACCCATGGGACCTATGGTCGGACCCTTCGGCGTCAACAATGCCTGGCCGCAACTCTTCCTGATTACCCTGGTCGCACATATTGCATTCGGTATCATACTGGGTATTGGTGTACAATACTTTCTAAAGGCAGAAGATAAACGGTGGTTCGGACCTTTTTTGTTGGATAAACCAATAGATAGTCAAAATAAATAAGCAACTATGGCAACATCTAATTTCGACCTCATTGTTATCGGAACCGGATCAGGCGGCTCGACGGCTGCCAGAAAATGCGCTAAAGCAGGCTGGGAGGTGGCACAGATTGACTCCCGGCCCTTTGGCGGCACCTGCGCCCTGCGCGGCTGCGACCCCAAGAAAGTGCTGGTCGGGGCGGCCGAACTAATTGACTGGAACCGACGCATGAACCGTACCGGCGTCCCCACGGATACTCACATAGATTGGCAGCAGTTAATGCAGTTCAAAGAGTCTTTTACCCAGCCCGTACCCGAACACCGGGAAAAGGGCATGCAAAAGGTTGGTATTACTCCTATCCACGGACGGGCATCATTTGTTGACGAAGGAACCATCGAAGTAAATGGTGAATTCTTGAAAGCCAATAACTTTTTAATTGCTGCCGGGGCTAAACCTGCGCCGCTGCCTATTGACGGGGTTGAACATCTTACGACCAGCACCGAGTTTCTGGAGCTGGAGGAGCTCCCCGAGACCATCGTCTTCGTTGGTGGTGGCTTTATCTCCTTTGAGTTTGCCCATATTGCAGCGCGAGCCGGAAGCAAGGTGCATATTGTGCATCGCGGAGAGCGTCCGCTGGAGGGCTTTGACGGCGACTTGGTGGATATTTTGTTAGAAAAAACAGAAAAGCTGGGTATTTCGGCGCATCTCGGAGCCGAAGTACAATCCGTACAAAAGGATGGACAGGATTTTACCGTTAAAGCTTCCCAAAAGGGGAAGCCCCGGTCTATTTCCGGGGATCTCGTGATCCATGGTGCGGGACGCGTACCGGATATTGACGATATGGATCTGGAGAAAGGAAATGTGGAACGAGGTAAGCGGGGAATCACAGTTAACGAGTACCTGCAAAGTCCCAGCAATGCCAACGTCTATGCCGCCGGAGATGCCGCCGACACCGATGGGCTGCCCCTAACCCCAGTTGCCGGTTTTGAATCTCACGTTGTGGCTTCCAACCTGCTGGAAGGAAATAACAAAAAAGCAGAATATCCGGCCCAACCTACCGTGGTGTTTACTGTTCCGCCCCTGGCGATGGTCGGGTTAACTGAACAACAAGCTCGCGATGCGGGTCATGACATGACAGTTAAATTCAAAAAAACAGACCAATGGTATTCCTACCGGCGAACCAACGAAACCCCTGCCGCTTTTAAAACCATCTTCAACAACGAGAACGGCCAAATGTTAGGGGCGCACGTGCTGGGCAGCAAATCCGAGGAAATCATCAACCTGTTTGCCATGGCCATAAACCAGAACCTGAAAGCAACAGCGCTGAAAAAGATGGTCTATGCGTATCCGTCACATGCTTCTGATATTTCGTATATGGTTTAAGTTACCTTATCTACCATCCACTGTCGTGTTTGCTGATCGATAGAAATCTCAAAAAACTCCTTGAGCTCCTCCAAACGATCCGGGTTCACCTGCAGCGCAACTTTCCGTCCGGTTTTAATCTTTTCTACCAATCCGGCATGTCGCAGTTCTTTTAGATGAAGAGAGAGTGAGGATTTGGAGATGCCAAGATCTTCTTTTAGTTCGCCAAAATCACAGGTAGGCTCTTCCAGGCAGCATTCTTCCTCCGCATTTACCGTACAGCACGTATGAACGCGGCGAATTAACCGCTTGAGAATCGCAAGTCGTTTGGGATGTCCTAACGCTTTAAACGTTACATCGAGAGATTGGCTCATAGCAGTAAATTCATTAACCTTCCCCAGGAGTTTAACAGTTTTAAATTACTTAAACAATTTGACATGGTCTATCTGAAATCTATCTTCTACTTTATTCTTGCCGGCCTGCTTGAAATCGGGGGTGGCTATCTGGTGTGGGTCTGGCTCAGAGACAGCAAAAGCTGGGTGTACGGGCTTTCCGGTATGGTTGTGCTGGCCTTATACGGGTTTATTCCTACGCTGCAACCGGCCCATTTTGGCCGGGTATATGCCGCATATGGGGGCGTTTTTATTGTGCTGTCCCTGTTGTGGGGCTGGAAAGTGGACGGGATCCAACCGGACAAATATGATCTCATTGGCGCCATGCTTGCTCTGATCGGGGTAGCTATTATGATGTACTGGCCGCGAAGCGGTTAGCCGCGCACCTTTTGGCGTTAGTAAAAGAGTTGAATAGAGAACAGATAATCTATATGTTTAATTGTTTTAAAATTAATAAACAATTAATTCTGTTATGTCTTCTTTGCTTACGAACACATCTACCAAGAAAGGACTATGGTATGGGCTGCTCGGAACGCTTTTGATGTCAATTATCATGCTGATCGGGATGGGCACCGGCGTGAGTCCTATTCCCGAACCCATTCCGGCGGCCATTGCCAAAGGACTGCTGGGTAGTGCTCCCAAACCATTGATTATAGCATTTGCCATCATCACCCACTTCGGATACGGAGCATTCTGGGGAGCGGTTCTGTTTAATTGGGTAAAAACCAAAGGAAATATTTGGTACGGCTTGGGATGGGGCGTTATGCTATGGCTGATTATGGACCTTATCGTACTGCCATTTCTTGGATGGGGCGTATTTGGTTTAGCTGTCACCCCTAAAATTGCTATTGCTACCTTGGTCTTGCACCTAATCTACGGAGGAACACTGGGATGGGGATTACAGAAATGATTTCGTCTGTTTATATGCTAAAAGGGAAGCCCATCTTGGGCAGTATGACATCATGAATGTACCGTTCCCCTTCCCTATGGGCTGATTGCCACCGTTCAAGTTCTCTATTTTAACGATGAATATAAACCAATCCGTGACCTATCTCTCCTTTCAACAAATAAAGGTGACCCCCTTTAGTAGAAGCCTCCCCCCTAAGCTACTTGAATGATAATTTTATGAGCATATTTTTTAGCTTTGCCTAATATATAATACTATTAAAGCTAATTTTAACATTGGCCGGTGCAACGTTTAAGAAATAGAGCACAATGCCGGTATTTTTATCATTAATCATTTTAAAAATGACCTTTCAAAGGCTTTAGGGCTTATTTTTTTCTCTTTTGTGCATGGTTTGAATTTGCTAAAGTATCATTATCTTTTCGGCACGCAGACAACCATTGTTGTTATATATCATTTAACCAACCATTATTATGAGACACATATCATTAGCCAGTATATTTTTAGCATTCACGCTCATGCTTGCCGCTTGCGGAGGCGGTGGTACCGACGTGGTAGAGTCGGGCACCTATACCGGCACCATTGACGAGCTCAACCCCGAGGAAACCGAAATATACGTGGAAACCGAGGACGGGCAGCGCCTGGAGCTGTATTTTACCGACACCACCACGCTTACCCAAGGCGGCCAGACGGTCCCGTTCAGTACTTTGCAGACCGGCCAGCAAGTGCAAGTCGAAGTTGAAAAAACGGGTCAGCGTCTGGATCCGATTAGCGTAGAGATCCTGCAGTAACATGGACCCTCTTCCGAGCATGTGGAGAAGTGAGTTGTGGCACCCCATGGTGGTACATTTTCCCATTGTACTACTGTTGGGGGCAGTCATCGCCCGCCTGTTTTGGCATGGCCTTACTTCTTCCCGGGCCGGGGTAGCCCTTGCCATGAGCCGGGTGATGCTCTACGTGGGTCTTGGATTTGCCTGGATTGCCGTGTATACCGGCACCATCGCCGATGGCGTTGTCAATCGCAGCATGTGTGATCCTACCGTGTTGGAAGCCCACGAGCAAGCGGCCTTTACGCTTGGGTATCTGTTTTCGGCCGGGACCGTTATTGATCTGCTCGACCTATGGGGCATCCGGTGGATCACCTCTGCCCTCAAACAATGGGCGGTCACCATCCTGTTAATCGGGGGAAGCTTTTATTTAGGATATACCGCCCACCTGGGTGCTAAACTGGTGTACCAGCAAAGCGCGGCGGTCTATCAACCCACCAAAAGATGTACCGAATTTGAGTAACCCAAACGACACGCATCCCGCCCGGCAAGGATTCAAAACGACCGCTATCGGCATTGCTATTAGTGTTGTGTTAGCCGTCGTTAAAGCTGTTGCTGGGATCCTTGGCCATTCTTTTGCTCTCATTGCCGATGCCGTCGAGTCTGTCGGCGATATTTTTACGGCCTCCGTCATGTTTATCGGACTGCGGACCTCAGCCAAGCCTCCGGATCAGGATCATCCGTATGGGCACGGCAAAGCCGAACCCCTCGCCGCCTTGGTCGTTGTGCTGGGACTTGTCATCGCCGCCGGTTTTATCGCCTATGAAAGTATCGGAAACCTAACCACGCGCCACCACCCACCCGCGGGCTTCACGCTTGGCGTGCTCGCTGTAGTGATTCTTGTCAAAGAAGGCCTATCACGCTATGTATCCGGCGTTGGGGAATCGGTAGAAAGTCAGGCCATTAAAGCCGATGGCTTTCATCACCGAAGTGATGCCATTACCTCGGGCGCTGCGTTCATTGGTATTTCTATTGCCTTACTGGGTGGACCGGGTTATGAAATTGCCGACGACTGGGCCGCCCTGGGGGCCGCCGTCATCATTTTAGGGAATGCTTTTCGCATGGGCCGCCCGGCCCTGGGAGAACTCATGGACAGGCAACCCAACCCAGAATGGCTGGATAAGGTAGAGCAAGTCGCCTTGAACCATCCGCAAGTGCAGAGCATTAAAAACCTGCGCCTTCGCAAGATGGGCTTTGATCGCTATATGGACTTCCACCTGCGGGTTCCCCCTGACTTGTCCGTCCGGGAAGGCCACCGCATTGCCCACGAGGTCAAAGACCAGCTGCTGGGCCTGCACCCGTACCTGCGGGACGTACTGATCCATATTGAACCCGCTTTACCGGATGATGCTATGCCCGAGGGGGAATAGGATGATCTTGTTCGTAATCCACGCCCAACCGCAGAGCCGTCTCCGCTTTGCCCAGCCGCATGATCGTCCGTTGTAGAGCGTCGAGGTTCCCTTCCCCGGTGCAGTCGATAAGGACAATGTGGTTTCTGAAATGCTCTATAAGTTCCCGATCGATATTGATAAGCACGGGGTAATGGCCTTGTGCTTCTATGATTCTATGATCGCTATCGACGCCCTTTTCAAATAGAGAGTGCAGCGTTTGTCCCGGGTGAAAGACCGGCGAATCTTCACCGCAAAGGAGCAGGTACCGAATATTCGGATTGGAAATGATATTCCGGATGATCTTTTCGATGCCTAAGTTAGCGGTCACCAACCGGCCGACAATAGCTGTTCCTTCGGCTTTCTGGAGCGGCTCCATGAGCTGCGGGGAGGTCAGCGTGCAGATAGCCACCGGACTTTTCCGCTCGCCAACCAGATAGTTTCCGGAAGTAACGGGCCATCTATCTCGGTCCCACCAGCGATTCAAGAGGTTGCCCTGCAACAGGTCTTTGATCGATAGCATCTTATGATAGGCCCGAACCGACGTGGTCTGTTCTCCGGAAGAATCAGTGGGCATAAGCCCCTTTATCCCATGCATAATAGAGCGAAGAATTTTTTTCTGATCAGACATACCAAGAAATACTGCTATCGATTCACCCCTTGCGGTATCTGTATCCTGTAATATGCAGATATACCGGCATTAGTTCCAGTTTTTCTCTCTCTCTCCCCTCATCTGACAAATGGTTTATTTAAGTTAGTCCACGCTCATTTTAGTCACGATGGGGGCTGCCAATACCATTTATTGAAAATGGTGATATGATTAGCAGAAATGTAACTTTATGTAACCCTCTAATGTGACCAATCGAGCCTGTTTGCCAAGGAGTTTTAATGCTCCAAAGGCACCGTCTCCTACCCCCTCATTCAAGAGAACAGATAGGATACATTATGTTTTACGACAACATTTTGTCCCATCCGTTATGCACTTTGTAGCTGTCGTGCCAGATGATTGCTGTAGTACCACAGTCCCCCGATAATAGTTAGTACCGCAACTTGTGCCAGTATCGTCGGCCAGGTAGTATACAGCCCCAGCGCGGGAATATTCCAGTTAACCGGCAGGCTCCCAATTTCGATGTATCCGGCCTCCTGCAGACTTCGCACGCCCTTCCCGATCAGGATAACCGCCAGTACAGCCAGCATGAGCGAAGAATACCGGAACAGCTGGCGGACGGGGATATTTCGGGTCACCCGGTTAAAGACATACCCGATACCGGTGATAAGCATCGCTACCGCAATGAGTGCCAGATATATACCTGCATTGCCCCCGGCTGATTTAAGACTAATAGAAGACAAGAAAATAATTGACTCGAACGCTTCTCGGAATACCACAATAAACGAAAGTAGCGCCAGCCCCCAGATACGTTGATCACTCAGTAAATCATGTACTCTCTCCTTAATGAAGCGCGTCCACTGGGCGACGTGCGTCTTGCTATGCATCCAGAACCCGATGTATAGTAACATAACCACGGCAACACCTGCTCCGATTGCTTCCATGAGCTCCCGTTGCAGTGAACTGAACCCAATGAGTGACTGAATGACAAACCAGCCGACAATGCCCAGCAGTAGCGCGGCAATCCACCCGCCATGCACATACTTGACAGCATGGCTAGCCTCCATTGAGCGTAGCACGCTCAGAATTATCATGATAATCAGAAAGGCTTCCAGCCCCTCGCGCAACAGAATGGACGCGGCCAGCAAAAAATTCACCCAGAATGAATATTCTTGATTATCCAACAGGTTCTGAGCCTCCTGGATGGCCAGGGAGGCCAACTGAATTTTCGTAGCCAACTCCTGCTCGTCCACACGATTCTGAATGGCGGAACGCACCGCCAGCATTTTAGTTTCTACTTGTTTGACCAACTCCGGTTTGGAAGCACGAATTTGACTTTCTACCGGTTCAACGCCATCCAGATAAGCATCGA
This sequence comes from Fodinibius sediminis, assembly GCF_900182555.1. Taxonomy (GTDB): domain Bacteria; phylum Bacteroidota; class Rhodothermia; order Balneolales; family Balneolaceae; genus Fodinibius; species Fodinibius sediminis. Next base: position 28,043 of record NZ_FXTH01000016.1, on the reverse strand, counting down.
GGGCAAACCGGCGGGCCTGGGGAAAATTCTTTTTTGTATATGCGTTTTGAGACTTTTCAAGCAGCGCCGAGGCTTTAGTGAGGGTGCTACTGGATGATGGATCCTCCGTCAAACCTCGTACTACCGGCATACCCTGCTTGGGATCAATATGTTGTGATCTGAAAAGGTTTTTCCATTGCTGGTTCGTATAGAGGGAAACCGAGCGCAGGGAGGCAGTGTCGGCCAGAGCTTGCATAATGGTGGTTTGGATCGAATCGGGCACCTCCCTTTTATAGTTCAATGCGTTGATATAAAAGGCGACATCCCATACCTGCTGGTCGCTGAGCTCCGAGAATGCCCGCATGGCCGTTCCCTCCAGCCCCAGTCGAGTGGTATTATACGCCTGCAACGGGGACATATTGTCGGCGTTGGCTGACTCCTGAAAATTGGTCGGCGGCGGATTTAACCCGGCCGCCAGCGGCCCGTCGCCCAACCCTGCAGCACCATGGCAGCTTTGGCAGCGTTTTTCAAAAACCTGCTTGCCGTTCGCCAAATCGGGCCACTGTCTGGGGGTGACCTTCACCAACCCGAGTTTGAGTATGGCCTCGCGAACGCCGCTTGTTAAGTGCCTAACTTTTTCAGCAGGGGCTTTTTCGGCTATTACTTTCTGCAGCTTAGCAATATTATTACCCAGAGTAGTAAACGACGGTTGGTCAATTTCTTTCCCGAGCTCGGTGTGGAGATCGGCCACTTGCCTGCTGAAATTCACCATCTCATTATATTCAAACTCACTGATGATCTCCCCGTCCTGCACCGCACGCGGGTAATCCTTGCCGATATAATCGAGCAGGTTGATGAAGGTTCGAACTTTCTGCTTGGGAACGTCTGCATTCGGATAGGAAAAACTAGTTGTTATACCCACAACAAGAAGAAGGCTGAGCAATGATGTTAAATACTTCATTCGCGCTGTATTTTACTATTTAAAATAAGTCTAAATATAGGTAGTTGACAGCAAAAATTCTAAATAGCGGTCAGAGAATTTGATGGACAACTAAGTTTATTTTCTCGTCCGGATGGGCCGATGTGGTTATAGCAAACCATCCTGAGGATCCATGCTATTTTGATAAGTTGAGAATTCTAATCGCACCACGCATAACGAAACTGAAAACAATGGCACCAATAAGCAGATCAGGCCATCTTGAATCAAATATAAAAACAAGAATACCCGCTACGATAACCCCACCATTGACGATAATATCATTCGAGGTAAAAATAGAACTTGCTTTCATATGAGCTTCCTGACTATTCGCTTTATTGATGAGCCAGAGTGTTGCCATATTTCCGGCCAGAGCAATGGAGGCAATGATAATCATCCATTGAAAAACCGGCATGTCTCCCACACCGAAAAACCTACGTAGCACCTCTAAAAAGCCCAAAGACGCCAGGCCCATCTGAAGATAGCCGCTTATTTTAGCCACTTTCTTTTTCCTGGCAACGGCACTACCGACTGCAAACAGGCTAAGCCCGTATACGGAGGCGTCTGCCAGCATATCCAGTGAATCTGCAATCAACCCCATAGAGTTGACAATCCATCCCCCTGTCATTTCTATGATAAAAAAGCTTAGGTTAATCCCCAGCACCCACCATAATATCTTTTTCTGTTTCTTCTCATTAGAAAAAGATACCTCAGTTGCCTCTTCAGTTGAATCCAACTTGGACCCCAAATTCAAGGGATCAAGGGCTTGCTCAATCTCATTGTGACTATTCTTGTGATACACTTCTAATGTTCGATTCGGAATATTAAAGTTTAGTGATTGGACCTCCTCAATACCTTCCAACTTCATTCGAATCATTTGCTCTTCGGCCGAGCAATCCATTTGCGGAATGTTAAATGTGGATTTTTTCATGGCTAAATTTACTTAAGCATACATAATTTCAATTAATCGTGAGAAAGAATCATCTGTTTTTATTTATCAAAAGGCTCACAAGTTTTGATTCTAAATGCTTTTTGAATCTCCGTAACGTAAATGATGCCGTCACTGCGTTCCGGCGTTTGGGCATTGGCACAGATAAGTTGAACAACGTTATCGGATTCATCGCACTGACATACCAGCTCCAATTTTACCACCGGACTGTCCGTAAAGTGAAAATCCAGCGATGGGGACGCATCTTTCTGTTTGTATGCTCCGGTACCTTCTCCTTTGGAAAGCGTAACACTTTCATGTCCTGCTTCTTGGAGAGCTGCAACTACATTTTCTACTCTGTTTGGTTTTATAAAGGCTTTGATTTCTTTCATGATACTGTGGTTTATGTATTAATCCTGCAAAGCCATAAAAACACAAATATGGCTTTGCAGGAATAGTTTTTGTTAATCATCGTGCGAAGTCTGGCTTTTCTTCATTTCAGAAATCAGGTAGTAGGCATTGTTCCAAGCTACACGTGCTCCATCCGGCAATTGTTCTAACAGTTTCACTTCTACCCAACCGTCTTCCTCAATGCCGGTCATAATTTCTACCGGAGTGAAAGACCATTCGGTATTTCCGTTTTCCTCTTGTTGTTCTGCGGTGAATAGGTAGGTTTTACCCTCGTCCTCAACAATGGCATTTTCGGGTAAAGCAAGGACTTTATTTTCTGCTGTGTGAATCGTACCGTTGATATACATTCCCGGAATCAGGAAGCTCTCTTTCTGATCAATTTCGGCGTGTACGTGCACAGCCCTTGGATTTTGTTCAAACTGTTTGCCCACCGAATAAATAGTAGCCGTAAGTACTTGATCCGGTACAGATTGAACGGTAAAAGAGATGGGTTGGCCTTTTTTTACTTTATGGACGTCTTTTTCGAAGACCATCAAGTCAGCATGGACGTGCTCATTATCCACAATTTCGAACATGGTTGTTTGAGGATCCACGTACTGACCAATTTGAATCTGAACCTTTTCGATATACCCATCTATAGGGCTGACTACCGGCACCGACGAATAAATATCGCCGTTTCGTATTTGTTCAACATCCAGGTTAAGCTGAGTCAGCTGGGCTTCATATCCCTTGACCTCCGCCTTAACCGATTCATATTCAGCTTTTGTCTGTTGGTAGGTTTGGCCGGAGCCTACCTCTTCATCATATAACCTTGTCTGCCGCTGGAATTCCTGATCTAAAAACAACATGCGCTGGTATAACCGCACATATTCGGTTTGAACCTTGGTTAAATTGGGATGGGAAAGGAAGGCAAGAGTCTGATTTTTTGACACCTGATCTCCCTCAATAACCTCTATAGAACCAATATTACCTCCCAAAACCGCGGTTACGGTTGCCTCATGTTGTGGGGGGACTTCCAGCTGGCCATTTGCTTCAACACTCTCTGAGAGAAAGCGCAGGGACAAGGTATCCAATTTCATTCCAAGGCTGTTGAATTTCAGCCCCGACAAATGAACCATATTTTCTTCTGCCTCAACCACACCGGCAAGCTCTGTGACAACTTGTTCATTTTCATCGGTGTTGGTCTCTCCACAGGCTGTAAAAACAGATGCCAGGAAAGCCAGTAAGATTACATATATATTTGGAGTATTCATTTCTTTATTGATTTAAAAGCTGTTATTGAGTTTTGTTGAGGTAGTATTCTAACTGGAATTGGCTATTCAGATAATTACCAAAGGCGTTCCATGAGTCAATTTCGATGCGGATAGCGTCTCTGATGCTTTGAAGAAATACCACATAGCCTATGGCTCCTTCTTCATAGGAGGTAATGGCACCTTTTCGTTGTTCTTTGGCAAGAGGGAGTGCTTCCTGTCGGTAATATTTCCACGAGCGCAACCATTTCTCATGGTTTTCCCGGATACTGCTATAGGTACTGTTGAATTCTCGCTGAGCCTGGTACAGGTTTTGACGGGCAATATTTCGTTCAATCCGGGCGGATTGCGTTTTCCCTGCCTTCGACCAGAAGAATATGGGGAGGCTGACCCCAATCTCATAGGAATTAAACCCACCTTGCCCGGCTATTTCCTGCCAGCCATAACTGGCTTGAAAACGGGGGAGAAACTGACTTCTTTGTTCTTTAATCAATGCCTCCGCCACATCAATCCTTTGTTGATAAAAAGCAATCAGCGGATGGCTGAATGTGGAATCTGCCTGTAAAGGTTGTACGAGCTGTTCGGCTGAAGCACTTTGAACCGTGTATAACGAATCCCCCTCAAACCATTTGTTAAAAGCACGAACAGCAGCACCGTAATCACGGTAAGCCTGTTCGGATTCTATGGCAATTTGGTTAGCCTGATTCATGATATTCAGATATCCCAGCCGGGAAATTTCCTCCGTCTTAAGTTTTAATTCAGCGGCCCTGGCAATATCCCTGAACTGCTGGTTCAGGCGATTATAGATCTCATATTGTTGTTTAGTGGTGAAAACCATTGCCCAGTCCTGTTTTACCCTGAGCCGGAGTTCTAACTCTGATAGATCATAGTTCAAACGGGCAAGTTGTGTCTGTTCTTTCTGATGGTTTAATCTTGGCAAAACACCAAACAGATCAAACTGCTGTTGAACACCAAATTTTGTGGTAACACCATCCGAACCGTTGCCGAATTCTTCACTTCCGGTAAAGAGGTTGGTATCGCCGAAGTCCCAGGCTGTTTTTTGAAGTGTTTTTCTGTTCTCAATTTCAAGCTTGGCCGCCTGAAGAGAAGGATAATTTTTCAGCGCTTGCTGGACGGCCTGCTCCAGCCCAAGTTGGGGTAGGGTATCATTCAGCACACGTTCCTGGGCCTGCATAGAATCAGGCGAAAGTAACAGGCTTCCACCCAAAATAAGCAACATAACGGAGGCCATAGAAGTACTACCCAGCTTGTGTTTTCTCATTTTACGCTTTTCTATGTACGCATACAGGATGGGCAGCACGACCAACGTAAGCAGTGTGGCGCTTATTAACCCGCCAATGACAACTGTGGCCAGCGGCCGCTGTACTTCAGCACCGGCTGTGGTTGAAAACGCCATCGGAGTAAAGCCCATGATGGCCGCCGTGGCGGTCAACAAAATGGGTCGAAGTCGCTCTTTGGTACCTGTCAAAATTCGTTCTTGTAAATCCATAACACCTTCGATTTTTAATGAATTAAAACGGCTGACGAGCACAAGGCCGTTTAGCACAGCCACTCCGAACAATACAATGAAACCAACTCCGGCAGAAATACTGAAGTCCATTCCACGTAAAGCCAGGAAAAAGACCCCTCCAATAGAAGCAAGGGGAATAGCCAGATAGATCATTACCGACTGTGAGAACGATTTAAGCGCGAAGTACAGCAGCACAAAGATAAGAAACAGGGCTATAGGCACTACAATAGCCAATCGGTTCTTGGCCCGTTGCAGGTTCTCAAATTCACCCCCGTAGGTAATGTAGTAGCCCGGCGGCAGATTCAATTCGGCTTCCAGTTTCTTCTGAATATCCAATACCACCGATTCCACATCTCGTCCCCGGGTATTCACACCAACATAGCTTCTTCGAAAGGTGTTATCCCGCGAAATCTGCATTGGACCGGGCTGATAACTGATATCTGCTATTTCTTTAACAGGCACTTGTGCTCCGTTTTCCAGATCTACATACAGGTTGCGAATATCCTCGATACCGGTACGATAGGCTTCATCAAAGCGGATCACCAGATCAAATCGTCTTTCGCCTTCAAATACCACTCCGGCAACACCTCCGGCAAAGGCAGAACTTATGTACTGGTTAAGCTTTGTAATATCCAATCCGTACTGAGCCACTTTTTGCCGGTCATACCGGACGGTCATTTGAGGAAGCCCGGCCGTACGCTCGGGACTCACATCACCCACCCCCGGAATAGTCTGGATTATTTGAGCCATTTCCTGAACTTTTTCCGCCAGTACGTCTATATCGTCTCCGTATAGTTTTACGGCGATGTCTTCTCGTACTCCTTCCAGAAGTTCATTAAACCTGAGCTCAACCGGCTGGGTGAAAACAAAATTTACACCGACCATGGTCTTATCGAGTTTGCTCTTTATATTTTCTATCAGTTCTTCTTTAGATTCGGCAGAGACCCAATTGTCTTGATTCTTTTCCAGAATGATATACATATCCGCAATATCCATAGGCATAGGATCCGTGGGAATATCAGCAACCCCTATGCGAGCGGTTACTGTTTCTATCTCCGGAAATTCTTCCAACAGCGTAGTCTCAATTTTTTTGGATTGATCAATCGCTTCCGTTAATCCACTGCCGGGACGGATCAAGGCCTGCATGGCGATGTCCCCTTCATCCAATTGTGGAATAAATTCCCCGCCCATTCTCAAAAACGTGAACATGGCAGCGCCGAAAAGCAGTATGGCAACTACAATCACAACGGCTTTTCGCTTTAACGACCATTGGATAAGCGGATCGTAGCCCTTCTGAATAAAGGATATAAGTTTGTTGCTGACACGATCAAGGCCCCGCTCAAACCGGGCAAACCATCCTTGTTTATTTTGTGAGGGTTTCATAAACAGTGCCGAGACCATTGGAACATAGGTCAGGCACAAAATAATGGCGCCTAATACAGCAAACCCAAAGGTGAATGCCATAGGACGGAACATCTTGCCTTCTACCCCTTTCAGAAACAGGATAGGAGCAAATACAATCAATATTATCAACTGACCAAAGAACGCAGCATTCATCATGGTAGTGCTTGCCTTATAGGCAATTTCATTCATTTCTGTTTTACTGAAAGCCTGTTTATTGGACTTCAGCCTTTTTTCAATTTCATGCACGGTGCCTTCAACAATAATAACAGCCCCGTCAACAATGATACCGAAATCGATGGCGCCAAGGCTCATGAGATTGGCCCACACCCCGGTGGCCTTCATCATGATAAAAGCAAAAAGCAGGGAGAGCGGGATTAACGAGGCAGTAATCAATCCTCCGCGCAAACTGCCTAAGAGTATTACCAATACGAAAACTACGATCAATGCACCTTCCACCAGGTTTGTGGTAACCGTGCTGGTGGTTCGCTCGATGAGTGCACTTCGGTCGAGGAAAGGCTCAATTTTTAAGCCTTCTGGCAGCGACTTTTGAATTTCAGCAATTCTTTCCTGGACATTCTGAATGGTTGCATTCGGGTTTGCCCCTTTCAACATCATAATGATGCCACCTACCGCTTCTTCACCATCCTGCGTAAAAGCCCCATACCGAATTTGTGTTCCATATGTAACATCTTCCGCTACGTCCCTGACCAGAACAGGTAGTCCATTTTCGTTCTTTACGACGATATTTCCTATGTCGTCAAGACTACGTACCAAGCCTTCACCACGGATAAAATTAGCCATCCTGTTTTTCTCAATGTAGGCCCCGCCGGTATTCACATTATTCCGGGACATTGCCTCATACACTTCTGAAATACTGACTCCCATAGCGTTTAGCTTTTCAGGATTTATGGCCACTTCGTATTGCTTGATGCCGCCGCCAAAGGAGTTAACCTCTACCACGCCGTCTAAAAGCACCATTTGGCGCTTGATGATCCAATCCTGAATTGTGCGGAGTTCATTGGGCGTGTATTGGTCTTCGTATGCAGGATCGATCTCAATGGAATACTCGTAAATTTGGCCCAATCCGCTTGAAATGGGCCCCATGGATGGACTTCCAAAATTCTCGGGAATCGTTTCACCCAGTTCACTTAGTTTTTCCTGTACCAGTTGCCGGGGTAAATAGGTCCCCATATCATCTTCGAAAACGATGGTAACCACGGATAAGCCAAATCGGGATACCGAACGGATTTCAGTTACTCCGGGCAGGTTTCCCATCGCAAGCTCCACGGGATAGGTTACAAATTGTTCGATATCTTCGGTGGATAAATTTTCCGATACCGTAATCACCTGCACTTGGTTGTTTGTAATATCAGGAACCGATCCCAGATTGATGGTCATCATGGAATATATTCCTACTCCTATAAGAGTCAGAATGAACAAGCCGATGATGAACTTGTTCTTAATTGAAAAGGCAATAATTTTGTTGATCATGTTGATAGCTGTGTGAATATAGATTTACCGTTAATGCCGGTCTTATTCAAATACAATGGCTGAAACCTATTGTTGACCCACGGTTATGCAGTCCGTTAAGAAAATGAATGGGGCAGAGTTTGTTTCTGCTAAATAGAGAAAGGAAGGTATTAAATTAGGAGTTGAGTGACTTTAATAACCTTAAGAGTTGCGGGAGAGAATAAGCCGTTTTTAAGGTATATAGATGTCGTAAATTGAAAACCAGGCCCAACATAGTTGCCAAGCAAATAAGAAAAAGTTGGTAACGCAATAGTGCAGTCTGGGCACTCATTTCTTATCCTCGCATCATCATAGCAGCACTGGTTTTGAAATTGAAGGTGTTTTTTTTGTTCAACTTTGTTGTATTCTGAGTTAGATTTTTCAGAATGTGCTAACACAATATCAAAACAACCTTTGTCTGTATTGTAAATAGAGGATACAACATGAGTATTTGCTAATGCAGAAACACTTAGAGGTAAAAGGAGGGAAAATCCTACCCATGAAAAAATAAAAATTGCAGTTATCGCAAAATTAAATCTCCTTACATATGTCCTAAAAAAGTGCACGTCTGTAAAGTATAATGATTAAGCAAACCTCAGATAATAGCATTATATGTAATGCAACTCAATTGCAAAGATCATGAAGAACACGAAGGGCAGCGCCCGGTAATCACAAAATTACCATAAGAGGGGATGAATTTTTCAGGCAGGTCGTAATCAGGAATACCTAGGTGAGGAAAACAAAACGTCTGTTCACAAGATGAACAATAGAAATGAACATGTACATCATCTGGATACGAACACGTGCAGTTTTCAGAACAAAGAGCATATTTTGCTATGCCACTTGAATCGTGGATTTGATGCACCAAACCATGTTCCAAAAATGTTTTTAATGTACGGTAAAGTGTTGTCCGATCTGCATGGGTAAACTTTTCTTCAAGATCTGACAGACTTAAAACCGACTTAGTTTCAGCCATGAAGCTAAGAATCCGCATGCGCATAGCGGTCGGTTGTATATTTCTGCTCTGTAATCGTTGCTCATGGGTAGTCATCTTCATTGAAATAAATATTCGTTGATTAATGTGCACAAGTAAAATTCATACATAGGGCCACCTGTATAAATCCTCCCACTTCAATTCTAAATTACCACTAAAATCTTTGAGACTCATATTTATTGGTTTTGTTAATAAAAATATCTGGGTTCAGAGCAGTTATCTCAACGTTTCCAAACTTCTGAACAAGTAGATGATTGACAAGCCCATAACGCATCAACTCAACTCATTCCGAATTAAGTGATTCGGAATGCTTTTTGATACTAAGAAATCCCAACAATAAAAGAAGAGGTAAAATTGCATAGGGTCTCTGTTGAGAAATTATTGACCAGCTTAGCAGAAAGAGGAGAAGAATTGCTGCATATAGTACCAAAAACACCTTATAACTTCTTGAAAGTTGTTTACTACCCGCAAAAGAAAATATAAAAGCCGGCAGGCCCGAAGCAGACCATACAATATTCCAGTTCCATTTGGTTAAGGGTCTCATATACTCGGGTGGTACAGTTATCATAAAAGAACTTAAGAATAGTACCGGTTTTCGGGTTTTGCGTTGTTTTCTAAATAGCGGGACAGTAATTGGGTTTGCTCCGGGCTTAGATTTATCCACTGCTCGGTGATGGCGCGCCCGGCCTTCAGGTAGACTGGTTTTGCCCTTTCGTAACGGTTTACTAAAAGGAAATACTGCAGGTTGCCAAGGGCGAATTTCCGGTAGAAGCCATCGGTATCAAAATCGAAGGTGCCGTAGTTATAGGTGCGGTCGATGTGATTGGCCGTGCCGGCAATCCGCAGGCCGGTGTGGCCAAAAATTGTATAGAGTTCATTGCCCGGTGAGGCAGTGATGAGGCCGAGCTGTGCCTCTGGTCAAAGCTCTTCTTGCTGGGCTGACAGAGAGAAAAATAGAACAGACAAAAGAACCGGAACGAGAAAACCTTTCTTCATCAAAAAGATCTTGTACAAATTAATTTGAGTTTACTTTCTAGGCCTGTTTATCCAAAAACCATTCCTGGGCTTCTTTTACCGCCTGTTTAATAACTTCACCTTCGGAGCCATCGCCCTCCTCCATCATCCGGTTGGCAATTTCCAATGCTTTTTCACGCACCTTTGGATTTAAATCCTTCAGGTCGGCACCAAAATCTTCAAAGGTCCATTTCATAAACGTCACCAGTATGATGTGGGAATATTTTTAAAAAAGGCTCACTTAGGATTTGTATCCCAACAGTCGCAGCGCATTGAAGACCACTACCACCGTTGATCCTTCATGGCCAATAACCGCCCATCCCATGCTGAGGCCGAGAATCGTAGCGGGTACAAGCAGCGCCACCATACCCAGACTGATCCATAGGTTTTGCTTAATAATCGATTTGGTTTTGCGACTCAGTCCGATAGCGAACGGCAGCACGGAAATCTTGTCGGCCATCAGGGCCACATCGGCGGTTTCCAGTGCCACATCAGAGCCCGCGGCCCCCATGGCAATACCTACGGTGCTGTTGGCCATCGCCGGAGCGTCGTTGACCCCGTCCCCGACCATCGCCACATGGCCTTCTCCTTCCCGCAGCTGTTTGATCGCCTCCACCTTGTCTTCCGGCAGCAGATTGCCTTTGGGATCGTCGATACCGATTTCCTTGGCTACAGCATCGGCTACCCGCTGGTTGTCGCCGGTAAGCATAATCAGGTGAGTCAGCCCCATACTGCGCAGCTTTTGAATGACCTCCTTAGCATCCTCCCTCGGGGTATCCATCAGCCCCAGAATACCCAGGTAGCGGTTGCCGCTGCGCACCACCATAGTAGTCTTGCCTGCCCCCTCCAACTCCTCTACCTGTTGTTTGAGGTCATCAGACAGTTTTATGCCATCGGCCTCTTCAAATAATTCCAAATTGCCGATGTGGACCAGCGAGCCGTTCATTTTGGCCTTGACGCCCCGGCCGGTAATGGATTCCAGATCCTCGGCCTCCGGCAGATCAGCACCATGTAGTTTCTCTTTACCGTCACGGACCACCGCCCCGGCCAGCGGGTGATCGCTCAGGCTTTCGACAGCCACGGCGGTTTTTACCAGTTCATTTTCGTCAATGCCATCAAAAGTAATCACATCAGTAAGTCTTGGTTCCCCCTCAGTGAGCGTTCCCGTCTTGTCAAAGGCCAGCGCCTTGAGGATGCCAAGGTTCTCCAGCGGTCGCCCCCCTTTGATGAGTACCCCGCTGCGTGCCGCACGGCCTACGCCACTGAGTACCGCGCTGGGCGTAGAAATCGCCAGCGCACAGGGACTGGCCGCTACCAGCACCGCCATCGCGCGGTAAAAACTGGCCGAGAACGGTTCATTGATTACCAGAAAGGCAAAGTTCAATACGACCACCAGCATGAGTACGGCAGGAACAAAATAGGTTTCAAATTTATCGGTAAACTGCTGAGTGGGTGACTTCTGGGCTTCGGCTTCGTTGACCAGCTTGATGAGCCGCGAGAGCGTGGAGTCTTTGGATAGTTTGGTCACCTTCACCTCCAAGCTGCCGTTGCCGTTGATAGTGCCGGCAAACACGCGGTATTTATCATCAATAGAGTCAGCGTCTTGGTCCACCGCCTCGGGATCCTCATACTCCATCTTATCTACGGGCACGCTTTCTCCGGTGATGGACGCTTGGTTCACGCTGCTATGGCCGTTAATGACCACCCCATCGGCCGAAATTTTGCTGTTCGGTTTAATCACAATCACCTCTCCGACCTGCAGCTCTTCTACCGGTACTTCTTCGGTGGTTCCGTCTATTTTTCGAAGGGCGGTTTTCGGCGCCAATTCCGCCAGTCCCTTGATGGCCTCTCGGGCCCGGCCCATGGCATAGTGTTCCAGGGAGTGGCCGAGGCTGAACAAGAAAAGCAGCAGGGCCCCTTCAGCCCATTCGCCGAGGATGGCTGCTCCGATGGCCGCTACCAGCATCAGAAAGTCAATCTCAAAATTACCGGCCTTCACTTCGGTGTAGGCCTCCTGGACCAGGTAGTAACTGCCAAAAAAGTAGGACCCTACATACAGGACCAAAGATACCCAGCCGGGGACCCCGCCGGCAAAGGAGAGCCCAAAGCCAACCGCGAGCAGCCCCCCGCAGATCAGCGAAAAGATCAGCTCCGTTTTCTCCCCGAAGATGCCCCCATGGTCGTGGGCATGGGCGTGTTCTTCCTCATCGTCATGAGCGTGATCATTGCCGTGGCCATCATCTTCGTGACTATGCTCGTGATCGCCTTCATCCGTATCGCCGGATTTATCTTTTTCATGCTGTTGGGCATCGGTGTGTTGAGGGAAATCAGGACTTTCAGGATGTTCTTGTTTTTGTTCTTCAAGCAGGGATTGGTTATCGGAATGGCGCTGGGCCGGGGCTATTTCCAGGCTGGCTGATTCATCATCGATGGTCGAATCAAGCTCATTTTGGCGCCCCGGGGGATACGGATGCCCATCCGAGAAGCTGTTGGAAAGCTGCTTGATTGTCAACCCCATTTCTTCAATCGATTCCAGCAGGCTATGGTCATTTACCATGCTCCGATTATATTCCAATTGTATCCAGCCGGTAGCCCCGGCATAGGCACTAACAACCCCCCTTAACTTTTGCAGCCGCCGTGTGATCGTGCGGGCATGACGGGGATGACGGATACCCCGGACTTCCAGCAACAGGTGCCCAAAAGTATCCTGAAGCTGAGCGCCCGCCTGACGGGCCATATTTTTTATATGCCGAAGAGAAATTATCTCGGGATTAAAGTGGATGCATACTAGTGAATCCTCTTCCTCCCTTTTTATATGTACCCGGTGTATTCCTTCCCGGCCCTCAAGTGTTGTGATGAGACGGTAGACACACTTATCTTCTACATCAGGAATATCCGGTAGTAATATGGGCAGGTTAATCGTTAATTTATTCATCCGTTCCTTCATGTGATTTACGAATCCAATTCCATGCGCTCCCCGCATGATCGAGGGAAAAGAATTGTAATTCTTCGTTGAACAGGGGGTTCAACAGCTGCGTGCCCCATTGTTGCCACTTTGCCTCCCCTATGATAGCAATGCGATCAAACGAACCGATATATTCGGCATCCAGCCGAAGATCTTTCCAGAACGCGGCGGCATCTTCCCAGCCCTTAAAGTTTTCCATAACCAGGATTAAATGGGGATCATTATGTTGGGAGACATGTTTTTTTAATACAGGCACAAGATCATTCAAAACACCTTCCGTTAGTTTATCGGTTACCTGCAAGGCCAAAACACCGTTTTGCGATTCATTATTATTAACCGTAAGCATGGTAAAACGCCTTTAATTAAACTTGCTTCACTTACATAATACACGTTAAACACAGAACAGACTTGCAGGTTTATGTAAAAACCGTGCAGAATTATGAGGAAACGGGAAAAACCGCCTGATTTGCAATCAAGTTAAACACATAATCCGTACCTTACCTTATGTAATCCGAACTGCCTCAGACTAATAGCCTATGAGCTATTCAAATAATCGATATAGTCCCGGCACGCAATTTTCTGTTTTTCCGCCGGCCGTCAAGCATCTTCTGATTATAAACGGGGTCTTCTTTTTAGCCCTGAACACGCCGGTTATCGGCGAGTTACTGTTTGCCTACGGAGCATTATGGCCCGTTGGCTCCGGACAGTTTGAGATCTGGCAACCCGTTAGCTATATGTTTCTGCATGCTGGGTTAGGCCATATCTTTTTTAACCTGTTTGCGCTTTGGATGTTTGGCCAGGCCATCGAAAATTACTGGGGAACCAACCGGTTTACTATTTATTATTTTGCAACGGGCATCGGAGCGGGCCTTATACAGCTCTTGGTCGTCTCTTCCGGCACCCCCACGGTTGGCGCTTCGGGGGCGGTTTATGGGATCTTGTTGGCCTTTGGCATGATGTTTCCCGACCGATATATTATATTGTTAATCCCCCCAATCCCTATAAAGGCAAAATATTTCGTTGCCATTTTTGGGGTGATTGAATTGGTAAGCGGCCTTACCCGCACTGATTCGAACGTGGCCAACTTTGCCCACCTCGGTGGCATGGTGTTTGGTTATGTTTTAATCAAGATATGGGGACTCAAGGGAGAGAATCATCATTCAATCTGAAAAAAGCGAACTATTTTTTGCGTTTATCAGGCTATACGAAAGGTCAACCCCGATAATAGAACCTTTAGGTCCAACTTTTTTTGTAAGTAATCCAAATTTGAACCCTGTCCCGCACTTTAAATTCCAACAGGTAAAATGACCAGAGCGAAGCATCATATACCACAGTCCACCTGTTGTATATGGTTTTGATTTCCTCCGTAGATAGCATGCGTGGTTTCATAGAACCTCCGGGATTAAAAATTGCATTTTTTTAAACGACTAAATCCATTTTTTCAATCAGCTCTAATAAAACCGCTTCCTGTGTAATATACCTGTTAAACTCTAAAAAGATCCATCCGGTGGGAATTACCCACACATTCATAACGCCCTTAAAATTATTGAGAAGAGTCGTTACGGCCTGCCGGTGGTTCTGGTCTCGCACTGCCCGCATTCTAATCCACAGATGGCCAAAGGTATCATCCAGTTTACCAGCCGTCTGGGTTGCGATATGTTTTATTTGGCTTGCCGAAATGATATCTTCATCAAAGTAAATACAAAGTTCTGGACCTGGTTCTTCTGTATCCAGTCGGACCTGCTTAATTCCATTTCTTTTTTCGAGACTGCCCTTTAAACGATCAATGCACTGATCCTCGGCATTGGCCACCTGATGCAGTACATCGCTGATATCAAGCACTAATGTATTCATATAATTTGATGGTTTTACAATGTTTTAAGCCAGTTTAAAAATGAACTGTTACCCAGGTTATGGTTCCGTTTGCACCTGCTTCTGCTCCGATAAATCAAACGGCTCCTGTTCTTCGGCTTCGAAATCTGGGCGGCGGCTGAGTACAAGGTAACCCAACACGCCACTGACCAGCGAACCGATAAGAATGCCGACTTTTGTAAACTCCAGTAAGGTGGGATCAGTAAAAGACAAGCCGGCAATAAACAGTGACATCGTAAACCCAATGCCCGCCAGCAGGGCCACTCCGTACACCACCTTCCAGGTTTCTTTTTCAGCGGACAATCCGGAGATGCCCAGTATGGTAAGCAGCCAGGTAGCTCCGAAAATACCGACCTGTTTTCCAATGAATAATCCAATCGCTATGCCCCAGGTGAGAGGCGATATTAAGGCCTGGCTCATTACGTTAGGGTCAAAAATAACCCCGGCATTGGCAAAAGCAAACAGTGGCATGATTACAAAATAGACTGCGGTATGCAGTTTATGCTCCAGTCGGTGCAGCGGCGATTGCGCATGCTGTACGGTCTCATCCATATGGTGCAGGGCCTGTTCCCTGGTCACCGGCAGGTCCTCATCGGCTGCTTGTTTAAAAAGATCAAAGCCTTCTTGGGCATATTCTTTTAACTGGTCCAGGCTCCAGCCCCGAGCGGCCGGTAGGGCAAATCCCAGCAGGACCCCGGCTATCGTGGAGTGGACTCCGGATTTAAGCACCGCAACCCACATGATCCCCCCTACCAAAAGATAGGGCGCCAGGTTATTGACGTTTTTGTAGTTAAATAGCAATAATACCAGCAGGCATAGACCAGCAACGGACAGCGCCGCCATGCTTATCTGTTCGGTATAGAAGAAGGCGATCACCAGCACGGCAATGAGATCATCCACGACGGCTATGGCCGTGACAAAAACTTTAGCCCACACCGGCACCCGGGAACCCAGCACCGCCAACACGCCGATAACAAACGCAATATCGGTAGCCATGGGAATGGCCCAGCCGTTCATAAAATCCGAGCCGCCGTTGAGCCCCCAAAAAATGAGGGCCGGCACGAAAGCTCCCGCCATTGCGGTAATAACGGGAAGAAGCGCCGATTGTAACGTCGAAAGCTCCCCGTACTTCAGCTCCCGCTTGATTTCCAGTCCGACCAACAGGAAAAAAATCGCCATCAGTCCGTCATTAATCCATTCGTGAACCGAGTGTTCAATCACCAGCGAAGAAAAGCCGATGGTAAACTCTAACTCCAACAGGTGCTCATACCATTTATTAAGTGGGCTATTGGCTATGACAAGGGCTGCTACCGTTGCCAACAGGAGCATCAGGCCGGCCGCGGAATCTTTTTTAAAAAAATGAAGAACAGAGGTATAACGTTTTGAACTTTGCACGGTTCCTAATTATTATTAATGGCCATTTTGAATCATAAAAAAGCACCGCCGCGGTCAAACAGCGGTGCCTGCCAATTTAACGCTTAGGGATTATGATGAAATGTATGGAGTAATCATATCACAGTACCACTTCATCAAAGCGCATAGGGATAAGGCTATTGTGTGATAGCCTCTGCTGGTAAGTTGTTGATTATGTGAGGGTAACTCTTGCATTTTTATGATCTTCTTGTGCATTATTTTGTTATAACCGGTCGATGGAGATACGCTTATTTTCTTTGATGTCTCTGAAATGCGAGGGGGTTAGCCCGGTTTCTTTTTTAAACTGCCTGGAAAAATGCTGCTGGCTGCTGTAGTCTAACCGATAAGCAATTTCTGCCATGGTGTGCTCCCCATAGACAATGAGCTCCTTGGCCCGTTCAATCTTTTGAAGGATGTAAAATCGTTCAATAGAGTTTCCCTCTACATCGGAAAACAACCGGCTGAGGTGCTGGTACTCTTTATGAAGTCGATCAGATAGATACTGTGATAACGTGGTATCCAATCGCTTACCATGGTGTATGAGGCCTATAATTAGATGTTTGATTTGTTCGACTAGCTGGCTGCTTCGATCGCTCACAATTTCAAAGCCATTTTGGTGGACAACCTCCCATAATTCAGTGAGCTCTTCCTCATCAATCGGCCGGGCGAATTCTATCCGCCCCAGTTCAATATGTTTGATTGGAAACCCAGCGTCCACCAACTTCGCCTCGAGCACTTCCCCGCAATGTTTGCACACCATATTTTTTATGTGAAAATAGCTATCATTCATCATTGTCAGCTTAGGATATAATATAATGAGGCAGGCGTTGTCCAGAGCCACCTCAAAATGGTCGGGTTATGATGCTGTACTACCGGATTACTGAACAACGAGTTTCCCTTTCATTCCTGCTGCAAAGTGGCCGGGAAACGTGCACAGATAATTATAGTCGCCGGTTTTCTCGGGGACGGTAACCGTGACCTCAACCGTCTCTCCCCCGCCGGCAAGCCCGGTATGGGCAATGATATCATCGGTTCGGCCTTCGGGAATGTACTCACTACTTTTGGCTTTCATTGCTTCTTTTGTGAAGCTGGCCGGATCAATCCCCAGCTTCAGCAGCACCCAGTTATGAGCCATGGCCGTGGCGGGAAGGTCGCTCACGGTCGTGAGGCGAATACGCAGCTTCTCCCCGGGCGTGGCCTCAATAGTCTGAAGCAGCAGATAGGAATCGCCACCGGAGGTTTTGATGGTTTCAGCCGTTCCCAGCAGCTTCCCTTCTTCCTTCACCACATATTTCATCTGGTCCACACCAATAATATCAATGGTTCTTATCTCCTGGGTTTGTGCTTGTGTCTCCTGTGATTGAGGTTGTTGCTCTCCGCCGCCGCACCCAGCCAGAAAAGCCAGTAAGAGCAGCATGTAGGTCAATAAATGCATAATGACGATGATTTGAGGTTAGTATTGAAGATTAAGGTAATGTGTTAGTTCTTTCGTACTATCTGTCCTTGCGGGGTAATGGTTTCCCCGGGCCCCGGCGGGCGCTTAGGGAATCGGGTAATCGAAACATCCGGATCCCGGTCCGCCGGCACATAATGGGCATGCGATCCTTTGGATACTTTGGTGTAAGGCTTGGGGTTAAAGGCGCCCAGCGCATCGGCCATGGCAACCCCCGCCAGAATCAGCATTACAGCGACAACTACATATTTAAGTCTGTTTTTAGAAGCCATAGCAGTTTCTTCTAATCTGATATTATTTCATAGCGTACTGATAAAGCTACCGCTGTGGTCAGGCAGGGGCAGCCCGCAGGATAGTGATGGAGGTTACGCAGGAATAGTTTCAGCATGATCACCGATCCTGGGTTTGAGTAAAAAAAGCTGCCGCCACCGTCAGGTGGCGACAACCCGGGGTTGGCTGGACTACCTAACGGATGATCTCCTCATCCGTTTCCCCTGTTCGAATGCGGACGCCTTGTTCGACATTTGAGACAAAGATTTTTCCATCACCATGGTTTCCGGTTCGTCCCTTTTCAGTAATAACGGTGATTATTTCATCCACGCGGCGGGCAGGTACTACGGTCTCCAGCTTAATGCGCTGGACCAGCTGGGCCGGGCCTTCTTTAGGGTGCCCCCAGCCGCGCACGTCACTCAGCGTAATACCGGGCGCATCGGGCAAATTTTCAATGGCGTCAATAACATAGTCAATCATGTTGGTTCGGATAAACGCTTTAATTTCTTTCATAATGGTATGTGTTTAATCCCTCAGACCGTTTGGCAGCCCGAGGGAATTTAGGATTACAGTTCTGCGTGGCTGACCGGTTCGGCAAACCACTTGTAGATGGTTGGCAGCACTACCAGCGTAAGCAGCGTAGAGGTAAATAGCCCACCCACGACGACGGCCGCCAACGGGCGTTGCACGTTAGAGCCGATATCATTGGCCAGTAGCAACGGGAGTAGACCCAGACCGGTCGTTAAGGCCGTCATAAGCACCGGGCGAAGCCTGAGCAGGGATGCCTGTACCACTGATTTCTCCATTTCCATGCCCTCCTCCCGGAGTTGGTTGATATAGCTGACGAGCACCAGTCCATTGAGTACGGCAATCCCGAAAATGGCAATAAAACCGACCGCTGCGGGGACAGAGAGATATAGCCCGGAAACCCAAAGGGCAAA
This sequence comes from Fodinibius sediminis, assembly GCF_900182555.1. Classification (GTDB taxonomy): domain Bacteria; phylum Bacteroidota; class Rhodothermia; order Balneolales; family Balneolaceae; genus Fodinibius; species Fodinibius sediminis. The sequence goes on along the minus strand of NZ_FXTH01000016.1, from coordinate 9,133 downwards.
GATACCCCCAATGGTCGCAAAGGGAATATTCAGGAAAATAAGCACCGCATAGCGCCAGCTGCCAAAGGTCGAGAACAGCATGAAGAAAATAAGGCCCAGGGTAATAGGCACAACGACCATCAGCCGGCTCATGGCTCGCTGCTGGTTTTCAAACTGCCCACCGTATTCGGTAAAATAGCCCGCCGGCAGGTTCACCTGTGCTTCTACTTTCCTGCGGATTTCACTGACCACGCTGCCCATGTCGCGGCCCCGGACGTTTAACTGCACGTAGGTTCGCCGGCTGGCTTTGTTCCGGGATATCTGCTTGGGTCCGGTAAAGACTTCGACATCAGCAATTTGAGAAAGGGGAACAAGTGCGCCTTTAGCTGTTCGTATGGGGAGCTCGCGAAGTTGATTGATTTGGCTTCGCTGGCCCTCTTGCAGGCGCACAAAGATGTCAAAGCGGCGGATGCCCTCAAATACCTGTCCGGCCACTGAGCCACCGATGCCGGTTTCTACGGTATTCAGGAAGTCGTTGATGCTGATGCCCAGCCGCGCGAGCTGCTCGCGGTCGGGGCGAACCAAAATCTGGGGTTTCCCGCCCTGCTGTTGGGCGCGTACGTCAACTGCCCCTTCCACGCTTTCGGCCACAGCGGCAATTTCCTGTGCTTTCCGGGCCAGCGTATCCAGATTGTCCCCGTACAGACTGGCTACTACCTGGGCCCGAACGCCACTGAGCAGCTCATCGGTGCGTAGCTGAATGGGCTGAGAAAAGTTAGAAGCCACTCCCGGCAGATCCTCAGTTAGTTTTTGGGCCATAGCCGACTGCAATTCTTCGTAGTCGCGGCCTTCGTCCCACTGGTCCAGTGGCTTAAGATCTACCACATTAAAGATTACATTCACCGGTTCGGGATCCCCCCCGACTTCCGCGCGACCAACCCGCGAATAGACGCCTTCTACTTCCGGAAAGGTCTGCATGGATTCCTGCAGGCGTTTGGCATACTCTTGGGTCGTCGGCAGGTTGGCGCCCGGCGGCAGTACCGACCGCACCGCAAACGTCCCTTCCCGCAAGGTCGGCTGAAACTCGGTGCCCAAAAACGGAAACAGGGCCATGCTTGCGGCAAACAACACCAGCGCCGCCCCAAATACCATCTTTGGATATTTAGTACTTTTTTCAATCAGCGGACGGCTTACTCCCTTCACTTTACGGACCAGCCACGGTTCCTTATCCATTCCTTTATCCGGGAGGATATAGCTGGAAATGATGGGAATATAAGTCAAAGCCAGAAAGATCGCTCCGGCCAGGGCAAAGGTGATGGTGTAGGCCAGGGGCTTGAACATTTTACCTTCAACGCCCTCCAGGGAAAAGAGCGGCAGAAACACGATGATGATAATGCTGGTGGCAAATACGACCGGTCGGATGACCTCGCGTGCGGCCTCCCCTACCACCCGTAGAAGGGATACATTTTGCCCTTTGCGTTCCTCAAGGAGCCGGTACGTATTCTCCACAATCACGGTGGCACTGTCCCCGATCATGCCAATGCTGATGGCAAGCCCCCCCAGACTCATTAAGTTCGCTGATATGCCCATCAGGTTCATCCCAATAAAAGCAATAAGAAAGGCAATCGGCACGGTTGAGATAATAATGAGCGTAGACCGCACATCGCCCATGAAAAAGAACAGCACCACCAAGACTAAGATAGCCCCGATATACAAGGCGTTGGTGACCGTTCCCACGGCTTTGTCTACCAGTTCCCCCTGGGAGTAAAAGGTCTCCATCACCATGCCCTCGGGCAGGGCCTTATTAATGGCATCCACTTTCTGGTCTATCTGGGCCAGCAGATCCTGGGTATTGGTACCGATGAGCTTGAGGACGAATCCGCCGACCGATTCTTCCCCGTTGGCAATCAGTGTCCCCCGCTTTATCTCCGAGCCAAAGGTAACCTCGGCCAAGTCTTTGACATAGACGGGGGTACCATCCTGGTTGGAAACAATGATATTACGGATGTCCTCCAGTCCCTTATTATGGGAATCAATCCAGCCATACCCGCGGACCAGATACTCTTCCCCCCCGCGTTCCAAGAAGGAGGCCCCCACATTTCGGTTATTGGTATTGATGGCTTGCTCCAAATCCTTAAGCGTCAGACCGCGAGAGACCAGGGCGTTCATATCGGCATTGACCTGGAACTGCCGGACATCCCCGCCCAGCGAAAGCACGCCGGTGACCCCGGGCACGGTCCGCAGCTGTGGCTTTACGATCCAGTCCTGGGCCGTGCGACGTTCCATCAGGGTGTTATCAGCGCCTTTTTTATTTTTTACTTCATACATCATCACCGTCCCAAGGCCGGTGGTAATAGGGCCAAGCTGAGGATTGCCAAGGCCGTCTGGAATCTCATTTCTGGCCTTAGCAAGCCGCTCCATGACCAGGCGGCGGGCAAAGTAGATATCGGTGCCCTCCTCGAAATAAATGTTGACTCGCGAGAGCCCAAAGATGGAGGTGCTTTGCACGCGATCCAGTTTCGGAAGCCCATACATAGAAATCTCAATGGGATAGCTAATTTGGGTCTCCACGTCCACCGGCGAAAGTCCGGGGCTGGAGGTAAACACCTGTACAAGCGGGGGCGATACATCAGGAAAGGAATCGATGGGGACTTCCTGAAAGGAAAAATACCCATAGACCCCTACCGCCGCAACCATCAAAAAAATGGTCAACCTGTTTTTAAGTACACGATCAATAATCTGTTCAAGCATAATTCAACATCGATTTAAAATTCATTAGCAATTGAAATGGTTGCCCGTAATGTGCCTTCTAATGCCCGTGCGAGGCGCTACGGGTTTGGGCGGTTAACGCTGATTTTAAGTCAAAAGCGCCAGCGGTTACGGCCTGGTCTCCCGGTTGTAGCCCGGAAAGCACCTCCACAAGCCCTTCATTTTCTGCTCCCAGCCGGACCGAAACGGGTCGGAAACTGCCCGCTTCTCCGCCGGGGACAAACACCCTGGATTCGCCCTCAATGGTTTGTACGGCGTCCACCGGTATCATGGCAATGCTGCGCTGCCGGCCGGTCTGAATGCGAGCCGTACCGAACATCCCGGCCCGAAGTTGTCGGTCCGTATTTTTTAGGGTGGCCCGTATGGGCATGGTGCGACTGTCTTCTTCAAGGGCGTAGGAAATCCAGTTTACGGTCCCTTCAAACGTTTCATTGGGGATGCTCCGAACAGAAATGTTCACCGTTTGACCCGGCTCGATATACCGGATGTCTTGTTCATAGGCGTCAATCATCACCCACATTTGGGACAGGTTCGCGACATGAACTGGCGTTTCACTGGAGCTCACCGTTTGGCCCGGCGAAAGGTTACGCTCCTGGATGACGCCATCAATAGGACTGCTAATATAAAACCGGGAAAGCGGCTGGTCACTTCCGGCTTCAATCTGTTGAATATCGGTTTGAGACAGGCCGTAGAGCCGCAAGGCTTCAGCTGTAGCATTCAATTCAGCCCGGGCTTCTTGATAGTTGGCCTCAGCTTCGAGCAGTTCGGCCTGGCTGGATATTTGCTGCTCATACAGCGACTGCTCGCGCTCATAACGGGCCTGTTCCGATTTCAGGCGCGCTTTCAGGCGCAGGAATTCGGCTTTGGTTTTGCCGAGCTCTACGCTGCTCATTAATGCAATGGGTTCCCCGCGGGTTACCTGCTCACCCAGATCTTTAAGCACCTTGACAACCTTGGCTTCAAGACGGGGACCTACTTTGGCAATGTTATCCAGATCGTAGGTGATATTGGCCGGTCGGGCTATAGTCGAGGCCGCGCTGCCGGAGTTCAGGGTTTCTACATTGATCCCGAGGCTTTGGCGTTGCTGCTCAGTTAAGTGCACCTGGCCGGTATGGCCCCCTCCCTCCTCCTGGTGTTGGCCACCGGATTCGGAGCTGTGCTGCCCTTCCTCTGAGGAATGGTCGCCGGACCCTTCTGTGTGTTGCCCGTCTTCTTCACTATGTTGCTGCTGGGCGGATTGTGAAGTTCCATTTTCGGTACTACTTGAACCACAACCGGTTATGATTCCTCCGGCTATAAAAATTCCTACTATGGTTATATATATAATTGATTTCTTCATGATAGGTAATGCGTTAAATCATTAATTGGATGGTATGTCAGAAAGCGGGGTGCCGATCAGTCGCTCGATTTCGGCTACGGCCCGATTATATTCAGCTAATGCCTGAATGTAGCGGGTGCGGCTGGTAAAAAGCGTACGCTGGGCATCCAGCACCTCCAGGTAATCAAACTTCCCCTGCCGGTAACCGGATTGAATACCCTTGAAAGCAGATTGTGCGCCCGGCAACACCTCTTCCTGCAGCTGTTGTAGCTCCTGATAAGAGGCTTGCAGCCGGTTATAGGCTTCTTGCAGGGCCCGGGTTACTTCTGTAACCGCCGCCTGTCGCTGTGATCGGCCGCGCCAAATTTGGTATTTAGCTGCTTTAATATCGCCTTGATTGCGATCGAAAAGGGGGAGCGGTATGGAGATTCCCACGACCGCTGCTTCGGCCCCCACATCTTCGAAGCGTTTATAGCCGCCGCTAATGGTAGGGTCAGGAATGCCTTTGGCCCGCTCTAATGCCAGCCTGGATTCCCGCTGCTGCATCTCAGTGGCCCATCGCGCTACGTCGGGATTACGCGAGATATATTGGGCCAGCGAGGAGTAGGCTGGTAAAGAATCGGTTTTGGCCAGCGTTCCGGCCAGTCCTTCGAAGGCAGGCTGTTTGTTTCCCCAAAAGGAGGCCAGGTTGCTGCGGGCGGTCTCAAAAGTGCTGCGCGCATTTTTCAGGTCGATGCGGACCCGGGAAAGCTCAACCTTAGCCCTTGTTGCAGCAATGGGAGAAACTTTTCCGGCGTCCACCTGGGCAGAAATAGAATGAAATAGCTCTTCTGCCAGGGTAACCAACGCTTGCTGCTGGTTCCACTGCTGTTGGGCTTCCAACGCCGAAATATAGGCTTGTGTGACGCCAGTAAGCACGTCCAGGCGCTGGGTTTCATAGTCCCAGCCCGCCAGCTGCCTGTTGTATCCGGCCAGGCGTTTGGCTTTGAGGCGATCGGCGCCCAGCAGGATTTTTTGTCCGAGCCGGATGGTGATTTCACGATTGTCCAGGCCCTCAAAGGGGCCGCTGCCGCCAACGTTTTCCATTTCGGCCTGCAGACGGGGATTAGGCAGTAGCGAGGCCTGCAGTCGCTCGGCTTCCTTCGCGCGAACCTGCCAGCCATAGCTTTGCAGCCGGGGATTTTCGAGCAGGGCTTTGGAGAGCGCATCCGAAAACGTGAGGGTATCTGATATCGTTACCGTTGATGCTGTATCCTGCGGGGCTACGTTTTTATTTAGGGCGGGAGATTGCCCGTAGTTTTGGTCTCCCAAGGTACTTTCCGAGGGTGGTTCAATAAGGGTCTGTTCGCTGGCGCATCCGGCAGCAAGTACAAGCATGCCGAGGACCAGCACGGTTTTTAAAAATAGTTTCATGTATTCCAGCCAATTTTTTGCTGTTATAGAGGGGCAAGCAGCACCGGCAGGATATAGTTATTCCTTAGCGGGTGCCTTGCTTGCAATGAAGAAGTGATCTAAAAAGGGCTGGAACTACTTAGTGGTAGAGAATGCGAACAACGGTTGTTAGCGAGGCTGTTATGGCATCCTCGATTAAGGGAGGGGCGTATGAAACAAGGTGAAATACTCGTGATTGCGGGAGATGTTCAACCTTGCTATACAGAATACCGTCAAGAACCTTGAGCGTGCGATCCTGATCGAACCGCGTCGTTCGTTGTTCTTTGGAACAGGTCGCTGAAAAAGCGAGATCGCTGTGATGGCTTTGACCGGTATGGTAGGTAGAGGCGTTGGTATCGTGATGGGGCTCGGCATGCATCATATCCTCCGAGGGGATCGAAAGAAAAGAACCGGCGACCGACTCGATATTGACATCGCCATTTTCCTCAAAACACAGAACCAGAGCATCTGCGATGCCGTGGATACTCAGGAAATGCAGACTAAATAAGAAAATAAGCGCTGCAGCTATGCCTTTGGTACCGGTTCGATATGTAGATCTAATGGTTTTGATAGGTACAATCGATTTTATTAGACCCTATTATAGAGAATAAATCACAAAATTAAAAGAGTGCTATTTGAACGGGGTTCATCTTTGCCGTTTGCTTCATGTGTTGGGCCATGATCAACATTTTCACGTTCAGCCGAGTCGTTCGGTCAGCTAATGATCTTTTATGTGACTCGTGTAATATTATTATTGCGACCCGTGGTATACCTACTTTACATAACCGGGGCTTATATGACAGATATGGCTGCGGCCGCCGGGGGCGGCCATCGGTTTTCGCTTCTCAAAGGAGGAAAGAAGGGATTCCCTTTTTTCTCCCTTACCTTTGTTCACAGCCTCTAAACACCTTCCGTTTTGCCCGTAATAGCCAAAGCCCTGGGGATGGACCATTGCTCCCCGGGAACAACGCTCCGGCACCTGTATCCCGTTGTAAAGGCACCTACCGCCGAGGTCCATAAGAGGACCGCTCGCGGCCCGTGCTATATTATTCACTAAGAAGCTTTTTTAAGCAAATTTATTTTAAACTGCCTGTCCATATTAATCCAATTTAGCACTTTTGGTCTTTTTTACTCCCGAAAGTAAAATAATCAAAAACGCTTCTCTCGCCGTTTAAACATATATTACAGGCCAAAATTACCAATTCCCATTATTTTATTTTACGTGTCCAGTGATAACTTCATACTTTGTTCCTATTGGCAAATATTCAAATATTGGTATAACCTTTTGATATACATGTATTTATAATGATCGCCTTTGTTCCTTATTATGTTCCTTTTGCAGAAATTCTAATAGGAACAAAAATCTTTTGCATTGATACCGAGAGACAACCACTTTTATCAAAATTGATAGATCCCCTTCCCTATTAACTATTGGGTCCAGTGAAATAAGCTTAAAAGATAGTTCATATATTTCTATTACCGTAGTCAAGTTACATCAGGAATGTGTTGTGAATTGCCGAATATCCCTCCCTTTTTCATAAAGCTTCCAGGCATGTTATGTCAACATATTATATCAACAACTGCCGGTTGCTATGATGCATAATATCGGCACATAATACGAAGTTTGTATTTAAACTGATTATTTAAGAACATAGAGTCCTGCATCCCAATATTATCATGTACGAGGCTTGTTGATATAATTATAGGTTAGTACGCTAAAAAAATCTGACAGCTTGAGCACTGAAACAATCACATTAATTATAGCAATCTGGGGTGCAATAACTGGTTCTATTGCTCTTTTTATAAAATTCAGCAGATTTATTAAGGATAAGCCAGATTTATTAATTACTCCCAAATATGAGTACCAGTTTCCAGAAGTTGAACTCCCTCCTTCTGTAAAATTTCGTATTAAAATTGCAAATAAAGGAAGGCGACCTATTTCAATTGCCAAAATTTTTGGCATATATAGATCTAATAAATGGTGGGAAAACTTCTTTGGAATCAATGAAGACCAGAGAAAATATTATCTAGGCAAAGGTTCTTCAAAAGAATTAACGGAAGGAAAATCACAAGAAGTCCTTATAAAAACAGATCGCTTGCCTAAAAACTATAATATTGGGAAGATATATAAGGTATTAGTTTACGATGAAACAGGTAAGAAATGGTACTCAAGCTCCAAATTTGGGCAAAAAGAATTTAATTCCTTCTATAATGCTGAAGAATTAAAGAAAAATGAACTTGAAGAAAACGACCATAGGTTTCAAATTAAACTTTGGGATATAGGGAGCAAATATCTCTTAATCAACAAGTTTTCAATTTCAGGAAGAGTCAGATATTCTAAATACTTTTTTAAAAATGAAAACAAAGCTAGTAAAAAATATGAAGCTATGAACCATCAAGGTGATCAGTTTATTTCAGGTTCTTTAAGCCTTGATGAAATAAAATTTTAGCGGACGTGCCTCGCCCATACCTGCTGGTTTTGCATTACTTAATTTCTGTAGTACATTTTGTTATTTAAATCAACGTTGGCCTGCACGCAGCATATGCGCATGGTCATTATACACAAATAAATAAACATTAATAACAAAATGCCATCAATACCGAAAGCTTTCATTTCTTATTCTTGGGATAGTGAAACCCATAAAAAGTGGGTTAAAAGCCTCTCAAAAAAATTGAGGAAGAAAGGTGTCGACGTAACCTTAGACCAATGGGAAACTGCGCCTGGTGATCAACTACCGGAATTTATGGAGAAAGCAATAAGAGAAAATGACTATATACTTGTCGTCTGCACTCCTCGTTATAAAAAGAGATCTGATAATCGAGAAGGGGGAGTTGGGTATGAAGGCGATATTATGACTGGTGAAGCTTTATCAAATAGAAATAAGAAGAAATTTATACCTCTGATTCGAAAAGGTGACAAAGAAAAATCAATGCCAACTTGGTTGAAAGGTCGCTATTTTATTGATTTTAGAGATGAGAATCAGTTTGAAAGATATTTTTCAGACCTTCTTGTTACGATTCATGGTGAAAGAGAAAAAGCACCACCTATTGGTGAAAAGCCCAACTTCAAAGAAAAAACTGAACACAAACAAAAATCTAAAAAAATAAGTAACGAGGATTTTTCATTTGATCCAATTGAAATTGAAGGTGTCGTAGTTGATGAAGTAACAAGTCCCAGAAATGATAACACCAGAGGAAGCGCCCTTTACAAAATACCATTCAAACTAACTCGTAACCCTTCCTTTGATTGGTCAGAGTCTTTTATAAGATATTGGGACAGACCACCAAGATATACATCCATGCATAGACCCGGAATTGCAAGTGTAATAGGAGATAAAATTATATTAGATGGAACTACTATTAAGGAAGTTGAAAAGTACCACAGAGACACACTTCTGTTAGCAGTTGAAGAAGCTAACAAGGAGATTAAGGCAAAAAGGAAACAAGAATGGAATCAAAAGAAGAAAGAGAAAGAACAAGAAGAAGAGCATAAAAAAAACATAAGAAATATCTCCGACAGATTGGATTTCAATACATAAGTTGAAGTAGTCACGATGAAATCTGACAGTTTAGTTAGATTAGAGTATCCAACAACCTAATCACTAAACGCAGACTCACCATGACTACGCAAGACAA
>NZ_FXTH01000015.1 GCF_900182555.1 Fodinibius sediminis | reverse complement strand
TTGTCTTGCGTAGTCATGGTGAGTCTGCGTTTAGTGATTAGGTTGTTGGATACTCTAATCTAACTAAACTGTCAGATTTCATCGTGACTACTTCAATTCATAAAGTATTTTAACTGTACTAGAAATCCCGGTGGTGCTATTTTTGCTACGATAATTTGAAGTAGCCACGATGATCTTCAATAAGTCGATCATCTCTTTACTCTCCCATCAGACGTGCAAGGCGATTCGTATGTTGCGGATCAGCTGTCATTTCACCTTAGAACCACTGAACCCAGATTCTGCACGAATCGTCGTAATCAATGATTCAAATGCCTCACTCTTAGTCAAATATGCCGATGCCCCGGCATTTTGCATATTTTCGGCGACCTCCTGGCTCTCATGAAGTGAAAGACCAATAATCCGAACGCAAGGCATCTCCTTTTTTATTATTTGTGTGGCTTCAATACCGTTCATAACGGGCATATTTACATCCATTATAATAATATCGGGATGATCCCTTCGTGCTAGTTCAACAGCCTCTTGGCCATTAGAAGCTTCACCTATAATTACAATATCATCTTCTTTTTCAACCACTTGACGAAGTCCGCATCGTACCATGTCATGATCATCGACGAGCAGGACGTTAACTTTTTGTGATCGTTCTAACTGTTTCTTTCTTAGATCAGGAGGCAAATGTGTCTCGTGTTGGTCTTTTGACGTTTCAGCCTGATCTTTTTTGAGAGGGACATAGAGGACAGCTTTGGTACCTTCTCCCGGCCTGGAGTAAATGTTAAATTTTCCTCCATGCCAATCAATACGTTCTTTTATATTGAAAAGTCCAAACCTTCCCCCTTCGGCAGGATCTAGCTCATTTTCTTTTATGTCAAAGCCTCTTCCCTTGTCTTTAACCGTTACTTTTAAATAGCTTTTTTCACTAGTTATTTCCAGCCAAGCTTTCTTTGAATCGGCGTGTTTTATCACATTCTGCAATAGTTCTCGGACTGATTGATGGAGTATGGAATGGATCTCTTTCTCAACAGGTTTTGGCTGCCCGTCGTCTTTAATTTCAATTTCAAGTCCCTTCTTTTCCATTTTGCTAGCAGTCCAATGCAACATTTCCGTGGCATCCTCTTTATTAAGAACAGGAGGCGGTTTCAGCTCCATCATTAAATTTTGATTGTATTGAAGAGCGTGATCCAATATTTCTTTCAGCTCCTGTAATTCAGCTGATACCTGATTAGATAATTGTCTGCTCCTCAATCCGTCAAGCTTCATTTTAGCCGCAGCAAGCGTTTGCCCCAGCGTGTCATGAAGCTCGGTAGCCAGTCGCTGCCGTTCCTGTTCTTCTGCTTTATTTAACTGCGAAGCCAATGAACGCAATTGCTGCTGGTAAGAATGCAACTTTTCTGTCCGATCCGCTACCCGTCCCTCCAATGTCTCATTCATCTGTTCCAGCTTCTTCTGGGCTTTCTTACGGGCGGTAATATCCCGGGCAATCTTGGAGGCGCCCACTATTTTGCCCTCAGCATTTTTTACCGGTGAGACCGTCAACGAGATATCCACCAAAGTGCCGTCTTTCCGCTTGCGTACAGTCTCGAAATGGTCAATCCGCTCTCCCTGTCGGAGTCGTTTTAGAATCTCTTCTTCTTCATCCAGACGTTGATCGGGAATAAGCATGGTTATAGGCCGGCCAATAGCTTCCTCTCCCGTGTAGCCAAATATACGCTCAGCGCCATCATTCCAACTCATAATAACACCGTCAAGATCCTTACTTATTATGGCATCGTCAGAGTTGTTAACGATAGCCCCTAGATACGCATTGGTTAGTACATCTTCACGCATGTTAAATATTCCATAAAATACATTAGGGGAACCTGTTAAAACTACTTTTTTCATAGATTATAACTAATAAGGTATCACTATATTTCTTTTTTTTGAAGATGTTCCCTCTTTTTTACGTCCCACTTAAAAGAAAGCCGATCCTCCCTTTGGCAGCCTTATTATCCATGAACAACTCATAACTTAGGTGGTGCAAAATTCATCGTCGAATCTGATTTTCACCCCCTTGAAATAAGGAAATGCGGAATTTATCAACCTATTTCTATGATTTTTTTCAGTAATCCCCATTTCTAACTGCGAACCCCAAAAGCAACCTATCGGTATATTCGCATGACTATTGATTAATTGAATCAATCCGAACTGGGATGAGTGCCTTCGTCCATATTCTACTTGGTTTAGCATGTATAGCAATAATAGTAAGACTGGAAGATCCTATTTTCAGATCGAATCCATTATAGATCACTCTTCAACATGCCTGAAGGACAAAATTAATTCTGTCCTTCTTTATTTTGGGTTTAACAAAAAATTGGATTTTTATAAAATTTACATTGGCCAAAAGAAGGGAACCAGAATGATGAGCACCGCCCACAAGGTTAATTCAAGAAGAAAACCTACGTTAAAGAAATCTGTAACCTTATAATTGCCTGGTCCGTAAACCCTAAGGTTTGTCTGATAACCGATGGGGGTAATCGTAGACATGGATGCCACCAAGGTGATAGCAATAAAAAGGCCACGGACTTCTATCCCCTGAGCCTCTGTAACGGATAAGGCGATCGGAAACATCAGTGCCACAGCGCCATTATTGGTAATAATTTCAGTAAGCAGGCCGGTGACCATAGGCGCTGGCAAGAGCCACCATCCAGCTGCCAATAAGTTCGGCCATTCCGCTCACCTCCATAGCTTTCCCCAGGCCAATAGCGGCACCAATCACAATCAAGACGGTCCAGTCTACTGATTTTCGAGCTTCCCCGGCTTGAATTACATTAAAACTCAACAATACCGCGACCCCTAAAATACCGGCCAATGCAATATGAACGATTCCGGTGGCAACCAGCGACACAATTCCCACTAACACAGCAATCGAGACATACAAATTTTTCCCCCCGGAACGATGCTCTTCAATGCTTGCCGTTGCCCCGGTTGCTTCACCCCCGGCCGCACTGGTCAGGAAAAAATCCTTGGTGTCCTCATAAGCCTCTCGAAATCCAGGTCTTGTATCAAGCAGTAACACATCACCGGGGTGCAGCACAAACGGTCCAAGAGGCTGATCAACACGTTTACCTCTTCTCCGCACGCCGGTTACAGCAGCTCCGAACCGTTCGAGGAGTCTGGCTTCTTCTACAGTGGACCCGACCAATGGCGATCCTTCTTTTACAACGACCTGGTGAAGCTCCCTTTCTGGCTTTCCTTCCTGTTCAATATCTCTTGGTGGCTGCTGAACAATTCTCAACCCGGGATAATCAGTCAAGTCGGGTACTGTGACCGCAATACCACCCTTGACAGCATATAACAGATGATCTCCCTGCTGGATTTTCTCGTTGTTTGGTACGGGAGCTATTTCACGATCTCTGCGATTAATGCGAGAAAGATAAAACCCCTGTATTTCACTTAAATTGGTTTCCCGAATCGTCTTCTCGATTACATTCGCACCTTCTGTTATCTCAATTTCTACCAATAGATTCCGCTTCCGCTCCTCCTCGTACCGGATATCCCGGCGGGCCGGGGTCAGCATGGGAGAGATAAAAACGAGGTAGAACAGTCCTACAATGGCACAGGGGACACCGACCCAGGCCAGCTCAAAAAAGGAAAGCCCCTCAAATCCGTGGCTTTGCAGCAGCCCGTGAGTAATTAGATTGGTACTTGTGCCAATTAAGGTGCAGAGCCCTCCCAAAATAGCGGCAAAAGAAAGAGGCATAAGCAGTTTTGAGACGACAATATTCTTTTTTAGTGCCCATTGCCGTATAGCGGGAATGCCCATAGCAACAACGGGGGTGTTATTTAAAAATGCCGAATACAGGGATACACTGGGACACAAACGCAGCAAAATTCGCTGGATACTCCGGGTCTCCCGCCCCAGGATAAAGGAACTGGCACGGTCCAGTGCCCCGCTTTCCCGCATCGCAGCCGACACCACGTATAGGCTGCCCAGCGCAATCAATGTAGAATTTGCAAACCCCTGAAAAGCCTGTTCAAGGCTGAGAACTCCGCTGATCGTGAGAATTGCCAGGGCCGTCAACAGGATACCATCCGGACTCCACAGATCGATCACCAACCCGATAAACGCACCTAATAACACGCCAAAAATCAACAGCTGTTCGAATCCCATGTGGAGTAGACAAGAATATGATTTACAGATTAACGCAAGTAGGACTTATAAAGCAGCGCAGGCCTATCTCCTTGTGAACAACCTGAGGCTTGATCAAAAAAACCGGGAAGTCAATCCATCTGATAAACTATGGAATTGATATTCATTCCCGCCCCAACAGATGCCAGAACGATGACATCCCCTGTATCAATGTGCTGGTTCTCCATCTTACCCCGAAGAACCAGATCCAAAAGGGTAGGTACGGTGGCAACAGAACTATTCCCAAGCTGAGATATAGTCATTGGCATAATATCTTCTGAAATTTCGTCGTAGCCGTACAACTTTGCCAGGCGCTGTAAAATAGCGGCATCCATTTTGGCGTTGGCTTGATGAATAAGCACTTTTGCAACTTCATCAAAACCGATATTCGCTTTTTCAAGGCTTGTTTTTACCAGGTTGGGAACATGAGTAAGCGCATACTGATACAGTTTACGCCCCTTCATCTTCATAAAAAGGGCATCATTATGGTCAGGATGATATGAAGAATCCATTTTCAAATAATAGGCCTGCTCTTCGGTATCGGTGCGGGCGGAATGACTGAGTATCCCCACCGGCGTGCTGCTTTGGCGGCCCTCCAGTACTGCAGCCCCTGCCCCATCGGAGTAAATCATGCTGTCACGGTCATGCGGATCACAGATACGCGAAAGCGTCTCTGTTCCGATAACAAGGCCGGCCAATGCATCCCCGCTGCGCAAATAGTAGTTGCACTGAATGAGTCCCTGAATCCAGCCCGGACAGCCAAAAGGCAGATCGTAGGCTATGCAATGCGGATTTTTTATTCCCAGTTTGTGTTTAACCCGCGACGCCAGGGTCGGCACCATGTCCACTCGTGGATTATCAGCACGGACATCACCAAAATTATGGGCCACGATGATATAATCCAGCTTCTCAGGATCCAGTTCCGCCGATGCAAGAGCTTGCTCACCGGCTTCTGCTCCCATATCCGAGGCCAGCACATCATCAGCAGCATACCGCCGTGCCTGTATACCGGTGATCTCAGCAAACTTCTGAATGGTTTCCTCGTTATCCTTGCCCAAGGGAATCCCATCATTATTCAAAAAAGTATTCTTTAAAAAATCACTATTGGAAACCTTGCGACGGGGAATGTAGGATCCGGTTCCCGTAATGACAGCATGTATTTTGTCTTCCATAATTCAAAATTTTGCGATATTACAACCGGCGTTTATTTAATATTATTTGCGTTAATTCTTTCGTTTCTTTTCGACCGATTGTACGCTCCTGCTTTTCAACAGAAAACCAAGTACCAGCCCTGAAACAAAGCCTAACGCCCCGGTCAGAAAAAGCAGCACAACCAGCGACATTTCTGCGGTAAAACCAAGAAAATGTGCCTGTACCGAAGCGGTATTCTGTACCACAAGCAATATCAAGACCAGAATCAGGACTAAAAAAAGTACCAATTTTAACTTTTTCATAGGTCAGGTCCTGTTTTGGAAATCCGGATTAGGCGACTGTCATCCAGCCGACTACTATAAATAAGAGGGAATATTCGAAACAGCAAACGAAACTATACCCAACCTGAGCAATTATCGTGGAATTACATCTTCCTTTGGAACATTACCGGCTGGACGATACAGTTAAAACTTCAAAACACAGGCGGTCAGTACCGGGTACCTGATTACATTAGGGAGAGTAAGACTAACTAGCTTGGCATCCTTTATGAAGTATAAATAGGTATTCCCGGTTATTAGCATTACCTTGAAGAGTTAAACTTAATTACCCACCTGACAAGCAACTTTTACTGAAACGACGCGTTAATTCAACTCCTTTCACAAGAGAAACCTACGGGTGCATAAAACACATTACATATGTTACAAGAAGGCAAAATAAAATTTTTCGACTCCCAGAAAGGATTTGGATTTATAAGTCCCAATGAGGGCAATAAAGATATCTTCGTCCACCGGAACAACGTTGAGAATCTTGGCTTTGATCAAGGTTTGAAAGACGGAGAAGCCGTGGAATTTGATGTCGAAGAAACATCCAAGGGTTTAAGTGCCATTAATGTACGAAGCCTGGCTTAAAACGGTTTAGGTTCTCCAACTTTTTGATTTAAAGCCTCGGCTGATGCCGGGGCTTTTTTATTTTGTGTGTAACTGCTTATGTAGACTTCCTCGGTCTCCTGGTGACAGAACTAAACGAACCTTTTTGTGGTCAGGGCATACAGCATTGATATCCCTTCGTAGATTGGATAAGTCGCCAGAAAATATCGGCGTATTTTTTAATTGTGTTACACAACGTCTCAGGCATGTGCTTTTCAGGGTTTTGGAACTGTTCCGGACAAGAGGGTTTTGTTATAACCCCGCCTTTTGAAATACTCTTACAATTCTGACAAGGAAAATGTATTGACAAATAATATCCTCTTTAAAAATTAGCCTTGGATCCAAAAAGCAGATAGTACTTTTCAAATCTTTACTCAAAAAGGTCGGAAACTAGCTTTTTGAGTTGAGTGTTATCCTCCTGCAGCTGCCGCAGCCTGGAGAAACCGAGCCCGCCAAACTTCTTTTTCTCCCGAGGGATTGGGAATGTAACCGACTAGCTGGATAGTTACCCAAAAAGTGTGTCCGGAGTAGTAAAAGAAAATAGTTGGGATATGAATATGAGTATAATCCTACTGGAAAGCTAACAAGAACCAATTCTTTACTCTAGTCTTGGGGTTGGACTATTACTGCAAGAATTCTTTCACTTATTGCCCATCGATCTGAATCTGGAGTTATATATTTTTCTGGTCCTCTGCTACGTTGATCTTTAACGACTTCAACTAACCTCTCTTTTTGGTCTCTATTTAGATTGTCTATTATATTTTCAGCTGCCTTAAGAGCAGCATATTGTTCAAATGCAGATTTTGAACCACCAATAGAATCCAAAATTATATCAAAACATTCTGGATACTTCATTACACTCAAGATATTCAAAGCCACTACTCTGTTACCTAAGGATCCAGTATGATAAAAATCTAAAATTATTTGTGGCTCAAAATTCGATTGGATTGCTAACGCTCTCACCTGAGCCATTAATGTACTCATTTTAAACGTCCGTTCTCTCCCCGAACTCATCGTTCGTCGTATTTGCTCATATTCTTTTGCAAATTGCCTAATTTTTTTCGACGATGATGATGTTCCATCTTGCGGCAACGATGCCAACTTTCTCTCAGTATTGAGTCTAATTTCTTGAATTTGACGCTTTCCCTTTTCGTCAAGTTGAGACTCCATTTTATCTAAAACTGCTATTTGTTCTGAAAGTACTGTGGTGGCCAAAGTTGAATCTGCTTTTTTAAATTCACCTATTAGATTTAAGCGTGTCCACAAGAAACCTATTAGAAATCCACAAATTAAATAATAAACAATCAGTGCTACACCTAAAATACCACTGCTTTCGAAACCGCCTAACCCTACTGATAAGTTTTCAGAGATAACACTAAAACCTTCAGGAAGGCTTGTAAGCTGCGTTAATCCAACCCCAACTAATATTTTGGTTAACCAATCAGAGATTTGTTCAAGGTTTGTATTTGCTCTATAAATTGCCCCTTTATTTGAGACATTTCCCAGTTTAGTATTTACATCTGTTGATCCATCTTGTTGCAGTGTTTTAGGAATTCCGAATAAAAAACCAATTAAACCTCCCAATAGAAGAGATGCACCAGCAGTCATTACCCCAACACCCAAAATAGATACAAAGCTCGAAACCTGAAGCGATTGCAGTGCAAATACGATTACTACAAATGCTCCACCCATAACTAGTAGGAGAAGTACTTTTAGTGCTTTTCGCCCTTCTGAGGTTATATCTTCTTGTTGGATTACAGACACTGAGAATTAATCATTTCTATTATAATCTTGAGACAAAGAAATTGCAGCTTTATATATTTTTTGAGCCTCTTCAACTGGAATCATGTTATTTTAAAGATTCACTGAACTTTTCTTCCGTTGATTTTGAAATATCATAAGCACTCTTAAATCCGCTATCTAAAAGAATGGTCATTAATATTGGGCAAGGACTTACTTAATAAACTCGATGCAACTTCCTTAAAGCCTTAAATGTGGGCAACGTTTTTTTATTACAAGGTTCAACAAGGAATTTATCTGAATTTTCTAATAATATTCTTATTTAACCTTCCATCTTTAGACCTTGCCTTTTCGATAATGACCTATAGAAAGAGGCCAAATTTAAAGTACTCTTCTTCATTATTACTCATACTCTTACTTTCCCGAATGAATGACTTAGTTACTCAATTGAATGATCGTGTTATGAACTTAAAAATCATGTAGGCAATTAACTGTAATATATGTAATGCTTTTTACTGAATAGCTTCTTTGAAAAACAAGGATTTATAAGCAACTTTTTTTACTAAAGATTCGTCAATTTTTGGCTATTGTTTCCCTAGGAGTGTCAGCCTCCCGTTTTAGGAGGTCAGGTGGTTCTGTTGGCTTGTTTTCGCCTAGTATCTCCTTTGTAACTTAATTTGTAGATATCATTGATGATCACATCAAGAATGAACCAAGATCGAAGTTAAGTTCAATAACATCTGATTCCCGTTCTTTTTTGAAGAGATAGAAACAGCTCAAGTTAGCGGTCGCTGAAATCATCACTTCTCTGTCGAAGGCGAAAAAAGAGGTTTCCATACTTAAGCCCTGGCCCTGATAAACCGGGAAGGGGAATAATAAATAGTTGAAGCGGTGTATTGCTGAAAAGGAATGGATAAACCAGTCTTGAAAAAGAAACCAACCGGCCCGCAGCCGGTTTACACAGGGCCATACTGAACGTTACAACTAAGGTTTCAATCAAAAAGGTCGGAACTCAAGTACCGGTCGCCGCGGTCACAGGTAATGCAGACGATGGTTCCGCTGTCCATACGGTCTGCTACTTTCAGCGCAGCTGCCAAAGCCCCGCCGCTGCTCATCCCGGCCATGATGCTTTCTTCCCTGGCCATGCGGCGGGTCATCCGTCGGGCCTCATCCTCACTCACATCCACAACCTCATCAACGCGGTCATCCTCAAAAATATCGGGCAGGAATTCGGGCGACCATCGCCGGATGCCGGGAATACTGGATCCGTCGGTTGGCTGGGTGCCCACAATCCGGACCTCGGGATCCTGTTCTTTCAAATAACGCGATACCCCCATAATGGTACCGGTGGTACCCATGGCTGAAACAAAATGCGTGATCTCCCCGCCCGTATCGCGCCAGATTTCGGGACCGGTCGTACGGTAATGCATGCCGGGATTATCGGCATTGCCAAACTGGTTCAGCATATAGTATTCCCCGCTTTCAGCCATCTCTTCTGCTTTCGTCCTGGAATATTCAATCGTCTTCTCTGCCGGTGTCAAGATCACCTCGGCCCCGTAGGCCCGCATGGTTTTTATGCGCTCCTCGGTAGCATCTTCCGGCATCACCAGCGTCATCTGCAATCCTTTCATCCGGGCAATCATGGCCAGGGCGATCCCGGTATTGCCGCTGGTGGCTTCCACCAGCTTATCGCCGCGCTCGATGTCACCACGTTGCAGCGCCCCGTTGATCATCCCCAGTGCGGCACGATCCTTGACGCTTCCGCCGGGATTTTGTCCCTCCAGCTTACAGTGAATGGCAACGTCACGATTCGTCGGAATCGAACTGAGTTTTACAAGTGGCGTATTTCCAATAACATCTTCAACATTCATGAATACTCAGAATTTAGGGTTTGTAAATAATGGTGTCAGATTCGCCTTCGCCATGACTCATTTTGGCTGTATAATAGATCGTCGATCCGGCCGGCACGCTCTCGGTCAGCCATACATTGCCGCCTATAACACTATTTGCGCCGATCACTGTCTCCCCTCCGAGGATACTGGCCCCGGCGTAAATTACCACGCCGTCCTCGATGGTGGGATGTCGCTTTACGGAGGCATCCGACTTTTTGACGCTCATCGCACCGAGCGTTACGCCCTGATAAATTTTTACGTGATCACCAACCTGCGTGGTTTCACCAATTACAATGCCGGTGCCGTGATCTATACAGAAGTGTTCACCGATAACAGCCCCGGGATGGATGTCGATACCGGTTTTACTGTGGGCATATTCAGAGATAATGCGCGGAATCAGCGGAACATCCCGTTCATACAAGACGTGCGCCATCCGGTGGGCGGCCATGGCATAAAAGCCGGGATAGGTGCGAATGACCTCGTCTTTGCTCCGGGCAGCGGGATCTCCCTGAAAGATAGCATCCACATCCTTCAACAGGGTTTTACGCACCGTACTGAGCGTGGCGCAAAAATGGTCGGCGATATCTTCTGATTCGTCCTCCATACCGCCCTTCCCGCACACCATAAGCTGGATCAGCTCATGCTTGAGCTCTTCGGTGTAGGCGATAATCTGCTCGCGGCTTGCAAAATCTCTCCTGGAAAATTCGGGAAACAGAAGACCCAGTACGCTCTCGAACCACTCAACGACCAGGTGAGGGGCCACGCAGTCATCGGCCGACTCATGCGCCTTGATAAGTTCCTCGCAAAATTCATCATCAATCTTCATAGGCTGGTATTTCTTCAGCGGATTTTATCTCGAAGCTGTGGCTCACCTTCACATCATCAGAGAGGGTGGCCCGCGCCGAGCAGTAATCCTCCACCGCCAGCTTGACCGCACGGGCTACTTTGGATTGCGCCAAATCACCGAAAAGTGTAAAATGCAGCGCGATAGAGGTATAGGGACGCGGCGCGCCGCTTTCGGGCCGCTCGCCACTGACAGAAATACGCAGATTCTGAAGCGGCTGGCGCTGTTTTTTCAGGATTTCTACCACGTCGATGGCACTGCAGCTGGCTACTGATACCAGCATCAGCTCCATGGGACGCATCCCCTTTCCTTCACCGCCCACGGCTTCGGCCCCATCTACATGTACGCTGTTACCGGCACCGTTTCGAGCCTCAAAATGGACGGCATCGTTCACTTGTGTAATCTCAATATTCATAAACTCGTCAATTTATCCTTGTATTCTGTTACCATGCATAACGATCAAATATACTATGACGTTTTGATTGATTTAAATAAATTAAAAAATCTACACTTTTTTACGTTTCTATACTGGTGACAAACAAGCAAACACTGTAACATCGGTCCAATAAATTCATCATTGACCATTTTATTAATGTTTCAGTTGCACACGCATACTATTTTAAGCATAGAAATGCACTTCAACTCACCAGAATAAAGACAGAGGCTTGCTCCCCGACGTACCTACTGGGTAAAGTCACAAACGGCTTATATGTACAGGTTTTTTATCTTTCCCACATCCACTGGCCACGCTAACCTATTCACTGTATTACACACGCAAGAGCTGAAAAGGTAATGCTGGTCGAAATAAACCGCCAGCTCGCTTAACCAAGCGTACACTCTTATTACAATTTCACAAAGTTCTTGCTCCAATAATATCGCCTCCCAGCACAAGGGAGGTCGATATTACTGGCTGATTCATATTATTGATTTATTGCTGTAACTTCTGCCAGTCCCGGTATGAGGGCATTCCTTGTAGCCCACAGTGTACCATCCTTGCCAAAGGCAAGGGCCGTAAGGATGGGAATATTCGAAGCCACTTCACTACAGGATACTGCATCAAGATCACAGGAATTTATCGTACCCCCGCTAAGAGCGGCGGGCGCTAGAACCTCCACCGCAAACCAGCTTTGCTCATCAAGTTCGGCAATATGGAGCTTCCCATCAGAATCGAATCTCATATCAATGATTGAAGTAAAGCCACCATCAAATACCTTAACACAGTCTGGACTGGAACCGCATTTTGCACCAGAAGCATCAGGAGAAATCCGCCATATGTTGGATTCATTGATCGGTGCTGGAAAGCCTTTGAGTTCTCCCACATAATAGTGACCTTCAGGCCCTATGGCAATGCTGGTCGGCACGGGTTGAGCAGGCAACAGGTCTGGCAATTCACAAAGAGGAACCCCTGATGCAGGACACCCCATAAGTCCCTTGAAATTATCCGTCGATACCAGTTCATTGGGAAATACTGCCACAACTTTAACATTGCCTTGACGATCTATTTCCAACAGATCATTTCCAGCTGCATCTACTACCAGAGCGCTCCCGCCGCCCAGTGATTGCACATCAAAGGGATTGGAGTCTATCAGATTTTCGCCGTCGGGGTTCTGGCTCTTTTCAAATTCAAAGAGATCAACAAGTACTCTGCTGTTGCCCCTTGAGAGGCGGTAAAGCGCCTGCCCGGTATCATCGCCAGGCGAGCCTGAGAGCCCCTTAATGGCCCACATTTCACCTCGGCCTATCGGACTCATATCTGTTATCCCTGGTAAAGAAATAACAGGAGCGCTATCTAAAGTGACGACACCCGCTCCGGCGTCTGCAATAAGTATATCCCCGTTGGGGGCTGTTGACAGACCAAAGAGCGGACTCACAAAGTCAGCATTATCCGCGTTCTGTGAATTTTTAAACTTGGCTACCCTGGTCTTATCCATTTCCCTGCTATAACTACTACTGAGAATAGTCAGGGGACGCGCCTCAACAGATTCAACATTTTCGTTGTTAGCAGGGGGGACTGTAGTCGCAACATTATGTTCAGAACAAGCCAACATTAATAAAGCAATACAACTACCTATAACTATACTATAACTGTTGCTGAACAGGCTGAAAGTTTTCATATCAGACCTCCTATGGTTTGATTGGAATTACGGGTTTGCACTAATCTGATTGCCTCCTGTGGTAACAGCATCAGGAAATTTATTTCAAAGGGAGGAAATGAATCGATGATTTCTAACATCCTCAATACACTGTTTGTAGTGGCTTTCAAACCTGCTGCCAGGACTCCTCTCTTATTGATTTGGTTATTGGATATGAACCCCAGAGAGAATCGACAAATAACTTTTGTCAATTTATGCTTCAGCAGTTAAACCTCTTGTGTAGAGAAAACGCATTACTGGACATGATCGTCACAATTGATAACGCAGTACAGATACTTAATGAATTCATCAAAAGTGTACGCCCCGTTCTTTTCCTGGGACATATTGAAAAACTCCCATCTCATCATATCCTCTCCCTATTTCTGTATTTACATAATAAAGGTATTATAAATAATAGTTTAGAGGCAAATTTTTTAAAAAGTTTTCGCCGATAGAGGATGGCATTACTTGCCCGCCAATGTTGCCAACCGATAAGAACGATTGGCCCTAAGTATGTTCCTGTAAAATACATTAATGCAATCCCTCTCAGCTTTAGAAATAACGATTACATTTTATATGTGGATTTTAGCCGGTCTGAAATGAAAAATCATCTAACAATCATCACTCATTCTCCAACAGACAAATCACGTGTTGCCGCCATAACTGCTTCAATTTTTATGGTACTGTAATTAATCGTGGTTTCCTTTTCCACCATTATTTAAAATGCGAAGGGGTAATATAACCCAGCCCATAACCATACAGCTAATATCTCCCCTTCATCATGATTTCATAACCTCCCGGGAGACAGGACTTTTCCGGGTGGGCATTATATTACCATTATCATCCATTGCTCCTGTTATCATGCACACAATAATGATATAAGTCTATAAAAAAGCTCGTGCCTGTCGGTCAATTAAGGATCATTAAACTACTAATAATAACATATTAGTTTCATATCAATTATATACTAGTTATACATTAATGAATGTATATCATATTAATTTGCTCTGTATAGGGTAATCGTCGTATGTTATAAACAGTGATTCAAGAAAACGCTGAAGCCCTCCTATCAGCCGCTTACTCCTACGCCCCTTTCCAACACTTTTACTTTGCCCTTTCAACGGAGCATATCCATACGTTCTGAGCCACAGACTACGCTTGTGATGTGCAAAAAACAATCCCCATAAAATAAACTCCCCAGCGCAGCAGAAGGGACCCTGTATTCCTACTCTTTCCCCGGATCCGAAACCACAACCGCCACCCGCGAATCGGCGGTGCCATAATAAATAAACCAGCGGTCGCGAAAGTGCACCAGGCCTTCCAGGAAAGTAGTCCCGCTTTTGTACTGTCCCGACTTCTCATAGTCCTTTTCCGGCTGAATGAAAGGCTTGTCGAGACGATCGATTAACCGAGACGGCTGTTCCAGGTCGTAGAGGACCTGTCCCCCGGTATAGACGCTGTCGGGGATGGAGGGATCCCCTGACTTCCCGTCGTTGCCGGCATTGTAAACAACCACGATTCCCCTGTCAGTGATCAGCGCCGGCGGTCCCGCTTCCACCAGCCAGGAGTCAAAATAGCCCTCCCTGGGCGCGAGCACTGGCTTGAGCTCTCCCCGCTCGTTTTCCACCGGGGTCCAGTTCACCAGGTCTTCCGACTTGGCCAGGTGCACCGTCGGAACGCCCCAGTACATCCAGTACATTCCATTGACCCTGGTCGCCACCAGGTGATCGCCCTCGCGCCGCGAAAGGATCGCCCCCGATTTGGTATGCATGTCGTGATATTTTCCACCGTAGGCCTCCTCAAAGGCGGGGCCGTGCTTTTCCCAGTTCTTCAGATCGTCCGAGGTGGCTACGGCCAGGCGCGGCGTCTCGCCGTTCCACTGTGTATAGGTCATGACATAAGTCCCACTTTCGGTCTCCACAATACGCGGATCCTCCGTGCCGCCGGGCCATTCATATTGTTTCTGGTCATCATCCGCCGGATAGAGGACGGGCTTCCCGAGCCGATCAAAATGAAGGCCGTCGTCCGACAGAGCCATGCCAATCCGCGAGGTATGGCCCCCGATCTTCATCGTTCCCGTCAGGTCTTCAGCCCGGTACAGCACATGTACCTTGCCGTCCCTGACTACCGCTGCTGGGTTGAAGGTCGCCATCGCCTCCCAGTGCAGCAGGCTGTCGCGCATGGGGCAGTAAAACGTGGCTTTCTCCGAGGGCGTAATAATGGGATTCACCCCCTCCGGCCTTTCAAAAGGTCCCAGGGCCCAGTCCGCGTCTTGCCCATAGCCTGTTGTGGCCAAGGTTACAAGCAGAAGTAAAAGTGAAAGTAATTTATTCCTTTTTCGCGCGATGATCTCCATGGCAGTGTCTGTTTAAATAGATAAAATGATGAGCAGGGCTTAGCCCTCATACCGGGGCAGTATAATGGAAATGGCACAGAGTTGCCATAGACCCAGCCCCGGCGTTCAGCGCTTCAGTCATAGGATGGAGATCCTTTTGAAAAAATCCATTTTAAAAATATCTTTAGTCCTTTTTAACCGACCCCGCAGGCATTGACGGATCTCGACTTTCGACTTATCGACTGGGCCCTCATCGCACTCTATTTTATGCTTCTGGTCTTCCTGACCTGGAAACGCGACAGCAATGACGCCGATGAAGAGTCCTTCCTCCTCTCCGGGCGCAAGATGAGCCTGGCCGCCTTCGTGGCCACCCTCGTCTCCACCTGGTACGGCGGCATCCTTGGCGTGGGCGAATACAGCTACCAGTTCGGCATCTCGCAGTGGCTGCTGTTTGGTTTCCCGTTCTATGTATTTTCGGCGCTCTTTGCGTGGCTTCTGGCAGGCAAGATACGGATGAACAAAGCCCTCTCACTGCCTGAGGCCGTGGCCAATTTCTATGGCGAAAATGCGGGACGCTTCTCGGCGCTCCCCATTTTCATCCTCGTCAGCCCGGCCCCCTATATTCTCATGCTCGGACTTATTTTCCAATACCTTACCGGCGGGGCGGGCGACTTCCTGTGGTATGCCGGCGCCGTGGCGTTCTTTTCCGTAGCGTACGTCGCCTTCGGCGGCTTCAGTGCCGTGGTGCATACCGACATGCTCCAGGTTGTGCTTATGTTCGGCGGGTTTATCTGCCTGCTTATTTTTGCCGGCCTGAACTTCGGGGGCCTCGACCAGCTGTGGCGTCAGCTGCCAGCCACCTACCGCGACCTCACCGGAGGACACAACCTGCAATATATCCTCGTCTGGTTTTTCATCGCCCTTTGGACCTTCGTAGACCCCAGCTTTCACCAGCGGGCCGCTGCGGCCAAGAGTCCCGCTACAGCCAAAAAAGGCATTTTCATCTCTATCCTGCTGTGGTCCCTTTTCGACTTCCTGACCATGTTCAGCGGCATCTACGGCTGGGCCATTCTCGGTCCCGATCTCGGGGAACCGATCATGGTGTACCCCTACCTGGCCAACGAAATTCTCCCCATCGGCTTCAAGGGGCTGTTTTTTGTGGCCCTGCTGGCAACGATTATGTCAACGCTGGACAGCTACCTCTTCCTCTCGGGACAAACGCTGGGGCGCGATCTCCTGGCCAAACTCTTTCCCGCAGTAGCACGCAACACCCTGACACGAATCAGCACCATGGTGGCGGCCGTGCTCGGCATCCTGCTCATCATCATCTATCCCAGCGTCATCAACCTTTGGTATGTCATTGGATCGGTGATGCTTCCCGGGCTGCTGATTCCCGTACTGGGGGTCTACCTGCGCTTTTTCACGCTTCAAAAACGATGGGTGCTGCCTGCCATGGTCGTCAGCATCGCCGTCTCCCTGTGCTGGCTCATCCTGGGGACAATAACCAGTGATGGAAGCTACGACTATGCCTACATGGGCGTGGAACCCTTTTACCCGGGCCTGGGAGTAAGTATGCTGTTGTGGCTGTTGGGCAGGAAGCGGGACGGTGGGCTGCTTGAAGAAACGGCGTTCTCCAAAGAGATGGTCGACTGATTGTCAGGTACTCTTCAGGATATGTCCCAGGTTCAATTTATGAATCGGGATAAGATACTTCATGGCCAGCGCATCCTTTTCAATATTGAGCATGCCCGTCCCCCTGAAATCCACAATACAGTGCCCTTCGACACAGCGAACCACTTCGCCAATGCCGTAGTACTCGGGGCTGGGGCCATAATAGACCAAGTCGCCCAGCTGAATATTATTGTCAGCACGGCGATTGAAGGGGTAGATGACCGGCAGCCGGTCCAGTCGATATGAAAGTCTTTTCTTTGTTGCCATGACTCTGAATATACGGGTTTACAAACTCTTTTTTCCAATGACAAATTTTCGCCTTTCCCTGTCCAGCACTGTAATCGAAATCCATAATGCTTCACGAGGAATCAGCGGCCGGATGCGGCCGGGCCATTCGATAACACAAACGCCCTCTCCATAAAAATATTCTTCCGCCCCAATTTCAAGGGCCTCCTGCGGCGACTCCATCCGGTAACAGTCAAAATGATACAGCGGAAGCCGACCCTCGTACTCATTAATCAGGGTATAGGTCGGCGACTGCACCTGGCTCGGATCGATCTTCAGGCCGGCAGCCATCCCCTTGACAAAATGGGTTTTCCCGGCCCCCAGATCTCCCTCGAGGCAAACGACCATGCCCGGCTGCAACTGTCCGGCCAATTTACGGCCCTCCTCGATCGTCTGTTCCGGCGAATATGTCACAAACTCTGTTTCCATCAATGTAAGCAAGTTCTGATAAAATCCGACAGAAAAATTATTACACCATCGACTTGGGCCGCATCGTAGCGATAGGCAGGATCATCTCCTCCATGCTGGCTCCCCCGTGCAGGAACGTATCCCGGTAGCGGTTCTGATAGCGGTGGTAGTTGGTGGGATATACAAAATAATAATCCTCCTTGGCGATAATATAATTATTCGCATGCCGCGGACTCGGGAGCTTGTATTCCGCCGGGTTGTTGATCAGCAGGGTCGTATCTTCGTTGGCCGTCAGATTTCGGCCGTATTTGTAGCGGAGGCTGGTAGAAGTTTCCCGGTCGCCGTATACCTTGGTATCGCGCAGGGCGCGCACGGCCCCGTGATCGCTGGTCACGATAATGACGACCTCCTCTTCGGCCAGCATCTTGAAGATTTCATACAGCGAGGAGTGCTGAAACCATGTTTTCGTCAGTCCCCGGAAAGCGGGCACATCCGGGGCGATCTCCCTGAGGACGTCCGAATCGGACCGTGAGTGCACCAGGGTATCCACAAAGTTATATACGAAAGTGCTCAGCGGTACCTGCAGGTAATTATGAATGTTGTCCATCACCCGCTGGCCCTCGCGGGTATTCAGCACCTTCTCATACTTTACGGTCTTGTCGATGCCTTTGCGTCTCAGCTGCTTCTTCAACAGCTCCTCTTCAAACTGGTTAAGCGAACTTTCATCCTCGCCCTGGCTCCACAAATCGGGATAGATGTCTTCAATCTCCAGCGGAAAGAGGCCGGAAAAGATCGCATTGCGTGAGTAGGGCGTAGCCGTGGGCAGGATGGAATAATAGAAATCGGTATCGATGCTGTAATCGTCGCTCAGCATATTCTGGAACACCAGCCACTGATCATACCGCATGCAGTCGATGACAAAGAACAGGGTACGCTGGTCATTTTTCAGGTGAGGCAACACATATTCGCCCACGATGTCGGTCGAGAGGGCGGGCCGCTGCGGGGTGGACTGCTGCAGCCACAACTTGTAATCATCGGCGATAAAGCGGCCAAACATCTTGTTAGCCTCCTGGTACTGGTCGCTCAGCACCTGTCGCAGCGACTCCTCCCCGGCCTCCAGGTCGATATCCCAGCGCGTAAGCTGCTTGTAGATCTTGATCCACTCATCCCAGCCGGTCGTTTGTCGAATGCGATCGGCAATTTTGTTAAAGTTGCGCAGGTAGGTCTGGGCAAATTTTTCACTTCGGATGCGGTGACGCTCCAGAATCCGCTTGGTGGTCAGCAGTATCTGGTTCGGATTCACCGGCTTGATGAGGTAGTCGGAAATTTTGCCCCCGATGGCCTCCTCCATGATCGATTCCTCTTCGCTCTTGGTGATCATGACGACCGGGAGTGCCGGCTGCAATCTCTTGATCTTGTTCAGCGTATCCAGCCCGTTCATACCGGGCATCTGTTCGTCCAGGAAGATGATATCAAAAGCCCGCTCCTGGATGAGCGTGACGGCATCGCTCCCATTGGTGACGGGAGTAACATCAAAGCCTTTGTTTTCCAGAAAAATAATATGGGGCTTCAGCTGATCGATCTCATCATCTGCCCAAAGAATACGCGTGGCCATTCAACTTCAGGTTAATTATAATGGATCCTTAAGTTTGATAAATGGTTTCAATTTTTCCAGTCGCTTTTCGCCGATCCCCTTTATTTTTTTTAGCTCCTCAACCGTCTTGAACGCCCCCTTTTCTTTCCGGTAGTCAATGATCCGTTTGGAATAGGCAGGGCCGATTCCGGGCAGTGTCTTGAGCTGCTCCCGGCCCGCCGTATTCACGTTAACAGGCTCAGGACCTCCTTTTTTTGGCTCCCCAACCGTTGCGTCGGTGGCATCCGAAGAAATCGTATCATCGGAGACCGTATCGGGGCGGACGACTGCACGCCGCTCCTTTTTCCGGGGTGGGTAGTACCGCTCCATCCGCTTTTGTTGTTTTGTCTTCAACTGAGCTGTGCGCTCCCGGAACTGCTTGCTGAGCTCGCGGTACCGGTCCTCGGCAAAAGGCTCCGGCGACGAAAAGACCAGGTTGCCCAGGGCTAATAGCGACAGAATGATCATCAGTACCGACATTACCCTCCGCTCCCCGGGCGTTATCTTTAGTTTCTCGAGCCAAAAAAAGACGTTCCGCCTCATGTTCCCTCCTGCTTTCCTTAGATTGCTTGTTATTAACACTCCCAGATAGTAAGACCGGCAAACGGGCAAATCCTTACAATTTTACTTGTTTAGCACCCAAAATAATCGGATGTTTTGCCTCAGAAATGCAAAACAGCCAAACATACCACTATAAAAACCTCTCCATCTCCTATAAGACCGTGGGGGAGGGAAAACCCCTGCTGATCCTCCATGGCTGGGGCAGCAGCGGTGCGGTGATGTGGCCCCTGGCCGAACAGCTGGCTTCCATACGCACCTGCTACGTCCTTGATCTTCCCGGCTTTGGTGACTCTTCGTCCCCCGGATGCCCCTGGTCTGTCAGTGATTATGTGGAACTGGCGGCCCAATTTATCAGGGACAACAACATTGAGCCTGCCGATCTGCTGGTCCACTCATTCGGGGGACGCATGGCCCTCAAGCTCTGCGCCCAAAGCAATACGGGATCGCTGGTCGACAAGGTATTGATAACAGGCGGTGCGGGCATGAAACCCAAACGAAGTGCGAGCTATTACCTGAAAAAATACACCGCCAAACTGCTGAAGGCTCCCTTTTGGCTGCTTCCGACTGCCTTGCGCGAAAAAGGACTGGAACAGCTCCGCGCTACCGCCGTCTGGAAGGCCCTGGGATCGAGTGACTATCGCAAACTAAACGGGGTCATGCGCGAAACCTTTGTCAAAACCGTATCGGAATACCTGGAACCCTGTCTGCCGCAGATCCCGCATGAAGTATTGCTTCTGTGGGGAAGGGAGGATGATGCCACCCCCCTCTACCAGGCCCGGCGGATGGAAAAAGGTATTGAAAATGCGGCTCTGGTGGTTATCGACAACGCGGGCCATTACGCTTTCCTCGACCGCCCTTCTCATTTTGCATCTATCGCCCGTGCCTTTTTTGAAGGGTAAGCAGAAAAAATCAGCAGAAGGCAGGTTGACCGTCTGAAAGCAGAGCCCGGATGGAAGGAACCATGGAATAGGATTGTTTTTCTGATTATATGAAATGAATTGGAAAAACGTCCTGTTTCACTCCTTTTCTACTTCCACCTCTCGTTCTTTAAAGTCCTCATCAAAATAATGATACCACTTGCGAAAGGGGCGGAACGCATTTTCCGGGTCGAATGGCCGCCTGTAGTCACTTTCAAGGCATTCCGTGCTGCAGCATCCCTCCATCTTCCGAGCCCCTTCTTCAGAACAGACAAACAGCTTATTGCACTCCATATTTGCACAATTGATATAGGTGTCGGCCGGCTTGCCCGTAATCTCACAGCGGGCGATGGGCTCCAGATTGTCTTCGTCCACCGGCACCACCAGCCGGTCATCGAACACAAAGCATTTGCCCTTGTAATGCTTGCCCCCCTCTTCCTGGGCATACCGCTGTATGCCGCCATGCAGCTGATTCACGTCGTGCCAGCCTTTCTCTTTCATCAGCACCGAAAATTTCTCGCACCGGATCCCGCCCGTGCAATACATCAGCACTTTTTTATCCTTGTCGATCTCTTCTTGAACCTGCTCCAGCCAGTCGGGAAAATCATAGAAGTTCTCCACTTGCGGCGTTATGGCTCCCTCGAAATGACCAATCCTCGATTCATAGTCGTTACGCACGTCAATCAGTACATAATCCTCCTCGGATTCCATGACTTCGCGCCACTCATGAGGTTCCAGGTACTTTCCACCGTCCCGTGGATCCACATCCTCCTTATGCAGGGCTACCAGCTCATCACGGGTTTTGCATTTAAGCTTTGCAAACGGCACATAATCGCTGGTGCTGGTTTTGAAGTCCGTGCCCTCAAAACCGGGAATGCCCGTCAGATGCTCCTTGTATGAGGCAATCTGTTCGGGAGTACCGCCCACGGTTCCGTTGATGCCCTCTTCCCCGATGTAGATACGCCCCTTGATGCCCAGCTCCCTGCAGAATTCCTTGTGATTCCCGCAGAAGGTTTCGGGATTCTCAACCGGTGCAAATTTGTAGTAGAGTATTACTTC
This sequence comes from Fodinibius sediminis, assembly GCF_900182555.1. Lineage (GTDB taxonomy): Bacteria > Bacteroidota > Rhodothermia > Balneolales > Balneolaceae > Fodinibius > Fodinibius sediminis. Next base: position 70,553 of record NZ_FXTH01000015.1, on the reverse strand, counting down.
GTACATGATACCTTGTCTTTTTCCCCTGAAATATCAGCGTCATGGATAAGAGAGACGCCTTTTTATATTTTAGCGGTTAATGTTTGCAGAACCCAAAATTAAGGCTAATTTTGGAAGAAATGAACCCCAATATCGTTTTTTAATGCATTTCGGCCTCCGAAAACTATTCATCTCCCTGCTGTTACTGCTGTGGCTGCCCGGGCTGTTGCAGGCGCAACATGAGGAGATCAAAAAAGACTTCAAAGAGGGCAGGCTCTCTATCGACGAGAAGATCCTGTACCAACTGTATGCAGGTACAAAGCCGCAAAGCCTTCCCCGCTCTTACCAGCGGGGGGATGACAGGTCCATAAAATGCGGCACCCCGGCACTGATGGACTTCCATAAGCACCGCTCCCGGCTGTCTGCCGGTACCGTGGCCCGGGTGGAAGCCCTGACGAGCACCCCCATCCAACATGCCACCCAGCGGTACCGCTCGCGCTCCGGACGTTTTGAAATCAACTATTCCACTGCAGGCGAACACGCCGTACCCACACAGGATACCAATAATAACGGCACCCCGGATTACATTGAGTGGGTAGCGCAGGCCGCTGACTCCTCCTACCGCCATGAAGTACAGAATCTCGGCTACACCGATCCGATGCCCGACCCGGGACAGCCCTATCAAATTTATTTCGAGAACATGGGTTTTTACGGTTATACCGACATTGTCAGCGGGAGCACCTACATCGTCATGCACAACAACTACCAGGGGTTCCCGGACAACGATGACCCCCAGGGGAACCAACGGGGAGCCATCCGCGCAACCGCTGCCCATGAATTAAAGCATGCTATCCAATATGCAGCCACCGGCTGGAGCGGCGAGTCGGATCAATGGGCAGAGATGGATGCCACACTCATGGAGGAAATCGTTTATGATCCTGTCAATGATTACTACAATTATCTGTCGGATTCGGAATCGATCTTCAACAACCCTGAAACTTCGTTCTACCCGGGCTCCTATTACCACGTGAGCTGGGCGCTCTTTTTTGAGGAAAAATACGGCCCACAGTTCTGGCCCTCGGTGTGGACAATCATTAAAAATGACCCCACCATTACCATGATTGAGGCCCTGAGCCGGCAGCTGGGCGGCGCCGACGTCTTCCAGCACGACTATGTGGAGTCCCAGCTCTGGCACTACGCCGCGGGCCCCAACAACACGGCCGACGGTTTTGGTTTCGAGGAGCGCCGCCACTACCCGAAGCCGAACATCAGGCCCGGCAGTGATTTCTATACCGGAGATCTTGCCACCCCGCGGGCGGTACCGGATTATACGCTGGAGCGGCTGTCGGCGACCTACTACCGCGTCACCCCTCCCCGCGAAGCCACGGGCAATATGGCGGTTGAAGTATCTGTGGCCGAACCGAATACAGGGGTGGGCGTTCTGGCCTACTTCGCCGACGGAACAACCGATTACAGAATCATGACCTCCGGCGACAACCAGACCGCAGCATTATCAACGCCCTGGGCCTGGAAAGATATTACCTCCGCCGGCATCGTGCTTACCAATAGCGGTACCGACTCCGCAGCCGAAGCTGCTGTCGTTCAGGTGGGCAACACCGACTTCAGTCAGCTGACGCTTCACCAGAATTATCCGAATCCCTTTCGCAACACCACCACCATTCGCTTCACTCTTGCCGAACCCTCACGGGTAAAACTGGAACTCTATGACATGATCGGGCGGCACCTGCGTACGCTTTATGATCAGAAGCTTGAAGCCGGACTTCACGTCAAAACGATCGAGGCAGGCAGCCTGGCTTCGGGAGTGTATGTGTACCAGCTCGTTACAGACCGTCAGGCCGTGGCCAAAAAAATGACACGTATCAAATAAGGGCCGCTACAACCGGCCCGTTGTGTGCAAACGTTAAATGTCATAAAAGCCGCAGTCACCTGCTTGCCCTTTACAGTCCCCTTTTGTTATTTCCGATGCAACGCTTTCCAATTACCAACAGATTCATGAAATATATCACAAACGCTCTGTTGTTTATCCTCCTGCTTCCCGGCTGGTCCCGGGCCCAGAGCAGCATAGACACCCTCAGCCTCCGTTCCCTTTTCTATGAACCTCTCCTTGCCGGCCACCGCCCCGATTTTACCGCCTTCTCCCCGGGCGCGCCCCGACTGTATTACGAGGGAAATGACTCCGCCCGCATCGAGGACAAATATTACAGCATCGCCCTTGATGGTACGGATGTCCGGCAGGCCCCGGACCATTTCACCCCTGCTTTCTCCGCTTCCCCCGATGGAAAGCAGCTGGTATACAACCATAAAGACAATATCTGGATAGCCGATGCGGGCTTCCGCAACCGGAGAAAACTGGTCAGTTCTCCCTCTTCCGAGCGGGAGGCCACCTGGGCGCCCGATAGCCGGCGCATCGCTTTTATCCAGGACGGAGAAGCCTGGGTGCTCAATATGGAAAACTCGCAGCTGCAGCAAATAACCCATAAGAAGGAGGAGCAACCCGGCTACTCCATCGTCGGCTGGGCCGGCCCCAACAAGCTGATCCTTTCACAGTGGGACACCTCGGGTTACGAAGCGTACTATTTCCCCGAATATGCGGACCAGTTTGTGCAGGCTGGCGAAACCCGCCGCGGCATCCCCAGGCAAATTCTCACTTTAGCCTACCTCGATTCCGTAGAAACAGAGTTCGTTTTTAAACATAAGGGCTACCTCAACACCAGTATCAGCATCACGGGACGTTACCTCGCAATTGACGAACGGGACGCCCCCATGAAACGGCGAACCATTACCGTGATGGATCTCCAGGAACAGAACTCCGCCACCGTGTTCAGCGACTCGACCCGGGGCTGGATCTACGGCACCGACCTCGCTTTCGCCCCCGAAGGCAACCGGCTGATGTTTTTATCTGAACAGGACGGCTGGAACCATATCTATACGGTTGAGCCGGATGGCAGCGACCTTCGCCAGCATACTGCCGGAAATTATGAGGTACCCTGGGCCGCCTGGACCGGTCAGGGCGAGATCCTCTTTGCCTCCACCAGGCAAGATCCCGGAGTACGGCATGTTTACACCCTGGATACCGCCACAGATGAGGTGGAAAGACTGACCAGCCGAACGGGATACCGAAAAAATTTCCAGCTGAGCCGTACTCACAATCAGCTGGTCTACGAGTACAGTTATTTTAATGAACCCTTTGAACTCTATGCCCTGGACCTTGAACACCCCGGGGAAGAGAAGCGCCTGACCCACACCATTCCCGATCGATTCAAGGCCATAGACTGGCAGAAGGAGGATTACCTTCGATTCACCGGTCGCGACGGGTCCACCGAGCTGTCCATGTCGGTCCTCGAGCCGCTGCATAAAGAGCCCGGCAAAAAATACCCGGTGATTGTATTTGTGCACGGCGCAGGATCACTCCAGAATGTCTACAAGGGATGGTCGAACAGCTACTACCGGGAATATATGTTTCACCAGTATCTCAACGCCCGGGGTTACTATGTCATAGAAGTGGATTACCGCCACAGCACCGGCTACGGTCGCCAATTCCGCGAGGCTGTTACCAACTGGATGGGCAAGTATGAGAGCCGGGATATCATAGACGGCCTTCACCACCTCGCCGGCCGTTATCCCCAGGCCGACACCTCCAGCGTAGGCATTTACGGCGGCAGCTATGGTGGCTTCATGTCGCTGTATGCCACCAGCGTGGCACCCCAATATTTTGACGCGGCGGCCGCCCTTCGAGCCGTTACCAACTGGGAAAATTATTATCACACCAATCCCTGGTATACCCTGCCACGGCTGGGCACCCCCGAACAGGATTCAACCCATTATGCACGAAGCTCACCCCTGACCTACGTCGACCAGCTGGAACAACCGGTTCTTATCCTTCACGGACTTATGGATGACAACGTAGGGTTCCAGGACGCCGCCCAGTATATTGACGAGCTCGTACAGGCCGGGGATAAAGAGTTTGACATGATGATGTATCCGACTGAGCGGCACAGCTTTGAAGATCCCGATGCCTGGTTCGATGAATACCGGCGCATCTATGACTTCTTTGAAGATGAGTTGAAATAAGTTCCAGCCCTGAACTGTAGATATTCTGCAGGAGCTTCCTACAGGCATCATACTAAGTAGTGCTTACATTCGTTTATATCCAAATCGTAACTTTTTATATTACGTTAGATTAAATAATATGCCCCTGTTCAGCACTGGCGACGTACTTGACACGATGAATAAACGAATTCCCTAGATGTTTCTGTGGTCTTTTTTTTCAGCTCTCGTTGGCCTCGGTGTGGCGCTGCTTGTCGTTGACAAGCTTATTTCGGCCCCGAGATACAAGGAAGGTACTTCCAACCACTTCAACGGCAAGAAATTTGTCAACCCTCACGAACTGGAGGAACATCACTACGGCGATGTGCTCAAGTGGTGGTTCTCGGGCAATGACAAGGGAAGCTGGTTCCGGCTCTACCGCGAAGATCTGCCCGATCCCCGGAAGCCACAGCCGTCCGTTGACAGCCGCGAACTTCAGGTCACATTTGTCAACCATGCCACTTTTCTGCTCCAGTTTGATGGATTGAATATCCTTACCGATCCTATCTGGAACCACCGGGCCAGCCCCTACCAGTGGATCGGTCCGAAGCGCATGCGTCCGCCGGGCCTTGAGTTCAACGACCTTCCCCCCATCGATACGGTGCTTATCAGTCACAATCATTACGACCACCTGGATCTGCAAACCGTCAAGAATCTTCAACAAGCGCATGACCCCACTTTTGTCGTCCCCCTCGGGGTTGAGCAGTTTCTGCACGAACATAATATCGACAAGACCGTGCACCTGGATTGGTGGAACCGCCACCGTTTCAGCAAAAAGCTGACCCTGACAGCCGTTCCGGCCCGTCACTTTTCAGGACGCGGCCTGTTTGACCGCAACAAGACCCTGTGGTGCGGCTATGTATTACACACGGCACTGGGCAACATCTACTTTGCCGGCGATACGGGGTACGGAGAATTTTTCCATGAAATCGGCCAACGGTTCGGCCCCATGCATACCTCCTTTATCCCCATCGGAGCCTATAAACCACGCTGGTTCATGGAATCCATTCACCTCTCGCCCCGCGAAGCCGTACAAGCACACCGTGAAGTACAGTCCAGGCAGAGTTTTGCCATGCACTTCGGCACCTTTCCCCTGGCTGATGATGGAATGTATGAAGCCACCAATGAGCTCCGGACAGCCCTTGCGGACGAACCCTTGCTCCGGGATCAATTTCTCATTCCTGTCGAAGGAGAACGCCATATCATCCCGGCCTCCCAGACAAAAGCAGAAGCTTTCTGACGATCCCAAAATATTAGCCGGATAAACACGCAATTGGCCTTCATTTTTTGTAGATTTATGCGTTGATTATGCAACTAACTTCCAGCTCAACCAGCGCCTCACATGTCTGACAACTACCGCGCACTGACCCGCACATACCGGCCTGTATCATTCGATGATATCGTCTCGCAGGAACATGTCAGCAGTACGCTTAAAAATGCCATCAAGCAAAACCGGCTGGCCCATGCCTACATGTTTTGTGGCCCACGGGGCGTAGGAAAAACATCCATGGCCCGGGTACTGGCCCGTACGGTAAACCAGATCGACCGGCAGGTCGATGGCGAGTCACTGAACAAAACCCTGAATGTGGTGGAAATCGATGCTGCTTCCAACAACAGCGTGGATGATATCCGTGATCTGCGGGAGCGCGTGCGCATTCCTCCCCAGAACGGCCGCTACAAGGTCTACATCATTGATGAAGTTCACATGCTCAGCAAGCAGGCTTTTAACGCCCTGCTGAAAACGCTGGAAGAGCCGCCCGACCACATCATTTTTATCTTTGCCACCACCGAACCGCACAAGGTTCTGCCCACCATTCTTTCGCGGGTGCAGCGCTTCGACTTTAAGCGCATCGGCATCGAGGATATTGTGGCGCGCCTGAAGAACGTGTGCCGGGATGAAGGCATCAGCATTGACGAGGAATCGCTGCATGTGATAGCCAAAAAGGCCGACGGGGCCCTTCGTGATGCCCTGGGTCTCCTGGACCAGGCCATTGCTTTCTGCGGCAACAATATTCAGCACAGTGAGCTGCTTCAGGCCCTGAACGTAGTGAGCACGGAGCGCATGTTCGACTTTATGCACAGCGTCGAGCAGCAGGATGCAAGCCGGGGCCTGGAGCTTATCAACGATCTTCTGCATGAAGGCTACGACATCCAGGAATACCTCACAGGACTTACAGAACATATTCGCAATCTTTACGTAGCCCGCCAGTCGGATAAGATGCACCTGGTGGAAGCTTCCGCCGAGACCAAGCGGCGCTACCGGAAAGCCTCGCAGGCCTTTTCCGATGATGACCTTATGCGCATGCTCCACCTGGTCAGCGAGGCCCAATATAAGATCAAAGAGGCCCAGCAGCCGAAGATACAGTTCGAAATCACCCTGCTGAAGCTTATTCATATGGAGCGCAGCCAGCAACTGGACAAGCTGGTAGCTGAACTGCATCAGTTAAAAAAAAAGCTCAGTAATCAGCCGGACATAACCTCATCAAACGGCCAGCAATCCTCATCGGACGAGCCGGCAACCTCCCGTGAAGTCCCTGTGGCATCGGCAGATGAGGAATCCGGGAAAACCGAACCGACGACAGGCAGCACACAACCGTCCTCGAATGGAGCCTCCCCGCAACCCGATGAACCCACGCCCGGGGTTGCGACTGAATCCGGGCCGGAGGAAGAAGAGCCGAAGAAACCTGAGGACCGGTCTTTATCGTCGCCGGCTGAGGAAGCACCCGGTGTAGCGGAACCCGTTTCCCCGGAAGAGGAGGATTTTGATCAGCTGTTTGACGGGACGTCGCTGAAAAAGGAAAAGAAGTCTGCATCAAAATCGGCCCCGGCAGCGGTTTCCACGGCTGCCCCCTCAGCGCCCAAACGCCCTCCCAAGGATGTATCACTGGAAGAAATCAGCGAACACTGGGATCGCTATATCGATCTCCTCAGGCAGGAGGTCCCGCAGATGCTCTATTTCCAAATGCAGCGGGTGGAACCGATAAGCCTGCAAAAAGGAACCCTGCAGCTGCGCTGCAATGATGATTTTGCCAAGAAGACCGTCGAGGAAAACGACCGGCGGCTGGGCAAAATCCTGGAACGTGAGATTGGTGCTTTTTTGAGTATCCGCTGCCAGGTTCAAAAAGATAAACACAGCGCGGAAAAATCCATGAGCCCCTATGAGCGGTTCAAGAAACTGCAGGAACGCGACCCGACCATAAAAACGCTGGTTGAACTTTTTGGGGCCGAACTTGACTATAATCTAAATCAATAACGACACAGAATGAACGGAGCTTGCTTTCCGTTTTAACTACACGAATCTAAACTTAAAAGATATCCCATTATGAATAACATGGCAGATATGTTCGGGAAATTTTCCGAACTGCAATCCAAAGTAGAAGAGGCGAAACAGGAACTTGCCAAGCTGGAAGTCGAGGCTGAAGCCGGCGGCGGCATGGTAAAGGTCAAAGCCAATGGCGAACGCAAAATCCTGGGCATTGAGCTCGACAAGGATGTGATCGATCCCGAGGATGCCGAAATGCTGGAAGACCTGGTGGTCGCCGGCGTCAACAAGGCACTGGACAAAGCCGAAGAGGCGGCCCAGCAGCGCATGCAGGAAACCTATAAAGACATGATGCCCGGCGGCGGCATTCCCGGCATGGACCTGAGCAAACTGGGCCTGTAACTTTCGTTAACAGCCATTGGGCAGGCACTATGAATGACTGTTAATCGACGATCAACAATATGAAAGGAACTTCCGAGATACTTGAACAGGCCATAGAGCAGCTGGCCAAACTCCCCGGGACGGGACGTAAATCAGCACGGCGCATTGCCCTCTACCTGCTCAAACAGAATGAAGAATCAGTGGTAACGCTCGCTGATGCCCTCGTGGCCCTTAAACAGTCCATCACGCGGTGCGAAGCCTGCGGGGTTATCAGCGATGGTGACCCATGCTCGATCTGCAGCGATATCAAGCGCGAGACGGGACAAATTTGCGTGGTTGAAGAGTCGCAGGATGTCTTCCTTATTGAGAAAACCAACGAGTTCCGTGGACGCTACCATGTACTGGGCGGAGTCATTTCACCCCTGGATAACATCGGCCCCGATGACGTACGCATCAAACAGCTGATGCAGCGGGTCAACGATCCAGAAGAGTCGGTCGACGAGGTCATCCTGGCACTCAACCCGGATTCCGAGGGAGAGGCAACGGCTTATTATATCAATAAGCTGCTCAACCCATTTGATAACATCACCGTCACCCGCATTGCCTACGGCATCCCCATGGGAACGGAACTCGAGTTCATCGACGAAGCCACGCTCAGCCGGGCTTTTGCAAGCCGCAATACCTTCTGAGAACCATCGACCTGGGCTCGCTGGCATTCGGCTATAACTTCATTCCCATCCCGATACGCAACAGCAATTTTTAATTAAATCACAAGGTATGAAAATCAAAGCTACCCTTCTCGGCATCCTCTTTCTATCCCTTTTCACGACCGCGTCAGGCCAGCAAAACGGCTACTGGCAGCAGGAGGTCGACTACGAAATGGAAATCGACGTCGATGCGGCCAGTCATCAATTCAGCGGCACCCAAAAAGCGGTCTACACCAACCATTCACCCGACACGCTCAACCGGGTTTTCTACCACCTGTATTTCAATGCCTTTCAGCCCGGGAGTATGATGGATGTACGCTCGCGGTCCATTGAGGACCCCGACAGCCGGGTGGGCAGCCGTATTTCAGAGCTGCCGCAGGATGAAATCGGCTATCACCACATCAACAGCCTGACCCGTAACGGGGAAGCCCTTGATTATATGGTCGACGGCACTATTCTTGAAGTAACCCTGCAGGACCCGATCTTGCCCGGTGAAACCGCTACATTTGAAATGACCTTTGACAGCCAGGTGCCCCGGCAGATCAGACGCTCAGGCTGGGACAACAAGGAGGGCGTGGAATTCTCCATGAGCCAGTGGTATCCCAAAATTTCGGAATACGATGAAAACGGCTGGCATCCCAACCCCTACATCGGGCGGGAATTCTACGGAGTCTGGGGCAGCTTTGATGTGAAAATTTCCATCGACAGCTCCTACGTCATGGGAGCCACCGGCCGCCTGCAGAATGCCGATGAAATAGGCCACGGCTATGCCGAAGAGTATGAACGCCCGGATTCCGACAAAATCACCTGGCACTGGAAGGCCGACCGGGTACACGATTTTATGTGGGGAGCCGATCCTGATTTTACCCATACCACGGCCCAGGTTCCAGACGGCCCCACGCTGCATTTCCTGTATCAGACGGACCCCGTTGCAGAAAATGCGGAGCGCTATTCGCAGCAGCAGCTGCTTGAAAACTGGAAACAGCTCCCCGAATATACCGTCAAAGCCTTCCAGTTTATGAACCGGAATTTTGGAAAGTATCCCTACGACAAGTTTACGGTCATCCAGGGGGGCGACGGGGGCATGGAATATCCCATGGCCACCCTGATTACCGGCAACCGCTCACTCGGAAGTCTTGTAGGCGTCACCGTGCATGAGTTTATCCATAACTGGTACTACGGGGTGCTGGGCACCAACGAAAGCCGTTTCCCCTGGATGGACGAAGGGTTCACGACTTATACCTCGTCCCTGACCATGGATCACCTGTTCAATGAGGGCAAGAGCGAGCATCCACATGAAAACTCCTACCGATCCTACTACAGGATGCACCGAAGCGGACGGTTTGAGGCGCTGGATACGCATGCCGATCATTTTGAGACCAACGCCGGTTACGGGGTAGCCTCTTATTCGACCGGGGCCGTCTTCTTAAACCAGCTGCGCTATATTGTGGGTACGGAGGCCTTCAACCGCGGCATGAACCGATATTTCAATACCTGGAAATTCAAACATCCCGACGGACGCGATTTCCTTCGTGTTATGGAGAAGGAATCCAACATGGTGTTAGACTGGTACTACGAGTACTTTATTGAAACAACCAAGACGATCGACTACGGCATTCAGTCGGTACTCAGCGGCTCCAGCACCACCTATGTGACGCTGGAACGCATCGGTCTTACACCCATGCCCATCGACCTGATAGTCGAATACAAGGATGGCTCGCAGGAGCTTTTCTATATTCCCCTTCGCATCATGCGGGGAACCAAGGAGAAAGAGCATAATGACATCCCCCGGACCACCGCCTCCGACTGGCCCTGGGTCAATCCCACCTATACGCTGGAGATCTCGCAGCCTGCTTCTTCCATCAAGCGTATTGAAATAGATCCCAGCATGCGGCTGGCCGACATTGACCGGGATAACAACATCATCGACACTGCCCAGCGCATGGACAGTACGCGAACGCCCTGATAAGCAACAGCCCGGACTGAACGCATTCAGCTACAGCACAGATAGAATACTGCCCCGCAGTCGCCGGCCTTGCGGGGCTTTTTTATGCCGATGGAATCCGATAAAATAATGGGGCTTGGCCATGGCCATATTGTCTAGAAATAAAGACAGGCAGATTGGGAGAATTGAAGTTAAAACAGGCTGGCCTGCTCGCTGTCTTCTTTCTGGGCTCGCTCCATAACAGGCTGGACAACGTCCTCCTGGTTTATTTTCAGCATATCGGGGTGGAATTTTTTCCCGTAGATGCGCTTGGCAATACCCTGCAGCGCTTTCTCCCCCCGCGGAGTAATGAGCAGTCTTTTCTGGTCGTCGATGGAGAGAAAACCAAACTCCTTCAAATCATTCACGATCATATAGGAGAGCTTGTTAATGACACCTGCATTCTGCTCCACATAGCTGCGTTGTGGTGCTTCGCCCTCAGATGCATAGGCCATGCCCAGGATATTCATCTCCACTTCCGTAAGCGGGTATCCTTCGCACCCCTTGGTCAGGGTCCGGTCCCACGCCTTCTGGTCGTAATACTGTCCAAACCACCATTTGCCGCCCTTGATAAGATTTCCAGTGGCGGCGCAGGCAAAATATTCGCCCGGTTTCGCCTTTTTGGGAATACCCCGGTCACGATACATTGAAACCAGCGTAGCCAGGTCGATCTCATGCAGATTGCCCGGATATTGGAAATAATGTTCAGACGTTTTTTTCATGACTCCCCAAATTAGAAAACTAACAGATCATTGTCATGTAAAAATTTAGCAGGCGGCCGAAAACATTCTCCGCTGCCGCCCGGTTATTTACCCTTTTCCTCGATCAGCTGCACTGCAATATCCATCGACACATCCTCCGGGTCGAAGTCATCCGGCAAGCTGATGTTCTTTTTACCGTATTTGATATACGGGCCGTAGCGGCCGTCCATTACCCGAACCTTTTTCCCGTTGTCCGGGTGCTTGCCCAGCTCCTTGATAACCGAACTGCTTTTGGATTTTTTCTTCTTCTTGTTTTCCAACAGTTCCACGGCCCGGTCCAGCTCAACATCCAGCACATGATCACTGCGCCTGAGCGAAGCAAAATTGCCGTCGTGCACCACAAACGGACCATAACGCCCAACCCCGGCCTTGATCACCTTGCCGGTTTCGGGATGCTTGCCCAGCGGACGGGGCAGCTCCAGCAGCCGAAGGGCCAGCTCCAGGTCTACATCCTCGGGCTTCATGCCTTTGAGCAGTGAAGCGCGCTGCGGTTTCTTGTTGTCGTCGGTGACTTCGCCAACCTGGACATAAGGACCGTAGCGGCCGTTGAGCACATACACCGGCTCGTCCGTTTCAGGATGTTTACCGATGGACTTCGGCCCCTCTTCCTCCGTCTTGATCAATTCCTCCAGCTTTTCAACAGTAATGTCGCTGGGTTTCCAGCTCTCGGGGATGGAGGTCGTAATTTCCTCGTCGTCTTTCTCCGTCTTGATGTAGGGACCATATCGGCCCACAAAAACCTTGATACCGTTCAAATTGGGCAGCGGCAGATCGAGATGACGAGCCTCCCGGGGATTAATCTTGTCTTCCTGCTCATCAACCTTCGCCTTGAGTCCCTGTTTCCCATTGTAATAGGTGTCCAGGTACTGATTCGTATCCAGCTTGCCGCGGGCAATTTCATCCAGCCTGGACTCCATTTCGGATGTAAAATCACTGTCTACCACATCATGCAGGTTCTTTTCGAGCAGCTCGGTAACAGCAAAGGCGGTGAAGGTGGGCACCAGGGTTTTCCCGTCAGCTTCCACGTAACCGCGGTTCTGAACGGTACTGATAATAGAGGCATACGTACTCGGACGACCCACGCCCCGTTTTTCCAATTCTTTAACGAGCGTGGCCTCGGTGTAGCGGGCCGGGGGCTTGGTCTCGTGCGATATCGGCTCTATGCCTTCCTCGCTCACTTCTTCCCCTTCACTTAATACAGGCAGAAATTTCTCCTGGTTCTCCAGGGCCGCATCCGGATCATCACTGCCCTCCACATAAGCGCGGAAGAAACCCGGAAATATAATCTTCTTCCCGCTGGTTCTGAATTCAGCAACCTTCCCATCCGCTTTAGCTTCGATGGTGACATTGGTAAACTCGAGCTCTGCCCGGGCCATCTGGGTCGCAATCGTGCGTTTCCAGATAAGATCATAAAGTTTAAACTGAGCGCCCCGAAGACCCGTCTTCTCAGGCTTTCGGAAACTGCTGCCGGCCGGCCGGATAGCCTCATGTGCTTCCTGGGCCCCTTTGGAGCCGCCGCCGTAATTTCGAACGCGTTCAAAAAGGTACTCATCCCCGTACTCCTGTTTCACCGCATTGCGCGCTGCATTAATGGCCTGGCCGGACAAGCGTGCAGAGTCGGTACGCATGTAGGTGATATACCCATTTTCATAGAGCTTCTGAGCGACGCCCATAGTCTGCTTGGCCGAAAAATTCAATTTCCGGTTTGCCTCCTGCTGCAGCGTTGACGTAATAAAAGCGGGCGAAGGGTTCCGCTTCTTACGGTTTTTCTTGACTTCTGAAACCTTCCACTGCGCCTTGTCCAGGTCATCACGGAGCTCAGCGGCCGACTCATCATCCAGCAGGACAACCTTTTCAGGCTTTTTGAGCTTTCCGGTATTTTCATCAAAATCCTTGCCGGAAGCCAGTCGTTTGCCATCCAGGTGCGTCAGGTCAGCTTCAAAAATTGTTTCCTGGCCTGTTTTATGGAGACGGGCCTTCAAATCCCAGTAGCGGGCCGAGCGGAACTTCATGCGCTCCCGTTCGCGCTCCACCAGGAATCGTACAGCCACCGACTGCACGCGTCCAGCCGATAGGCCAGGAGCAATCTTTTTCCAGAGGAGGGGAGAAATGGTATAACCGGCCAGGCGGTCGATAATCCGGCGCGCCTCCTGGGCATTGACCAGGTTAAGATCGATATCCCGAAAATGATTCAGGGCTTCCTGTATGGCTTCCTTGGTAATCTCACGAAACACCATTCGCTTAACCGGCACCTTTGGTTTCAGAATCTCCGTCAGATGCCAGGAGATAGCTTCACCCTCGCGATCTTCATCCGTCGCCAGGATAAGTTCATCAGCATCCTTCAGCTCTTTTTTCAGGCGCTTAACCACTTTCTTTTTACTGGATGGAATCACATACAGGGGCTCAAAATCCTCCTCCGTATTCACCCCCAGGTTTGCCCAGTCCTTCCCCTTGAATTTCTTGGGGATCTCCTTGGCATTGGCCGGGAGATCACGGATATGTCCCATCGACGAATCAATGACATAGTCGCCCGGCAAATACTTTTTGAGCGTTTTAATTTTAGTAGGTGACTCTACAATTACAAGAGACTTCATATAATACTTTTTCTACAAATTCTTGATCATATCCTTTAACTCTCCGGCATGATCTTTAGTATTTACTTTTTCTATAACGGCCCTGACCGTCCCATCGGTATCAATGAGGTAGGCCGACCGGGTCGGAGCTTCGTACGTATTGCCAAACATATTTTTTTCCACAATGGAGTCGGTGGCTTCGGCAAACTTATACTCGGGATCAGAAGCCAGTACATAGTTGATGCCCAGCTTTTCTGCATAGTTCTTGTGCGAGCCGCAGGTATCCTTGCTTATTGCTACCAGGTTGTAGCCCTGCTCATCAAACCAGTCGGCCTCGGCGGCCAGACTCTTGTTCTGTTTGTCACAGCCCGAAGTATTATTTCGCATATAGACCGAAACAATGGTTGGCCGGTCAAGCAGTTCGTCGAAGATGACCGTTTGCTCTTCCCCCTTTTTAACGATATCAATCGCAAAATCCGTATTAATCTTGGCTCCGACTTCTATCATGTTACACCTGTTTTGGATTGGTTATTTGGCAAATATCTGAACCGGAAATCTTGGACTTGTGCCAGGCTGTTTTACGGCCGTTGTATAATAACGGGATTCCCCTGATACTGCAATTATTCTTTGATGAAGCAAAGGTACGGTGCCAAGTTGAAGATTCGATGAAGCCCAGAAGCCGGACAGCCCCATCATAGGCCGGCATAAGGGGAAAATGATCACCCATGCCCCTCCCGGCGGCGGAAATAGCTCTCCATCCGAAATTAGCTGTACCTTCCTTTATACAGCAAATATTTGGCGGCGGCAGCCACCACGATGCTGTGATGAATCGTACCGTCGGCTACATAATCCAGGAAGGTGTCGATCGGAAGCAGGTGGACATGTATGCGCTCGTGCTGGTCGGTATTCTGCTTTTTTTCGTACCTGCAGCCTTCGGCCAGAAAAACATGGGAAAAGTTATTCATCATTGCGGGATTGGCGCTAACTTTGCCCAGGCTGCTCCACGAATCCGAGCGGTAGCCCGTCTCCTCCACCAGTTCGCGCTTCGCTGTCTCCCCGGGGGTTTCTCCGGGATCAACCAACCCGCCGGGAATCTCGAGTGTAGGCTGCTCTATCCCATATCGGTATTGCTCGACCAGCACAACCTGCTGATCCGTCGTCACCGGGATCACATTAACCCATTCAGGAGCTTCCAGCACGTAGAAGTCACCCTCATTATACTCCCCGGCAGCTTCCAGTACCATTTTTCGCTGCAAAAGATTGAATATTGGTGTCTGATATTCCTTATTTTCATGCTCTACCGACCATGGCTCAATGGTAAATTGAAAGGATTTTTTATTCATAAGACGTTTTTTTATGACTGATCACTTTAAATTTCAACCTGAAGATATTCACTCTGAGAATGAAATCAACCAGCGGGTTGAGAAAGCGTGTGATATCATGGAAACCATTTATGAAAACGGCGACTATCCGAATGTACTGGTCAAACGGTCGTGGTCCAAACACAATCCGGTGATTACCGGTGAGATGGCACGCCCGAAATCCTACCGTTGGTACCTCTTGCGCGAACTCAGGAAACTGGCCCAGAAGGGAGCGGAAATCAACATCCACCCCTCGCGCGAGCGGCTGACCATGAACGATCCCAGCCTGTTGGATAACACCGACGAAGACCAGTGGGACATCACGCAAAAGAAGTTATTTCTTTTCAGCCCCGAACGCATTGAGATCTCACTCAACCGGCTGGAGCATTATACCGGCACCAAGCCCGAAGACTTTCAACGCTACATCCTTTTTACCAATTATGACATGCATGTGGAGGTCTTCCAGGATAAATTTCCCGACTGCACCGGTCCCGTCCGCAGCGGGGTCCAGATGCCGGCCTACCATCACAAGCTGGACGATAACAAGGGGATCTCACTTGTAAATATCGGGGTGGGGCCCGCCAACGCCAAAACCATTACCGACCATATCGCAGTACTGCGTCCCGACGCCATGATTATGGTGGGCCACTGTGGCGGACTTCGCAACCACCAGGATATTGGGGACTTTGTATTGGCAACCGGCTTCATGCGCAATGACGGTATTCTGGATGATATCCTGCCGCTCAACATCCCGATCACGCCCAATTATCTGCTGAATGTCTACCTGAAGGAAATACTGGACAAATACGACCGCAGTCACCGGATGGGCACCATTTACACCACCGCCAACCGCAACTGGGAATTCGTAAAACGACGTACCGTCGAGCAGATCCACATGAGCAGGAGCATTGCTGTGGACATGGAATCAGCTACGGTGGCCACCAACGGCTATCGCTACCGCATCCCCAATGCCACCCTGCTCTGCGTGAGTGACAAACCCCTGCACGGCAAACCCAAGCTGAGCGAGGAGGCACAACAGTTTTACGAAGATTCCAAACAGCTGCACCTGGCGATGGTCATTGAAGTTCTTGACATCTGCAAACACAACTATCCCGAGGGATTGCCCAACGCCAGCATCCGGGCGATGAACGAGCCCCTGATGGGCGGCCCGGATGATGAATGAAGCCCCATGGATTGACCGTGAAAACCATTTTTTCTGCTCAAGAGGCAGAGCGTTGAGCAAAAGCCTTGCCCGGTTCAATTATTGTCATTTTTTTGTTATTACTTCTATACATTGTCAGTAAAGGAGCCAGCTATTTTTATCAAGCCACTATTCTGTCATGGCAAATGTCATTGTTAACAGGGTCAAGGAGTACCTCAAACAATACCCTCCGTTCAGCTTTCTCTCGGAGGAGCTGCTGCAAACGGTAGCGTCCGAAGTAGAAATCATCTACTTTGCAAAGGGTGAGTACCTTTTTCGTACGGGTGAGACCGCTAAAAATCACTTTTATGTCCTCAAGGAGGGAGCCGTGGTTCTGACAGAAGATGATGGGCAGGGAGAGCCTGTACCCGTAGCGTATTGCGATGAAGGCGATGTCTTTGGCGTACGGGCCCTGCTGGGCAGAAGGTCTTATGTACTAGACGCCCTGGCCGATGAAGACAGTTTGGTCTACGCCATCCCCACCCCCGTTTTTAAACGAATCCTGACCGAAAATAACCGGGTTAACCAATATTTTGCTGCCGGATTTGCTTCGGGCCAGGTCGTCGTGAAGCGCGATCTTTCGGGGGCTGAGTTGGCTACCACCGGATTTTCAGGCAAGACGGATCAGCGGGGACTGGCTATTTTCTCGGGCCAATCGGACCTGCATTTCTCCGGGGATGTTCTTAGCTGTGCCGTCCATGAAACAGTAGGGCAGGCCGCCCGAATGATGAGCGAACGGAAAGTAGGCTCCATCGTCATTGTCGACAAACAGGGGTACCCCAGGGGGGTCATCACAGATAAGGATCTTCGCAACAAGGTCATAGCCGCCGACAAGTCCTACAGCACGCCGGTAAAGGAAATTATGAGCAGCCCGGTTATTACGCTGGACGAGAAGGCTGATTTTGCCACCCTCTATTTGACCATGATCAATCACCGGGTGCATCATCTCATTTTAACCGAGGACGGATCGGACCAGAGCAAAGTGATCGGTATTGTCTCGGATCACGATCTCTTGCTCTCGCAGGGAAATAGTCCGGCAGTCATCATCAAAGCGCTGCTCGGCTCAGACAGCGTGAATGAACTGGTACGGCTGCGAGACAAGGCCGAACTGCTGTTGGAATACTACCTGGAAAATGAAGTCTCCATCCCCTTTATCACAAATGTCATCACAGAGATTAATGATATTATCATACAGAAGGCATGTGAGCTGGCACAGGCCAAACATGCTACAGACTATCCCGGCGTCCACAATCTGAAATTTTGTTTTTTGTCGCTGGGAAGTGAGGGTCGGCAAGAACAGCTGCTGCGTACAGACATGGATAACGCCCTCATCTATGAAGACCCACCGGACCCCAAGGCCGACCGCGCCCGTGCCTATTTCCAGGCCCTGGCCAGGGAAGTGGTCAGCATACTGGCAAGATGTGGTTTCCAACACTGCCCGGCCGGCATGATGGCCAGCAATCCCCGCTGGTGTCAACCCCTGTCGGCATGGAAAGACTGCTTCGGAGACTGGATCAAGACTCCGGATGAGAAAGCGCTCCTGCACGCCTCTATTTTTTTTGATTTCCGTCCGGTCCATGGCGATGCATCGCTGGCAGAGCAGTTAGGCCACCACATCACCACCATGATTGAAAACAACGAACTGTTCCTGAATTTCCTGGCCAAAAATGCGTTGCTCAATTCCCCGCCACTCGGCTTTTTCAGAAACCTGATGGTTGAGAAATCGGGACGCCACAGGCACAAATTTGATATAAAACGGCGCGCCATGATGCCCCTGGTGGATGCGGCCCGGCTGCTGGTGCTGGGTCATGGTATCATCGATATTACCAATACTCGCAAACGGTATGAAAAGTTGGCTGATCTGGAGCCCAACCAGGCTGAATTATTTCTGGAGGCGGGGAAAGCATATGAAATTTTTATGCGCCTCAGGGCCCTGGAAGGGTTGAAAGCACATGACTCGGGCCGGTATATTGACCCCGACTCCCTGGGTAAATTGCAGCGTCAGTTACTAAAAAATGCCTTTTACCCGATCCATGAGCTCCAAAGAATCATCAGGGTCAGATTTCAGCTTGACCTTTTAGGTATCTGATATGGACTGGTCATCGTTATTCCGCCAAACCAATATGCATACGCCGTCCTTTGTGGACCGGTATCGCCAAAAATTTGAAGGCGGGCCGGTCTACCCACCTCGCATTGGGGACGCGACTTTTATCATCCTGGATACCGAAACTACAGGTCTGGATGTAAAAAAAGATTATATCATCTCGTACGGGAGCATAAAAGTCAAAAACTACGCCATCAGCATAAGCTCAGCACGCCACTACTTCCTCAAGCAGAAAAAAGTGGGACGGGAGGCTATTAAAATTCACCAGATCATCAACGTGGAGAATGCCCTGTCCCTGCGAGATTTTGTCAAACTCTTTCTGGATGATATAGAAAATGCCATCATCGTTGGCCATCACATACATTTCGATATCGCCATGCTTGAAAAAGCCGTTCGCCCCTTGGGGTTGAAGAAACTGCTCAATGCCCGCCTGGATACCCGGAAGCTGGCCATTCGACTGGAAATGGGAAAGCATGCAGGCCATCAGTTCATCCCTGCCAGGGACTATGGCCTGGACGCGCTGTGCCGGCGGTATCACATCCCCCTGGATGACCGCCATACCGCGGCAGGAGACGCCTTTCTCACGGCTCAGCTTTTTCTAAAATTATTGAAAAAAGCAAAACAAAAGGGCATAACAACCATGCATGACCTCATGACATAGTCTGGTCGCCAGGCCCGATTATCCTCATTCTCATTTTTTTTGTAAGGGATGAGGCATTCGGGGGTCTTACTGTATAAACGGCAACTCAAAATACAGTCCAACCTTATGTCTGACCAAGAACAGTTCGAAGCCGACCATTTCTTCAGAAGAACCGTCAAGGAGATGAACCCCGATGAACAGCCCCGGGAAAAACTCATGACTTACGGCAGTGAGAGCCTCTCGGACGCAGAACTTCTTGCCATACTCCTGCGTACCGGAAGCAAAAAGATGAATGTCATTCAAATGGCACAAGCCCTGCTCAACCATTTTGACGGACTCCGCTATCTCGCACGCAAAGAATGGCAGGACCTAAAGGTGATACCAGGCATGGGTGATGTAAAATCGCTCATGCTGGAGGCGGTATTTGAACTCTCACGACGCATACAGGTGGCCGGACTTGGAGAGCAGGTCCAGATCACCTCCCCGGAAGATGCCGTCGCCTATTTCGGGCCCAAATTGCGCGATCTCACCAGGGAAGTCTTCCTCGTGGCATTCCTGAATAATGCCAAGATTGTCATGGGGCATAAAAAGATAAGCTCCGGCGGCGCCACAGCCACCATTGTGGACCCGGCCGAGGTGATGCGCCAGGCCGTGATGAACGAGGCAAACAGCATCCTTCTGCTGCACAACCACCCCAGTGGACAAAACAAAGAATCAAAGGCAGACATCCGGCTGACCAGACGGATTGCCGAGTCAGGAAAACTACTGGGAATTCCTGTCGATGACCATATCATCATTGCCGGCGACAGTTATACCAGTTTCCGGGCCAAAGGGCATCTGAATTAGGGATGTAAAATAAGGGAACCCCGCACCGGATAAAACACAGTGCCCGGCCATCCAAATGGTAAACGTTGAGCTGACCGCTCATCGAGAACGCCGCACCCCTCTTTGCCAGCCGCTTGCAGTGCTGTCAACAAAACCCCAAAAAATCATCATTCTAAATTCTCAATTCCTAATTCTACTGGTTATATTTAGCATTTTGAATTTATTGAAATGAATACCATAACCATGAAGGACTACCTGCGCTCTATTATCACTACGGCCCTGAATCAGTTCGACCTCTCGAAGGAGGAGATACCCGAGATTCAGATTGAAAAACCGAACCAGCCCGAACACGGCGATTCGGCCTCCAATATTGCCCTAAACCTGGCCGGCACGCTCAAGATGAATCCCCGGAGTATTGCCGAGGAGATCGTGGAGAAGATGGAGTATGATCCCCGGAAAATTGATGCTGTTGAGATAGCGGGACCGGGTTTTATCAATTTTCGCTATGCTGAAAACTATTTATTTGAAGAGTTGCAGGGTGTTTTGGACCAGGGGGCCCGCTTCGGGGAAACAGAAACACGGGCCGGGCAGCGCATTCTCATCGAATTTGTCAGCGCCAATCCCACGGGCCCCCTCACCGTTGGGCACGGTCGCAATGCCGTCCTGGGCGATACGGTGGCTCGCCTGTTAGAATGGACCGGGGCTGAGGTGGACCGGGAATATTATTTTAACAATGCCGGCCGTCAAATGCGCATGCTGGGGCAAAGCGTGCAGGCCCGCTACCGGCAGGAGCTGGGACAGGATGCGGAACTTCCCGAGGACGGCTATGAGGGAGAATACATTCGTGATATTGCACATGCCCTTGTTGAGGAACACGGCGAAGCCCTTCTGGACACCAGCGACATCACCGCCTTCAAAGAGAAGGCCGAACAATTAATCTTCGAGGAAATCCAGGCGACCCTGCAGCGGATGAACATTAAGATGGACCTCTTCTTCAACGAGCAGGAAGTCTACGACGACGGTTCCATTGATCAAGTCGTAAACGCCTTCCGCGAGAAAGACCTGGCGTACGACAAGGACGGGGCCACCTGGTTTCGAACCAGCCGCTTCGGCAAGGAAAAAGACACCGTGCTCGTCAAAAGCACCGGCGAACCCACCTATCGCCTCCCGGATATAGCCTATCATGCCAACAAGCTGGAGCGTGGATATGACCAGTGCATTGATGTCTTTGGGGCCGACCATATCGATACCTACCCGGATGTCCTCTCCGGCCTCGAAGCCCTCGGCTATGACCGATCCAGGGTGGATGTGATCGTCTACCAGTTTGTTACCATCGTAAAAGAAGGCAAACCGTTTAAGATGAGCACCCGCAAAGCCAATTTCATTACCCTTGATGAGTTAATGGATGAGGTGGGCCCGGATGTCACACGCTTTTTCTTCCTGATGCGGGCGCCCAACACCCACCTGGAATTTGACGTGGCCGCGGCCAAGGAGGAAGGCGAAAAGAACCCTGTTTTTTATCTGCAATATGCCCATGCGCGGATCCACAGCATCCTCCGGAAAGTGAAACAGGAATACGCCTTTGGGGAAGCACCGGACTTAACCATCCTGACCCATGAATCGGAGAATAAACTCATCAAAAGCATGATCCGCTTTCCTGAGATGATTCAAAGCGCTGCCGAGAGCCGTGAGCCGCACCGTCTGATCAACTACCTGGATGACCTGGCATCCCATTTCACCTCCTTTTATCACGACTGCCGTATTCTTGGTGAAGACGAAAAGCTGGTGCAGGCCCGAACGGCCCTCGCCAAAGCAACCGCACAGGTCCTGGCCAACGGCCTTGGCATCCTGGGCATCAGTGCCCCCGAACAGATGTAGATACCGCATTACATAGCTGCAGGCCTGCTTCAGGCTCTTCTGTATCTGTTTTCATTATGCCGGAATAAGTTTCGTAAAACAGACGATGCCCTTGCTAAACTGGTCAGCGACCCTGAAGCCGGTTTGTTCAAACAGTTCATTGCTTTCCTCCGTCGACCAGAACGTGATACCACCGAATTCCGCTGATTCCTGCAGCAGCCGAACATACCAGGCGTCGGCCTTGATCAAATGCATCATAAAGAAGGCCCCGTCCTTTTTTATCACCCGGCGGGCCTCATACAAGACTCTGGCCGGGTCGGTCAATTCATTGAGCGTCCCGCCCATGGCCAAGCCGTCAAAAGTGGCACTGAAGAACGGTAAATGACGTGCATCAGCCCGCAGCAGGTACTGATCGACCCCTTCCACCTCCGATTTAATTCGCGCCTCCTCGAGCATCTGGTGAGAAAAATCCAGCGATACGACCTCACAGTCAGTCACCTCTTTTTTAATCAGCCGGCCGTACAGAGCTGTTGAACAGCCGATGTCCAGGTATTTATGGTGTGATTGGGGATTCAGCCAGCTCATCAGCAGCTCCTGTTCCTTCTGAATCGGAAAATCCTCGCCCGATAAAATGGACAGAGAACGTTTACGCCAGATATCCTCATACAAAGCCGCTGTCACTTTCCAGTGATTGGAACTCTGAGCCCACGACATCTCCGGGATGTCATCCTCCAGCAGATCAATAATATTGTTGCGGATCACATACTCATCGCCCTTGCTCGAGCATACCGTACCGTTGAATCTCTTTTGAAGATTGGCCGCTTCGGCGGGAATGGTTATTGCGGCCCGCTCATATTTGGGAGATCGAATTTCGAGAGACATAGACATAGCGATTCGGTCATTCTGAACAGCAAGGAGATCCCTATTCAGCGTTCCGGATCCCGGGCATATTCATTACAACTCAGGTGAATGTATGAACTAAGAAATAATACGTGAATGGGCTGCAAGAGTTACAATGAACCTTACTTTTGCAATACCAGGGATATCTGAGCCCCTTTCTGAACTCCCAGCATCTCTTCAGCATTCCCCTTGTTGATACCCACTTCGAGCATACCGGCACTCCCAATATAGGCCACCGGCTCCCCTTCCGTCACATCGCCAAAAGTGGTTGAGATGTCGTTGAGGATCACATTTCCAACATAAATTTTGACTTTCTGATTTCCGATTACCTCATGGATAAGGTCTTCCGGTATGTTGGTAACGAGATTGCCAAATTTGTCGATATGAATAACGGCTCCCTGCACGCCGTCTTTATCCGCTATCGGCTGCATCCACCGATAACTGACCAGCTCGTCGAGAGGTTCCCCGAGTTCCTCGAGCGGCACGCCCCTGCTCAGATGAGCCGCTGCCGGCGCAAAGATATCGCGACCGTGAAAGGTACTAGAGGGACTGTCTCGCAGGTATTGCTCGCGGGTCAAACGTACAGCCGTATACTCCCGGCTGGCCGTGAGCAGCGAAAAGATACCGTTATCCGGACCTACAAAAAACTGATCTTCCACTTTCAGGGCAATCGGGTGGCGCTCGGTGCCCACACCGGGATCTACAACCACCGCATGCACCGTCTTAGAGGGAAAGAGCATGGCTGAATTTTTCAACACCCATGACCCCGCCATAATATCCTGGGACGGGATGTCGTGGGAGACATCGATCAGGCGAACCTCGGGCGCGATGCCAAGCATCACCGCCTTCATAGCACTTACATAATAATCCTTCAGCCCAAAATCGGTTGTAAGGGTTATGACATTACGCATAGGTATTCAGCATCACCGGCATCACAAGCATGAGCATTTGCTCATTTTGGTCTTCTTCCGAAGGCTTTACAATACCTGCCCGGTTGGGGGTCGAAAACTCGAAATGCACTTCTTCGTCATCCACATTCCCCAATACATCGGCTAAATACTTGGCATTAAAACCGATCTCCATCTCCTCCTCGTTGTCATACTCGCAGGCGATGGTTTCCTTTGCCTCACTACTCATATCAATATCCTCAGCCCGGATTGTCAACTTGTCGGGCTGAAGCTGCAGCCGAATCTGCCGGGTGGTTGAGCTTGAAAAGATAGCTACACGCTTGACCGTAGCCAGCATCTGCTCCTTGTTAATGATCAATGTCTTGTCATTTTCCCTAGGGATAACAGAGTCGTAATTCGGGTACTGCTCATTGATCAGACGGGTAATAACAATGGTGTTCCCACTTTTGAACCGCGCGTGGTCCTCTGTAATGGTCAGCAGACACTCCTCCCCGTGCAGGGCTTTCTGAACAAGGCTCAGCGCCTTTTCGGGAACAATAAAGTTAATGTCCTTGTCGCTGGTCAAATCCTGCCTTATATAACGGACCAGCCGATGGCCGTCCGTAGCAACAAACTTGCTTTCCTCAGAACCGATATCAAAATAAACACCCATCATTGCCGGACGGAGATCGTCGTTGGATACAGCAAAGAGGGTTTTATTAATGGCTTTGAGCATATCATCCTTGGCTGTCTCGAGCGTATGTCCCTCATCAAGACTTGGAACTTCGGGAAATTCATCCGGATCTTCCCCGACCAGCTTGTAGGTTCCCTTATCGGTGCGGAACTTAACATTAAATTTCTCATCAACTTCAAAAGCCACGGGAATATCCGGCAACTGACGCAGGGTCTCCGTTAACCGTCGTGCCGGTATGGCAACGGCCCCATCTTCTTCAATGTCAGCATCCATGTACTCGATAATCGAAATTTCCAGGTCAGTGGCTGTCAGCCGAAGTTGACCATCCTCACTCTTGAAAAGAATAGTTTCCAGGATAGGAAGTGTAGCTTTATTAGGAACAGCCCCCGAAACGGCTGAGAGTGCTTTAACTAATTCACTACTTGATAAATTGAATCTCATAGAAAAAATATTTTGCTGAGCGTTTTAGCAGACCGGAAAACAGTCTGCAGAATAAGTACCGTATACTAATAAATCCTCGCTCTCTTAGCAACCAAATAACGCACCCTTTATACAAGAAAAAACGCAGCTGGGAAGCAGAATTTTGCCACCTGAATACGATTCAAAAACTAAGAGCATATTTCTTATATTGGTATCAATTCCCGAGCAATTAACGAATGTAATTTTCTTCTGTGCGTATTTTACTTCTTGGTCCCACAGCAGTCGGCAAAACGGCTCTCTCTGTGGACATAGCTCACACCCTGGGTGCAGAAATTATTTCTGTAGATTCCCGTCAATGCTACAAGTACCTGAATATAGGGACCGCCACACCCTCAAAAGAAGAACAGCAGGACATCCCCCATTACAACCTCTCCATTATTGATCCCGCTGTTAAAGACAGTGCAGCCAATTACGAAGAACGCGCCCGCCAATGGGAGGAGAAAATAAGCCGACGCGGGCACCATGTGCTGTATGTGGGAGGGAGTACGCTGCATGTTCAGTGTACCATTCAACCGCTGGATGATGTGCCTGAAGCCAGCGCATCCAATGTGGCACAGCTCGAAGCTCAAATAGAACAGGAAGGTATTGAACCCCTTTTCCAGCAGTTGAAAAAGGTCGATCCCGAATACGCACAGAAGATGGACGGCATGAATACCCAGCGGATTATCCGTGCGCTTGACGTATGGATGCAGACCGGACAACCCTTCAGCTCCTTTCATTCGGATGAGGACACCATTACCGTCCCCGACGACCTGCTTGTGTTCGGTCTGAAACGCGATCGACAGGTCCTCTATAGTCGGATTAACAGGCGCGTGGACCGCATGTTTGAGCAAGGCCTGCTGGAAGAAACAGAAGCCATCCTGAAGGGCGGATACAGCCTGCAGGATCCCGGACTTAATACGGTCGGCTATAAACAAACCATTCAGTACCTGGAAGGCAATATCAGCCGTGAACAGATGGTTAAAGATATTAAGACGAAGACAAGGCGCTACGCCAAAAGGCAGCTCTCATGGTTCCGCCGGTGGAATTTTATTCAATGGATTGACCTTGATCACCTGTCGCGGGAAGGAGCCCGGAATTTTATCCGTAAACGGCTAGCAGCTAAGCTAAATAAAGATTAACTTTACCCTCATTTAAACTTGCACAACTTTTTATACTGATGTACAAGGCTACAGTCAACGTTACATTACGAAAATCCATATTAGATCCACAAGGCAAAGCAGCACACCATGCATTAACCAACCTGGGGCTGTCTGACATCAAAAACGTCCGTATTGGCAAGCTCATAGAGTTAAACATCGATGCCGATAGCAAGGACGCTGCTTTTGATATTGCCGAGACTGCCTGCACAAAACTGCTGGCTAATGAGGTTATGGAGGATTTTGAGATCACCATTCACGAAAATTAATTTTTTTGCTATGAGTGATCCGCTTGCGAACGTTTGGGGATCTGAACCTAGCCAACAGGAAACACCCGGCATTGACGTCGATGTTCTTGAAAAAGAACAGGAAGATGAACAAGAAAAGAGTCCCTGGCGAGTTATACTCTATGACGACGATGTTCACACGTTCGAAGAAGTCATCGGTCAACTCAAAAAAGCATTGGGATGCAATCGGTCTCATGCCGAAGAACTAACCTATAAAGTACATAACGAGGGCAAGGCCGAAGTCTTCGAAGGCAGCTTTGAAGAATGCTTCGAAGTCAATGGCGTGCTCAAAGAAATTCAACTCATCACCGAAATTAAAGGATAAACCCGTGTCTGCTAACTTTGGAGTAATTGTTTTTCCCGGTTCGAACTGCGATCATGACGCCTACCATGCACTGGCGCATGTTATGAATGCCAAGGCCCAGTTTCTCTGGCATAAAGATACTGACCTGTCGGATATTGACTTTCTTCTTGTGCCCGGCGGATTTTCTTACGGCGACTACCTGCGCTCGGGGGCTATTGCCCGCTTCTCTCCCATTATGCAGTCGGTTATTGATTTCGCCCGAAAAGGAGGACCCGTACTGGGTATCTGCAACGGCTTCCAGATCCTGCTGGAGGCCGGACTGCTGCCCGGCGCCATGCTTCATAACGAGCAACTTCGCTTCGTCTGCAAGCAGACCCACCTCCGGTGCGAAACATCGGACACCCTCTTTACGCGAACGATTGACAAGGGAGAGGTGCTTCAGCTGCCCGTCGCCCACGGCGAAGGTAACTATGTGACGGACGAGGATCAGCTGAAAAAATTACAGGATAACGATCAAATTGTCTTTCGCTACTGCAACAGCCGGGGCGAAACTACGCAGGAAGCCAATTTTAACGGCTCGGTCGACAATATAGCAGGCATCTGCAACGAAAAACGCAACGTCCTGGGCATGATGCCCCATCCCGAACGTGCGGTTGAAAGCATCCTCGGCTCTGATGACGGAAAACGCATTTTTGAATCGGTCCTGAACGAACTTGCCGCGGTTTAAGAAATAACGTCTTCTCATGACGGAACAACCCAACAAAAAGACGCTCTACAGCAAGGGACTGACGAAAAGTTATAAGCGGCGAACGGTTGTTTCGGATGTATCCATCAATGTTACCCAGGGTGAGATTGTGGGCCTCCTCGGGCCCAACGGCGCGGGAAAAACCACCACTTTTTACATGTTTGTGGGGCTTGTGACCCCCAAAAGCGGTCAGATTTTCCTGGACGACCAGAACCTAACCAGCATGCCCATGTACAAGCGGGCGCGACTGGGTATCGGCTATCTTTCGCAAGAGGCCAGTGTGTTTCGAAATCTCACGGTACGCGAAAACCTGGAATCCATTCTGCAATTCTTTGATCTGGGCGATACCGAAGTACAGAATCGCACTGACCAGCTCATTGAAGAATTCGGACTTCAGAAGGTCGTCAACAACAAAGGATACAGCCTTTCCGGCGGCGAGCGCCGACGCACAGAGATTGCCCGCGCACTGGTTACGGATCCCAATTTCATACTGCTTGACGAGCCCTTTGCCGGCGTGGACCCTATAGCAGTGGAAGATATTCAGGAGATTGTAGCCCAGCTTCGCCACCGCAATATTGGCATATTCATCACCGACCACAACGTCCATGAGACGCTCGCCATTACCGACCGGGCCTACCTTATGTTCGAGGGAAACATTCTCAAAGAAGGTTCGGCCGATCAGCTGGCTGAAGACGAGGAAGCCCGCCGGCTTTACCTGGGCAGCCAGTTTCGCCTGGATCGCTACAATACGGAAGAAAACGGCTAACGCCTTCGAACAGATACAGCCGCAAGAAACGATTATTTTTATTCCCCTAACCCAAAATTATCTCATCCATGAAAGAGATCACCGTTCAGGAGCTGAAAAAAAAGATTGACAATAACGAAGTTTTCCTGCTGGATGTTCGTGAACCTTTTGAACAGTACCAGTCCAAAATAGACTACAGCAATGCCACGCTCATCCCTGTTGGTGAACTGGCCGGCCGGCTGGATGAAATTGAGTCTCAAAAAGACCAGGAAGTCGTATGCCTGTGCAGGAGCGGATCGCGCAGTGCCCAGGCGTGTCAGCTTCTCGAAGAGAAAGGATTCTCAGACGTTAAAAACCTGCAGGGCGGCATCAATCAGTGGGCCAAGGAGATCGACCCCTCCCTGCCTGTCTATTAACCCGGCACCTTCATGCCCTTGATAAGCTCACCGCGGTACCTCCGGCAGATCCGAAACCAACAGCAGCGCTATTCTGTTGGGATATATAATGTCATGGGTTTTGAGTTATCACCTGCCAGTTACCACAAATCAATCGCCGACAAAAGCGGATAACCCGTCAGGGATCTGTTGCATAGACATCACCGGGGAATGGTAATCAGACCATAACAGCCCCGGAATGCAACCCTAACCTTTAAAGACAGACAGTGCCCTGCTGCGAATTTCCTTTACCCTTGCAGCGTTGGCAATGTCAAGCAGATATTCTTTGCCCGTCGTCGCTCCCATACCGGCAATCGCATGATTGCGAAACTTCATCTTACTCTCACGGGTGCTCTCCGCTGAAAGATGAACTTCGTCAACGCCGGTCTTCTCCATAATCTGCTCCACGGTTTCCTCATTGACTCCACAGCCGGCCATTATGGAAACACGACCGCCGGCTTCATCTACAAGTCGGCTTATCAGTGGAATGCCCTGCTGGGCCCGGGCCTGCTGGCCGGAGGTGAGAATGCGATCAAACCCAACCTCGATACAGCTTTCCAGGGCTGCCATTGGATCTTTCGTCATATCAAAAGCACGATGGCAGGTGACCTCCAGGGGACGGGCCAGTGCTGCCAGCTCGCGGTTTCGTTCGATATCAATGCTGCCATCGGGGGAGAGGATTCCAAAAACCACGCCATCAGCTCCCAGCTCGCGGGCGTGCCGGATGTCGTGTTTCATCGCCTCGAATTCAAGATCCGAATAGCAAAAATCACCCTCCCGGGGGCGAATCATGACAAAGAGTGAAATTTTGAGTTCCTTGCTCAAAACAGCTATGGTCCCTGAAGAAGGGGTTGTGCCTCCTCCACCGGGATTATCACACAGTTCAACGCGGTCTGCACCGCCCTCTTGGGCATTCAGAGCTGACTCAATATTATAAACAACAACTTCCGTAGTCAATTGTGTATCCCTCCTGAATCGTTAGCCTTACACCATTGCGGCAATCTGATTAAGCAGCTCCTCATTGCTATCGGTATTCTTCAATACCTTCAACAGACTCTGCATGGATTCCTTGGGTGACTTTTTCAGCAGGTAGCGTCGCACCATATTACGCTCTTCAATGGAGCCGCCGATAAATTTATCCTCATTTCTTGTTCCGGAAGCGCTGATGTTGATCGCCGGGAAGATGCGATCGTTGGCCAGCTCCCGGTCGAGGACCAGCTCCATATTTCCAGTTCCTTTGAACTCCTCGAAAATGAGATCATCCATGCGGGAGTTGGTCTCGACAAGGCAGGTGGCTATAATGGTCAGTGATCCCCCGCCCTCAATTTTACGGGCCGATCCGAATATCTTTTTGGGGATTTCAAGCGCGCGTATGTCAAGCCCGCCTGACAGGGTCCGCCCACTGCTTTCCTGTGCATTGTTATAGGCCCTACCCAGCCGTGTGATGGAATCAACCAGCAGCACGGCGTCTTCCCCCATTTCCGCCTTTCGCTTTACATAGCCGAGTGCCAGTTCCGTAATTCGAATATGACTCTCCGTTGATTTGTCATTGGACGAAGCAAATACTTCGGCATCTGTCGTCCGAAGGAAGTCGGTGACCTCTTCCGGGCGTTCATCAACCAGCAGCACGCCGGTGGTAACATCCGGGTAATGGGCCGTCACCGATTCGGCTATTTTTTTCAGCAAGACCGTCTTTCCCGTTCGTGGTGGAGCCACAATCAGGGCCCGCTGTCCCTTTCCTATGGGGGCTACCAGGTCAAGCACCCGCATCTCAATATTATCGGGTTCCTGGCCCAGTTTCAGGTAATCGACCGGCATGATGGGGGTCTGGAGTTCGAAACGCGTGGACCGCTGCCAATCCATCGGGTCGCGGTCATTGATCTTTTCAATCGAATAAATATGGCGGTGCCCGCGGTTATCCTCTTCATATTCCCCTTCAATTACCAATCCCGGCCGTAAATTGTGGTGCTTTACCTCATCCGGCTTCAGGAAAGGATCACTGGGTTCATAACTGAACTCATGGTCCACTTGGCGGGCAAAACCATACCCTTTGGCATTGATTTCCACAACACCCCGGTATCGGCCTGCCACTTCTACCTGTTGATTGTCGTTAAATCGTGGCACGAATACATTTTTGTTATTATTGCGACCCCGATTTCTGTTATTTCTTGAACGTCCCATTACATCCGGTGATTTTAGCTTAAAGTCTAATATTCCTGTCCGTCATTCTGCGGCAGGAACATGAAATGATTTTTTTTTGAATTAAAAAACTGGAAGGAGGAAATAAATAGTGCAGCGCTCATCCGCTGCACTATTTATTGAAGTATGTAAAGATAAAAAGTTTTGCCAACAGTTAAAACTTATCGGCGAACGGTTGTGCTTTCGCCAATCCAACCATAGCAGGAGTTCAAAGAAGCATCAACACTGATCTGCTGGCCTTCTTTCCAGTTTTTGAAAAACTGCTGCTCGGTAGTCGGTGTTACCGGCGCATAAGCATTAATTTTATTATTGGCTTCACTGCTGACGGAACTGTCAACACTCTTTGCCTTATTCAGATAATCCAGGACCAGCCAGTATACAACCCGGTCTTCCACTTCCAGTTTTCGGTTGCTGGTACACTGGTTCACAGCCTGAGAATAGGCATCCGCAATGTTGATATAGGGTTTCCCCCAGTCGCTGTCGTGCTCCAGCGCCGTTCGGGCATACTGCCGTGCACTCTGCAGCTGATCGCTGTTTAAATAAGCGCTTGAAATATTCAGGGCGATAGCGGCTTTCTGATCAGCATTTTCAGCCTTGTCCAGCGCCTCCTTGAAATATTCAATGGCCTCGCTGTAGCGGGCATCACTCTGTGCACTTTCTCCAAGCGCCAGGCTGTTTTCGTAATTCGGGTTAATCTCGTACAGCTTTTTATTTATCTCGGTCAACTTGGCAACCATGTCCTGGCTCTCATAGATGTCCTGAAGCTGTTTCAAAAGCTCTTCATTTTCCGGGTCATCCGCCAGCTCTCCCTCCAGAAAAGCGATGCGTTCATCCGGAGAATCGAACAGCTTATTTCGTGCATTACTGAAATAATTCTGGAGCTTTTCGGGGGCATGCGGTTCAGCTTTTTCGATTATGGCCAGCGCCTCATCTTTTTTATCCTGTGCAATCAGATTCTGCAGCATGGACTGCACATAGTAACCGTCACCCATTTTAGTAAACTCCTCGGGTTTCTGTTCAAACGCCTTCTTGTATTCCGCGGCGGCTTTGGCAGAGGCATCTTCTATATTATCGGCATGAGTTTCATAGAAACGGCCCTTTCGCACCGACCACTGGTAGGCATCCAGGTCACTCCCGTATTTCTCGGAAACCTTGTCAAATATGGTCAGAGCCGTATCCGCATAGGCTTCAGCCACAGCCGGGTCAGTCGCATTCTCACCGAGTTTTGAATAAATTGTGATGAGACGGCGCAGGTTACGCTTCAGATCGAATTTGGGATACCCCTCGATGGTTTCCGGCATGCCCTTCCAGATCCACCGGCCGAACTGTAGTGCCCCTTCATAGGACTCATTTTTATAATTTTCGTAAAATATAGAATAAGCTTGTATCTCACTCATCCCACTTGGCGGCTCCTGGGTAGATTGTGCCGTAGCCCAGCTACTGCTGAATAAGATAAAAGCCGATAAAAGAAGTAGCTTTTTCATAACTCGTATTTTTTATCTATGGTTCATGTTATAAACTCGTTTCCGCACCATTTATTTTGTCTACTGCAATTTTGGCCGGTAAAACATTAATTCTGATAGATTCAGGGATAAGCGCACACCCCATATCTGTTCTTTGACCAAATCCGTGCTTTTTGTTCCACGAATTCCGTATTCAAAGCTTAAATCAATAGAAGAATTAGACGTATTTGAGCCCGGGGACAGGATGCCCAGTCCTACAGAAAGTTTTAAGGTATTGATTTTTTCTCCCTGGATCTGCAAGTGCCCTGTATCGTATGAACCCCCTATGCGATACTTAAACTGCGATAAAAACTTGTTGGAACCTGTAATGTAAGGAAAATATTGGAATCCCAAACCAAATTTATAGCGATCGACAAATAAATCACTCTCCGAGGGCTTAAAATCGTTGTCAAAGTTCGACCACCGCTCATAGGTTCCCTCGGTTGCAAACATCGTCAACCTGTTCGGATGATAACTCAAACCGGCATTGATGGTCATGGGGAGGGTAATGGTTCCGCTTCCCAGGTTTTCCCCATCCTTTGTGGAAAGGGAACGCACGCCCATATCAGCGGTTTGTTTGCGTTCTGCATCAACAGAAACAGGGAGATTTACGCTGGCCCCTATTCCGAGCTGATCTTCCGACCCCAGCAGTCCGGGCACGCGAATATGGGCTCCAAACCGATTCCCAAACCCACTGCCGCTGGTTTCAAGGGTATAGCCGACGGCCTGGTAGTCGGTATTGGCAAAAACGCCCGTATAGGCATCATCAAGAGAAACAAAAACAACAGAAGCCGCATATCCTACTGATATGTTTGGCGTAATGCGCCATCCAAAGCCCAGTTCCGCCCGGTTGGCACCGCCGTTACCACGGTTTTCAATACCGTAAAGCAGCGTATCCTGGGCGGCCCCTTCGCCTACATATTTAACATTTTCCTGGTAATTTCTGAAATTTGACTGTGTCACCGGGCTAAAAGAGGCAGACATCCCAAACCTGCCCCTGACAAGTGGCAGCTGCAGCTGGAATTGACTCATGCCAAAATTAACATTCGTGGCTTCGGAATTTCCCTCGCTGGCCGTATATGAGGTGATTCCCACACCGCCATATCCCAGTCCATATACCGTATTACCCCAGTGAGCGGGATTTGTGAGACTGGCAACCGATGTTTCATCATACGACACCCCCGTTAGCCCCATTGACCGGGACGAAATGTTGGCTGTGCCCGACGGGAATCCAATGCCCAATTTAGAATATACGGACCCACTGGTAGCCTGCTGGTCCTCCGACTGGGCTAGTGCTGCAGTACTGCAAAAACATAAAAGTAACGCTACAAATAGAAGTTTTTTCAACGTTAGTCAGTGCTGTTGTTTAAATAGGTAATTACAAGTTCTGGAGCATTAATACTGTCCGGATCAATCGTCAACAGGCTTGCCCTTACTGCACCATCAGCGGGCAGCATCAGATAAAATTTCCGATTCTCCGGAAATCCGTTGATGAAGGCATTTTGCATAAAAGCTGTCACATTAAAATGAAAAGCCTGGTCCTCCTCCGAATAGATGCCTGTAGAGACGGGCGTGCCGGCTATAAGGTTATCCGGTGTCTGTTCCGGACTTACAAAGTGCAGCTGGGCTGAACGCGACCGGGCGCGTCTGACCGAGCCGGAAACAGATTGTTCCATCATCAACTCATCCTGGTGAAAGACGAGCTCCGCTTTGGCAATACTGGGTCCCGTAATATCGACATCGGAGATGTCCAGCTGGAAGTGCAGAATCTGCTCCAGCATATTATAGACTGCAGCCTTTCCCTCGGCAGTCGCCGGTTCATTCTGCCGCTTGAGCTGATACGCCCACTGGCTGCTGGCCACCTGAAAAGTGTCCGTTTCCGGGTTTTCTATCACAAACCGGGTGGACTGTGCATCGAGAGGAATAATTTTATTACTTCCGGTTGGAACCAGTGCCAGGCCGTGCACTTCGTTGGCATAGACTGAATCCGCATTGGCATCATCGGACTCCGCATACTTGCGATAATAATTGCTTACCCAGGCAGGATCCAGCGGCACATCCAGGGAATCCTCCTGTTCCACCGTGAACGTAGCCAGCGACTGGCTCTCATCAAGGGTCAGATTATCCTTCAACTTAATGGCCTTGTCGCGCCAGTATTCCGTAATTCGATAAATCTCGAAGCTCTGGTTAGCCAGTGTATCCCCGTAGACATTCTGCGAGTCAAAAATGATACGCATCTTCATGGTGGCATTCTCCTCGAGGCTGTCATCCGGAGAGGGCAGAGATGGTTTTACAAGGCCCGTGGCTGCCAGATCTCCAAATAGCGGATCACTGAAGCCCCCGGCCGAAAAGTAGGCATAACGCCCCGAAAACGAATTAAAGCCGGTCGTATCGACCACCTCAATCGTATCACGGACAACCTGAACCTGGGCCTTGGAGTCACTCAATCCACTACCAACCGAACCGGGACTTTCACAACTTGCCAGAGCTACTGCCATGCCGAAAACAACTAGAAAAGGAACTATTTCGGCACTTCGAAGGGTGCTGCTCATTATCTTTTGCAACAAAATGCTACTCTAATAATTTTATTAGGATTCTTCAGTTTCTTCCTCAGTCCCGGCTATCTCATCGTAGTACCGTGCGAACTTGTCGGATACATTCTCCGGGGAACCCTGAATTTTCTTTGGCGTAATATTGAGCTTCGCAAAAAGATCATCCAGCTGATCGGTCAGATGGTTTCCGGTGACCACGTGATCGCTGTATTTCAGACCAAGGGTGCGAAGGTCAACGTTGTCACCCTCAACAAGATTGTCCTTGTTAAAAGAATCCGGCAACCCAATAAGGTCGAGCAGCTTTTTATTAAATACACCATTATTCTCCGGATGATGGATATTATATATAAGCTGTGTATCCTTGAAAAGATCCAGATCATTATATTTTTCTTTGACCAGCAATGGAATGAGTCCCGCCGGCCAGTCGTGGCAATGAATAATATCGGGCTTCCACCCCAGCTTCTTCACAGTTTCCAGGACGCCTTTGCTGTAAAAGACGATGCGCTCATCATTGTCGTCGTAATGCTCGCCATTGTCAGGATTCATAAACATCGCCTTCCGCTCGAAATAGGTGTCGTTATCCAAGAAATAAACCTGCAGCTTGGCGTTCGGAATGCTTGCCACCTTGATGCGCATGCTTTCAATCTTGTCACCCACCTCAACTTCAATGCCGGAGAGCCGAATTACTTCATGCAGCCGGTTTCTACGATCGTTAATGGTACCGTATTTTGGTAACAGAATACGAATTTCATACCCCTTATCCTGTAATGATGCCGGTAAAAAACGCAGCAGATCTGCTGTATGCGTCATTCGGGCAAAGGGAGAGATCTCAGCTGCAGCGTATAAAACTTTCATATGTTATAGGAGTAACTTCGTTGGTATTTCATTGATTTAATCTTCCGACTTGCTGTTCTCGCGGTCGGGATAGAGCTGATTCATATCCTCATCATCAAGAGAATAAAAATCAAAAAGGGTGTCGCCCCGAAGCCCCAACCGAAGGGTTTCCACCGGTATTACTTCCGACGGCTGGACGTTGCCCAGGTTTACGTTGCTTCCGAATTTGCGGATAAACCAAACCTGCTGCTCTTTCTGTGGAGCCTCAAAGATAAGATTTTCCACCGGAACCTGATCAGCAATTTCATCGATGAGACCGGACCGCACTTCCCCGTTGGGTCGGAAAACCCCCACAGTTCCGCTTTCCCGGGCCTCGCAAATCACCTTCCACGCCCCTGCATCGAGCTCTCGCTCAATCATTTTCACCCATTTGTAGGGAGGGATGATATCATTGGGATTTTTACTGCCAATTTCTGACAAAATTGTAAAGTGCTTACTCATAAGCTGAATTATCTCCACCTTTCGCTGGTCGGAAAGCCAGATCGTGCCGTTTGAAACTTCGGCATGGCCAATCTTGAATCGATCCAGCAGCTTCATATAGGCATCCAGCTGGTCACGCAGTACATAGGCTTCAAACAACGTGCCCCCGAAGTACACGGGGATGTCCGCATTGGCATATACGGCAAGTTTATCTTCAAGGTTTTGAGTAACATAACTGGTACCCCACCCCAGCTTCACGATATCTATATAATTGGAACAGGACTCGCAAAAGTCTTCGACCTGGCGGACGCTCAATCCCTTATCCAGGATGAGTGTCATTCCTTTTTCGCGGGGTTTTTCAGTACGACTGGGAAGATGATTAAGCTTGAAAGCCATTGAACATTACAATTTTGACAAATTAAACGAACAAATATACTAAAATACAGCTTGGTAATAAAATGAAACCCGATCTTATTCACAAACGGTTTAGCTCATAAAGAACAAAATTGTTCCGCCAGGCTTGTTCCCCCGCCTGGCTTTACAAGCGGAGAAGGCCCTGTTTCCGCCCAAAAGAATACCGCGGTGAAATACCGTCCCGCAAAGCTACTGATCAACAGGCTTCAGCAACAGACCTGTAAAAGAAGGAACAGAAACATGCTGTTTACCCATCTGTCCGTAGTGAGAACCCCGGTTTTGTCCCCCGTAGTATTCCGAATCACTATTGAATATGATGTCGTACTGCACCCCGTCGAACGGCCCCAGATGATAATTGTCGATGGAATAGTCGGCAAAATTCAAAATAGCCAGGAGATGATCCGAGGGGTCCTTCGCCTTGCGCAAAAAGGCGAAAAAGCAGGGCGTTTCGCGGCCCAGCTCTATCCATTCAAATCCCTCGTTTTCGCGGTCTATCTCATGCAATGATGCCTCTTTTTGGTACAGCCGGTTAAGATCACTGACCATTCTCTTGACTCCCCGGTGGCGTTCATGGTCCAGCAGGTGCCAGTGCAGCGCGAAGTCTTCCGACCATTCTGACGTTTCGGCAAATTCATTGCCCATAAACAACAGTTTCTTGCCGGGATGACTGAAAAAATAGGTATAAAGCAGACGAAGATTGGCAAATTGCTGCTGCTCACTGCCCGAGCTCTTCCAAACCATGGGATTTTTCATATGGACCACTTCATCGTGCGAGAAGGGAAGCAGAAAATTCTCCGAATAGTTGTACATCATGGGAAAGGTAATCTTATCGGGATCTTCGCTTCGCTGCTCCGGTTGCTTCTTGATATAACTCAGCGTGTCATGCATCCAGCCCATATTCCACTTATAGTCAAATCCAAGCCCCCCGTGATGTACGGGTTTGGTAACCCCCTCCCACGAGGTTGATTCTTCAGCCAGGGTAAGGATGCCCGGAAACTCGCGATGGATAATGGTATTGAAATCTTTCAGGAAATCGATTGCCTCCAGGTGCTCATTGCCCCCGTACTTATTGGGCGTCCATTCGCCCTCTTTCTTGGAATAATCCAGGTAC
The DNA here is from genome assembly GCF_900182555.1 of Fodinibius sediminis. GTDB lineage: Bacteria > Bacteroidota > Rhodothermia > Balneolales > Balneolaceae > Fodinibius > Fodinibius sediminis. Next base: position 33,104 of record NZ_FXTH01000015.1, on the reverse strand, counting down.
AGCATGGAAGCCACTGCATCCACGCGGAGCCCGTCAATATGAAACTTTTCGCACCAGTACTGGGCATTCGACAGCAAAAAGTTGCGAACGCCGGGCTTCCCGTAGTCAAAAATATAGGTGCCCCACTCCTTCTGTTCCCTTTTGCGGGGATCGGCGTACTCGTAGAGAGGCGTACTGTCAAACATCTGCAGCCCCTGCTCGTCTTTCGGAAAGTGCCCGGGCACCCAGTCCACGATCACACCAATGCCGTGCTTGTGACACTCATTGATAAAATACATCAGATCCTTGGGTTCACCGAACCGGCTGGTTGGAGCATAGTAGCCGGTTATCTGATAGCCCCAGGAAGGGTCGTACGGATGTTCAGCGATGGGCATCAATTCAATATGGGTAAATCCGGACTCCTTGACATAGGGTACCAGCTCCCGGGCCAATTCCCGGTAGCTGAGGTATTCATTGTTATCGGGACCTTTCCTTTTCCAGGAAGCCAGATAAACTTCATAAATGGAGATGGGTTTTCGGAAAGACTGCAGCTCCTCCCGGTTATCCAACCAGCTCTGATCCTCCCACTCAAAGCCATCGAGATCGTATACCAGGGAAGCCGTCTTGGGCCTCACTTCCGCGACCCGCGCATAGGGATCTGATTTGAGGAAGGGCGGGGCCTCTTCTGCGGTCTTAAGCTCATACTTGTACAAGGCCCACTGTTCCACACCGGGAACAAAGGTCGTCCAAATTCCGGTGGAGTCCTCTTTTTCCATGGGATTTTTACGACCATCCCAACTGTTAAATTCACCAACCACACTCACCGAATGGGCATGGGGGGCCCAGACGGCAAAATGAGTGCCCTCCTCTGTGGTATGGGCCCCCAGAATAGTAAATGCTTTGTGGTATACCCCTTCATTCCATTGTTTAATACGCTCAGTAGTCAGCCTTTTCTCCATCCGTAACTCCATTCAGTTATATATGCTCGTGTAAATACCCTGACATGCCTGCAAACGCCCCTCCCCGGCCAATACTTAAGCAAGGCAAAAAGCAATCGTCAATATATGCGACCTTGCCTGTCAGTATGCGTTAGTTCCAGGTGCAGGGTCATTGCATCCGGCCTATCTCTGCCTGTTCATAATTGAATCAGGTAACAGTAACGCCCGGACTGACATCCGGGCTATCTTCTTCTCCTGTCTTATTTTATGGGAAAATTCCCATTTGCTCATACATTACGCCCACTTTCTCAATGGCATTGAGAAAAGCAGCAGTACGCAGATCGATATCATGTTTTTTACGAAGCTCACTCAACTGATCATACGAATTAATCATCGTTTCTTCCAGCCCGGAATCAACCAGGTCATATTCATCGGCACCGTGTGCTAGCTCCTTGAGTTCTTCTTCCGTAAACGACCGATCGGAGCTGTTTTCAATAACATTCAGGATCTTTCTGTAGCTCCCTTCTTCAAATCGTTTCTCCATGCGTCCAAAACGGACATGAGACAGATTTTTCAGCCACTCGAAATAGGAAACGGTCACCCCACCGGCATTCAGGTAGTTATCGGGAATAATGAGCACTCCCTTCTCCTTCAGGGTCTCATGAGCACTTGCCGTTGTCGGCCCATTGGCGGCCTCGCCCAATATCTTTGCCTTTATATTCGCGGCGTTACTCTCATTGATCTGATTTTCGAGTGCGGCGGGAATCAATATATCACACTCGGCCTCTAAAACAGCGGTATTATTCTCCAGAGCCCGGCTGTCTTCAAAACCCATGATGGAACCCGTCTCTTCCCTGTAAGCCATCAATTTTTCCAGGTCTATGCCGTCGGGATCATAAATAGAACCTTCAATCTCAGCCACTCCAACCATCGTAGCGCCCCCCTCGGTCATATACTTGGCGGCATGATAGCCTACATTCCCCAGTCCCTGAATAACAAACGTCTTGCCTTCTATACCGGGCTCCAGCCCCAGTTCCTTCATGTCCCCGGCATTACTGCAGGCCTGCCGGATACCAAAATAGACCCCGCGGCCAGTTGCTTCTGTACGGCCCCGAACGCCTCCCTGAGGAATGGGTTTGCCCGTAACGCAGGCCTCCGCATTCAAATCTGACTTGAGCTGGCGGTAGGTATCTAGCACCCACCCCATTTCCCTGGCCCCTGTCCCGTAATCCGGGGCCGGCACATCTGTCCCGGGACCTAAAAACCCTTTCTTGATAAGCTCATAGGCATAGCGCCGGGTAATACGCTCGATTTCCCTATCGGAATAATTGGTCCGGTCAATCTTGATTCCTCCCTTGGCTCCACCGAAAGGAACATCCACCACGGCACATTTATAGGTCATCAGGGCGGCGAGGGCCATGGTCTCATCTTCATTGACCGTCATGCTGAACCGAATGCCACCCTTGGTAGGCAGTTTATGGTGGCTGTGCTCGACCCGCCACCCGTGGATAACCTCAATAGTGCCATCATCGCGCTCCAAGGGAAAAGTAATGTGGTAGATATTATTGCAAATTTTTATCTGATCCAGCAGTCCTCTCTTGAAACGAGAATGTTTTGCAGCCTCATCGAAGGCCCGATTCACCTGCTTAAAAAATTTATATTCAGACATAAATAATAATCCTTTCGATGATTAATTACGTTGTCATCTGGTAAATCTCAACAGTAAATGAGAATCGGAATATTACCTAAGAGTATCAACTCCAATAGTCTGTCATTATTTCAGCTTAAACACAGCCGTATTAATTTTCCTCCATTCTCTCGGGCGGCCCTCGGTTTGCATGAGCACAACACTCTTCACAGGAAAGGTAATATAAAATTCCCGGCCCGTTATGTTCAGAATGCGCTCCTTTTCATTCTGAGACAAATTGCCATACAACAGGCTCAGGTGGGGCATATATCCATTATCCTCCAGATCAAACAGCTGGCACGCCCTATCCCGTGCTGCATTCAGGCTTTTATTATTTCGAACATGGATGAAAAGCGATTGGTAAAACTGGTCATGATAGCCCGCCTTTGTGAGCGTAACTTCAAAAGGATGAAGTGAGGCGGCAAGTGTATCAGTCAGTGAAATCAGTTCCGTCTCAGATAATTCCAATCCGCCAAGCAGTGTAATGTGAGGCGCAAAGGCGGGCGTTTCATATTTTTCACTCATTTTATTAATGCGTTCCTGTAAACGAAAGGCGACATCCCCACTTGGCTGCAGCCAAAGCGAGTAGACTGACGATGCTGACATATAACCCCTCCAATCTTAATTATAAATGAGGACACAGTATTCATTCACCGGACAAACTTTCCCTTACGTCCGGGAATGGGATTGCATAACACCACAACAATAAGCTAAAAGAGTTTTTCTAATCAGTCAACGATATAATACTCATATTATATATAGATGAGTGACTTCAGATACACCTAGTTACCGTGCTGTTCAATGGTATAGCCGGCACTGATACCTCTCCCATAGAATGGCATGAAAATAAAAAAGGACTCCAACCTGTGTCGGAGTCCTTTTTTGTACACCTCATCACAATCCCTGAAAGCAATCTTAAAAAAATTGTGATAAGATGCCAATACAAATTTAAAAAAATGACACCATCGGGGGAGAACCTGTCCGCCTCCCTACGTAGTGCCTCAGGCGGGGCTCTGCCAGCGCATTACAGCTCCAACCTCCAGCATACCAGGAAGTTTCGGTTATTTTCGCTTGTCAAAACCACCCGGCGCAAGAGCACAAAGCCGGATCTTTCAGCCCCTACAGGCCGCCCGGTATTCAGTGCGCCTTCTGGCTCTGCATGTGAAAAACATTTAATATAAAGAGAATGGAAAGGCTGCCCAGAAATGCAAAAAGCATTCCCCCGGGCAAATCAAGAGCCACCGTCAGTCCACCAACAAGAATGGAGCCGACTACTCCTGCCGCCAGGTTATAAATCAGATCAACCGTTGTATTCCACATCACCAGTTTTACAACCCCTCCTACAAGCAACCCGAGGGCTAACAACCAAAATATTGTAGTGCCATCCAAAACTTCCATTCGACTTTCGCTGTTTTATGTTTAAAATTACGAAAGCGGAAAATAACTTTTTTTTATCGAATTTGGAATTCTAATATCCGGATCTACAACAGATCATGCCACGGCCTGAGCAGATGACTGATAAGTCAACCCGTAAAATTATCCATATAGACATGGATGCCTTCTATGCTTCGGTAGAGCAGCGCGATTTTCCAGAATACCGCGGCAAACCACTGATTGTCGGCGGTTCTCCCGAAGGCCGGGGGGTCGTGGCGGCCGCAAGTTATGAAGTGCGCAAATTCGGGGTACATTCCGCCATGCCCGCTGCCCGTGCCATTCGGCTCTGCCCGCATGCGGTGTTTGTGAAACCGCGATTCGAAGTATACCGCAAAGTTTCCAGCCAGATCCGTGACATCTTTTTCCGTTTCACGGACCTGGTAGAACCCCTTTCACTCGATGAAGCCTACCTCGATGTCACCGAGAACCACATCGGATTGCCTTCGGCAACGCTGATTGCGCGGAAAATCAGGCATCTTATCAAGGAAGAAACCCGTTTGACTGCCTCGGCGGGAGTGGCGCACAACAAGTTCCTGGCAAAAATCGCTTCCGACCTGGACAAACCGGATGGTCTTGCCGTCATTTTACCGGAAGAGGCTGAAGACTTCCTGGCCAACCTCGAAATCGGTGCTTTTCACGGCGTGGGGGAGGCCACAGAATCGAAAATGCATGCCCTGGGTATTTTTATGGGCAGCGATCTGAAGGAGTGGTCGGAGCTGGAACTTATTGAAAAGTTCGGAAAAGTTGGCCGCCATTACTACCGCATTGTGCGCGGCATCGACCATCGCAGAGTCAAGCCGCACCGCATCCGGAAATCCATAGGCAAGGAACGCACCTTCTCTGAGGATGTGGACGACCTTGCCTGGATTCGAAATTTTCTATCCGATCTGTCCCAAAAAGTTGCAGAAAGCATGAAAGACAAACAGGCGGCCGGCAAGACGGTAACACTGAAAGTACGCTATGCTGACTTCGAGACACTTACCCGGAGCACTTCCTTCAACCATTATATCAATGATGCCGAAGATATTACCCGTACAGCCATACAGCTTCTGAAGGACACGGAAACGGGCAGCCGCAAGGTGCGCCTGCTGGGAATTACGCTCTCAAACCTGAATCTGAGCGAAGGCGGACACTTTCGACAGCTGGAGATACCATTTGAATAACCCAGTTGTCGGCCGTTTTTGCTGTCTTTTTTTATTTTGGAAGCTCTTCTACAAACAAACAGCTATTTTCTTATTTTCTGCCCGTTGTCACACAAGAATAGATTAATCCGCGGTAGCCTGCGGAAAATAACAGTATGATGAGTTACTCCCTTTCGGATTTTGATTACGATCTTCCAGAAGAATTGATTGCCCAGGAACCGGCGCAGCCGCGCGACCATGCCCGGCTGCTGATCTACAACCGGTCTGCAGATACGATTACCGACGATTACTTTTACAATCTTCCGGACTACCTGCCCGAAGAGACCACGCTGGTGCTCAACAACAGCAAGGTTGAAAAATGCCGGCTGCTGTTTGATGACGGAAAAAAGGAGATTTTCATCCTGGATGCCGTCAATGACACTACCGTGCGCGCTCTTGTCCGGCCGGGAAAAAAATTCAAAAAGGGGCGGACCGTTCAACTTGCCGACGGAATATCAGCGACCGTCCAAGATATTGATGAAGAAGGAATACGCATGCTGGAGCTCACCCCCTCTCTGAGCCATAAGCTCTACGAGGAATTCAAACACACACCCTTCCCTCCCTATATTGAGCAAAATGAATCACTTTCTGAAGAATACCAGACGGTCTATGCCCGTCCCGACTCTTCAGGAGGAAGCAAGGCGGCACCCACAGCAGGGCTTCATTTTACGGATGAACTGCTTGCCAGAATCAGTCGTGCCGGGATCGCAAAAGCAGAAGTCACCCTTCATGTGGGGCTGGGGACCTTTGCACCAGTCAAGTCAGAAACCATTGACGAACACACCATGCACGCTGAATGGTTCAGGCTTCGGCGGGAAACAGCGCAACAGCTGAATGAAGCAGCTCATATTACAGCAGTAGGCACCACCAGTGTGCGCGTACTGGAGTCGTGCGCACAGCACAACAATCATTTTTCATCCACAGCCATGAAAACGGACATTTTCATACGTCCGGGCTTTACTTTCCAGGCCACCGATGCGCTCATTACCAATTTCCATCTCCCCAAAAGCACCCTGCTTATGCTCGTAGCCGCCTTCACAGGATATGAGAACATGAAAAAAATATACCAGCATGCCATCAGTGAGGAATACCGATTCTATTCCTTCGGTGATGCCATGCTGATAGTATAGGGCAGTGTGTGCTTAGCTGCACATCTGCAATACCCAAAAAGGCAAGCAGAATAAGCCGCTAGTCCTCCGGGTTTTGCTGCTGTTGCTGCATCTGTTTCATCTGTTCCTGCATATCGCTGTTGTCTACCATCTTCACCTGGTTTTTCAGCGAAGTTGACAGCTCCTCCACATCATCTTCTGACAGCACTTCGTCCAGGCTTTCAACTCCGACTTTCTGGAGCAGGTTATAAATCATGCGGTTAAACAACATCTGCTGTGCTGCGGAACTGAGCTGCATCAGCTGCTGCTGTGGAACTTGTGCCCCGGACAGCTTCACCTTGTTCATGACCGGTTCAAGCAGTGCTTCGATCTTCTTGGACATCTGCTTTTCCAGCTCTTTGGCGTCTTTATTCTCCTTGCTTGTTACCTCGTTGCCAGAGGGATCAACTAACTTCATCTTTTTTATTCTTTATTTAGAATTACTTCTGTTTAATTAACAGAGGCTGAAAGGATATCGTTTATATTGCGAAACGGCAAATATTTCACCCATTAAGACACACTTCTTACATTTACCCTCCAAATAAAAAAGCTGGCAAGCCACGGGGGACTTGCCAGCAGGCATGGATAGGATCATCAGCTTCTTAATACCCCGGATTCTGCGGAAAGGCCTCACTTCCTCCTTCCGTACGGTCAATCTGTGCCTGGGGAATCGGTCTGAACCGGTGATACTCCTGCAGGTTGCCCAGCGGGGGCACTACATCCGGATTGTGTGCTTTTGCCCGTTCCAAAAGCTTGTTGGTTCGTACCAAATCGAACCAGCGGAAGCCCTCGCCGAGTAACTCCCGTCCCCGTTCATCCAGTATGAAGTCTATCCCCTCGCTTGCCAGTGCCGGGGCCGTGCGGGCCGTAACGGTAGCCTCTTCGCCCGGCCACGCCCCCCGTTCCCGGACTACATTCAGGTGATTGACCGCATTCACGGAAGAGGCGCCGTCCATATAAAAGTAGGCTTCGGCGGCTATCAGATGGGTTTCTGCAAGGCGAAAGGCGAGCCAGTCGCGCGAGCCGGCCGTTACATTCACCCCGGCCCGGTTGGGATCCATATGTTTCCACAGTGGCGGGAAATTAATGGAATTATACTCCTCGGGCGTAATAACCTGCATATCCTTTTGCTGTTGCTGCTCCAGCGGCATATTATAGCCGGGGAACCAGATGGCCGTATCCCCCTCGGCAAGATCTTTTTCAACCCCGTCTATCTCATACACCCCGGGGTCGATAACACGGAACGCATCCTTGAAGGATTTTTTATAGCGCGAGTCCACATCGCGGTCATCCAGGTTGAACATCTCCTGGGTGGTAAACTTAGTGGGACGGAAACGACGGAACGGGCGACCGAATTCCACCGTTCGAAACAGCCCCGGCTCCTGGTCATAAGGAAAATTGAAATAGAGGTGCGAGGAGTTGCCATTCTTGCCATCAGCCGACTCGTTGGCAAGTGGGTTTTCAGAAAACTGTACGGCCCAGATAACTTCGGCATTCCGTTCGTTGCCTACGGCATGAACATCGGCAAAATCCTCGAGCAGACGAAAATTGTACTCATTAATTACCGTTTCCGCCAGACCGGCTGCCTGCTGATAATCATCAGAACCGGCGGCCTCCGAAGTGGCTCTTGTGAGGTAAACGCGGGCCAAAAGATGTTCTGAAGCCGGCTTGGTGGCCCTGCCGTACTGTTCCGCCTCCACCGGCAGATTGGCAATGGCGGACTCCAGATCCGAAATAATCTGGTCGTATACCTGGCCAACAGGAGCACGCGAAGCCTCAAGCTCTACGCCCTCGGTTTCTTCGGTAGTGAGGTGAACGGGGCCAAACAGCTGAACCAGTATAAAATAATAGTGCGCGCGCAGGAAACGAGCTTCGGCCGAGCGTCGTGTCAATTCATCCTCACTTACACCATCTACGCCTGCCTCGGCACGTGCAACCACGGTATTAGCAATATTGATACCCTCATACATATTCTGCCATATCCATTCGCTTATGTAATCAAAAGCGTCCAGTTCGTTGCTGTAGCGGTTCATATACTTGAAATCGCCGTCGGCTCCCTCCCGGTAGGTATCGGTTCCAAAAACCGTTGCCGTCAGTCCCTGCTCTGTACCGTAAAAGCTACGGAGCGGATAATAAGCGGCATTCACCGCCTCATTGAAGCCATCAGGCGTATTATAGCGCGTATCGCTTACCTCGGTATGCACCTCCTCCTCAAGCAGATCGGAGCACGACACCAACAATCCAGCTATCAGTACTGAAGTGATAATTGTTAAATACTTGTACATAATATTATCCGGTTGTGTTAAAATGTTAAATTGATTCCAAAATTCATCTGCCAGCGCGCCGGGGTGCCCGTACCCGGATTTTCCGGGTCGATCCCTCCGTGCTTTCGGACATAAGGAGAGGAAATAAACGGCTGATCCGCACTGGCGTATATCCGGAGCGACTGTGCTCCCAGCACATTCTGCACGATATCGAAGGGGAGGTTGTACCCCAGCTGAACGTTGCGGACTTTGATAAAGCTGCCATCATACAGCAGGCGAGCATCGTTGTATACCGGATACTCCCTGTTGATAGTGGGACGCGGATGCCGGTTGACCGGATTATCAGGCGTCCAGTAATTTATATCATGCTCGTTATAACGGCCGACCAGGGCTGTGCTGTGAATTCCGCTAAAGATGGTATTTCCAAAGCTCGCATACAGGAATACCGACAGGTCGATGCCCTTGTAACTGAACCTGTTGGTCATTCCACCTGTAAATTTAGGCATCTCCTGGCCCACGATGGTACGGTCCGCCGCGTTGATCTGGCCATCCCCATTGACATCCCGGACCCGGATTTCACCCGGAATTTGATTGTATTCAGCAGCTACGCTTTCTTCATCCGTTTGCCAGACGCCGACCTGGTCGTATTCGTAAAAGACATTAATCGGCTCACCAATAAACCATTCGTTACCGACATCGTCTTCCCCGCCTCCATAAAGTTCAACAATCTCCTCCTTGTTGGAAGAAAAATTTAGGTCGGTTGTCCACTGAAAGCCGTCACCGCTTCCCGACTGGATATTAACCGTGGAAAGTCCCACTTCAATACCCGTATTGCGTGTAGAGCCCACATTCTCCAGAATACTTCCGTATCCGCTGGTAGGGGGCAGCTGCCGCTCCAGCAGCAAATCCTTGGTGTCCTGCCGGTAAACATCCACGCTTCCGGTAATGCGAGAATCAAGGATACCGAACTCCAGACCAATATTGGTTGTGGCTGTCGTTTCCCACTTCAGGTCCGGATTGGCAATCTGGGAAGGCTGGTAGCCGTAGGCCAGATCATCACCATAGTTATAGGTGGTACGTCCCAGCAATGCCAGGGTTTGATAGGGGGAGATTCCCGTCTGCCCGGTTTCACCCCAGCTGATCCGCAGCCGCAGATCGCTGAACAAGCCTTCCCTGCTGAAAAAAGTTTCGTTGGCAATATTCCAGGAAAACGCCACCGAAGGAAAGACCCCGTACTTGTGGTTGTCCCCGAAACGGGAGGAACCATCCACCCGTCCGGTAGCCGTCAGCAGGTAACGGTCATCATAGTTGTAATTGGCCCGGAGCATGGTGGACAGCAGGTTCCACTTCTCGAAACTTGTATCCGTACCCAGAATATCCTGGGCGGCTCCGAAATTGTAATGCTCCATCGACTGGATGGGAATGCCCCTCACCTCCATGCTTGATAATTCGACCTGCTGCTCCTGGATACTGAACAGTCCCGTCAGGGCAAGGGTATGCTTGTCAGCAAACGCCTGTTCATATTCCACAATATTCTCCCAGGTATATTCAAAAATGAAATCCTCGGATTTCTGCGCAGCGGAAGGCCCCATGAACTGGGAGCGGGAGCGTGACGCCTGGAAATCACTGTCCCGTTCATAACGGATGTCCGGCGCAAAATTCATCCGGAAGCTGAGATTGTCGGTAAAGCTGTATTCCGCAAACACATTACTCAGGATGCGCTGTCGTTTCTCCTCATCCACATACGTGTCCGGCAGTACCTCGATAAGGGGGTTCGAGCGCTGCCCGTCATTGATCGGCTGAAACACCAGGTTGCCGTTTTCGTCAAAAGGGGAACCCAGCGGACTGTTGTTTAACGCCTCACTGTAGAAATTCCTATCGCCTCCGTCCTGGATACTGTAACTTCCCAGCGTCGTTGTTCCTATGGTGAGATTATCGGTAACCTTCATATCCAGGTTAATCTGGATATTATACCGGCTGAATTTCTCCGGCTCGAGAATCCCCTGCTCCTGAAGCCCCCCGAAGGATACATGGAATTTTGTATTCTCATTCCCCCCGGAAATGCCCAGATTATGATTATGCCGAATTCCGGTCTGAAGGATCATATCCTGATAGTCCACCCATTCCCCGTTGTTCAGCTTTTCCAGCTCCCCCGGTTCAAAAAACTGCGAGTCATCGGTATATGCTCCGGCCGCCCGGTGCGCTTCACGGTTAAGCTCGGCATACTCCTCACCGTTCATCCGATCCACTCTGTCCAGGGCTTTCGAAAATCCTATGGATCCGTTGTAGGTCACTGACAGATCACCGTCGTAACCGCGGTTCGTCGTCACAATCACAACGCCATTCGACCCCCGGGCCCCGTAAATTGCTGTTGCAGAAGCATCTTTCAATACCTCAATTGACTGGATGCTTGACGGATTGATATCCCTGAGCCCACCTGATATGGGGACCCCGTCCACGACATAGAGCGGCTCATTGCTCGCATTGATCGAGCGATTGCCCCGGATACGAACATTGGCTCCCGAACCGGGTTTTGTTCCGCTCTGCGTTACCACTACACCCGCAGTCCGTCCCTGCAGACCCTGATCCACAGACGAAATAGACAATTCATTCAGTTCATCCGCAGAAACTGATGACACCGAACCGGTGACATCCTCCTTTTCCTGTGTTCCGTAACCCACCACCACCAGCTCCTCACCAATTTCCACGCGCTGGCTCAGTGCAATATCCATCGTCAGGCTTTGACCTTCGGAAATATTAAAGGTGGTCTCATATTCTTCGTATCCCACATAGGAAGCGACCAGGGTGTAGGTGCCCGGCTCGATATCGGTTATCTCATATTGGCCTTCGGCATTCGTGGCCGCTCCTGTCTGCAGTTCTGATATATAAATATTGGCTCCGGGTATCGGCTCCCCTGTTGCATCGTCCGTGACGGTACCATTCACCTGCTGTGCATGGGCCGGCATGGCAGCACAGAGCACAATCCCCCCCAGATATATTAATGTTAAAAAAGTAGTTTGAATCAACTTTCCCATTGTAGTATCACCTAAGTTAATGTTACGGTTATCCCCAGACTATCATCAGACACAACGCTAATGTAACCGGTTAAGTAGACGGGTTAAAAAAAAGAGATCCTTCTTATTCTTGTTGGTTTATTCCCTTACTTTATTATTGTTATGAGTCTAACCCGGTTTTCTAATTAAAAAAACTTAATATAAGTTGCAAATACTTGTGAAAAATAATTCGAAACTATTTGTCTTTTTTTCTATCAATAACCATTATTTTATTCCACTCACAAACAAGCATTGAATCATAATATCAATATTAATATCAATGCCCTTCTGCTGAGGGATGGAAGATCCGGTATTCTTTTTTTCCCTTCTCGACCTTTAAGACTTGATGGTGCCCGTCGGGCCAGCGGATCGATATTTTATCGACCGTTCCTTCATCCCCCAACACCTGGGTCGCACTGTTCTGCGACCAGTAACCGCTTCCCGCCTGAACTTCACGCAACGGCCCTTTTCGGCCATCCTGGTACACCAGGCGCACAGCAGAACCAATCCCGCTGCTGTTTTCCGGGGGCCCTGCCAGCGTGATGCGATACCCGCGGCTGTCTGCCTGGTTGACAAAGAGTCTGGTGCCGGCATTATTCTGAGACACGGCCAAATCTATTTTACCGTCCCCGTTGAAATCACTGAAGGCCGCTCCCCGCTGCTCTCCATATATTTTTATTCCAGACTCGCTTCCCGGCACGGCCGTAAAACCTCCCTTCCCGTCTCCCTTGAGCCATATGCCTCTTCCGGCATCCTGTCGGGGCACCTGCCGGGGCACGGCAAAAAAATTCTGGCTCAAAAACAGATCTTCATTCCCGTCATTATCCATATCAGCCACACCCGCATGGAAAGCCGCACTAAACTGCGACACACCGGGCAGGGGGCGGGGGGCAAATCCATCCCCGGTATTCACAAAAACCTGGTGCTGCAGGGTGTTGACTTCCTTGTAGGATATGACAGACAAGCGGTTCCCGAACAGTTCTGCCATCGTCGAATTTGCAAATTGCTCATGGCTGTGCATCCGGTTGGCAACAGCCGGCACCGCCCCATAATGGAACAGCCGCCTGCGCGGCACATAGTCGCCTCCGGCAGTGCCATGCGTTTCAATAATATCTATCCATGTATCCCGATTAAAATCATCATGGTACATGCGCAGGGGCAGGTTCCCTTCCATCTGGTAGGGGCTATTCTGCCCCCAGTTGGTTGCAACAAGATCAGGCCTTCCGTCATTGTTAAAATCACCACTGGCAATCCCGTTCCACCAACCCTTGATACCCGATAGACCAAGTTTCTCCGACGCCGCGCTGAAGGCTCCGCCATTATTTTCCAGGATCAGAATAGAATCCCAGGCCCGGCTCAGAACCAGGTCAGGGTCTCCATCCTGATCATAATCAGTAAATACCGCCCCTGTAATCAGCCCCGCACGACGAACGGCACGGCTGTTCCTCTTATCCGGGACAAACGAACCGGCTTCGTTAACCAGCAGGCGCGAGGGGGCGTCCATCGGGTAGTGCCCGGGGATAAAGCCACCCCCCACAAAAAGGTCCAGGTCTCCATCCCCGTCATAGTCGGATGCAGCCAGGGGTCCTGTGGTTGAAATATTATGGGGCAGTGAGTCAATGAATGTATTATTGCGACCATCCATCCGGTACTGGTAGGCCGAAGGCGCCTGAAGATTTCCCTGCTCGTAATTGGCATTGCCGATCATAAGATTGGTATGACCGTTCTGTGTCCAACCGATAATGCCTGTTTGATCACCCGGGGCTTCCCGATCGAGCAAGGGCAGATCCCACGGCTGAAAGGAGCCATCCCCGCCGTTTTCATAGATGGCTGTCGTTCCTCCCTTCCCGGTGCCGATCACCAGATCATCATCCCCGTCGCGGTCGAGATCCACCCAGGAGATGCCCGGACCGAGCCGACCGAGGCCCAGGGGGAGCAGGGGCTGCAGCTGAAAATCATCGAAAGCATTTTCCCGGTGGGAATGGTCGATCCGGCCGGATACCTCTTTGAACAGGGGGCTCTGATTTTCCGGCTCTCCTGTCTCCTTAACGTCCACAGTTGATTCCACATTTCCCGCTTCATCAATCTCGTAGATACGGTTGGCAGAAATACTGTCTATTCTCGTTCGTCCGCCACCCGGCCAGGAGACGATCAACTGGTGGTTCGCATTATCCGGGTTGGCGGCAAAAGTGACCAGCGGATCGGAGCCCGAAAGATAATCACCCCCTGCCACTACCTCCTGCTGCTGACGCGTGGGTCCTCCCCGCAACTCAATCTTCGCGCCAATCGCCTGCGTATTGGGTGCTTTTCCATTGAGCCGAACGGCTATACGGGGAGCACTGCTTTGATTCAGGTAAATGCCAGCCTCATCATTCATGCGGTTGGTGGCCAGGTCCAGCGAGCCATCGTTATTCAGATCAGCTACTGCCATCCCGTGCGAGATATCCTTCTCGGTAAAGCCGAGCGCTGTGCCATCCTCCTTAAAGGTTAAGTCTCCGCTGTTCATAAAGACCCGGTTGCGCAGTTCCAGCGATGGCGCCCCCTGCATAAATTCAGTAAAGTGCTCATCCATATTTCTACCCTTGCGCATCATATTTATCTGTGCATCCATATCCAGGATATGATAGAGGTAGCCGTTGTTGACAATAAGATCTTCGTAGCCATCCAGGTCAATATCCATAAACGTAGCATCCCATGACCAGCCGGTAGCTTCCACGCCGCTCAAATAAGCTATTTCGGCGTACGTATGATCGTTACGCCCGAGGTACAGGGAGTTCCGGTTGTAGGTAGGCCGGGTTCCCGTTTCCCTGTACCGCTCAGGATGCGGATCATCCGACCCCACCTGCTGAAGTCGCTGGCTATGCTCGGAGCTCAGCATTTCCGCGGTAAATATATCGAGCAGTCCATCCCTGTTGATATCCGAGAAATCGACTCCCATACAGGCAAAACTAAGGTTTCGGATGGCCCATTTGTTGATCCGCCTGAACGTACCCTCTCCCTGGTTAATCCATACCCGGTCTTTGGTAAAAAAATCATTGCAAACATACAGGTCCGGAAGCCTGTCGCCGTTCAGGTCCTGGAAACGGGCCGTCAGACCCCAATCCGGCTGTAGTCCAAGGGGATTGCCCTGTTCATCCCGAAATACCTCCCGGCTATCGGATACCTTTTCAAACCGCCCGCCCTTATTAAGATACAACTCGTCCACCGCCCCCGTTTCTGCCAGACCGGCCAGGCGATTATCTTCTGTCATGAAAATTTGATAATGTTTGTCAAACGGAGGTACCAGAGTATAAGGGCCTGTCTGCTGCTGTTCGGTATAGGGTTCATTCAGGATCTTATTCCAATCCAGCTCTTCGGTGGAATACCTATCTTTGACCGACTTTTCCTTGTACTTCGCCACATAAAGATCCAGGTCCCGGTCCCCGTCGATATCTGCGAGGGTCATCGTAGTACTGCCTCTGCCGGGACCCAGTCCGCTGTTTTTACGAAGCTTGAAATTCCCCTTCCCGTCATTGATATACAGCGTATTATCCTTATAGACGGAGGTCACCAGGAGGTCGAGATGACCGTCGCTGTTAACATCTGCAAATACCGCCCCGGTTGAGTAATACTCCTCATGGGCGACCCCCGCCTTTTCGGTAATATCCCTGAATTCCATCCCTCCCATATTTTTGTACAGCCGGTTGGGCGTTTTTAAACCGGCAAAATAAAGATCTACCAGCCCATCACCGTCCACATCGCCGGCGGCAACCCCGGATCCATTCAGATAATGACGATTATCGGCCAGTTCCTCCCGCCCCATTCGGTTATTGAAGGATATTCCCGTGGCTGAACTGGTTAGCCGTTCAAACCCATAGTCGGCCGGAGAGCCCTCGGGAAGCGCAGCCCAGCGAACATACTTTTCCTCATGCCAGCTCAGCTCCGGTGACGAAGTACAGCCCACAATCGCCGCTAACAGCAGGAAGTAGGTGAGGCGAGAGAACATGACAGGCGAAGCATGATGCACCTTTTGACTGTTTGAAGTCTTCATCTTTTTAATTAATCATGCTGATGTTCATCCAATGAATACACGAAGCGAGGCCCTCCATCCACATGATTACAGAAAAGCCTTGTCTGCGGATGTTGGATTCCCTATTCATATCATTTATTTGTTGCTGTTGTCCTGTTGCCCTAATTGTCAAGGATATCAGCTTCCAGGGAGATGAGCTGCGGCACAACCTCTTCATCCGACTCTATCTCTGAAACCAGCTGCTCAAACGCGCGGTACCCCAGCTCAAAGGTCGACTGATCGATACAGGTAAAGGGGTTCGCCAGGTACTGGTTGAACTCACTGCTTCCGAATGACAGAATAGCGATTTCCGAGGGATCAATCTCATGGTCTTTCATATACTGGAGCACCCCCAGCCCGACAGGATAGGTTACGCAGAATACGGCATCCGGCTTCCCGTACTGCTCCATAAGCTGCGCAAATCCCCTGTATCCGTCTTCTTCACTGAATCCCGCTTCAACAATACCTGCCTGGTTGACCTTCCGTCCTGCTTCCTCCAGCGCATCCTGGTACCCGAGGCGCCGATCTTTGCCAATTTCAATGCTCATAAAGCCCGAGAGATGGCCAATTTTCTCATATCCGCGCTCTATCATATGGCGAACCCCCCTCTTTGCCCCTTCCCGGTCGTTCACCTTCAGGTAAGTATAACTGGAACCGCTAAATCCCCGGTCAAAAAACACCAGGTTGGCATCCATTCTTTTGACAAGGTCGAACTGATCCACCGATTTCGTTTTCTCGGAAACCGAGATCAGCAGTCCCTCCACCCGCATATCGAGCATGGATTCTATATGTTTTCTCTCAAGTTTGTCGTCCTCCATCGAGACCCCGAGAATAACCTCATAATCGCTCTTCAGGGCCGCCTGGTAAATACCTTCTATAACAGAAGAAAAAAAGGAATGAGCAA
This sequence comes from Fodinibius sediminis, assembly GCF_900182555.1. GTDB lineage: Bacteria > Bacteroidota > Rhodothermia > Balneolales > Balneolaceae > Fodinibius > Fodinibius sediminis. The sequence continues at coordinate 16,468 of NZ_FXTH01000015.1, read as the reverse complement.
TCTTCGGGACAATGACACCGACGATCTGTGTTTTATTGGAAGTCAGGGACCGGGCTACAAGATTGGGGCGATACCCCATCTCTTCAGCCATTTTCTTCACTCTTCTCTTGGTTTCATCTGATATATCAGAATGATCTCTTAGAGCCTTGGATACACTCACTTTCGTCAGATCCAACCGCTCAGCGATGTCCTTCAGCCGTACATTTTTCATTAATCTTCCTTTAAAGATTAAAAATAACCAGAAGTGCTGATCTCCGTTTTTTACGGTTTTCCCTGCTGCTTGCTTTGAACTTTCGAAATACAGCCACGCACTTGTTTTATCCAAAGTTAAGATATACTCCACAAAAGAGCTAAACAGCCCACTTCTCCCGGCAGAGTGCAGCCGAGTGATGTCCTGAAATATAAAGACCCTCCCTTCCCCAGATGACCGGCCGAACGTCGGCCGGAGGGAACCACCTGGCATGGCTCCCCTTTCACAGCAGGAAAAGGAGGTTCCTGTCTATACATTTATGTCCCCCGGCTCGGATGCGGCTTAATGGAGGTTAAATCCTCAATACGCACCGGCTCGCCCGATTCGATGCTTTTCCGGGCGGCGATACCAATCAGTATGGACATGGCTCCGTCTCGTTTTCCAGCCGAGTGCTCGAGTGGATCCTCCATATCGGGATTGCGGAATATCTGGTCCTGCAGCCGTACATCACCACCGCCATGACCACCGCTTTCCTGGAAGACCTTGATCTGCTCGTGTTGGCTGCTGAAGTTGTCCATCACCATAATTTCTTCATAGTTTGTAGCCTCTTCCATCTCATCCTGCGACATCTCCTGGCTGTGCAGCTCCGCCTGGTTTACTTTTTCCTGTTCCCTCCAGGGGATGCCATGCCAGGCATCGATTCGCCCGTCAAAACCGTTGAAGGCGATTTCCATCCCTTCATATGGCGAATAGGTGGTCAGCGAATAGGTCACCTGCACATCATTGGCATACTGAATCTGTACCGACATCTTATCATAGGTATCAATCTCATGCCTCCAGAGACAGTTGTCCCTGATATAGCCGTCGTGCTGCTCGTTATCCACATACAGATCCATATAGGTGTCGTTCTGGGTGATATCCCAGTAAAAACGGCACTTGTCCTGATGGGGACATGTACGGCACTTGTTCCCCCTGAATGGGTGATTGGAACCATAATGCTCGAGCGAAGCCTCGGCATATACCTCAACCGGATCGGAGTCCAGCCACCAGTTCAGCAGGTCGAAATGGTGGGTGGCCTTGTGAACAAGCAGCGATCCGCTGCTTGAGATTTCTCCGTGCCAGCGCCGGAAATAGGACGCCCCGTGATATACATTCAGGTACCAGTGGAAATCTACCGAAGTTACCTTACCCACCCGGCGATTGACCAGTAATTCTTTTAGCTTGGTGTGATGCGGGCTGTAGCGGTAGTTGAAACCGACAATCAGTTCGGCATCCGACTGCTCCTCCGCATCCAGGATAGCCTGGCACTTGCGCTCGTCGGTGGTCATCGGCTTCTCGGTCAGTACATCGACGCCACGCTCAAGACCACCAATAATGAACATGTGGTGGGTGGCGTCTACCGTTGTCACAATCAGCATATCCGGCTCCACCGTATCCATCATTTCATCGAAATCAGTAAAGGTCGGGCAATCGGCGCCGATATACTCCTTGCCATATTCAAGACGGCCGGGATTGATATCACACAGCCCGACAAACTCTATAATATCACCATAGCGCTCGCGCACCGTATTCCCCCAGAATGTGATTCCCCGAATACCCGTACCAACCAGCGCGACTCTTCTTTTCGCCGCCTGTTTGGGAGCGCCCGCAAAAGCGCCCATCGGTTTGGCCAGCATACCGCCTGCCAGGGCACCTGTTGCGTTCTTCAAGAAGTCCTTCCGTGTTATATTTTTACGTGTCATATCTTTCCCTTATTTAAGTTTTATTTAGTTTAAAGTTTCCACCCATACCGCGCTTGTCTTCCGAACGCTGCCCTGGGTTGTTCAACACTGAAATACTATTTCAAGAACTCCTGCCTCTGCCATTAATCCAGGACGACGCCCACGACCGACAGCTGTATACTGCAGTATAGCAGCCCATCCCTCAGGCGGCTTTCCCTTTATTCAATATGCCCGGCACACAACAATGCTGCATTATCACATCCCGACAGTCCCCTTATCATCTGTACAGCAGGCAGTTATAAAAGATATTCTGTCAACCTATTTAACCGGTTACTTTATATATAACATGAAATATTTAATTTTTCAATAAAATGCTTTTTTATCCACTTGAATTTTCCCCGTAGTACCGGAGTCGGGCCCCGATGCTGGAAGAAGCGCACGCTTCCCTCGTGCACCGACAGAAACGCCAATAAGCAGGCAGGCATTTTTCACAGTCTGGCCAAATTCAATCGATACCCCCTGGTGCCCTCTTTGAAATCGGGCGGATAAAAGTGACGGAACCGGTGGTCCGAATGTTCCAAATCTATCGTCTTGATAATTTCTATATCCCGCACCCATTCCCTAATCAGTTCCGGGTGTTCAATAGACCACTGCAGCCGGGCACTGCAGTACCGGAGTGCATCATCATGGTCCTGTAAATCATGCAGGAAAGCCGGGGTAGCGCTGTCGAACAGGTAATAGCTACCGGCAAAATTTATATGCAGGTTTCTGAAGAGCGCCTGTACCTTCCGTTCCGGGAAATAGATGACCGATGCCTCAGAAATAAATAAAAAAGGGCCGGCTTGTTCTTTCTTCAGCTGCCGTATCCAGTCTTCCTCAAAGGCAGAGCAGGGCAGAAAAGTCCGTCGGTCCGACTCATTAAAAAACGCCCTCCATACCTCATACACCTCCGGCACATCAAGGTCATACCATTGCAGACGACCGTTGTCCAGCCGTTCAAAGCGGGAATTGAGCCCGCACCCCAGTTCCACAATGGTTGTCTGCGGATGCCGGTCCAGCACCTCCCGGACCATACTATCGATGATGGCTGTTCGTATCGTCGTTCGCTGCATGCTTCGACGGGAGCCCGGGTCACGGAATTTCTCAAAATCGTAGTTTAGTGACTGGAAAATCTCCAGTGATTTGGGATCACTCAGAATACCATCCCCTTTCCGGGTTTCCAGCGCTCTTCCCATCAGCGGGATCAGCAATGTTTCGGTTATGCCTGTAAGCTGCCTTATGTTAACTGCCATCAATCATATCTAATACATTCCTGTGAATCTGCCGAAGCAGGCTATTGCTTCAACCGGTTTTAAAAAAGGAACGGCCTCTGGATACTACTCCTCAAAAACGAGGGCATCCGGATCGGCTCCAAGCTCCTTCAGATAACCCAGCATCGCCTCGTTAAACGGCATGGGACCACATACATAAAAAGGCTGATCGAAGTCCGAAATATGCTCTTCCAGGAACGCCTTGTCAATAAAGCCATCCTGGTACACATGACCATCGGCGGGCTCGTCGGTGAGCACGCTGGTGAAATTCCTGCCCAGCATGGCTTCAAACTCCTCCTGGAGAATGACATCCTCTTCGGTCTTGTTTGAAAAGATAAGACGGTTGCCCTCCAGCTGCTCTTCGCGGGCCAGGCGCCGCAAAATGGCAATAAAAGGCGTCACGCCGGCGCCGCCGGCTAAAAAGATCCCGGGTCCCTTGTACTGGATGGTTCCCCACGGTTCCCGGATAATCAACTGATCGCCGACATGAAGGGAATCCAGCTCATTGGTTACGCCCTCATGGTCATCATATATCTTGATGGTAAACTCCAGATCGGGCTCCCCATTCAGGCTTGTAAAGGTAAATGGGCGTTTTTCATCTCTCCACCCGGGTTTGTCGATCGATACCTCCGTAGCCTGGCCGGGAACAAATTCAAATTCATCGGGTTTGTCCACCTTGAACTCCTTGACATCGTGGGTGACTTGGCGAATATTGCGAATACTTACCGTATGACTCATAGTCCTCTTGTTTATTCATTACTTATGATTTCTATACAATGCATTTCATCACTTCTTCATTCATCCCAACCATAAAAACCTAATGGCTGGCCATTACGGTTCCTGCTTCAGGGTACGGGCCAGGAAAGCAACTGTCTTTTGCCAGGCATCTTCGGCCGCCTCTTTATTGTAGCGCGTGCCGGAGGGGTTGGCGAAGGCATGATCGGCCCCCTCGTAAATATGGATACTATTCGTGACGCCTGCTTCATTAAGTGCCGACTCAAATCTTTTGACCTGCTCCGGGGGAATGCCACTGTCCTCCGCACCGAAAATACCCAGCACCGGCATCTGGAGCTTTGCAAGCCGTTCCGCGTCCGTAATCAGGCGCCCATAATAGATCACGGCGGCATCAACCTGCTCGGGCAGGGCCAGTGCGGTTTGCAACGACCATCCGCCACCGAAACACCAGCCGATGGTTCCTATGTTTTGCGCGCGCTGTTCTTCGGCAAGGTACGCATAGGCCTGGCGGAGGTTGTCAAGCGCCTGCTGCTGCTCCACCGACCGGGCATAAGTGCCGGCACTGTCGGGAGCGTCTGCAACTTTCCCGTTGTAGAGGTCCACAGCCAGCGCCGTATATCCCTCCCCGGCCAGCCTGTCCGTCATCATGCGAATATTATCATTCAGCCCCCACCACTCGTGGATCACAATCAGCGCGGGTCCGTCTTCTTCCGTATCTTCCGGCCTGGCCAGATAGCCGGTGATCTCCCTGCCGTCAACGGTAGCATAGGACACTTCTTCACCAGCGATGTTCGACATCCCATCCGCTTGCGTGGAGGCGTTGGCCACAGGCTTATCCCCTTTGTGTTCTTTATCCATGCGGTCAATAAATTCATCACTCTCCCCGGCGTTGCAACTCATCATCACCAGTGCCAACCCGAGGCACCACCAGAGCTTTTTTGCCTTTTCCATAATCCCTCTCCTCTTTTGATTGCGGTTAATGCATCAATGTAAAAATAATGAGACCAAAGTTGTACCGGTACTTTGAGCTATTTTTGCCCGCCTTTACGTATATCTAAATAGCAATCTATCATCAACAAAACAGGACGGGATATGGATCTGGACTTTAAAAAAGCCGAACAGGCCTTGGATAACTTATCTTTTTCAGAACGGCTGAAATCGATTGGCAACCTGGTCAAACACACCTTTACCATCATCGGGAAAGACGAGGATATCATTAAGCCGTGGATACGCATGCTGATCTACAACCTCATCATGGTGAGCGGTCTTTTTTATGCTTGGCTGGGCTGGTGGTACGACCTTCCACTAGAAGGATGGAGCCTTTTCCTGGCCATCGCCCTTTTCTTCTACAAATATTTCTACTATAACAAGCAGGAGGTTCGGCTGAGTCATATCGTCTACGAAACCATTATCGGCAACGACCCCTCTTTTACCTCGGCCGTAGCGGCCTGCAAACCCATCCAGTCGCAGACCCGGAAAATTGCATGGATCGATATCGGGATGGCCTTTGTAGGCAAAGCCAAACAACAGTCCGGCGGGGGATTCCTGATGACCCTCATCCGTTTTTTTATCAACGGCGTTGAAGAGGTGTGGGACCTGATCAACCACTACCTGCTACCTTCGGTTGCCGTCGACCACCTGGATATTACACCGGCTGTCAAGAAAATGAAAAAACTGAAAGACCAGGTTCCCGAATCACTGGTGGGAGTTTTCGGCATCGACTTTCTGGGCAGCGTGACCCGCAAGATTGTGCTTCCCATCTATTTTGGACTCGGCATCGTATCCATCGCCCTGGGCATTTACCTCGCCGGCTCCCTGCCCTCCACGGTTATACAGGGCGCTGAGGTCCCGACAGACTACTGGTTTGAAACTCTTCAGTTCAGTTGGATTCCCGTCATCATCGCCCTGTGGATGGGCAAGCTGTTCAGCAGTGTTATCGAGCGTACTGTAACCGGCATCAAGGTAATTTACTTTACCATTTTCTATACCAAAATAACGCACCCGGATCGTATCATGGATTCGCTACAAGAAGAGCTGGTCGATTACCTCAAGCTTGAAGAAGTGGATGAAGTGGAAAATTTGGATGAGCAGGGGGTGGAAGCTCCCTCCCCTGCCTGATCCAATAGGTTATCGTACAAAGCGAATGACTTATTGTTCAGCTATGATCCGCTTGATACCGTTACCCTCGGTGGCAACATACAGGTAGCCGTCGGGCCCCTGCTCAATATTGCGCACCCGGCCGATCTCTTCAAAGAGAATTTCTTCCTCCGTGATGCCCCCATCTTCCACCGTGCACAGCACCAGGTAGCTGAATTTCAGTGATCCCACCAGCAAGTCGCCCTGCCAGTCGGGGTACCTTTCACTGGTGACAAACGTCATCCCCGACGGCGCAATAGAAGGATCCCAATACCATTCGGGCTGCTCCATCCCAGCCTTGGCCGTATCATCGGTAAAAGAAGTTCCGTTATAATTGATGCCAAAACTTATTTCGGGCCAGCCATAATTATTTCCCGGCTTGATAATATTTACCTCGTCACCGCCCCGGGGACCGTGCTCATTCTCCCATAGCTCTCCAGTTTCAGGATGCAAAGCCATCCCCTGCGGGTTTCGTACCCCGTAAGCAAAAATGGCATCCTTTCCCTCTTTGCCTACAAAGGGATTATCCTGGGGAATGCTCCCATCGTCATTAAGGCGATAGATTTTACCGGCATCACGTGTTATATCCTGCGGGTTTACATCCCGGGCACCACGATCACCGATCCCAAAAAAGACGTGTCCATTATTATCAAAGACAATCCGACTGCCGAAGTGCTGACCCCGCTCAGTATTAGGCTCCGCCTTATACAATATTTCCTGATTTACCAGTGAAGTTCTATCCTCATTGAGCTTGGCACGCATCAGTGCGGTATTGGCCCCGGGCTCACTTCCCTCGGGACTGGAGTACGTCAGGTAAATCCAGCCATTTTGCTCATAATTGGGATGGGCTTTAACATCAAGCAGACCGCCCTGACCATTGGACCAAACCTCGGGCACGCCCGCAACGGGCTCTTCGGCCAAACTTCCATCACTGTACAACCATAAATCACCGCTTCGAGCTGTAACTAACATATCTCCATCCGGCAACCAATCCAATCCCCACGGCACATCAATTTCGGTGATGATGGTCTCCATGGTATACTCCTGACCAGCATCCGCACTTTCTGCTTCTTTATCAGGTTCTGTGTTTGCATTACAGGCTGTAATCAAAACTACAGCTAATAACATCGACAAATATTTATACATAATGACCTCGTAATCGCTAATATTTTCATTCAAACCGACATATTATTGAATTAACAAATAACGCGAATCGTTCGATAATTACCAATATACAGCGTAAAAAGATATAAACCGTCTTCATTATTTCTTTGCAAGGGCATTCAAGGGGCAATTCAAAAACAAAGAATTGAAGGTTGTAATTTGTCTTGCAAAGCGGGATATTTAGAATCCTTTTTTACAGGACCTGCAGTTACAATTCATCCAAACACTTTTACGGATGACTAACACCAAGGCAGGTTACTTTTGACAAATTTTGTATGCGCCCGTAGCTCAACTGGATAGAGCGTCTGACTTCGGATCAGAAGGCTGAGGGTTCGAATCCTTCCGGGCGTACTCCTCTAAAACACTTCAAAAACCCCGCTTATTTAACGATAGGCGGGGTTTTTTGTTGGTATATACCATATCTACCCCTATCACTTTTCGGGAAACCTTTTCCCAAATAGCCCCTATTTTCCTTGTTCGGTACTACATATGGTACTACATTACTGGTGTACACCTAAACAAATCCGAACCAATTTATCATGGCAAGTTTAACCAAGAGAAACGGGTACTACTCGATAGTTTTTAAATCCACCTTAAATGGTAAGTCTTATAAAAAGACCTATGCCCTCGGTACGAAATACAAAAAGATAGCCGAGCAAAAGAAGCTTGAATACGAGAAGCTTTATGATGCCGGTCAAATAAATCCATTTGATGACAATTGGAATCTGCAGGATTATGAAAAAGAGCAAGAGCTCGAAGGAACTTCTCTAACCAGTCCAATAATCAATACCCTTCAGAAGCAATTCTTGAGGGAGAAAACTAACGTTACTGAGAAAACGAGAAGAACATATAAATACATCATTCGGCAATTCATGGATCAGGTTGGCCATAGTATGCCAGTCACAATGATTGATGCCAATGATATCAGATCTTTTTGCCTACGACCTAAATTGGCAAACGCTTCAAAAAGGAACTACCTAAAACACTTAAAAGCTTTCTTTAACTGGATCGTCGAAAAGGAAGTGTTAGAAGTCAATCCTTGTGACAAGGTCGGCTTGCCTAAGACCAGAGATAATCTTGTTGACAAAATCATTGATGAAGAAGAGCTCAACGAAATTTTTAAAAAGTTCAAGGCATATCAGAAGAAACACCAAAAGTCTGGCGCGATCTCTACCTATGAGCAAAAACAACATTGGTTTATCCCGCTTATTACCTTAGCCTTTTACACCGGACTTCGCAGAAAAGAGATTATTCAACTTCGATGGGAGCATGTAAATCTGAAGAATCGATTTCTCAGAGTTACCGACACAAAAAATGGTTATGAACGTACGGTTCCCATTTTTGATAAGCTGTATAAGGAATTAAGTAAGTGGCACAAATTTAATGGGAAACCTAAAAAGGGACTTGTTTTCCCCAGCCCCCGATCCATACCCAATGGTGAACTTGCTATGATGGGTGATAATGTATCAAAACGCTTCAAGTATTACGCAACCGAAGAAGCCAAGCTAAAAGACTCTATCCATTTTCACGGTCTCCGGCACTCTTGTGCTACCTTTCTATTACGCAACGGATTTAATGTAATAGAAGTGAAGAATATGTTGGGACACAAAAGCTTGGAGGTAACCAACAAATATGTCCACCTGGTTGCTAATGATTTGCTCAATACCGCCAGTAGAAATGGGCTTATAAAAAGTCAGGTTGGTTAGAGGTTTTTGTTAAAAAATGTTGATTTAAAAAGTGCATTTTGTTCGGAAATGTCATTTCTTTTTGCGGCAAAAATAAACGCATCAAAGGAATGTTCATGACAGCACAAGACCCCAAGGATTCTCTTCTCCAAACTATAGCTACCCTGGAAGCCAAGCTCGATTTTGTTTTAGACTCCATCATGGTACAACCCGACAAATCGAAATATATGACGGCACAAGAGATTCAGGCCGAGTTTGGCATTTCGCATCGCACGATTTTAAACCGGAGCAATTTCCTTCCGGGTCATAAAAAACATATTCCTAGTTTTCAGGCAGGGGCTCGTCGAAAATACTTTGAGCGGCGTGTGATCGAACGGATGTTTAAACAGAATGGCTAAACTGGCAGTCGCTCCTACAGTGCTCTTTTAAGCAAGTCCAACAGTGCTGACATAACATCCGGATCCAGTTTTAGCTCCGGATGTTCTTCCAACTGCTGATCGATCTCTGACACCAATCCTTTGATCTCCACCATTCTATTCTCAAGCAGCTGCTTTTGCTTCAGCTCGGTTTTAAGTTCCTCCTCATTGCCGATCACAAAATGGGCCCCTTCTCCAGTCAACAGCCAATTTATATTAATACCTGCCTCCGCAAAATGACGTAACGTGGAGCTATTCACTTCACTTTTCGTGCCATTCTTCAGCTCAGATATGACGGAGCGATTCGCTCCCGTTTGGCGTTGCATTTCTGAAACGTTCCCATCATAGTATTCATCCAGCAGATATTGAATATTTTCCTGGAGGATATCCTGTTCAATTTCTTCCACTTTTTTGTCCTTACTTAAGTGATTGTTTTAGCCGTACTTGCATTCTCTCTTCATAGCATAATGTTGTAATCGCGACATATTTATATTGTTTCGTTGTTTTCGCGTCACTAAATTAGGCCCTGCGGTAACGGTAATGTTTACCGATAACGCGCTTATAATACTGCTAACCAACATTATTAAAAAGAGAATTTTTCAGTGTACTCAGCTATAACTAAATATGATATAAACCGGCTACGGCTAAGCATCATCAAAGGCCAGATAATCGATCAATACGACACCATTGATGAGTTTCGGAGGGCCGTATACCCTCAGATAAAGCTTAACACTTTTCGGCAGTGGTTCAAAAAACCATACTACATTTCAGACCAGCGCTTGTGTAACATGGAGCAGGCATTAGGGATTTCAGAGCAGACGCTCACCTCTCGGCTTACCGATGAGTTCGATCTTTCTATTGACGCTCTTCGCAAGGCCAAAGGCATTCAATTATCTACCTGACAAATACCATGGCTACTATACGCACCCGCTATACCCTTGGGGATACCATTGAATTTCTTAACGGCGATGGTATCCATTGCAAAGAAACTGTCCGTCTCATCGAAACACAGATCGTCGAAGGCTACGATCTGTGGGTGATCCATGGGTATGGAAATGATCTCTACAAGCTCAGCTATGTGAGCGAACACAAAATTTTAATATCTCAACAACAACTACATGAGCAGCAGCAACACCCGGGAAGGCTCTCTGAAGCTCCTATCATCTAACACTCGAAACAGCCCAGATGACTCTGAACCATCTGCTCTTTCTGATACGCAAAAAGAACCGTTTGAATATATCGACAGCTCCGATCCACTGGATTTTGGATGGTACCGTAATGAAACCGATGGCACCAGCCGCCGAATCGGTACCTTCGACATTGAAATCCACTCCAAGATTATCCGCTACAATCCCGAGACCCTTAAATGGGATTCTACGCTTTACGAATGCCAGGTGAGCTGGCTTACCCCAGAGTCGAGGACCCTGACTCAAAGCGAGCTCTTCGTACTGGAACCGGAGGACCTGTTGTCCAAGAAGGCATTCCAGATTCAGATCTTTAAGCATTCCTACCAGTCGGCCCGGTTCAAATCCGATGATGAAATCCTCTTCTTTATGAGCTTCTTGTGTAACCGGTGGCAGCCCCAGACGGTGTATGAGTTCAATTATTACGGATTTATCGAGCATCACGGCTACAAGTTTTACCTAACCCGAAATGCACTTATCAACATCCCCAATGATCACCTGAGGGAACCCCAGTATATCATCGCCCCAAATCCGGATTCCGGGCTGTTCCCGATGGTAGCTGCCGACACCACCTTTTACGTGAAGCCTGGCCGGATTGAACCGGCGCCACTATTAGATTTGCTCCCAGCCAAGGATGGATTTCATACCGACGACGAACATCAGCTTTTTACCGGTAATGAGCTCCGGTATTTTACTGACACAGTCCGTGATAAATTCGGAGAACTAATTGCTGGGCAACAACCTGAGAAGAAGGCCGAGGGCTATCTTATTTTCTCCTATATGCTCTCCTTTCTGTTTTTCGACGAGACCTACGATGTGTTTAAACATGTAGTTTTTCTATACCTGTATGGAGAACCCTCCACGGGTAAAGGACAATTGTCTCAAATTATGCTCAATTTCTTTGGGCAATCGTTTACAGATGTAGATTCCAATCCTACGCTTAAGTCCGCAGAAAACAAACTGGCCAACCACAGTAAGATTCCCGTGATCATGGACGAGTTTGTCCCCGGCAAAGGCAAGATCACGCCACAGGTATTTAACATGTGGTACGAGTTGCGACAACGTGGGGTTAGTGCCTCCCATGATCGATCTAAAAACGCCTGGAGCCCCGTACGATCGCAGCTCATGTTCATCTCAAACTACAAACCGACCGAAGACCACTTCCGGTCGCGATGTATCATGATTGAATATGCCAAAGAAAAACGGGGTTCAGTTCACAACCTGTGGTGGTTTGATAATCATAAAAAGGAAATGCAGCAGCTCTTTCTGTCTTTGCTCTACAAGTTTAATGACTTCAATCGAAAGCTATTCAAAAATGAGCTGCTTTGGATCAAACGCCTGCTGACCGAAGCCGTGGAGGAAGAGTTAGAACGGAGAAGTGACCAGGAAGGGGTTCGGTTCCAGATTAAAGACCGTCAAATTGAAAATATGGCGGCCCTTATTACGGTGGATCTATTTGTTTGTCGGCCCAGTGATGTGGAATTCGCGGAATTTGTTCAACAATCCTTGGAGGAGGATAACAAACATACAGTAAGCCCCGAAGATCGGCAGGAGATGCAACAACTGCTCCGTGAGAATCGCACATCCACAGAAATATTCCGCTACGGAGTAACTTTTTTAGCTAATTCAGCTGAAAAGGAAGTCCACCAAACACCTCTGCAACAGTTTTTGGCCAGTATTGAGATCATGAATGATAACGGGGAACTGCCGAAACGCTACTATGGATGGAACAGCAAAGATGGACTCGTCATGTATTGGAGCGGTATCTGGGACGCTTACACCAATTACAATAAAGGACGCGAGTATATCAGTCAGGATATTGTCCGTGAAGAAATAGAAGCCTTAGACCTGCACGGAAAGGCAAAAACCAATTATTACAGCTATGAAGATCCCGTAAAAGGAACTGTCCAAGAAAACCGACACGGGTATCACTTGCCCAGAAAAAACTTAACACCCTCCTGGCTTCGGGCCTTTGGCAAACGAGAAGAAGCGGTGATCATGATGAAACAACAATCCAAACAAAAGGATGAACACATTGTAATGAATGGTTCAAAAATTGAACCTCCATTTTAGGAGTTTTTTTGGGAAATATGAGATTATCCAAGAATTATAAAAAAGCATCTTATTTTCTTAGATCCTCATTTCTACCACAAAACAACCCCCTGTAAGTATATAATAAATAATAAGTTAGTTAATAATAATATATCTAAGAAATCACCTAAGAAGCGCCTAAGAACTCTAAGATTGGCCTAAGACATCTAAGATGAATCTTTGGCGATTTCTTAGGCGGTTAACTATCAGTTTTTACTACACTTAACTATGGCGTCTAAGAAAATAAGAAAGGTTATGTCTAATTTCGAAAATCCTGAAAACCAGCTCTCTCCAGTCCCAAACAACCCCTCCCAAAACGAGGATTTCATGACGATTGGAGAAGCGATCAGTTATATGTGTGAGCAGCTCGGCCGTATTTCCCGCACCTCTTTCTATCGATGCGGATATCGCGAGCTGTTGACGGTCCGAAGCTATGGTCGAAACATCCAAAATGGTCGAAAAGCTATTAAGCTTTGCAAAAAGTCGGAAGTGGATAACATAATTAGGCTAATTAGGGATAATCCGCAGGAGGAAAACCTATAGATGGTATATATGAAAGCAACTGCCGATACCAGTAATCCATCTACTTTGTTGCACAATTTCACTGATCATCTCAATGAAATCAACCGCCAGTATCATGACTACAATAAACTGTATCTATGTTTAGATAAAACAGGTCAGTTAATACAAATCAGCTATACTAATAATGAGCTAGTAGAGGTACCTCTCACTGGTTGGATCAATATGGAACAAGTTGGGACGTACCTCCAAAATTACCAGCGTATGTTCTGCATGGACCCCAACCGGCTAGATTGTTTCTTTGATATGAATAAAGCTACGGCCATTGTGCCTATCAGCTGGCTTCGGCTGACAAGAAAGCGCCAGAAGGGCATTGTCAATGGGTTTATCTACATGAGACAAGCGTATCAGGGGATAATGCCTAGGCGAAAGCCTATTTCTATTAGACCAAGTGAAGAAGAAAAAGGTCTTTTTGATATCATAGATGGAAATTCGACCTATTTTGTGGCGAAGCAGATTGGGATTAAATCCTTGCCGGTAAATTGTTCAGCTTCTCTTTATTAACAATTTCTAATCAAGTGGGGTGACAGGATGTTGTCACATTGCCCTTTAGGTTTAATGCACAGATAGTTTTTCGAGAGGGAACTATCTCTGAGCGATTAAATCTAATTAAAACAGATGTATTATGTCTAAAGACAAGTTCCAGTTTAAAATTGAAAATGAGCCCCATAAATGGGATAAGCAATATATCACGGGAAAAGAAGTACGGGAAATACCACCAGGCATTCCTGACAATATGGATTTATTTCTGAAAAGACGCGGCGAACCTGGTGAATTAATAGAAGATGACGACAAGATAGATTTGGATGATCCCGGAATTGAGAAGTTTTACTCACAAGTTGCAGATTCAACCCCTGGTTCGTGATGGCATTGTTATTGGATGAAGACTATGAAATTCTTGAGAGTTCAGGATTAGAATATGAGGAAGAAGAGTCCAAGAGGTATTTAATTCTCAAAAACTTCCCCTTAAAAGATGGATTATATGTCCATGACGGGGACCCGCTGACTGAGGTGGAGGTTTTAGTAGAAATCCCACCTAACTATAATACCCAGGGTAACAACATGTTTTGGACACATCCTGTTTTAAAGAGAGCAGATGGCAAGGCCATTCCTAGAGCTTCTGATGTAAATGGCACTGATCCACGTCATTATGATGGTAAAGAATATTGTCGATGGTCAAGGCATTGGAATAAACCCAAATCCTGGAAACCAAAAGAAGATAATATTCAAAAAATTATTGATCGAATTACTTGGGCTTTAACCAAACCAGATACTAATCAATGAACAACCCAAGAATAACCTTACTAGGTTCGCAGGAAGAAGATCTTAAAGATTGGTTAACTGGACATCCCCATGGACATGAGCGGGGTGCAATTATTTTATTCCGACGGTTTTCAAGACCTATTAAGGATCTTCCAAAGTCAGATAGGTTCGTTGCTGTTGATATAATAAAGATGACCGAGGAGTGGATAATTGAGAGCTCAAAAACGCATATGAAGATAAATATGCGTCAATTTCCAGAAATATATTACCGTTGTGAAAATGAAAACCTGGAATTAGGTTTCGTCCACAATCATCCAGATGGATTTGTAGATTTTTCTTCGAGAGATGACACTAACGAGAAAAATATTCTTTATGGTTTGTCTGGTTGCAATGGGGAAGGCTCTTATTTGGTATCATTGGTACTGGTTGATAGGCAATGGATTGGAAGAGTCAGACATGGCCAACAACCAAGCCAGGCTAAAAAGGTAAGGCATATAGGTATCCTTTCAGACAAGGTAGATCTTCAAGGAATTAAAACGCCGAATCAAACATCTAAAAATCTTAAACGTCAAGAAGCAGCATTTGGCAAGCCATTTAACGCAAAACTTCAATCACTCCGAGTTGCAGTGGTAGGCTTAGGTGGAACGGGCTCACCAGTTGCAACCCTATTAGCAAGAACAGGGATTGGCGAACTAATACTTATTGATGGTGATGAGCTAGATAAAACTAATATGAATCGAGTCAGGGGCTATGTTAATAAGGACATATCCTCAAATAAAGCTGAGGCATTATCTTCATTTATTGAAGATTTAGGTTTAGAGGTAACTGTGAAAGCAATACCGGAATACTTAGGTGAAACAGGAAAAGCTATAGATGCTTTATCCAGTGCTGATATCATATTTGGGTGCACAGATAGTGTTCAAAGCAGAGATTATCTAAATCAAGCGATGTATTATTATGGTCAAGTATATATAGACTCTGGGATGTCTGGGAATGTAGAAGATGACTCTAACGGAATTCCTCGTTTAAGAACTCAGAAAGGTCGAGTCAGTTGTATATTACCTGAGTCGGGAGCGTGTTTAAGATGCCAAAATGTAGTAAATAATCAGAAGCTTTATAGAGAACAGAAGTTAAAGGAAAATCCAGAGCTAAGAGAGTTAGATTCCGAGACCTTAGCAAAAGATTACTATATCTTTGGAAGTGACGTACAATCGCCGGGCATAGGTCCTTTTACGAGTGCAACCGCAAATAATGCTGTTGCAACATTAATGAATTTGATAAGTCAATTTAGAAAATTACCTTCGGATTTAAGGCAAGACAACATCTGGATTGATTTTGTACATATGGATATTCATAGTAATAAGCCCAGGATAGATTCTGAGTGCATCTATTGTCAAGAAGGCACTATACTACTTAAAGATGAAGGGAAAAATCGGCTGGAAACTCCACAATTAGGCAAAGTCCCGAGTAATGTTTAATTGGCTTAAAAAAAAGCTTATCGGTTTCATCAAAAGGGTTTTACCATTTCTTTTTGATGACGAAAGCACAAGGAATGTTTACTATCAAACAATAAAATTTGTTGAGTCAACTCCCCAAAAAAGTTCGGTCAATACTGAAGAGTTTATAGTTGTAAAATATAAAGACAAACTGTATTGGGCTCTTTTTGAATGCCCTTGTGGCTGTCATGAGGTCATTACTTTGCCGCTAAAAAAAGAACAAAATCCCAATTGAACTTTTAATACTTCTAAAAATAGCAGGCCGACCCTTCATCCTTCAGTATGGAGGAATAAAGGATGCCAGAGTCATTTTTGGGTAAAAGATGGAGTAGTTAAGTGGTGCCAAAATACTGGCCAACATCCATCAGTCGTAAATCAATGATTCTGATTCATCTTAAAATTTGGGTGTGTAAACTAAACTCTGTCCGGTTTGTTTATTTTTCAGGGTTACGGGTTAAGTCCAGTGGCAGCCGATCTCCAAATCGAATGGCTAGCTGC
>NZ_FXTH01000014.1 GCF_900182555.1 Fodinibius sediminis | reverse complement strand
ACGGTGGTTGATGTGGGGGGCGCCGGATGGCGCAACTTCTCCCATTTCAAGAAACAGGTTATCGACCGCTCCAAGACCCGGGTGCTTGCTTTTCTTAACATCATCGGCAGCGGGATGAAGGGCGTGGTCCCCGTTGAGCAGAATGTGAATGATATGGATCCGAAGATGACCGCCCTGGTTGCTGAGCAAAACCCGGAAGTGGTGGGGGTCAAGATAGCCCACTACCATGGTCATGAATGGGAGCCTTACCGTCGGGCCGTGGAAGCCGGGGAGAAAGCAGAGATCCCGGTCATGGTTGACTTTGGCGGTGCATCGCCACCCCTGCCACTGGAAAAGCTGCTGCTGGACGTACTGCGTCCGGGCGATATCTACACCCACATGTACGGGGGCGGGGGCACCGTACACGGTGGTCGCCAGGCGGTGGTTGACGATGCCGGGCAGCTGCGCGAGGGCATGCTGGAGGCCCAGGATCGGGGCATTATTTTTGATGTGGGCCACGGCGGGGGGAGCTTTTTCTACCCGGTTGCCATCCCGGCCTTCGAGCAGGGCCTGAAGCCCAACACGATCAGCACGGACCTGCATACGGGGAGCATGAACGACGGGATGAAGAACATGCTGAATGTGGTCTCGAAGATGATGGACATGGGAATGTCGCTGCCGGAGGTGATCCGGGCCTCGACCTGGAAGCCGGCGCAGGTGATCCAGCGCGAGGAGCTGGGGCACCTGAGCGAGGGTGCGGTAGCCGATGTGGCGGTTTTCGGGATGCGTGAGGGGGCGTTCGGCTTCCTGGATTCCCGGGAGAACCTGAAGCCGGGGGCTACCCGCAAGCTGGAAACCGAACTGACGATCCGGGACGGCGAGGTGGTATACGACCTGAACGGACTGGCTGCTACCAAATGGGATGAATAGTCGAAGCATGCTGAACGAAGGGCAACGGTGGAGTCGTGCCATCCTCAACTGTTTAATACCGGGTGCCCGCCGGGTGACCTTTTATCCGAAGCGCCGTTCTTTGGGAAGAATAGGCATGATGGAATATAGTACGGCAGACACCCTATTAGTGGCATTGCGGCGGATAACGGTCGAACATCCTCGTTTATGAGTTAATGTTAAATAAAAACGGCAACTATGAAACGGAAAGACTTTTTGCAGACTGGATTAACAACCGGGGCCTTGCTGGGATCTCCCGTCTACCTGCCATCGCTGGGCGGTAACGAAAAAAAGCCGCAACAGGGAGATTCAGATCTCTTCGAGGATGAGCTGGTCGTTGAAAAGGCTCGGGAAGGCCAGCCGCACAAAGGCAAGGTGCTGGCAGTAATACAACCGCATTCCGATGATATATCGCTGTTTGCAGGGGGCACGGTGGCCAAACTGATAAAAGAAGGATATACCGGTTACCTCATTCGCACCTCCAACGATGAAAAGGCGGGCAGGGGTGATAGCAGGGGAGAGGTTATTGTGAATAATGAAAAATCCAATGAAGCTGTTGCAGAAGTGCTGGGATTGGAAAAAACGTATGATCTCTATAACCGGAACCATCAGATGGATGAAGTCAACATTCAGGATCTGAAAGGCCGATTGATATTTCTTTTTCGAATGCTGAAGGTCGATACGGCGGTCTGCTACGATCCATGGGCCCATTATGAAGAAAATCCGGATCACTATATAACAGC
Organism: Fodinibius sediminis; assembly: GCF_900182555.1. Lineage (GTDB taxonomy): Bacteria > Bacteroidota > Rhodothermia > Balneolales > Balneolaceae > Fodinibius > Fodinibius sediminis. Next base: position 99,114 of record NZ_FXTH01000014.1, on the reverse strand, counting down.
ACGGGCCGTGGAAGCCGCCCGCTGGATGGCCGGCAGCAGCAGGAATTACCCGGAACATTTTGACGCGGGAGTTGAGCCCAACAGCGTTCGTGAAATGTACTACTTTGCACGGTATCAAAATAAAAGCCGACAACATATTAACCGAATTGTGGATATCAGCGATGTGATTGATACTAAAGTGAGGGCCAATATGGTCAATACAACACAGGGACCGGGAGGCAATGCCGGTTCGCGTCTGCGCAAGAGATTAGCCGAGGAGGGAAAAAAATTACCCATACTGGGTGACGACGACGAGATGGCCAATTTCAACTACATCAAGCATATCATGCTGGATAAGGATTCCATGCGTTTACGCTGGGGTACCCCATCTGACAAAAAGGTTGGAGAAAAATACGGGCTTGATTGGGCAGAACGAATACACTATGTGGGGCCATCCAGCCAGCCGACCAAGCTGGATCAGTATATTGAGGATAACGCTGTTTCTACGTGAGTAAATGAACCCCGGGCCCGGGAGAGGAAGGGCTAATATTATTGAAAACCGTTAAAATATACGGAACAGGCGTGACTATGGAGCAGGGGCAGTAAATTTTTATTGGGAGTGGTATGAGATTAATACCGGTTGAATTTAAATTTAGACTTTACTTCCGCATTGGCAGACTTTCGGGAGTTCCAGTGGCCCTATTTTTAGTGGCGGTATTACTCCTGCCGGGCTGTGCCCGGGATACATCCTACCCCAACCGCCCTATCTCGTTGATTTGTCCGTGGTCGGCCGGCGGTGGAACAGACCGGGTAGCCCGGCAGATAGCTTCTCAGCTGGAAAGGGAGATGGGCGTACCGGTGAATGTAATCAATGCCACAGGGGGGGGCGGCGTGACCGGCCATACACGGGGGGCGCTCGCACGGCCGGATGGATACAGTATGACGATGATTACGGCCGAATTGAATATGCTGCACTGGCGGGGACTGACGAATATAACCTACCGGGACTACCGGCCCCTGATGAAAGTCAACCAGGACAATGCTGCCCTTTTTGTGCGAAAGGATGCACCATGGCAGAATTTGGAAGAACTGGCAGAGGCGATACGTGAAAATCCAGGGAATCTACAGGCGTCGGGAACTGCTTTTGGAGGTGTCTGGCATGTAAGTCTGGCCGGCTGGCTGCTGGAAGCGGGCTTGTCGGCCGATGATGTGACCTGGATCTCCATTAATGGATCGGCTCCATCGTTACAGGAATTGATGGCCGGAGGGGTGGACATGGTGGCCTGCAGTTTTCCCGAAGCAAAATCGCTGTATGATGCAGGTGAAATTCGCAGCCTTGGCGTTATGGCTGAAGATCGGCTTGCTGACTACCCTGAAATTCCCACCTTCGGGGAGCAGGGTTACGACTGGTCCAGTCAAACCTGGCGGGGCCTGGCCGTACCTGACCAGATTTCCGATGCACGATATGATCAACTTTTGCAAGCTGTTAAAGAAGTGGTGGAAAGCGAGGAATACCACCGGTTCCTGGAAAACTCGGGATTTGGAAGCAGTGCCGAATCCCCGGAGGCCTTTCTGCAGTTTCTCAGCGAAGAGAACCAGACCTATGGTAAAATATTTAACAGCCAGGCTTTTGAAGATGTCGTCTCCCAGCGTTATGGCCCGATGTTTTTTCCCTATATTATTCTGGCGTTGATGGGGCTGATCTTGTTAAAATTAATAGTGTCGGCAGATCTGAAGCTTGCAGAGGAGGCCAATGCCATGCAACAGGCTGATTATGGGTATATGGCTCTGATGATTGGAGCCGTAATAATTTATTTGCTGTTTGCGGAACAACTGGGATTTGTAATTTCAGCTATGCTGATACTCGCCTTGTTGCTGTGGCAGTTAAATGTTAACTGGTCGACAGCCGTGCTGGTGATCCTTGTCGTTGTTCCCCTGAGCTACCAGCTCTTTGCTGTCTATTTGCGCGTACCCCTGCCGTGGGGATTATTTGGATGGTAACAGATATGTTATGATAGAAGCAATTATACAGGCAATACAACAGGTAATTTTATCTCCTTCCATATGGCTGGTTATTTTGCTGTCTGCCGTATATGGCATCTCGCTGGGAGCCATTCCGGGTCTGACAGCAACGATGGCGGTGGCCCTGTTCGTCCCGATAACCTATTGGATGGACCCTGTACCGGCCCTGGCGGGTATTGCCACCATGGCGGCCTGTGCGATCTTTGCCGGTGACATCCCAACGACGCTGCTGCGCATACCGGGTACGCCCGCCTCGGCGGCTTATGTGGATGATGCCTATGCCTTTACCCGCCGAGGAGAGTCTGAGAAACCGCTGGGGATGGCATTGGTTGGTAGCGTCATGGGCGGTTTGTTCGGAGCAGTTGTGCTTATCCTGCTGGGTGGACAGTTGGCCAAGATCGCTTCCATGTTCAGCGTAGCCGAATATTTCTGGCTGTACCTCTTGGGGCTGAGTTCAGCCGTAGTAGTGGCTCGGGGCCCCGTTCTAAAATCGCTTCTGGGGTTGCTTATCGGCTTGTTGCTTGCCTTGGTGGGGCTGAGTGCTGTGCATACCGAGGCCCGCTTTACCTTCGGATTTCCACAGCTGTATCAAGGCATCAGTTTCATACCGGCGATGATCGGTCTTTTTGGTTTTTCAGAAGTCCTGCGCAAAACGATAGACCTTGATACGGATCTGTTTACGGGAGGCATTCCCGGAGAAGAAAGGTCGACTTTATCTTCGGCGGGTTTTCTCGAGAGGTGGCTTATTGGGCCGGTAACATCACTTTTCCGGGGTCCCTTCAGCATGATTGCCAATCGCAAGCGCTCGTTCCTGCGTTCAGGATTTATTGGTTCGCTCATTGGTATGCTTCCCGGCGCGGGGGCTGATATGGCTTCATGGGTATCACTGGCGGCATCAAAGAAGGCCAGTAAGGAACCGGACAATTATGGCAAGGGCTCCCTGGAGGGGATCGCAGATGCCACGACAGCAAATAATTCGGCGCTTGCCGGCACATGGATACCAGCCCTGGTTTTTGGAATTCCGGGTGACTCCATCACGGCCATTATGATCGGGGTATTGCTTATGAAAAATTTGAATCCCGGGCCAGAAATTTTTGTGAACCAGCCTGTCCTGGTATACAGCATTTATGTAGCTTTTATCGCCGCCAATATTGCACTCCTGGTGGTGGGTTATTTTGCCATCAAGGCCGGTCGATTTGTAATACGCATCCCGCAGCGAATTTTACTGCCCGTTATCTTACTATTCTGCATTATTGGGTCCTATGCCATACAGGGAAGTTATTTTGATATTGTTATTATGCTATTTATGGGAGTGTTGGGCTTCTTTCTGGAGCGCCGGGCCATCCCGCTGGGTCCCATCGTGCTTGGTATTATCCTGGGCGGCCCCCTGGAAGAACGCTTTATACAGACTATCACAGGTTCCGAGGGATTAATTCTGCCTTTCTTTGACCGGCCTGTTGCGGCTATTCTCGGCATTGGTTTTCTGGTCCTGTGGGGATGGACGATCTGGAGCAGCAGGAAGGAGCAATAGCCGCGCAGTAAAACACTCAGATAGCAGACGAAATAGGCCGGCGGTTTCATTGGTATGCCCCGGAAAAAACTGGCCATCCCAGGCTACCGGCCTCACGGGGGGGATGCGAGGAGGCTAATCTCTTAAATATGGAATAATTGTCAAAAGAAGTTATTTTTGTCGCTGTTTTGGATCGTCGATCAGTGGTAGAGCCTGCCGGACAGATGAGTTAAGAAACAGCAGGCACCGCCGATGGAAAACTAACTGTAAACCGCATCATAAGAATTGCATGAAACGATTGTATAGGGACCCCCGAAGCTGCCTGTGGATACTGCTGCTGATTTATTTCACCGGCTGCAGTCAAATCTCACAGGAGCGCAGCCGAACCCGAATTCTAAACTTTACCGGCGACAGTAAAGTGCCGCTTGAGGAAATCCTGCTGGAAACCCCGGGATTTGAAGATGCTCAGGTTCTGGATCATGAAGCTGAAGCATATTTTAATTCCGACTCCCTGGAAAAGGTCAGTGGCCTCGTTTTGTCAGCCTCAGGGATTGACCGTTTGGACTATCGCCAGTTGAACGCCCTCAAGCGCTACCTGGAAGCCGGCGGGGGCGGAGCGATCCTCATAAAGGACAGTAGTACCTTCAGCCGCAAGGGCTGGCCGTGGCTGCAGCAGTGGGACAGCCTGGCGGCAGCAACGCCGCATAGCCGGGATCAGATCCCCCTTTACCTGTTAGAGCCGGAGGCTGACCGGCAACAGTGGATGCAAGCCCTGCCCCACGCAGTGGGGGAAAATAAGACCCCCGACTATAAAGATGCACAGACGCCGGCTGTGCCCGACAGCAGCCGATACAGCAAAGAAGTACTGACCCAGGGACTGGATGAACCTATGCAAATGGCCGTACTGCCGGATAATGACGTCATTTTTGTAGAACGGAAAGGAGCGGTGAAACTTTTTGATTCCAACCTGAAGAGTCTTAAAACCATTGCCCACTTCGATGTTTTCAGCGGTATTGAAGAGGGGCTGCTGGGCGTAGCACTGGATCCGGACTATGATACCAACCACTGGGTTTATTTTTATTATGCCGTGGCGGACAGCTCGGTCAATCGCCTGTCGAGGATGGAACTGCAGGGAGATGATCTCGTCAGGTCTTCCGAAAAAGTGCTCCTGGAGATTCCAACGCAACGGACCTACTGCTGTCACTCGGCCGGCTACCTGCGCTTTGGCCCTGATGGGCTGCTCTACCTGGCTACGGGTGACAATACGAATGCAGATGATCCCTATAAAGTGGGGTACCCGCCGGTAGATGAGCGTCCCGGACATGAACTGGCAGATGACCAGGCCACGGCCGCCAATACCATGGATTTAAGAGGAAAAATTCTGCGCATCAGGCCGGAGGATGACGGTAGCTATTCCATACCTGAGGGCAACCTGTTTCCGGAGGGAACCGGGAAGACGAAACCGGAAATCTATGTCATGGGTTTGCGAAACCCCTTCCGTTTCACCGTTGATATGAAAACCGGCATATTATACTGGGGAGAGGTCGGCCCCAATACCATCGTGCCCGGCCGCGACGGGACCAATATGAGTTACGACGAAATTAACCGTGCGGCTGAGCCGGGTTTCTATGGCTGGCCGTACTTTCTCGGCAATAATGACGCCTTTCCCATGTATGATTTTTCTACTGGAGAGGAGGGGCCGCGCAAGGATCCGGCGAAGCCTATTAACGACTCGCCCAATAATACAGGCCTTCAGGAGCTTCCGCCCGCCCGGTCTGCCATGATCTGGTATGGACCAGAATCATCAGAGCAATTTCCATTGGTAGGCAGCGGGGGAGCCAGCGCCATGGCGGGACCCGTCTATTACAGTCATCAGTTTTCCCGGACACCCTACAAGCTGTCATCCTACTACGATGGCAAGCTGTTTATATACGACTGGATCAGGAATTGGATCATGGCGGTCACATTGGATGAGCAGGGACGCTATGTACGTATGGAACCCTTTCTGGAGCATATGGAATTTGCCTCTCCCATGGATATGCAATTTGGACCCGACGGGGCCTTGTATGTGCTGGAGTACGGGAGCAACTGGTTTTCCAAGAATGTAGATGCCAAATTGGTGCGCATTGAATACCAGGAGGGCAACAGGAATCCAGTGGCAGCCATCCGTGCCGATAAGAAATATGGAGGAGCGCCCCTGACAGTGAAACTGTCAGCAGCCGATTCCAGGGATTATGATGAAGGTGACGAGCTGCAGTACCGGTGGGTCATCGGGGAGCAGACCCTGCAGGGCGAACAGCTCACTCATACATTCGATACCTCCGGGGTTTACAAGGTTACGCTTAATGTGGAAGATGGCAAGGGAGGAGAAGGATCAGCAACCGCGACGGTCAGGGTGGGAAATAGCCCGCCTGAGGTGCACATCGCCAGCCAATCGAATACAAGTTTCTACTGGGATGATGCTGCATTTGATTACCAGGTGGAGGTGACCGATCGGGAAGATGGGGCTATCGATACCTCACGGGTACAGTTTTCGTTTGGTTATCTTGAAAATGAACAGGATGTGCCGGTCATTCTCTCGGGCAGTAAACAGCTGGATCGAATTGAACATCTGGAAGGGCAGCAGCTGGCGGCCTCCTCGGATTGCCGGTCGTGTCACGCCGTGGATCAGTCATCAGTGGGTCCCAGCTTTACGGCCATTGCCAAGCGCTACCGGGATGAACCGGAGATAACGGGCAGGCTGGTATCGCGTATTCAGGAAGGGGGCAGTGGAAATTGGGGGGACAGGGTGATGCCGCCCCACCCCGGCATCACAACGGCTGATGCCAGGGAAATTGTGGGATATATCCTCTCGCTGGGAAATACCAAAGAGTCCCGCCCGCTGACGGGAATCCTGCACCTTGACCGGCACGGTACCAGTGGGGCGTATCTGGTATCGGCCCGCTACACCGACGAGGGTGCCAACGGCATTGCCCCTCTCGAGGGGGAAGATTACGTGGTATTGCGGAATCCGCGGGTGGAAGCTGAACTTTATGATGCAGGAGATGTGAATGTAGCCCATGTAGCTACAGAGAACAGGGGATATATTAATAATATCCGCCCGGGAAGCTATATACGCTTTGATGAAAAGGATCTAACGGAGATAGCCTCGATTTCCTACCGTGTGCAGGCAGCAGGCCCGGGTGGAACCATTGAAATGCACCTGGACAGTCCTGATGGACCATTGATTTCCTCGCTGGATATTCCATCGGGTCCGGCAGGGGGAGAGGTTCCGCGATGGAGGGAACTGACTGCGGAGATTCAGCCCACCGAAGGCAGGTACGACCTGTATTTTGTATTCCGACATCCTGGGGGGGGCGATGAAAACTTATTCAACCTCGATTGGATCTATTTTTCAAATAAGTAATTTATACTTGCTCAATAGCAAGCTTTCAGTTAGTCTTGTTTATACGATATCATAGATATTAATTCATAACAAAATTACTTGCTATGAAAACCAGCCGTAAAGAGTTCATTAGAAACACCGCCCTTGGGACTGCCGCAGGCATTGCAGCCCCTTTCCAGCAATTTCAGACTGAAAACCGTGCCAACAATAGCAGGAATAAAATCGGCGTGTCTACCTATTCCTTCTGGCAGTTCAATGGTCCCAAGGAGGAAACGCCTGTAAGTGAATGCATCGAGAAAGCGGCAGAGATGGGGTTTGACGGTCTTGAAATTTTATGGATGCAAATGGGATCGTATGAGAACAGTCATTTGCAGAATATCAAGCGGCAAGCACTGCATGCCGGGCTTGACTTGATGGGCTTTTCGACCCACCAGGATTTTCTGACGCCGGATGAAGAGGAGCGAGAGAAGGAGATCGAAAAGACCATTGAACAGATTGAGTTGGCGTACAGGCTGGGGATCCCTACAATGCGTATCAATACCGGTCGGTGGGGGACGACGGGTTCTTTTGATGAACTGATGGCCAATGACGGTAAAGAACCTGTACTGGAAGGATATACCCGGGAGCAGGGGTTTCGATGGGTGATTGATGCCATAGCCCGGTGCATACCAACCGCGGAAAAGTGCGGTGTTGTTCTGGGACTGGAGAACCACTGGGGGCTTGGTCGCACGGCCGAAGGGGTTTTGAGAATTGTTGAAGAGATCGATTCTCCCTGGCTGCAGGTAACCACCGATACCGGTAATTTTTTGGAGCGCCAGTATGAACAGCTGGAAATGATGGCACCCAAGACGGTGCTGCTTCAAGCCAAGACGTACTTTGGCGGCGGCAAATGGTATAGTCTGGATATCGATTATGACCGGGTTGCCGATATTTTTGCTGCTGCAGACTACCGGGGCTACGTATCACTGGAATTTGAGGGGCAGGAAGATCCCGATAAAGCGATTCCCCAAAGCCTGGATTTGCTGCGGCAGGCTTTTGTATAACAACGGATTTCTAATTTTGACTTTTTAGACCCTTGTCCGGAGGACGGCTGGATGTGGATGGAAAGCCAATATCACGATTTTTGATCTTCTTAAGATCTGGTTTTTACACACAATATTGCGGGGAGACTGCTGTGACTTTATCACTTCTGCTGTAGATTTCAAAAGCATGGTTATTTTCAGCTGTTGCTGTATTGTAAAATGTAATAACCAGTCTATCTGGCAATAAATTAAATTCTGATTTTTAATTATTGAATTAAAAACATTATTTAAAAAGGGTTATGTAAATTAAAGGTCCTCTGACCTGGTAAGGAAAAATGTAAAGAGGACAATAAAAAGTCAGCAAGCAGCAGGTGTAACGATATAAGACGGGGGGACAATGCTCACAAGGGATCAGTTTGAACAGCTATTTTGTAACTATGTCGATGATGTTGCATCCTTTCTTTATACCTATACCTCTAACAGGGCGAAGGTCAAGGACTGGGTGCAGGAAGTTTTTTTGAAAATGTGGAAAAAAAGAGGTCAAATTGATTTTGAGCATCCCGGCTTTAAAAGTTATCTGTTGAAAACAGCGCGTAATCATGCGCTGAAACGGTTGAAGAGTGAGAAGAAATACGATCTTTGGCTGGAGGAAAATTTAGAGAAGCTTGTCGCCATACAAGCTTCCGGCACGTCCATTTCAGATGCAACAGAAATTAGGAAGGCGTATTCGGTTGCGTTGTCCAAAATATCAAAACGTGCACGCAAAGCCTACCTTTTAAGTCGCGAAGAGGGACTGACCTACCCGGAGATTGCAGAGGTTATGAATATTTCCATCAAGACCGTCGAGAGCCATATCAGTAAGGCCCTGCAAATACTTCGATCGGAGCTGCGAGAGTTCAATCAGGGGATATAGTATTCGGGCATTAGGGCGCCGGCCTGCAAGCTATCGTATTCCCAGGCACGGCTGAGGTTCCCGGGGGTAGGATCAAATCTACAGGCAGGCTCGCACATTTTTAAGAAAAAAAAGGAATATGTTTTCCTTGTTATGCCCTCAGAGCGTCTAAAGGCAGAAAAAAAGCTGCTTTTTTTATCAGGGTATCGGCCGGGCAAGGGGATTATATACATAGAAACACAGATCAAAACTCTTATGAACGATTTTCCAAAACGACAACTCCTGATTAACTACCTGCTGGGCCTGTGTACGCCTGGTGAGGAAGAAGAGGTAGAGTACTGGCTCGACAAGGAGCCCGGCAATATCACATTGCTGCAGGAGGTATCAAAAGAGATCGGTTATGAGGGCAGATTATCTGCTGCAGATACGATAGAGGTCAAGGACCAGCTGTTTGCAGAGGTTGATAATACGGCTGATGCTGGTTCCGCAAAGCGGGGTTATCGCCCAAATGCTCACATTGGGCGGGGGCTGTGGCTGAAAGTAGCGGCCATGGTTGTTGTCATCCTAACAGCCGGGGGGCTGGGGCTTTACTACAGTGATTTTTCGTCCTTCAGTGAAGACTCCGTAACCCAATTCGATCAGCGTACCTTGTCAAAGGGCCAGACGGCCACCCTGCGGTTTGGTGATGGATCGGTGATAAAATTAAATGCGGGCAGCACCCTCCGTTATCCCGAGAAATTCAGCAGGGAAAGGCGAGAGGTCTATTTGGAGGGAGAAGCATTTTTTTCCATCGCGCATGATGAATCCAGACCCTTTCTGGTCCATGCCAAAAATACGACAACCCGGGTCTTGGGTACCTCCTTCAATATAAGGGCCTACAGTAGCGAGGACGCTTTGCAGGTTGCTGTGGCTGAGGGGGAGGTAGCTGTTTCCCGGGCTGAAGAACAGCCAGTGTCAAGCAGGGAAACCATTTATGTTACCAGGAATCAATGGGTAACATACCGCTCTTCGGGGCAGCTTATAGAAAAGGGAGAAGGTAACATCGATGACCTTATTGCCTGGAAGGACAAGCGGCTGATTTTTACCGATAAACCCTTGGAGGAAATCGCTGTTCAACTGGAGCGATGGTATAACGTCGAGGTTCTGCTGGCGGATTCCTCATTGAAAAAGCGTCGCTTGTCGGCCTCTTTCACAGACGAGCCGCTATCGGAGGTGCTGACGGTCATCGCACTCTCACTGGATATAACATATAAGCAGGATGGACAGGTCATAACTTTTCAAGAAAACAGTCTGTGAAAAACTGAATTTTTAACATAGCAAATGGGTAAACCTAACTTTATAAATAAATTATGATGAATAGGGATAGAGGTATGAAGCCACATAAATGGATAGCCAATTTCTTTGCGGCAGGTATGCTGTTGGGTTTAATGGCACTGCCAATAAAAGCTCAAGATGGCAGACATTCTGCAGGACAGGTTGTTTCAGTTAATACCATTGAACAGGTTTATAATGCTGAAGTGACTCATAAAGTTAGTGAATCCTCTGTATTACTAAAGAGGGTAAGCCTCAAAACTAGCGAGGAGTCATTGATTAGCATATTAAAGAGGATTGCAGACAAGGGAAACCTTTCACTTTCGTATGACACTCAATTGTCCGTATTGAATGAGAAACTAACACTCAGTTTAAAGCAGGTTAGTATCAAAGATGCACTGTGGACGGTATTAGATAATACAGGATTACGTTTTGCTGTTTCTTCAAACAGGCAATTAATATTGATGAGGAAAAGTGAAGAAAAATCACTTGAGAAGATTCAGGAAACAATTAAGGGAACCGTTACGGATGCGAGCAGTGGAGAAACATTACCGGGAGTCAATATTTTAGTAAAGGGGACTACGACCGGAACTTCAACGGATGCAGAGGGTAGCTTTGAATTAACGGTTCCTTCTCTTCAGGATACATTGGTTGTTTCTTTTATAGGGTATCAAACAAGAGAGATCCCAATAGATGGCAGAACTACAATTGCTATTAATTTACAGCCACAAGCTATCGCTGGGGAAGAAGTAGTTGTTGTAGGGTATGGTGAACAAGAGCGGGAGAACGTGACTGGATCTATTACTTCTGTTTCATTTAATGAAGAACTTGAGAATCGGCCTATGACAGGCGGATTACAGGCACTTTCTGGGAAGAGTCCGGGTGTCTGGGTAAGCCAGCAAAGTGGTGCTCCAGGGGAAGATACACCACAAATTCGCGTTCGTGGATTTGGAACATTAAATAATAATGACCCCCTCATACTGATTGATGGAGTAGAAGGACAGATGTCGGATTTAAACCCTAATGATATTGAATCAATTAGTGTATTGAAGGATGCTTCTTCTGCTGCTATTTATGGCTCAAGAGCAGCAAATGGTGTGGTATTGGTAACAACTAAGGAAGGAACATATGGGGCTGGAATGCAAGCTTCATATAGTGGTTCGTATGGATGGCAAAGACTGGGCCGACGATATGATATTATAGATAATAGTGTTCAGTTTATGAATATTTGGAACACCGCCGTTGAAATGGAAGGGGGAGCACCAATATTTCCTGAAGAAGTACTAAGCTATTTCAAAAATACTGATGACCCTTATCTGGCACCCAATACCAATTTTTTTGATCACGTATATCAAATTGCCCCACAATTTGAACATAATTTTAGTGTAAGTGGAGGTACTCCTGACTTTACTTATAATACGTCTATAAACTATTTGAGTCAGGAGGGGATAATGAAAAGAACTAGCAGTGACCGTTATGGGCTCAATATTAATGTAAAGGGTAAAATTACGGAATGGGCTGAACTGCAGAGTAATCTACGAGTGACAAGGAGAATTAATGATCGACCTTATGGTGGTAGAGGCCGAACCATGTATATTTTTCAAAATGGGGCTTATCCATTTATCGCTCCCTATACAAGAGAGGGTAATTTTGGAGCTACGCAGGCTGTATATCTCAGCGGTCCCAACGAAGGGAATCCAATCGTAGATTCCCGCAATCCCTTGGCCGATCAATATAATGGCCAGGATCAAAATACCATTAATTTCTACAGAGGTACCGTTAGTGCAGTAATTGATATTCTTGATGGGTTAAGTGCAAATCCTTCTTTTACGGCAGAACAACGTTCAAATGTGCTGGACCGTTGGAATGAAATAAATTATGTATATACCGATGGAGGAGTGCAGTCAACTACGCTGGATTATGATACTAATTTGAGAAGACATCGTGATTTAGGTGATGAGTTTTACTGGAATTTTCACAATACCTTTGACTATGAGACTACGTTGAGTGAGCATCACGATGTATCGGCTTTGGCTGGTATTGAGTTTGAATCACAAACCTTTAAAAGTACCTATGTTGAACAATCTGATCCCCCAAAAGAAAGTCTAAAACAGGTTAGTACAGGTACTGCAGCGGCCATTGCACAAGGTAATATGAGTGAGTGGCGCATGCAGTCTTATTTTGGGCGACTTAATTATAATTATGATCAGAGATACCAGGTCGAAGGTACCTTCAGGGCAGACGGTTCATCAAGATTCCGAGAGGGTAACAGATGGGGCTTCTTCCCTTCCTTTTCTCTGGGTTGGAGAATTAGTGAAGAATCCTTCATGGATGGGGCTAATTTTTTAGACAATCTAAGGTTGCGGGGTTCCTGGGGAAGGCTTGGCAATCAAAATATAAGTGTAATTGCTGGTAACTACCCTTATTTAAGTACATTTACACAAAATAATAGTACAAGTTATAATCTGAATGGAACTTTCCAACCTGGGGCTGCCATAACCTCCTTGGTGGATAAAAGTATAAGCTGGGAAACGGTTGAACAGATTAATCTTGGTCTTGAAGCTGGTTTCATGGATAACCGGCTTACTATGGAGTTTGATATCTTTGATAAAAAAACATCAGATATTTTAGTTCAATTACCAATACCCAACACGCTCGGCGGTGTAACACCACCGGTGGAGAATGTTGGTGAAATGTCTAATAAAGGATTGGAGATAGCCATGTCCTATCAATCTGATGTATCTAGATCCTCCAATTGGAATTACAACATCAGCGCAAATGTCTCTCATGTAGTTAACGAAGTAACCTCTTTTAGAGGAGGAGAAGCCCCTGATCAACTGTATCTAATTCGGGAGGGAGTATCCTATCAGTCCTTGTTTGGGTATAATGCTATAGGGATATATCAAACAGACGATGAAGCTGAACAGCATATGCCAAATAGCAGCCACAATCCTAGAGCTGGTGATATTAAATATGAAGACCTCAACAACGACGGCAGTTTAGGTAATGAAGATCAGAAAGTTCTTGGCAATACCATTCCAAAATATACTTTCGGATTTAATTTTGGTTTATCATATAAAAATTGGTCGCTAAATGCTGTATTGCAGGGACAATATGATGTAACAGCATATACTCAAAATGCCTGGACTCAACCATTAGGTATTTCCGGTGCTACAGTAACAGAGCGTTGGTCAAATGCTTGGACTCCTGATAATAAAAGTAATGAATTGCCGAGAATACGGATAGGTGACCAATATAATAGATTACCTTCTTCATTCTGGACCACTGATATATCCTATCTCAAGATTCAGAATGTACAATTAAATTATGATTTCCCGTCGAACTGGACGGATAAAGCAAGTCTTAGGGGAGCGAATGCATATCTAAATATTTCTAATCCTTATACCTTAGTGAGTGACAACTATGAAGGTTTTGATCCTGAAAGAAGTACATTTGGTTCAGGAGCCTATCAGTATCCTACTCCGGTTGTAACTTCAATTGGTATAAAGTTAAATTTTTAAAAAGTCATGTCTGCCAAACTTAAAGAAGGAAATATCATGAAGAATTTTATAAATATACTAGCAGTTATAATAGTGGCACTGGGACTGTTTTCATGTGAGGACTTTTTAAATGTCACGCCTGAAGATAGAATTACGAATGAAATGTTTTGGGAGAATCAGGAGGATGCCCAGATGGCTTTAATGGGCATTTATAGTGTTCTGCAGGATAATGGTGTATATGGCTATGGAGGTGGTAATGATGCGAAGAGTTCTAATGCACACCAATGGGCCCACTGGGAAGGAAAGCAGCTTCAGATTGGTAATGGTACGGTCACCCCTGATATTGGCGGCAACGTTCTGGGAAGATGGACGGATAGTTATAGGGGTATTAACAGAGTGAACGTATTCTTGGAAAATATTGATAATGTTGAGGGCATCTCGGAGTCAGCCAAGGAAACAATGATTGGAGAGGCCTATTTTTTACGGGGTGTTTTCTATGCTCTTTTGGCAAATAGTTATGGTGGGGTCCCGGTATTTACGAACCCTATAACGGCTGAAGAGGCAAGATCACTAACTAGAGCTACCTTGGAGGAGACATGGAACCAGGTACACTCAGATTACGATAAAGCTATTGCCCGATTAAATCAGGATGCACCTCAAGCCGGAAGAGCAACCCTGGGCGCCGCATATGGGATGAAAATGCGAGCGTATTTATATCAAAGAGACTGGGATAAGGTAATTGAATATGCTGATACAATCATTGATATGAATAAATATGGTTTGTTTCATAGTTATGAAGGCCTATTTCAGGTTGAGAATGAACATAATGAAGAAGTCATATTCAACGTAGAATTTATGGAAGGCCCACGGGGGCAGGGAAGTATTTTTGATCGTTACTGGCAGCCCCAAAATTTGGAGAATGGTATCAATGGTTCTAACTCAGTTGCACCCATACAGCACTTAGTCGATGCATATGGCACCTTGGATGGGAGTCAGGTAGATCCTGAGAATCCCTATGAAAACCGTGATCCACGACTGGATTTTACCATTTTACGACCGGGTGCTTATTTTCAAGGACAGTTATACCCGGATGAACTACAAAACCATACCGGACAGCAGGTTGGGTTTGGCATAAGAAAATACACTATAGAGGGAGATGTTACTCAATGGGAATCACCTCTCAATTTTATCGTCTTGCGTTATGCTGATGTGTTATTATCAAAAGCTGAAGCATTAATTGAAAAAGATAATCCCAATATTGCAGAAGCCGTCCGGTTAATAAATCGTATCAGAACAGAGCGTGACGATGTAAGTATGCCATCACTCTCAACGAGCTTGAGTTTGGATGAAGCCAGGGTAAAACTTCGACATGAACGTCGCATTGAGTTTGCACTGGAAGGTTTATATTGGGCTGATGAGAAACGTTGGGATATGATAGACGATTTTCGGGATGACCTGTATCCAATAGAGGTACGAAGCCGGGATGGTGGATTAATTGATACGAAATTTGAGGGGGGCTTTGATTCGATGTATAACCGCTATCCCATTCCCGAGAGCGAGATTTCACTGAATCCCGACCTCGAACAAAATCCTGGCTACTGATTAAGGCTTTTATATTCTATAGCGGTACTTTCTTACTGTTCCTGACGCTGGCCTCCTGTACCGGGCATTCCGAAGATGCGTCGCTGAATTCACCGGATGCCAGCCCCAATATCGTTTATGTCCTGGCGGATGATTTGGGATATGGTGAGGTGGGAGCCTACGGCCAGCAGAAGATTGAAACGCCTAATATTGATGCCCTGGCCCGAAACGGGATGCTGTTTACCCAACACTATGCGGGCTCCCCGGTATGTGCGCCCTCACGCTATATGCTGATGACGGGAAGGCATCCCGGTCATGCATATATCCGAAACAACCGGCCAAGGCATGCAGACCGGCGCATCTGGGACTTTGAGGCATTGCGGGAGAACCCCGCGCTCGAAGGGCAGATAGCTATTCCCGACTCCACTCTTACAGTGGGAGAAAAGCTCCAGCATGCCGGGTACCAAACCGCCGCCATCGGGAAGTGGGGGCTGGGCGGTCCCGGCAGCTCTGGGCTTCCAAACGACCAGGGATTTGATTTTTTTTACGGCTATCTGGGACAGGCGGCAGCCCATACCTATTATCCCATCTTCCTGTGGAAAAACAAGGAACGGATTTCTCTGGATAACGAGCCTGTAAATCCTCATACGCCCCTTCCGGACAGTCTGGATCCTGATGACCCGAAAAGTTATGACCGGTTTCAGGATCAGCCTGATTACTCCCCCGCACTCATGCTGGAGGAAGCAATCGGATTTATTGAACGGAACAGGAAGCAGCCCTTTTTCTTGTATTTTGCCTCCCCGCTGCCGCATGTATCGCTGCAGGCTCCGCAGCGCTGGGTCGATTATTACCGGGAAAAGTTTGGAGCAGAGGAGCCCTATGTCGGAGATGAAGGCTATACCCCCAACCGTTATCCCCGGGCCACCTATGCGGCGATGATATCCTATCTTGATGAACAGGTGGGAGCGCTGGTCGAAAAACTGAAAGAGACCGGCCAGTATGATCATACCCTCATTATATTCACCAGCGATAATGGTCCCACCTATAATGGGGGAACCGATGCCGCCTTCTTTGACAGTGCAGGTAAATTCAATGAGAACTATGGGTGGGGAAAAGGGTTCCTGCACGAAGGGGGGATTCGCGTCCCGATGATTGCAAGCTGGCCCGGGGTTATTGAGCCCGGCAGCACGAGTGATCACCTCTCGGCATTCTGGGACATAATGCCTACATTGACAGACATTGCCGGCGTAAAAAGGCCGGAGCATACGGATGGGATAAGTTTCGCCCCGACCTTGAGGAACATGCCGGACCAGCAGCAGGAGCACGAATATCTCTACTGGGAATTTCCGGCCTACGGGGGGCAGCAGGCCGTGCGCATGGGC
This sequence comes from Fodinibius sediminis, assembly GCF_900182555.1. Taxonomy (GTDB): domain Bacteria; phylum Bacteroidota; class Rhodothermia; order Balneolales; family Balneolaceae; genus Fodinibius; species Fodinibius sediminis. Next base: position 82,530 of record NZ_FXTH01000014.1, on the reverse strand, counting down.
AAATGGAAAGGCATTCGCAAGAATATTCTGAAGGAGGGGAAGCTGGATATCGCCCTTTATAATTTGGAGAACGATCCCCGGGAAAGCCGGGATGTAGCCGACGATTATCCGGAAGTTACAGACAAAATTGGAAGGATCATGCAGGATGCCCACACGAAACCGGGCCATACCTCTTTTGGGATGCCAGCTCTCGGAGATCGATAGTCGGCAAAAGCGCATGAAATGAATCAGCTATTTTAACCAATGCACACATGAAACCCCTGGAAATAATTTGCAGCAGCATTCATATGATAAAACGAGTCTTTTTTTTCATCGTTGTCAGTTTGTATGTGACCCTTCCGGTTTCAGCACAGGAGCTGGAAAACCCGAATGTACTGTTCATCATTTCTGATGATTTGACAGCAACAGCGGTCTCTTCCTATGGTAATAAACTGGGGACAACGCCCCACATCGACCGACTTGCAACTGAGGGCGTACGCTTTACCCGGGCATATTCACAATATCCCGTCTGCGGCCCATCACGGGCGTCGCTGATGTTTGGCTATTATCCCAGCGCTACTACAACCTACGGCTATGTAAGCGGTAGGGAAAATGTGGGCGATCAGCGCCAGTCCTGGTCCCAGCTGTTTAAGAACAATGGATACTACGCGGCCCGGGTCAGCAAAATTTATCACATGGGTGTACCGGGTGATATTGAATCCGGATCAAACGGTGCGGACGATGCAGCTTCATGGAACGAGCGCTTCAACAGCCCGGGCCCTGAATGGAAAGCGGAAGGCGAAGCTGAGCTGGTACAGAATAATCCCTATGGCAATAAGCCGCGCCAGGGAGGGAATGTGATGACTATTGTCAAAGCCGAAGGGGGAGACCAGGTTCACTCGGATGGGAAGACGGCCGAGAAAGCTTCGGAGTTGATTCGGAAACACAGGGATGAACCGTTCTTTTTAGCCGTCGGCCTGGTCCGCCCCCATGTACCTTTTGTGGCTCCCAGGGAATATTTCAGGCCCTATCCGTACGAGCAGATGGTACTGCCTCCCAGGGTACAGAACGACTGGGATGACATCCCTTCACGCGGTATTAACTATGTTACCAGCGTGAATGCCCAAATGTCGGAGGAGCAAGAGAAAAAAGCAGTGGCGGGCTATTATGCTTCGGTTTCATATATGGATGCACAGGTGGGCAAAGTGTTGCGGACGCTTGAAGAGGAGGGGCTGGAAGACAATACGATTGTCATATTCACCTCTGATCACGGCTTTCACCTGGGAGAACACCGGTTTTGGATGAAAGTCAGCCTGCATGAAGAATCGGTAAAAGTTCCGCTCATCATCAAGGTTCCGGGCATGGAACCGGCTGTTACGCACTCCCTGGCCGAGTTGGTGGATTTGTATCCCACCGTTGCTGAGCTGGCCGGCCTGGATTATTCAGATCAGCTGCAGGGCAAAAGTTTGGTCAAAACGCTGCAGGACCCCGGTCATACTGTACGGGATGCGGCCTTTTCCATGCACCGGTGGAGGGGAGGGTTCTCCTACATGCTTCGCTCGGATAAATGGGCCTATATACAGTATGATGAAGATGCTGGGTCGGGGATGGAGCTGTTTGACATGGAAAACGACCCCGGCCAGTATAACAACCTGGCCCACAATCCACACTATCAAGAGGTAGTCGCGGATTTTCAGGACCAGCTGAAGAGGAAGCTTGAGGAAGTAAGAGACAACGAACTGGGAATTACCTACGACAAAGGAGAAAGCCGGTAATTATAAATCGTCTTTTTTAAAAGGATTTCGCTTTTTAATACCTTGATTTTCTGAGTGCCGGCAAGGGGCGACAGGTCCGGTAGCCATCATTAACAACCAATAGCTTAATTAAACAATATGCTTGTAATGAAGAAAAAACATTTCTGGGCCGGGCCGCTGTTCATGCTGCTGATCTTTCAGATTTCCTGCGGCACGCCTGGAAACGAGGAGGAGAAGCCTGAAGCTGAGCGGCCGAACATTGTATTTATCATGACCGACGACCACTCCTATCAGACGCTCAGTGCCTACGACGACCGGTTTATCGAGACACCGAACATTGATCGCATTGCTGAAGAGGGCGTGAAATTTGTCAACAGTTTTGTAGGCAACTCCATCTGCGCGCCCAGCAGGGCCACCTTGCTGACCGGCAAGCATTCTCATAAAAACGGACAGATCGACAACCGTACAACCTTCGATGGTTCTCAGCCTACCTTTCCTAAATATCTCCGGGAAACCGGCTATCAGACGGCGCTGATAGGCAAATGGCACCTGCGCAGCACCCCCACCGGCTACGATCACTGGGACCGGCTGATCGGTCAGGGCGACTACTACAATACCGAATTCATCACCAACGGCGACACCAGTCAGACTGATGGGTATGTCACAGACGTGATTACGGACCGGAGCCTGGAGTGGCTGGAGAACCGCGATTCGAATCGCCCGTTTGCCCTGCAGATACACCACAAGGCGGTTCACCGGATCTGGATGCCGGACACTTCGCTGCTGAGCCCCGACGGGCCGGAGCCGTTCACACTTCCGGCCATGGAGGGGGGGGAAGACCAGGCACCGGCGGATCCGAATAAGCTGGCGGGTATGCCTGCGACCTTCTTTGACGACTACGAGGGGCGCCGCGCAGCTTCAGAGCAGAAGATGAGCATTGCTGAGGACATGGATCTGGTCTATGATCTGAAGATGCTTGACGAGGATGGAGAGCTGCAGACCAAGTACCGCAAGGCCTACGCCAATGGCCGCTACAGCCGGCTCAATGAGGAGCAGAAAGCCGTCTGGGATGCCTATTACGATCCTATTATCGAAGATTTTATGGACAGACGGGAACAGATGTCGGATATCGAGCTGGCCCGTTGGAAATACCAGCGCTACATGCGCGACTACCTGAAAACGGTACAGTCAGTTGACAAGAATGTAGGACGGGTACTGGACTACCTGAAAGAGAACGGGCTCTATGAGAATACCCTGGTGGTCTATACTTCCGACCAGGGCTTCTATATGGGTGAGCACGGCTGGTTTGACAAGCGCTTTATGTACGAACAGTCCATGCGTACCCCATTGCTGATGAAGTTTCCCGAGGGCATGGATACCCGCAGAGAAGTGGATGAACTGGTGCAGAATATCGATTATGCGCCCACGCTGCTGGACCTGGCAGGAGTGAAGGTGCCGGAAGATATGCAGGGCAGATCGATGGTGCCCCTGGTTCAGGATGCGGATACCGACTGGCGGGACGCGCTTTATTATCACTACTACGAGTTTCCCAATGAGCATATGGTCAAACGGCACTATGGCATCCGCACTGATCGATATAAGCTAATCCATTTTTATAATGATATTGATGATTGGGAGCTTTACGACCTGAAGGAAGATCCGATGGAGATGAATGACCTGTACGGAAAGGAGGGCTATGAGGAGTTGACTGAGCAGTTGAAGGCTCGTCTGGCTGAGCTGCAGGAGCAGTATGATGATACGGACCGCAGCACCTATTAGTACCGGGTGCAGTTTTTGAATTGCACTGAAAAATACAGGAGGTTAGCACAGTGAGAATAAATAAGCGATGGTGCTTTTTTTGGGGGCTCATTTTTGTGATGGGATGTGTGGCAGGGGAAGACGGGACGGAATCCTCTTCCGCTCAACCCAATATCGTTTTTATCCTGGCGGATGACCTGGGATACTCTGATATAGGAGCCTATGGCTCGGAAATCGACACTCCGAATCTTGACCGGCTTGCAGAACATGGAATTCGGTTTAGCCAGGCATACAACCATGCTGTGTGTTATCCCACACGTGCTGCATTCCTCACCGGCGCCTATCCCCAGCAGGTTGACATGATGGAGGGGCCCGAAAATATAACGGGGGCTTTCACTGTCGGAGATATGCTAAAAAAGGCGGGCTATAGGACGCTGTGGGCCGGCAAGCATCATGGAACACAGAGCCCGCTTGATATGGGCTTTGACCGCTACTATGGGTTGAGGGATGGATGTTCCAACTATTTTAACCCCGGGGATCGGCGTCCGGGGGAGGAGAAACCTGCCCGCAAGGAGTCGATGTATCCCCGAAAGTGGATTATTGAGGGGGAGCTCTGTGCGCCTTTTACCCCGGAAGATTCGGACTTCTATGTTACAACGGCAATCACAGACCGGGTGGTGCAGTGGCTGGAGGAATACCGAAAGGAAGAAAAGCCTTTTTTCCTTTACCTGGCACACCAGGCTCCCCATGATCCGCTGCAGGCATGGCCGGAAGATATTGAGAAATACCTGGGAACCTATATGGAGGGATATGCCGCCACTAGGAGAGCCAGGTTCGAAAAACAAAAGAAAACCGGGCTGCTGGGAGATAGGTATGAGCTCTCGGAAGCAACCCACCGAGATTGGAGGTCACTTTCGGAAACAGAAAAATTGGTTGAAGACAGCACAATGGCCGTCTATGCCGCTATGATAGACAGGCTGGATCGGGAAATTGGCCGGGTGCTCGACAAAATAAAAGCCATGGGGGAAGAAGAGAATACCCTCATTTTATTTGCTTCTGACAACGGCGGTGCCCACCAGGTGGTAACCATGAAAGATTCGGGGCCCATTGGAAGCATCAGCCGGTGGACTTCGCTTGGACCTGACTGGGCAAACGTGGCAAATACTCCGCTCAGAAAATCCAAAGTCTACAGCCACGAAGGAGGCATCAGAACCCCCTTGATTGCCTATTGGCCGGCCGGGATTGAGGATGGGGGCAGGGTCGTCCGGACACCGGTTCACGTTATCGATTTTTTACCCACCTTCGCTGAATTGGCCGGGATCAAAATTCCAGAAAGCTATGAAGAAGCAGGTGCGGATCCGAAGGTTTACAACAATGAGCCCCTGGTCCCGGTACAGGGCGTAAGCATAACGCCCTTGCTGAAAGGAAATGAACTGGAACGGGGCGAGCCGCTGTTTCAACAGCTGCGAAGAGGAAAGGCTTTGCGGGCTGACAACTGGAAGATTGTTTCATGGAGAGCGGAGAACGAAGACAAGGGGGATTGGGAGCTGTATAACATGCGAGAAGATCCCACGGAAACCAATGATCTCAGTAAGGAACGTCCGGAGGTACTGGGAGATTTGGTGGAAAAATATGAGCGATGGATGGAGGAAGTGTCAAAATAGGTTATGCTTTTTTATAATTGGGTAAGAATTCGGTTGCATTTTGAGTAGTACGGTCAAGGGGATGGGAATGCAGGCTGGTCGGATATTCCTGGGTTCTGTAAGCAAGGGGTATGCTCGTGCTCAGTGACGCCCATTGTTGCAGACCCCAATCTGCTGCGGCATGAGGTATGCTTGAAGATCAGGTGCCGACTCCCTGAAAAACTGTTATAAACAAGTGATTTTTATCTTTAATTATCGGGACAAAAACATTATATATGTATATTTGTCTCACACACTTAGGGTTTTTATTTCACAACTAATTTTTTAAAGATATCAAATAACAAAAAGGCGAGTATCATGGATAGAAAAAAATTTTTAAAAGGTGCGTTGGGTACACTTGGGGCTTTCAGTATTGTGCCGCGGCATGTTTTGGGTGGCACGGGGTATACGGCGCCGAGTGATCAGTTGACCAAAGCTGTTATCGGGGTAGGAATGATGGGCAAGGGCCACTTGAACTACCCGGGCGCACGATTGGTCGGGGTATGCGATGTGGATGAGCGGCATCTGCAGGAGGCCCTGAATATTACAGATTCAAATGTTAAGGGGTATTCCGATTACCGCGAGGTTCTTGCAGACGAAAGCATAGACATCGTTCATATTGCGACTCCGCCGCACTGGCACGGCATCATGGCTGCGGATGCGGCCGAGGCCGGCAAGGATATCTGGTGTGAAAAACCGATGACCCGGACGATTGGCGAGGGAGAGAAAGTAGTAGAGGCAGTGCAGCGTAACGGAAGCATCTTCCGGCTTAATACCTGGTTCCGGTTCCGCGATATTTTTTATGGCATGGGGACGCCTGTCCAGCCAATTAAAAAATTGGTTGAGAATGATGTATTTGGATGGCCGCTCAAGGTCACTATCAGTGAAACCACCGGTTTCAACTGGAAATTTAACTGGAGCGGCTTGACAAACCTTGTCCCCGAGTGGGTGCCTGAACCGTTCAATTATGATATGTGGCTGGGTCCCGCTCCTGAAAAACCATACAATGAACATCGTACGCATGTAACCTTCAGGGGGTACTGGGATTACGATGGTGGAGGCCTGGGCGACATGGGCCAGCATTATCTTGATCCTGTACAGTATATCCTCGGAAAAGATCACACCAGCCCGGTGAGTGTGGAAGCCGATGCTCCGCAGCAGCATCCGGATGCCGTGAGTTCCTGGCGACGTATTGAGTTGAATTATGCGGACGGATGCCAGATTATCCTGGATGGAGAAAACAAGGATACGGATGCGGCTTTTATTGAGGGACCCGAAGGTAAGCTATTCCGGGGCTTTCAGTCCGATATTCCCAATATTCGGAAAATTGCAGACAGCCTTCCCAACCCGGATCCGCAGGTGACAGACTTCAGTGAGGCTGTTAGGAACCGGGAGACCTTTGCGTTAAATGAAGCGAATGGTCATCGCTCTTGTACGCTGGTAAATCTTGGTAAAATTGCCCTGCGCCTGGGCCGCAAACTGGAGTTTGATCCGGAGACACAGCGTTTTGTTGGGGATGAGGCGGCCAATCGCCTGATTAACCAGCCGATGCGGGCCCCCTGGCATATCTGAGATAACAACCAGTCGCTTATTTTATTTAATAAACCAAAGAATAGTTTTATGCGTTACTCACGATTTACAGTTTATGTTTTCCTTGCTGCATTGATGGTTTCCTGTGCCCCGTCTCAGGAGGTTATGCAGCAGAAACAATCAGAATCATCATCATTTGAAGAAGTAAGTAGTCTCATTGCCGATCTTCCGGCCCAGGACCAGACTGAAAACCAGTGGATTTTCGGGGAGCTGGTGGATCTTGGCCCCTCAGGAGTTCGTTCGATTACCGATATGCTGGTTGCCCCGGGCAATGGCAATGATACGGCCGCTCGTTTTGCCCTTAATGGCCTGGCAAAGTACGTTTCGCGACCGGGTGCCGACACCGAACGTGCCATGCTCGAAGCAGTATTGCTCCAGGAGTTGGAATCCGGTCGGCACAAGCTGGTCAAAGTGTTCCTGATGGAACAGCTGGAACTGGTCGGAAGTGATACGTCGGTTCCCGTATTGCAGTCCTTTATCGGGAGCGATCGGCTTAATGAGTCAGCGGTACATGCCCTTCGCGCTGTTAATTCCGCCAGCGCCCGCCAGGCGCTGCTTGATGGACTGAGCCAAACGCAGACCGACAAGCAGCGGAAAGCGGTTATCAAAACGCTTGGAGATCTGGAAGTCTCCGCTGTTGGGGATGCCTTGCTCCCCTATATCACGCCGGATGATGCGCAGAGCCGGAAAGTGACGCTCTATGCATTGGCTCAAAGTGGAAATCCTGAAGCTGCAGAAGCCCTGCGGTCATCCCTGGATACCGAAAATGGATACCAGGAAATAGAGGCGGAACGGTATTTTCTGCTTTACGCCGGTCGACTGGCCGAGGAAGGGCATGTTGAGCTGAGCTCGGAGATCAGTCGCGATATACTCTCCGGTGACTTCTCTTCGGATGGCCAGAGCTCCGCCCTGACCATGCTGGTCGAAAACGAGGGAGCAAAAGCGCGGGATGAACTTATCGAAGCTGCCGAAGGGCCGGATGATCGCGTGCGGGCAACCGCGCTGACCCTGTTTGAGCAGCATGATGACTGGGAAACGCCTCAGCGCTGGGAGGGAGACATGAGCGGACTATCACCAGCTGTACAGTCAGATATCCTTGCCATGCTGGGTCGTAGCGGGCGGGGATCCCTTGCTGTGCTGAGTCCTTTCCTGGACAGCGATGACCTGTCGGTTCGCATAGCTGCGGCTCAGGCCCTTGCATTAACGGAGCAGGAGCAGGCCCTCTCGGTTCTTTTTGAGGCCCTGATACAGGCAGAGCAGCAGCAGGAAATTACTGCCCTGCAGTCGGCATTGCTCCAGCTGCCTACACAGCCAGTGGTTGCTGAAGCCGCCGATCGACTGCCGTCTTCGGAAGGCAATGTGCAGATTGCCCTGATTGAACTGTTGGCCCAGCGAAGGGCCAGCCAGCAGCTGGATGTGGTTCTGGATGAGCTTGATTCTGCGGACGGACCGGTGCGAATGGCTATTTATCAGTCAATGCAGGGAATAGCCGAACCGGCTGATCTGCCCCGTGTAGTGGGTTTGCTGGCAGGGGTCCGGAATGAAGAAGAACGCAGCGCCGTCCAGGAAGCTGTTGTGGCTGTATCGGAAGGGGTTGAGGAATCAGAAAGTCGATCTGAGGCCGTTTTGGAAGCCCTTGAAGAAGCTCCTGACCGTCAGAAACCGCATCTGTTGGCCCTGCTTCCGGAAATAGGCGGCGAACAGGCGTTGAACGCTGTCATTAACGCCTCCGGCAGTTCGGGGGAGGCCGTGCAGCAGGCAGCCTGGTCTGCATTGGCAGATTGGCCTGAAGCGACGGCGATAGCGCCATTGAAAGAAGCGTTTGCCGTGGCTCCGGAATCCGGACGGAGTGAACTGTTGGAAGGCTACATCCGTCTGGTCCAACAGTCCAAATACAGTGCGGCGGATAAAGTACAATTACTCGATGAAATCCTCCGGGAAACTTCATCGACGGGCGAAAGGGTGACGGTGATCAATGGATATGCCGGACTGGAATCCGCGGAAGCACTGAAAGCCGTTGCCGGGCATTTTAATGACGATGATGAAGCGGTCAAAGAAGCGGCACTGCGATCGGCGGCAGGTATATTGTCAGCATCCGGAGGAGATGCCGAACAGCAGCTCTCACTGGTTGAGGCAACGACCAATCCCGATAACCGGGACAAGATTGAACAGTATATGCAGCAGCTGGAATCCGGAAGCGGCCAAGAGCAGAATTTCACCTCCCTCTTCAACGGTGAGGATTTGAGCGGATGGGTCGGCGACAAGGATTCGTACCTGGTTCGGGATGGACAGATTATCAGCAAGGATGGGGCGGCCGGAAATCTTTTCACTGAGCAGGAGTACAGCAATTTTATCCTCAGGTTCCAGTTTAAATTGACCCCCGGTGCCAACAATGGCCTTGGCATCCGTTCCCCGCTGGAGGGCAATCCGGCCTATGATGCCATGGAACTGCAGGTTATCGACAATACAGCAGAAAAATATGCTGAGCTGGAGCCTTATCAATTTCATGGTTCGGTTTATGGGGTAGCCCCGGCAGAACGTGGATACCTGAATCCGCCCGGCGAATGGAATACCCAGGAAGTCATTGCCGACGGTTCACAGATAACCGTCAAAGTGAACGGGCATACCATCCTCGATACGAATATCGAAGAGGTCGGAACGCCCGAGACAATAGACGGGCGCGAGCATCCCGGCCTGCTCCGGGAAACCGGTCATATCGGATTTTTGGGGCATGGTGATGAGGTTGCATTTCGCAACATTCGCATACAGGATCTGGATGTTTATTATCCCGATTACAGCTCGGGTTCGGGCAATGGCGATGGTATGAATCAGCCGCCCGAAGGATTCAAGGCGCTTTTTGACGGCGAAAGCCTGGAGGGCTGGAAAGGACTGGTCGGCAATCCTGAAAGCCGGGCAGAAATGAGCGAGGAAGAGTTGGCCAGAAAACAGCAGGAAGCCAATGCTGAGATGCAACGACACTGGTTCGTGCGCGATGGCGTGCTCTCCTTCGATGGAGAAGGTCACAGCCTGGTGACGGAGAAGAAATACAAAGATTTTGAGATGATGGTTGACTGGAAAATTGAACCGGGTGGCGACAGCGGCGTCTACCTCCGCGGTACGCCCCAGGTTCAGATCTGGGATATCACCGAATGGCCCCAGGGATCTGGTGGATTGTATAACAACCAGGATCATCCCAGCGAACCCCTGGTGCCGGCCGACAACGCCATCGGGGAATGGAATCAAATGCGTATCAAGATGATTGGTGAGAAGGTGACGGTACACCTCAACGATCAGCTGGTGGTAGACAATGTCGTATTGGAAAACTACTGGAACCGGGATCAGCCGATTTACCCGAAGGGACAGATTGAGCTGCAGTCGCATAGTACACCGCTTTATTTTAAGAATATTTTCATCCGTGAAATTCCACGCTGGGAACCGCTTTTTAACGGTGAGGACCTCTCCGGATGGGAGCGTTCCAGTGATGATACGGGGCCGTGGCATGTGGATGACGGGGTGCTCTATACCGAAGGCGGCACGGGATGGCTGTCAACGACCGAAATGTACGACAATTTCAAACTGAAGCTGGAATACCGGCTCCCGGAAGGAGGAAACAGCGGTATCTTCCTGCGGGCACCCCGTGATGGTAATCCGGCCTATGAAGGAATGGAAATCCAGCTGTTGGATGACACCGCCGAGCAGTATGCTGACCTCGAACCCTGGCAGTTTACCGGTAGCATCTACGATGTGCAGGCCCCTTCTCAAAAGGGGAATGCCGAAGCCGGCGAGTGGCATACCATGGAGATTACAGCCGACGGTTCCAAAATGAAGATTAAGCTGGATGGGGAAATCATCATAAATACCGATTTGGTTAACTATATGGATCGTCTGGACGAACACCCCGGGTTGAAGCGCCGGTCTGGGCATATCGGCCTGCAAAATCACGATTCCAGGGTCGAATTCCGAAATATTACCATTAAGGAACTCAAGTAAACCGGGCATGGTATCCCCGCGTGTGGATATTCCAAATGATAATTTTAAGAAAAGAAACAAGGTAGCATTATCTATGAAGTCAGTTTTAATTATTGCATTGACAGCAGTTATTGCGGGATTATCCGTAGAGCATACCCGGGCCCAAATTCCGGGCAATGAAGCAGCAGGACGCTGGGATATAACCATAGAAACTCCGGGCGGTCAACAGCCGGCATGGTTGGAAATTGAAACCTCGGGCGTCAGTGCATTGGTCGGACAGTATGTGGGACCGTCGGGCAGTGCACGGCCGATCTCTGAGATCAACTATTCGGAAGAAAAGGATCGTTACAGTTTTACGATTCCTCCGCAGTGGACCCAGCGCGAGACAGATCCCCATTTTGAATTTTCCCTGGAGGATGGCAGGCTCAAGGGATGGACAACCGATCCGGAAGGGAACAAGCTGCAGTGGACAGGCGTTCGGGCACCTCTGCTGGAGCGGGAGGAAGAACCCGAGTGGGGCGATCCCGTTGAACTGCTGGATAGCGACCTGTCGAAGTGGGTTGTCCCGGACAATAACCAGTTCCATGTGGAGGATGGTGTGATGATAAATAAAAAGTCAGGTGGCAACCTGGTAACCAAGCAGTCTTTCGAAGATTTCAAGCTTCATGTGGAGTTCCGCTACCCGGAGGGGAGCAACAGCGGGATCTACCTGCGGGGCCGCTATGAGGTACAGGTTATTGACAGCTACGGCATGGAGCCGGAAAGCCATCTCCTGGGCGGGGTCTATGGCTTCATCGACCCGAGTGTTAATGCAGCCAAAAAGGCAGGTGAATGGCAGACCTACGATATAACACTGACCGGACGTACCGTCACCGTAGTACTGAACGGAACCGAGGTTATTTGCAAGCGGCCTATTCCGGGTATCACGGGTGGAGCGCTCGACAGTAATGAAGGAGAACCGGGTCCCATAATGCTGCAGGGGGATCACGGACCGGTAGAATACCGTAATATAACGATTACGCCGGCTCTGAATTAGAAGACGGCTACCTTGGGGCTCCATTCAGAAGGAGAATGGCATACGTACCGAATATAGAATAGAAAGGTGCCGCAAATTTATCATTTGCGGCACCTTTTTTAGATCTGGAAATCACTGAATGCTACCATCCGCCGCTGGCCCCGCCGCCGCCGGAACCGAAACCACCGCCCCCGCTGAAGCCGCCAAAACCGCCGCCGGAGCCGCCCCCGAAGCCACCGCCGCCCCCGCCGATCCAGATGAAGCCACCCGGTCCGAGGGTTCTGCGCCGGCCGTTTCCTTTTCCACCGCCCCCGCGGCGCGATGAGGAATAGACCACAAAAATGAGGAAGAGCACAAAGATGATAAATGATATGGTATCGTCCTTGTTGGCGGAAGACCGGTCGTCGGTCAGTTGCCCGGTATATTCGCCGCTGGCCAGCTGAATCATGGCTGAGGTAGCCCGATCCAGTCCAGAGTAATAATCGCCCTTGCGAAAGCTCGGGGATAAAATCTCCCGGATGATGCGGCCGGCCATAATATCGGGAATCGCTCCTTCCAGTCCATACCCCACTTCAATACGGATTTTTCGCTCGTTGGGGGCAATGAGAAGAAGAACACCATTGTCTTTGTCGCCCTCCCACAGTTTCCATTCATTGAAGAGGGTGGTAGCGGCTTCTTCAATCGAAATGCCGTGAAGACTCTCAAGGGTTGCTATAGCAATGACCGTTGTGGTGGTATCGCGGTAGTTACGCAGCTTTGTCTCCAGCTGCTGCTGTTCGCTGCGACTCAGCAGCTGAGCAAAGTCATTGACATGGCCCACCGGCTCGGATGGGAGATCCTGGGCCATGGAGGAACCAGCTGTGAAAGCGATCAGAATGAAGCAGAATAAATAATGTTTCAGGTCATGCATAGCACGAGGTAGCTTCTGAGAGATATATGTGATTAAAGGTCAGAATAAGAGGTTCCTTTCAGCAGGTAGATGTCGGCATGGGATACATTATTCTGATACTTTTCAAGGGATGACAATTCCTCCCACTGCTTATCTGTTCGGAAAGCATCCCAGTGAGCATCTCGGCTTTTCATATCCTCAAATGAGGTCATGTACATCAGGTTGGGCATGGCTCCACCGGATATGACATTGCCGTAGAAAATCGGGTTGAAATCCAGGCGGTCAAAAATTTCAATCTCCCCGCCGGCATTGAACATATCCACTTTGTTACGATTGAGTGCCTCGGTGGGGCTTTCATAGCTTCTGAGCTCATACACCCGCTCGCTTTGGGGATTCTCCAGGCTGGGAGACATGATTTCGGGTGCATACTCAAAGGCCCTGATCAAGGTGGATGTTATTCGCTGGTAGGGCGGCTGTTCGTGGGACGCTTGTAGATAATCTTTCCCATCGGCCTGATAGCGCGTGTCACTGCTGAGCTTTGAGGGTAGCGATGCAAAGGCTTGTATGGAATCAAAAGGAATCAACACATATGTTTTGAGTTCGGTCGACTCACTCTCGTCGTGCGGCTTGAAGACACCAACATGCTCAATACCCTGGCGATGCAAAGCAGGCAGGAACGCTTCTTCCAGGAAGTGATCGGTCTGTTGCTGCTGATCAGCACTGTCAAAGTGGTATACCTTGATCTGGAAATAATCCCGGCTGGTATCATCTGCCTGGCCAAATGCCTGATTGGAAATTAGCTGAAAAAAGAGAAGGAATAATAAAGGAAGTATTCTTTTTGTTATCATCATGGAATTGTTGGTTAATCCATCCCGGTACGGATGGTTTTAGTTATAGCTTATCTCATTGGAAAGTTCGTCGTCGTCCTCGGCGTCACCGGGAAAAAGGCTGGCGAGCTCTTCTCCGACCTGCCGTACGGCCTCTTCAAGACCTTTTTCAAATTCTTGCTGTTTGAAATGGGTGATCAGATCGTCAAGTATGGTGCTCCAAAAATGATCTTCAACCTGGCTGTGGACCCCACGGCCGGCGTAAATAGCCGCTTTATGATCCTCGCTGGCAACATAAATGAGGACACCATTCTGCTCTCTGGTCTGATCCATCCCAAGGTCGTGGAAGATACGGGCGGCTTGTTGGAGTGCTTCTCCTTTGCACTGGCTCTCAATGTGTACCCGGATTTCCCCCGAGGTTTGCCGTTCGGCTTCTTTGATAGCCTTGATGACCAGCTGCTCCTGCTCATCCGTTAAAAAGGGTTTTTCTGCCATAATTGAACGTTCTAAAGCCAAGGATTAATTAAAATTAACTTCGGGTACTTCGCTTGCGCTTTCTTCTGCCTCGAAATAGGCCTTGTCATCAAAGCCCAGTGCACCCGCAAAGAGGCTGGTCGGAAACTTCCGGATATCAGTATTGTAAGACTGCACTACTTCATTGAATCGCTGCCGTTCAGTGGCAATCCGGTTTTCCGTGCCTTCCAGCTGGGTTTGCAGGTCGCGGAAGTTTTGATTGGCCTTCAATTCAGGATAGCGTTCGACCGTAACCATCAGGCGCGACAAGGCTCCCGAAAGCTGCTGCTGGGCCTGCTGAAACTGCTGCATCATCTGCGGATTATCCAGGTCTTGCGCATTAAGCTGAATAGACGTAGCCCTGCTTCGGGCCTCAATGACGTCGGTAAGCGTCTCTTGTTCAAAATCTGCCGCCCCTTTAACGGTATTCACCAAATTGGGAACGAGGTCGGCCCGGCGCTGATACTGGTTTTCTACCTGTGCCCAGGCCTGGTTTACCGCTTCCTGCTTTTCCACCAGGCTGTTATTTACATTGATCCCGTAAATCACCAACAGGGCCACGATACCGATTCCGATGAGCGTCTTGATATTCATATATTTGTTATTCTGTTAAAGTTTAGCGGTTTAATATACGAAAGGTCACCCAAATAGATACATTTACCAAATATTCAGTACACTAAAAGTAGCAGTTCGTTTTAAATTTTTCATTTCTTAATTCTTAACAATCTAATTCCTATCTTTAGGTGAATTTTCATTAACCGCCAAATTAATACTTTTTGTCGTACAAGTTCATTTATTTTGATCTGGATGACACGCTTCTGGATCATCAGGCCGCCGAGCAGGCTGCCCTTATGGATGTGCATGATAATTTTTCATTCCTCTCGGAGGTGGCTGCCGAGGCACTGGTTGATGCATACCAGCAGGTAAACAGGAAGCAGTGGATGCAGTACAGCCAGGGTGATGTGAGCCGGAGTGAACTGCAGCGAAATCGGTTTGAGCAAACGCTGCAACAGCTTCAGCTCGACGCCAGCCGCCATTACGAAGTTGGCCGGTTTTATATGTCCTGTTACCGAAATCACTGGCAATGGGTGGATGGAGCCCGGCCTGTGTATGAGCGGGTGAGCCGCCAATATGCGGTGGGTATAGTGACAAATGGCTTTGCTGAAACCCAGCGTAAGAAGTTTGAGGCATTTGATCTGTATGAATCGGCAGACGAGGTCGTCATCTCCGAGGATGTCGGTGTCCTCAAGCCGGATCCCCGCGTTTTTGCCTATGCAACGGATCAGGCTAATGTGAAGGCCAGTGACATTTTGTACGTGGGCGATTCCTTCACCTCGGATATTGAAGGAGGGAGTGATTTTGGCTGGAGTACTGCCTGGTACACATCCAATGGTGAGCCCGAAAAGCATAAGCGGGCTGAATTCGTATTCCACGATTTCAATGACCTGGCAGAATTTCTGGATGTTTAAAATACCATATTCAATCCGGCCGGCAAAGGGTCTGATATACAACCGTTAATTTTTCAATCTCCAATTTTCTAACAAAAAGCTGATGTCTGAACAAACTGTTATTGAACCCGAAGTGACACTGGAACTGGCCAAAGACCATGGTCTTTCGGAAGAAGAATTTGAGAAAATAAAAGATTTTTTGGGCCGCACTCCGACGTTCACGGAACTCGGAGTCTATTCAGTGATGTGGAGCGAACACTGTTCCTACAAAAATTCCATCCTGGAAATAAAAAAGCTGCCCAATGAAGGTCCGCAGATGCTGGTCGGAGCCGGTGAAGAAAATGCGGGCTTGGTGGACATTGGCGATGGATTGGGTTGTGTTTTCAAAGTAGAGAGTCATAACCATCCCTCTGCAATAGAACCCTATGAAGGAGCTGCTACGGGAGTCGGAGGTATTCACCGTGATATTTTTACCATGGGAGCCCGGCCGGTGGCAAGCCTGAACTCACTGCGCTTTGGTGACCTCGAGACCCCCAGGGTGCGGTTCCTGCTGGACGGCGTCGTTCGCGGCATTGCCGATTATGGAAATTCATTCGGCGTTCCCACCGTCGGTGGTGAAATCTATTTCGATGACAGTTATGAGGGCAATCCGCTGGTCAATGCCATGAGTGTTGGTATTGTAAAAGCCGACCGCACCGCATCGGCTATTGCCAAAGGCGCGGGAAACCCGGTTATTATCGTAGGATCGGAGACGGGTCGCGATGGTATCCATGGGGCGACCTTCGCCTCTGAGGAGATTAGCGAGGAGAGTGAGGACAAACGACCCAGCGTACAGGTGGGGGATCCCTTTGCCGAGAAGCTACTGCTGGAAGCTACGCTGGAAGTGATTAAGAATGGGGGCATTGTGGGGATCCAGGATATGGGAGCTGCAGGAATCAGCTGTTCCTCTTCGGAGATGAGTGCCAAGGGTAAAAGCGGGATGAAAATTGACCTGGACAAGGTTCCCGCCCGCGAAGAGGGAATGACGGCCTACGAACTGCTTCTTTCTGAAAGCCAGGAGCGAATGCTGGTTGTTGCTGAAAAAGGCCGTGAGCAGGAAATTATTGACATCTATGAAAAATGGGATCTCAATGCTGTAGTGATCGGGGAGGTGACGGATGATGAGAACGTAACTTACTCCAAGGATGGCGAAGTGAAAGCAGATATCCCTGCAGACAGTCTGGTACTGGGCGGGGGCGCCCCGCAGTATGTACGGGAAACAAAAAGGCCCGAATACCTGGACGAAACGCAGAGTTTCGATATTGACAGTCTGGACCACCCCACAAACCACAGGGAGGTGCTCTTTACTTTGCTTCAGTCGCCCAATATCGCCTCAAAGCGCTGGGTTTTCGAGCAGTACGATACCATGGTACGTACCAACACGGTTAATGGCCCCGGCCCTTCAGACTCTGGACTCGTCCGTATCAAGGGGACAAACAAAGGGCTGGCTGTGAAGACGGATTGCAACGGGCGGTATGTCTATTTGAATCCCCGCCGGGGGGGACAAATTGCCGTTGCTGAGGCGGCGCGCAATGTGGTATGCAGCGGAGCAAAGCCGATGGCTATTACAAATTGCCTGAATTTTGGCAATCCCTACAAGCCGGAAGTTTACTGGACCTTCAAGGAGGCCCTGGCAGGAATGGGAGAGGCATGCCGTACCTTCAATACGCCGGTAACCGGAGGAAATGTGAGTTTTTATAATGAAAATCCCGATATGGCTGTGTTCCCGACCCCGGTCATAGGCATGCTGGGGCTTATTGAGGATCTGGAGAACCATCGCATGACCCCGGGTTTCAAGGGGCAGGATGATCTTATCTACTTTGTTGGCGCCGAGCGCCGGGGACTGGGCGGCAGTGAATATTTGCATACGGTACATGGATTGACGACCGGCGATGCCCCTGAGATTGATTTGGATTTTGAGGGACGTCTGCAAGCGGCGATGCTTTCGGCTATCCAGCAGCAGAAGGTAAATGCTGTGCATGATATTTCCGATGGCGGTCTGTCGGTCACCCTGGCGGAGATGGCTATTTTTTCCGGCCGGGGAGCAAAGGTATCTCTGGATGAACTCGGGTCAAACAGCCACGAGGTTTTATACAGCGAGGCGCAATCAGGGGTGGTTGTCACCTGCGGGGCCGATCAAAAAGATGAGCTGGAAGATCATTTCAACGACGCTAAGATCCCATTCCAGCAGATTGGATCCGTAGGAACCGAAGAGGAGGCACTTGTTATGGACGGTCTGATTGAAGTTTCCGTCCGTGAAATGGTTGATCTCTACGATTCGGTTATCGATCAGGCGATGCAGCAATAATAGCTCCTGACCTGTCGGCCGATAACCTCCTCATGACGATTTGGGGCTGAATTTTTTAACGGTGGATAAAGACTTCGATTATGAAAGATAAAGTCGTACTTATTGTAGGTGGCTCCGGCGGCATAGGCCGTGCCTGTGGAAAAATGTTTGCCAGAGGAGGAGCCAGGGTTGTGCTTGCGGCACGCAACAGGATAAAAGCAGAAAAGGTTGCCGGAGAGA
Organism: Fodinibius sediminis; assembly: GCF_900182555.1. Classification (GTDB taxonomy): domain Bacteria; phylum Bacteroidota; class Rhodothermia; order Balneolales; family Balneolaceae; genus Fodinibius; species Fodinibius sediminis. The sequence goes on along the minus strand of NZ_FXTH01000014.1, from coordinate 64,540 downwards.
TCAATGAAAGCGGGGGGAAAGCCCATGTCATTGATGTGGAAGTGACGGATTTAGCTTCAGTCTCAAATATGGTACGGCAGGTAACGGAAAATCTCGGTACTATCGATGTGCTTGTCAATGCTTTTGGTACGGCGGTTATCCAGCCACTGCTGGACATCAAACCCGATGACGCCAGGGAGATGCTGGATGTGAATGTCTACGGCACTTTCCTGGTCACACAGACGGTTGTTCGGCATATGGCGACCGAGAAAAAAGGCCGCGTGATTATGCTGCCGGGGAGTATGGGAAAATATCCCATGAAAAATACCTCGGTCTATGCCGCCTCCAAGTTCGCTCTTACCGGTTTCGTAAAATCACTGACCGAGGAATATAAACGCAGTGGCGTCAAGTTTACACTTCTGTATATGGGTGGGGTGGATACCCCCCTGTGGGATCGTTCCCAGGTTGGCATGCGGGTTCGCAAAGATAAGATGCTGACCCCCGAAGAAGTGGGGAAGGCCGTATACTATGCGGCCAATCAGCCGGAAGGTTCTGTTCTTAACGAAATGGTGCTCCAGCCCGAGTCGCACCAAATGGTCTGATCAATCCGTGTCGAGCCCGGGGCGTTCCCGAAGATACCCTTCATGTGCCATCATTTTACCCATTTCATCATAGGCTTCATCTTTTTCCGGCGCCCAGGTTCCCAGGCCATCAACATACCTGTTGTACATGCAGAATGCAGCAGCGATAAGCACCGTGTCGTGAATTTCCTGGTCACTGGCTCCCGCCTCTTTGGCCTGTTGGATGTCATCGCCGGTTACTTCCCGTCCACTTTTATGAACTTTCTTGGCTATACCCAAAAGTGAACGAAGCTTGGGTGAGATGTCGGCCCGAGAAAAATCATTTTTGATATCGTCAATGAGCGAAAGGTCGCCTCCAAAATGATGAGCGGCCGAAGCTCCGTGCGAAGTATGACAAAAATGGCACTTGTTCTGGTATGAAACGTAGGAGGCAATGATTTCCCGTTCTCCGCTGGAAAGAGGGGAAGGGCCTCTCAAAAGGGTTTCAGCCAGCTCGCAGAGCGGCCGTGAAGTTTCCGGATTAAAATGGAAAAGTCCCACAATTCCGGGTTGGTCATTTTTTAGATCGATATGTGCCATGGTCTGATTAATTCGTAGTTCTTACATTGCCGTGTACAGCAATATAGAAGAAAAAAAGGAGGCATCAAGCTCTATAAGCCATTGGAGTTGTTCATAACTGCCTTCACGGCCTGTTCAATGATATCAATACCCTCGTCAAGGTGCTGTTTTTGGACCGTTAACGGGGGCCTGAAGCGTATGGTCCTGGTCCCGCAGGCGAGGATCATAAGTTTGTGATTGAAGCATTCTCTGATCACGGCATCCCGGATTTCCGTGTTGGGGAAGTCGATGGCACAGAAGAGTCCTTTGCCCCGGGCATTCGAGATATAATCGTACTGGTCGGCCAGCCCCTGGATATTCTGAAGAAGGTAATCGCCCATCTGTTCGGCATGGTGAACCAGGTTGTCCTCTTCAATGACTTCCAGGATACGCCCGAAGCGTACCATGTCAACCAGGTTGCCTCCCCAGGTTGAGTTAATGCGCGATGAGACATGAAAGCAGTTGTGTTCCACTTCATCTACCCGCTTGCCCGCCAGAATGCCGCAGACCTGGGCCTTCTTTCCAAAGGCGAGGATATCAGGCTTCACATAGTGTTCATGGGCCCAGAACGTGCCGGTGAGCCCCACACCGGTTTGAACCTCATCGTAAATGAGCAGGGCCTCATGATCATCTGCCAGCCGGCGCAGGGCCCGGTGGAATTCCTTGCGGAAATGATTATCGCCGCCCTCGCCCTGTATGGGTTCAATAATAATGCAGGCAATCTCATCTTTATACATCTCAAAGTAGCGTTCTGCCTGGGCAAGGGCCCGTTCTTCCTGTGCTTTGGTTTGCTGCAGGTGCGTTTCCGTGGCCGGGTAGGTCATGGCCGGTGAGATCACGCGGGGCCAGTCAAATTTTGGAAAATACTTTATCTTCGTGGGATCGGTATTGGTCAGCGACATGGTATAACCCGTTCGACCGTGAAAAGCCTGTTCGAAATGCAGGACTTTTTGTCCCCGTTCCCGGCGGTATCCCTTTTCAAAGTTTTTCTGCACTTTCCAGTCAAAGGCCACCTTGAGGGCATTTTCAACAGCCAGTGCCCCGCCTGAGATAAAAAAGGTGTATGGCAGATAATCCGGAATGCCAACCCGGTCGAAGGTCTCAAGAAAAGCCGCCAGTTCTTCGGTATAAATATCAGAGTTCGAGGGTTTATTGATGGCTATTTTGCCCATTTTATTTCGGAAGGCGTCATTGGCAAGCCGCGGATGATTCATACCCAGCGGGTTTGAGGCAAAGAAGGTAAAAAAGTCCAGGTAACGATCACCCGTTTTGGCATCATAGAGATAGCTGCCTTTGCTTTTTTCCAGGTCCAGCACCATATCGTAGCCATCGGTAAGCATGTGCTTGCTGAGAATGTTATGAACTTGTGCTGCCGTAACGTTTTCTGTGATAGCCATAAACCTTGTAGCGGTTTTTTAGGATTTTGATGCAAGTCAAAGAAGGGTGGTAAATAAAAATAAATTTACTATTGACAAGTACCCATGTCAAGCCTTATTATAGGCACTCACATCGCGGGGTGGAGCAGCTGGTAGCTCGTCGGGCTCATAACCCGAAGGTCGCAGGTTCGAATCCTGCCCCCGCCACTACTTAAAAGCGGCTTCCTGAGGTCAGGGAGCCGCTTTTTTTATTTCGCGGGGAAAATTTATGGAATCGGTTCACCGCGCGGGCATCTCTTTCACCAGCAAAAAACGAGTGGAAATACGATGTTGTACTAAGAACAGGCCCCTTGCTCGCACAATAAGCACAGGAAAAGAGTCCTGCAGCCGGGGTTTGCAGCTCGAAATGGTTTTATCTGCTCATTTTATCAGATTTCAACCTGCAGAAAAGACTGCGGAACACAGGCTGTTTTTTGGGTAAAGGGGGGCCGGTAGTTTCAATGAAATCAGCTGAAGGAGGGAAGATCTCCCGGATGAAACGGTTGTTTTGCACCCGGGAGGGGATAGGTTTTACAGCTCAGCTTCGAACTTTTTAATAGTTGTTGAAATAATTGAGATGCACTCCCGAAGTTGTTCTTCCGTCATTACCAGCGGAGGAGCAAAGCGAATAATGTTACCATGCGTCGGCTTGGCAAGCAGCCCATTTTCTTTTAGCTGCAGGCAGATGTTCCAGGCCGTCTGGCTGTCTTCGGCGTCGTTGATAACGATGGCATTCAGCAGTCCCTTACCGCGAACCAGCTTCACGAGATCTGTTTCTTTGGCAAGGGCTTCCATTTCACGACGAAACAGATGACCCAGGCGATCGGCATTTTCGGCCAGATTCTCATCCTGGACTACGTCGAGGGCTTCCATGGTAACGGCACAGGCCAGGGGATTTCCTCCATAGGTGGACCCGTGCTCGCCGGGACGCAGGCATTCCATGACTTCGTTGTCGGCCAATACCGCTGAAACGGGATAGGCGCCTCCTGAAAGGGCTTTGCCAAGAATAACAATGTCAGGTCGTACTTCTTCATGATCCACACACAGCAGGGCTCCGGTACGGGCGATGCCGGTCTGTATTTCATCGGCTATGAAGAGAGTTTCGTATTTTTTACACAGTTCGGATGCTTTCTTGAGATAGCCCTCGGATGGCACCTTTACGCCCGCCTCGCCCTGAATGGGCTCCACGAGAAAGCCGGCAACATCTTCTTGTTGAAGGGCCTGCTCAAGCGCATCAAGATCGTCATAGGGAATAGATACGAAGCCCGGGGTGTAAGGTCCAAAATTCTTGCGGGCCACCGGGTCATTTGAGAAGGATATGATACTGGTTGTGCGTCCGTGGAAATTCCCTTTGGCTACAATAATGGTCGCCTGTTCGGGCGCTAGGTCTTTTTTTTCGTAAGACCATTTGCGGCAGAGTTTTATAGCCGTTTCCACCCCTTCGGCTCCCGTATTCATGGGCAGGAGCTTGTCATACCCAAAAAGGTCGTGCATATATTCTTCGTAGGTGCCCAGCTGGTCGCTGTAGAAGGCCCGTGAAACAAGCGTTAGTTCTTCAGCCTGTTTTTTCAGCCTGTTGATAATGCGTGGATGGCAGTGGCCCTGGTTAACCGCTGAATAAGCCGATAGAAAATCGTAATACCGGTTCCCCTCCGGGTCCCATACATGAACGCCCCGGCCCTTAGAAAGCACCACCGGGAGGGGATGGTAATTATGAGCTCCAAATTGATCTTCGAGCGAGATAGCTTCTTCCGTAGTAGTCATGTATGGTTAAATTATGGTTAATCCCATTGCGGTTACAAGATAGGATGTTGAAAAGAGAAGAAAAATATACTTTCTAAACGTTTTTCAAAACGTTCATCTCAGTTAAAATGATTTTACAGAAAAGAAAAGAGGGGGATAATCAATGCGTACTGTACCTCTCTTTTACGGATTCGGCAATTCATCGGGGCAGATTCCAGGTGGCCCAGGCAGTCCCCTGTCGGTTAGCCGTCCGCATCCGCTTTTCAGATTTGGGAATTCCGGAACGTAAAGGATATATTATGGGGTCGATATGAATGAACCCTTGAGTAGTTTGCTCAAGGGTTTTTTTATTAGGTGGAAATCCAATTTATGGCTTAGATTTATGCACTGGATTGACCTGACGATTTTTGTCTGCTATATGCTGGCAATGTTGGGCTTTGGATTTTTCTTTTTGAACAGGAATGAAGGCGCTGAAGACTATTACGTTGGCGGCCGCAATATGAGCAGTCTGCACATCGGCCTGTCGGTGGTTGCAACCGACGTGGGAGGTGGATTTTCCATTGGGCTCGGCGGACTTGGTTTTGTAATGGGTATTTCAGGCTCATGGATGCTTTTTACGGGACTGCTGGGAGCCTGGCTTGCCGCCGTGCTGCTGATCCCGAAAGTAAAGGGGAATGCTGCTTTTGATAAGGCCTATACCTTTCCGGAAATTTTCAAGCACTACTTCACGCCTGAGGTTGCTCTCGTTGCCGGTATTATTTCGGCAGTAGGGTATGCCGGCTTTACCAGTTCGCAGATACTGGCAGGTGCTAAACTGGCTCAGGGCACGTTTGCAAATCTGGATCTGCAGACCGCGCTTATCATCATGGGATCAGTAGCCGTCATCTATACCGTCATGGGCGGACTTAAGGCCGTGATTTATACGGATACGGTTCAATGGGCCATTCTGATGATGGGACTGGTCTTTGTAGGTATTCCCATCTCATATTATGCGGTTGGAGGGTGGGAGGCCATTGGCCGGACCGTGGACCCATCCTTGCTGTCAATGACCAATATTACCTGGCAGAAAGTAGTGTATTGGGCAGTGACCATTATCCCCATTTGGTTTGTGGGTATGACCCTGTACCAGCGAATTTATGCATGCAACGACGAGAAAACAGCAAAAAAAGCCTGGTTTTTGGCGGGCCTTTTTGAATGGCCGGTTATGGCATTTATGGGAGTTGCACTGGGACTTTTTGCGAAAGTAGCCGCTTCCCAGGGCATGTTTGATTATCTCGGAGCTGAAAATATTGCAGAAACAGATCCCGAAACCGGCTTGCCGATGCTGCTGCGCACCGTGTTGCCGGTAGGGTTGATGGGAGTCATGATGAGTGCCTACTTTTCCGCTATTCTCTCCACGGCCGACAGCTGCCTGATGGCTGCCTCAGGCAATGTGGTTTCGGACATCATCGGTTATTTTAAAGAGGTGGATCATGACAGTGACCGGTTTCTTCGTTTTTCGCAGGTTACAACACTGCTTATCGGTGCCGGGGCCCTGTTTATCGCCAGTATGATGACCAATGTGCTGGATCTGATGCTCTATTCGTATGCCTTTATGGTTTCCGGGCTGTTTGTGCCTATTGTGGGGGCCTTCTACTGGCAGAAGAGCAGCAGTGTCGGCGCCATGGGCGCTATGATCCTTGGAGGGGCAGTCACCATCCTGCTTGAAGTGTTTATGGAAAAGCTGCCCGCGGGCCTTGATGCCAATGTTTTTGGAATTTCGGCTTCGTTCATGGTGTTTGTATTATTATCACTCATGTTTCCCGACGGAAGAAACAAATCCTGACAAATTGAGAATAATAACATAGTAATGACTCTAAACGGTTGATCATGCAATTTGATATCATACATTCGGACACGGAAAATCCCACGGTCTTTTCGCGTGAGGACATTGCCGATTTCTTATTTCAGCATCTCGATGAATATGGCGATGAAAAGCGTCATATTCTGAAGTGTATAGGATACGCCTACGGCGATGAATCCGGACAGGACGGTTTTATCCTGGTTGCCCACCAGGACGAAGAGATTGTGGGGGCAGTGATTATTAATGATACCAACATGGGTGGTTATATACCGGAACATATTTTAGTGTATATTGCTGTTCATGGTGAGGCCCGCGGGCAAGGTATTGGAAAACAGCTGATGGAACGGGCTATAGACGCCACCGAAGGTGATATTGCCTTGCATGTTGAACACGACAACCCGGCTAAATATCTTTATGAAAAATACGGGTTTACCAACAAGTACCTGGAAATGCGACTGAAGAAATAGGGCATGGCCTATTTAAAACTATATCGCGAGAAACTGCGTGAGAATTATAACTTCCTTGATAATCTGTTTAAGAAAAACGATATCAAGTGGGGAATCACAACAAAATTGTTATGCGGACATGAAGCCTATCTGAAGGAGGTGGCCGATCTTGGGATTGGAGAGATGCATGACTCGCGGATCAGCAATCTCAAGAAAATTAAGGAGATCGATCCGGATACAATGACAACCTATATCAAACCCCCGCCCAAGGATATTATCGAGTCGGTGGTAAAATATGCGGATGCAAGTCTCAATACCGAACTTTCCACCCTGCATGCTCTTTCTGATGAAGCAAAGAAGCAGGGCAAGGTGCACAAAGTGATCATCATGATTGAGATGGGTGATCTGCGTGAAGGGGTTATCCGGGAGAACATAGTTGACTTCTATGAGGAGGTATTCAAGCTTTCCAATATCGAAGTGCTGGGCATAGGCACGAACCTGAACTGTATGCATGGGGTGATGCCGGACGAGGACAAGCTGATCCAGCTCTCCTTGTACAAACAGATTATTGAACTGCGCTTTAACAAAACCATCCCGCTTGTTTCCGGCGGAACCACGGTTACTATACCACTGCTCCTGCGCAATCAACTGCCCAGGGGGATTAACCATTTCCGGGTGGGCGAAGCGCTTTTCTTTGGCAAGGATCTCTTCACCGGTGGAACCATTGAGGGAATGCACAACGATGTACTGGAACTTTATAGCCAGATTATTGAGATTGCCGAAAAGCCCAAGGTTCCCAGTGGTGAGCTGGGGAAAAACCCCCAGGGACAGGTTACAGACATTGACGAAGAGGATTATGGTGAAACTTCCTACCGGGCCATCCTGGATATAGGTTACCTGGATATCAATCCGGAACACATCATCGACGTCGAAAGAGATGGAGAAGTAAATATCGTTGATGCGAGTTCTGATATGCTTATCCTGGATGTCGGGGACAACCAGGCGGGCTACGAGGTAGGAGACTTTATCCGGTTTAGGATGAAATACATGGGGGCGCTCGGAATCATGAATTCCGATTATATTGATAAGATTGTGGAGTAAAGGCAGGCCCGTGAAATCGAAGAAGAGGTGGAACATGCGTCGTATGCTTATCCCATACCGTCAAGCCGGCCGTGGAACAAAAAAACAGGTTCAGTTATGTGCAAATATGCTCCGGTAATGAATTATCCGGATGAGATGTACCTGTTTGATTTTACATCAGGCTACAACCCGGGATTTGTGCGTTCAAAAAGGTGGGGCATCGGGCGTTATAATGAAAAACGAGCCGGCATGTATGTGGCGGCGCAATATTGCAATAAACGCAATATCCATATGGGTATCGATATCTGGACAGAGGCCGGTGCCCCTGTTTTTTCTTTTGCTAATGGAACGGTTGCCTACCTGCAGGATAATAATAAGAGGGGTGATTACGGGCCTACCATAATAATTGCCTACGATCTTGATGGCACGCAGCTGTTTGCCCTGTATGGTCATTTGTCCCGCTCTTCTCTTGAGCGCTGGTCGGCGGGCGACCGGGTGCAGCGTGGCCAGCAGATAGGTGCTTTGGGCAGCCGGGAGGAAAACGGGGGCTGGGTTCCGCATCTTCACTTCCAGCTCTCAGTGAGAGATCCGGGGGAAGCTGATATGCCGGGCGTGGTCTCTGAGGAAAGGCGTGAAGAAGCCCTCCGCCTGTATCCTGATCCCCGCAGGATACTTGGAGAGCTCTACCGGCAGGAGAAGGGGCCACGGGATCCCCGCCGATGAGTCTGGTTATGTGTATTTTCACGTGGCGGGGTCGATGAGCCCTGCGTCTTTATCGCCCGGTACTGGCAATTCTGCTTTAAAATTTACTAATTGAGTTCCCTCACGAACCTTCTTATTGAAAATTTTCAGATGTCTTCAAAAATAGCTCCGCACATGCAGGAATTGACGGCTTTACGCCACCGGCTGCATCAGAAGGCCGAAGTTTCCGGACAGGAATCGGAAACGGCCGAATGTATAGGTGATTTTCTGTCAGACACTGCCCCTGATGAGCTCCGGACGGGGCTCGGGGGACATGGAATCCTGGCTTCTTACAAAGGAGAGTCAGAAGGTCCGCATCTGCTGCTCCGGTGTGAACTCGATGCCCTGCCCATACCAGATAAGATTGAGACTGATTACCAATCGAAAGCGGAGGGTGTGGGCCATAAATGCGGGCATGACGGCCATATGGCCATTATGTGTGGCGTTGCGAAATTACTGGCTGCAGATCGACCTGCCTCGGGGACCGTAACACTACTCTTTCAGCCGGCTGAAGAAACGGGAGAGGGGGCGTTGAAGATACTTGAAGAGGAAGCCTTCCAGGCACGGTCTCTCGATTACTGTTTCGCTCTCCATAACTTGCCGGGCCATGGCAAGCACCAAATTGTTGTCCGACCCGGTGTCTTCGCTGCCGCTTCTGTCGGACTGGAGGTTGAGCTCAGGGGACAGACGGCCCATGCCGCTCATCCGGAAGAGGGGGTCAGTCCTGCGGCCGCTGTTGCACAGCTTATTGAAGCGTTTTCGGCAGTTCCCCAGTTTTACAGCTCATTGGACCAGGCCACGAAAGTGACCGTCATCAATGCGGTTCTGGGAGAGCGGGCTTTTGGAACTTCTCCCGGGCACGCAATCGTTCGTGCCACCCTGCGGACCTACGACGACGAGCTGTTGTCTGATCTTCAGCGTCGTTGCCTTACCATCGCTGAAGGTTTGGCCCAAACCTATGGACTTGACATGGCACATAGCTGGGTGGAACCTTTTGCGGCCACAACCAATGATGCCCGGGCTGTTGACATCATTTGCAGGGCTGCCGAGGACTGTGATCTGGAAATTTCAGAAAAGCAAACCCCTTTCAGCTGGTCGGAGGACTTTGGTCATTTCACGCAGGAAATTCCCGGTGCCATGTTTGGACTGGGCATCGGTTCCGAACACCCGGCCCTGCATGCTGAGCAGTATGATTTTGAGGACGCTGTTATCTCCTCGGGGGTGTTGATGTTCATGCAAATTATAAAAGAGATTGTATCCAAAGGATGAAAGAGCCGTTCTACCCGTCGTATGTTGAGCTTAGTAAATCTTCTTTTCAGCAGAATATATCTTTTCTAAGAGATTACGTTGGAGAAGACGTACTGTTCAGTTCGGTTATCAAGGGCAATGCATATGGACACGGTATCAAGTATTTTGTTCCCCTGGCAGAGGAGTGCGGCATCCGCCATTTCTCAGTATTCAGCTCGGATGAGGCCCGTGAAGCCTGCCGCGCGTCCACTCAAGAGGATACCCATATCATGATCATGGGTATGATCAACAACGGGGTTATTGCCTGGGCTATCGAGCGAGACGTTTCCTTTTTTGTTTTTGAACTGGATCGGCTCCGGGCCGCAGTGAAGGAGGCCAAGCGTATCGGCAAGCCCGCCCGCATTCACTTGCACCTGGAGACCGGCATGAACCGGCTGGGACTCGATTCCGATACCTTTGAGAATATCGTACAGCTGCTCAAAGAGAATCACGAGCACCTCCGCCTCGATGGAATCTGTACGCATTATGCCGGGGCGGAAAGCGTTGGGAATTATGTGCGTGTACAGGAGCAGATAGAACGGTTCCGGGAATATACGAGCTGGTTCGAGGATCATGGGATTGAGGCGGAGCATTATCATACAGCCTGTTCTGCATCGGCCCTGAACTATCCGGAAACCATCATGGATATGGTGCGCATCGGGATCGCGCAATATGGATTCTGGCCCAATCGTGAAACGTATATGAACTTTGTGAAACGCCATCCGGATATCAATAAAAAGCACCGGGATCCGCTGAATCGGGTGATCAGCTGGAAAAGTGAAGTCATGAGTACCAAGATGGTGCCGGCCGGTGAATTCGTCGGTTATGGCAATACCTATCTCACCAGCCGTGACCAGCAAATAGCCACAGTGCCCATAGGATATGCCCACGGCTTTGGTCGAAATCTGACCAATGTTGGTATCGTACTGATTAACGGTGAGCGGGCGCCGGTGGCAGGTTTGGTGAATATGAATTTGTTGACCGTTGACATCACGGATATTCCCGCGGTCACCAAGGGAGATGAAGTCGTCATTATCGGCGTGCAGGGAGAACAGGAGATGACAGTTGCCTCTTTCAGCGAGATGAGGAACTTTATGAACTATGAAGTACTGGTTCAGATTCCGTCAACGCTTCCGCGGCATATTGTTTCATAGCGGGGGATGCTTGTTCTTGACTGAATTGGTGGCATGGGAAGGCTATGAGACGCTGAACAACTGGTGGATGGAGTCAATATTCAGCTCTTTGAGTTCCCTGACAAGCTGCCGGTTAATGGACTTTATAAGTCCAGGACCCTCGTAAATCAGGCCCGAATACACCTGAAGGAGATCGGCCCCTGCCAGCATCATGTCAAGAGCGGTGGCCAGTGAATCCACGCCGCCTACTCCTATAACTGGTTTTTGTCCCTTTGTTGCTTCACTGATCCACCGGACGATGCGGACGCTCTTCGGGGCGATCGGGCGTCCACTGAGGCCGCCCCGCCCGATATCTTTAACGATGTCGCTGGATGTTTGCAGGTTATCGCGGGCGGAAGAGGTGTTGCAGGCCACGTAGCCGGGAATCTGGTGATCCTCGCAAACCTGCAGGAGCTCCATGAGCTGCTCTTTCGTCAGATCAGAGGAAAACTTCACCAGCGTCGGGATGACCCGGGCGTCATTGCGGATGGCCAGGGCGGCAAGCAGTTCATCCAGAGCGGCCGGATCCTCGAATGTTTTGCCTTCGGTGGTGTTGGGACAAGAAATGTTGACCGTGATATAATCTGCTATTTTTTGTGCTTCCTTGAAGCTGTGCACATAATCACGGATGGCTCGGTCGCCCATCACCGTGGGGTCGTGGGTCTTGGCAATATTGATTCCCAGGGGGATCGACAGTTTTTTATTTTTAAGTCGCTTGACGATGGTTTTAGCCCCATCATTATTCAGGCCCATCCGGTTAATGAGGGCGTGGTCGCCCGGAAGCCGAAAGAGGCGGGGTTTGGGATTGCCGGTACTTGGATTTCCGGTAATACTGCCGATTTCTACGAAACCAAAGCCTAAGGCTTCCATTATTTCCGGAATATGCCCATTTTTGTCAAAGCCGGCAGCAAGACCCAGGGGATTTCGGAATTTCAGTCCCCATATGTTTTGGCAGAGACCGGGCGACTGGTAGTTGTAAAGGGCCTTTGCAAGGGATCGTAATATCCTGCTTTCGGAGGCTTTTTGTGCAAAAATGTGCGTCAGGTCGTGTGCCCGTTCAGCATCGAGCTGAAATAACAGGGGTTTCACCAACGATTTATATATCATAACATCCAAAACGAACTTATTTTAAGCTCCCGTCAAAGTAAAGAGCTTTAGGCTAAGAACGAAATTTTAACTTTTGTCCTTTTTATCCATGTCTTTTTTAACGATAGAGGATGTAGAGCAATATCTTGCTGCCATCCCGAAGTTCCAGTCCGACCATGCCAAGGCTGCCGATTTCAACCTGGCGAAATTTGAGAGATTCTGCGAAGAGCTCGGCTGTCCCCAGGAACAATTTCCAGCTGTACATGTGGCCGGGACCAATGGCAAGGGCAGTACCTGCCGAATATTGGCAGCCATCTACCATGAGGCCGGATATACGACCGGCTTATATACCTCGCCTCATATTTTAACCTTTAACGAGCGTTTTATCATTAATGGTTCTACCATCCCTGATGCGGAACTGCTTGCTTTTTTTCAGCAGTATCGGACCCTGATCGAAGAACACCGTTTGACTTATTTCGAAATCAGCACAGCTATTGCTTTTTGGTGGTTCGCAAAATCACAGGTCGACATCGCCATTATTGAAACGGGATTAGGCGGTCGGCTGGATGCCACGAATATTATACATCCGCTGGCGAGTATCATCACCAGTATCTCACTGGATCATACCGATATTCTCGGAGACAGCCTGGCGGCTATTGCACGGGAAAAAGGAGGTATCATAAAGTCGGGCCGGCCTGTAATCATTGGGAATTTGCCTGAAGAAGCGGAGAGAATCATTCAGGGGATAGCCCGAGAGAAGGGTAGCGAGCTGTTTGATATTAAGGAACTGCAGCCCCGGCTTGTTTCCGGCAGAGCGGTTTTGTTAAAGACTCCAGGCGGACAGAAGAAGCTGAGAACCTCGCTTATTGCCCCGGTACAGGCGCTTAATGTTGCCATGGCCTGGCAGGCCATTCGGGCTGTCAGCGGCCATCTGCCGGTTTCTGAGCAGCAGTTCGAGCGGGCCCTGGGTTCTGTAGCACCGGGGTATGGACGTTTTGAGCAGTTATCGGAAAAAAGAAGGTGGTATTTCGACGGCGCACACAATATTGAAGCCGTAAAGCAGGTTAAAGAGTCTTTAGCAACGGTGGGAAATATGAATGAAGCCATCCTTGTGCTGTCACTCATGCGTGATAAAATACAGCCGGATGTGATGAATGAATTTTCAGAATTCAAAAATATCTATTATTATTCACTAAACACAGAGCGGGCGGCACCGTTTAAGGAGATCAAGGAATGGTGGCCGCAAGTGATGGCTTTTCCGAACCAGCCGGATCAACAGCAGCGTTTGCTAAAAGAGTTTGAGACGGAATTAGTAATTTTTGCAGGAAGTTTTTACTTTTACGCTACGGTTCGGGATTGGATAAAAACACTTGTTTAAACCGTTAGTATCATATCTACCTGCGTTTCTCCCTTTTTCCACAGTGTAGATCAACTCTCTTTACAGCTTAGTATAAGATTGTAGAACCTTTTTATTCATCGCAACGCATACCAAATTATAGAAGAAGAATATTATGTCGGACTATCAGACCGATGGAGTTACGTTAGAGCAAATTGATACTTTGCCGAACAAAACCGTCAAGGAGTTAAAGGAATTAGCTCGCGAGCAGGGCCTCTCATCCGTTTCAGGATTGCGCAAACAGCAGCTTATTGATCGAATTACACAGTCAGTACGTGACAAGGCGCGGGCGCACAGCAATGGGAATTCGGGTGATGAGCATACGAAGTCGTATGACAAATCCAAAGGAAATAGCCGGTCATCCGGGCGTAAGAAGAAAAAGAAGAATGTGCATGACATTCTACCCGAGTCGGATGCACCCACCCTGGAAGAGCGGCTGGAAGAGATACAACCCAAGCTGGGTCCCTATCTTATCCAGGAGGGAACCCTGGAAATTCTGCCCGATGGCTATGGATTCCTGCGATCGGTAAATTACAATTACAAGGCCAGCCCTGATGATATATACGTTTCACCGTCGCAAATCAAGCGGTTTCGCCTGAAACAGGGGGATTGTGTAATCGGAATTATACGTCCCCCCAAGGTAGGAGAGCGCTATTTTGCTCTTTTACGGGTTGATGGAGTGAATGGCAAGATACCAACGGATATGGACAACCGCGGGGATTTTGAAGACCTGCTGCCGATCTATCCCGAAGAACGCCTCAAGCTGGAACACAAGCCTAGCGAGTATACCACCCGGGTTGTTGATCTTTTCGCTCCTGTAGGAAAAGGACAACGCGGATTGATTGTAGCCCAGCCAAAGACGGGAAAGACTACTATTCTGCGCAATGTCGCTAATGCCGTGAATAAAAATAATCCGGAGACGAAGGTTATTATCTTGCTTATTGATGAACGCCCGGAAGAAGTCACCGAAATGGAGCGCAATGTGGAGGATGCCGAAGTGGTAGCATCCACTTTTGATGAGCGTCCGGAAAATCATGTCGGGCTGTCGGAGATTGTATTTGAAAAATCCAAACGCCTGGTTGAAAGCGGGCATGATGTACTTATCCTGATGGACTCAATAACCAGGTTGGCGCGCGCCTACAACATTTGCCAGCCTTCTTCGGGGCGTACCATGTCGGGTGGAGTGGATTCTGAAGCACTGAAAGCACCCCGCCAGCTGTTCAGTTCGGCGCGGAATATCGAAGATGGTGGAAGCCTTACCATCCTTGCTACAGCTCTGATTCAGACCGGTTCGCGCATGGATGATCTGATCTTTGAAGAGTTCAAGGGGACCGGCAACATGGAGCTGGTTCTTGACCGCAACCTGTCTGAACGCCGAATTTATCCTGCCATCGATATTTTCAAAAGTGGTACCCGGCGCGAGGAGCTTATCGTTCCGGAATCGGAGAAGGAGAAAGTGGTCTTGCTGCGGCGTTACCTGAATCGCATGAACTCTTTCGAAGCGATGGAGTTTGTATTGGACAAGATGAAGGGGACCGAGAATAATGAGGAGTTTTTGATTTCAATGAATCAATAACGCTTTTCTTGAGGAGATTACCCTTTTTGACTCCTTTGCATGATGATTTTTTTACCAATTGGCTGGTATTCCCCTTCCGCTGCTGATTTCCGGGGGGGGAGACGAAACCGCAGCCGGGAAAAGGCCGGTAGCTTTCGAATTTACCGGCGCAGGGCCTCATTTTAGCCTGGCCTGAGTCAGTGTGCTTTCCTTCAAATTTTAATAGCGCCGTTAAATAAAAAGAGCAAGCACCGTTCCCGGTCCTTGCTCTACCGTTTCTTTTGAATGGATAAAGAATGCAGGGATTACTTTTCCCAGCTGTTATTGATGCGATTGGCATCAGGGAACTTCTGCTCTGGATCGATCACAACCTTGGTTACCTCGCTTGCGCTGTCAACAGTAAGTGTGGTCTGTGTAGCCCCTTTCAGCCATGTTTCAACCGGGATCTCCCGCGACAGCGTCGTGCCGTCGGCGAGCGTAATTGCAACAGTAGTCGGCATGGGAGCCTGCCCGTGATCCTCGATAACAATCTGTGTGCCGTTATCGGTGGTTTGTACATTGCCCACCGCCTGATCAAGAACCCATGTTTCGAAATACCAGCTTCGCCAGAACCAGTCAAGGTCCCTTCCACTCACATCTTCAAAAGTATTGAAAAGGTCCCATGGATACGGATGCCTGTATCGCCAACGGCTCAGGAAGCTTTCAAATGCCTGCTGAAAGGTTTCCTCGCCCAGTACGCCCCGCAGCGCAACCAGCATGGAGGCTGGTTTGGGATAGGAGGCGATGCCATAGGCAAATCCGTTGTAATGGTAATC
The DNA here is from genome assembly GCF_900182555.1 of Fodinibius sediminis. Classification (GTDB taxonomy): domain Bacteria; phylum Bacteroidota; class Rhodothermia; order Balneolales; family Balneolaceae; genus Fodinibius; species Fodinibius sediminis. Next base: position 48,804 of record NZ_FXTH01000014.1, on the reverse strand, counting down.
TGACCACCGCATGATAGGTCCTTCAAGGTCGGTGCCGGTTATCTGCAGATAACTTTGAAAATCCGACTGTTCAAAGTCGTTGCCCGGGTAATAATCTTTCTTTGACTGGGCTTCATTGAAGGTGGTGGTTCCCTCATCCATCCAGGCATAGCGGCGTTCGTTATTGCTTACCTGCATCGGCACCCACATATGGGCCAGCTCATGGGCAATAACGGCATAGAGCGACTGGGCTGGGCGGCCGTTGTAGTCACCGATAATGGTCATCATGGGAAATTCCATACCTCCCCCGATGATGCCGCCTCCCTCAACCGATGTCATATGCGGCCAGGGATAGGCAAGCCCCGTTGTTTCAGAAAGAGCGGTGATTGCATGGCGTGTGAATTCTGCACCGTCGGTCCAGAGAGGGGCACTGTCGCGGTAAATAGCATTGATGGCAACATAATCGGCCTGCCCATCTCCATCACGGTCGTCAACCCTGGAGCGCGTTGCATCCCACATCGATTCCCTGGTTGCACTAAAGGCAAAGTCGCGAACCTTATCCGCTTTGAAAGTCCAGGTCAGGGTGCCGTTGCCGGTTGATTCGGTGACATCGCCAAAATCTTCTTTTGTGACAACATGAACTATTTCATCACTGTTATGTGCTTTTTGCAGGCGCTGGTATATTTCATTTTTCAATACTTCCCGGGCGTTCGTCAGATGACCGGTGGAGGCTATCATCCATTGTTCGGGAGCTGTAATATCTACAGTATAGTTGCCGAAACCATGGTAAAACTCAGCATTACCTTTGAATTGATCGGTAAACCAGCCATTGACGTCGTCATACACACGCATTTTGGGGTACCAGTAGCCAATGTAAAATAGATTGTCTTCGCTGTAGCCCATGCGTCCGCTTGCTCCCTGCTGGGGGATTTTGAAGTCCCAGGTCACCTCAATCTGTATAGAGTCGCCGGGGGCCAGAACGGTGCCGGGACGGAGCACCATGAGGGTCCCGTCTACCAAATATCCCTGCTGGGCACGCACCGACTGCATCTCCTGGAGGGGGGTATTGCCGGCTTCCACCTGGTGGAGATTGATTCCGCCGGTCACTTCTGCAGGCGTATTGCGCACGACCCCGCTTTTATGCATGTTTTGGGCCAGTTCCATAAAAAGTTGATTGAGGGTATCCGGCGAATTGTTGTAGTAGGTAATGAGGCTGCTGCCTTTGATGAGGGTATCAGCTGGAACAAGTTCAACGTCAATATCATAGTTGGTCCACTGCTGCCAGTAGCCGGATCCCGGTTTGCCGGACATGGTGCGGGTTTCCCGGTCGATGGCCTGATAGAAAGCCTGTGGAATTTCGTTGGTGATAGGATTGGGAACCAGGCGGTCCATTTTATCAGGCTCCTGTTTCATGGCCTGTGCGGTTTGCTCGGGAGCCTGGTCCGTTTTTGCGGCTTGCTGTGGGCCGGTACATCCCGAAATAGTAAACAGGGCAATCCCGACCATCAGAACGGTCGTTTTTATATGATTAGGGAGATCTAGCATAATATTATATTGTTTGATGGATGTTGATGAGATTTAATGGGGTTTCTTTAAAGAAACATATGCGAGGCAGGTTGAAAAGCCTTTGGTTGCAAGAACTGAAAAATAGGAAAAACATGATATAAGACCATACATTGAAAACCGGATTTACAACTTTTATCTGCTGGTCTTGGTACCGATCCGGGGGATGAGCGGGCTGCTTGGTTATATGGACTTCCTACTTTGGCTGTTTATGCAACAAACGAGGCAAGCTGTATCAGCAGGCCGGTTCATTTGCTGTTGTCCTAAAATTTCAGGCATAAAAAAAGCACAGGCCAGATATCAGCCTGTGCTTTAAAGAAAGAAAACCTGTGAATTATCCTAATTGGTCAAACGGATAATGGTAGTGGCAACCACGGCCATCGTCGATGCGATGGTAGAGAGAATACCTACGCGTTCCGCCGGGCTCATCCCTTCCTTGGGCGTTTCTTCCGGCACCACAATGGTCGCCCCGGGTTCAACTGAGGGGTAGTTTTTAAAAAAGAGCACTTTTTTAGTCCGGTCGACATCACCATTGGCATAGATGATGTACGCGCGTTTTTTGCGAGCCAGATCATTGAACCCACCGGCTGCTGTAATGTAATCCTTGAAAGAGCGACTGCCTTCATACCGCACCGTCGTAGGATAAAAAACGCCGCCTTCCACTGTTACGGTCTCCAGTTGCTGCGGGATGAAAAGCGAATCGCCTTCCTCAACCAGAAGATCATACTTGGAGCCGGGATTTGAGATCACTTCCGGCAGTTCAATGCCAATCTGGGCTGAGGTTTCATTTTCTTCTTCTCTATCTTGCTGTGGCTGGAGTTCGCCCTCAGCCCCCTCCACGTTGGCCGTGGTCTGTTGTGATTCCTGCTGGGTAAACTCCCTTTTGCGGAAGAGGGTGGCGCCATCGGTATAGGCATCTGGCGTCAGCCCCCCGGCGCGGTCAATCAGATCAGAAAGACGGTCATCACGCGATGAAATGGCATATTTGCCGGGGTATTTTACTTCTCCCACCACATATACTTCCTGTTGTTCTTCGTAATTGGGCAGCTCGCGTACGTAGACCTGGTCGAAAGGCTGCAGTTCAAAGTTTGCTCCTTCTTCACCAAGGCGCAGGTTTTCATCAACTGTAAAGGTCTGAATGTCAGCAATGATAGAGGTCTGTCCTGTCTGCTCATCCACATCACGGATGCGCCGCGCGACTTCGATGCGATAGGGGGTGGCCGATTGCTGGAAGCCTTCTGCCATGTAAATCAGATCCTCGAGGGTCATTCCATAGGCATATTCATATTCATCCGGGCTTTGAACCGGGCCCTTGATCTCGACTGTAAAATTCTCACGCATGTCGAAAATTGAGGAGATTCGAACGACGTCATCTTTCTTGAGGGCAATATCATGGGCTCCGGGGTTGTGCATCAGATCCCGTACGCTGAAAGAAATGGATTCAACAGTGTAGTCGTCGCGTGTTCGATAGATGATGCCGCGGTTCATGAAGGCATCACCCATGAGTCCGTCGGCCCGCTGGATGAGTGAGTAAAGCGAGGTGGTATCATTCAGGGCGTAGTCGCCGGGACGAAAGACGGCCCCTTCAATTTCCACCTTGTTGGTAAAGCGGTCCAGAATTTTGCCTACGGACACCGAGTCGCCGTTCTGGAGGATGTAATCATCAAAATAGCCTTTATTGACATCGGTAATGCGTTTTTGTTTGGGGGTATTACCGACCACTTTAATGCGATCCGTATATGCCTTGTCTGTGAAGTCGCCGGCATAGACAATAAGATCCTGCAGCGTTTCATTGCCTACAAGCTCATAAATGCCCGGTCGCTTGACTTCTCCCTCGATCTCAATACGGTTTTGATAGGGTTGTATCTGGATAATGTCCTGGGAGCGAAGCCTGACATTTTCAGATTGATTGCCGTAGACCAACAGGTCATAAAGATCGAAGGTAGCCACGGTTTCCTCGCCTCTGATCACGTTGATTTTCCTGAAACTCCCGGTGGTTGTGGGGCCTCCTGCGGCGTAAAGGGCATTAAATACGGTCGAAAGGGAGGAGAGTGTGTAAGTGCCGGGTACCGTTGCTTCACCCAGTACGGTAACCTTGATGCTTCGCACCTGCCCGAGCGACAGCTGCATATAGGTATCTTTGTTTTCGCTGTTGGCAGGATTCAGTCCTGAGTAGATATCCCCCAGGCGCGAACGAAGACGATTGGATGCTTCTTCTACGGTAAGGCCATTGACGTAAATAGGTCCAATGTTTTCAATAATCACAGAGCCGTCCGGCGAAACTTCCAGCTGGTAATTCATCTGGGCTGCACCCCAGATATCAATAATGATTTCGTCACCGGGCCCGAGCTGATAATCCTCGGGGGTGGGAATATTCAGGGCCGGTTCGAATGTGACTTTGTCGCTGGTAAAGAGCTTGTAGCCGAAAATCTTGCTTTTGAGCTGTTGTCTGGCCCATTTCAAAGAATCAGTTTGCGCATAGAGGGAATCAAACCTGGTGGAGTCGGGCCCCTCCGTTGGTATGGGAGACCGAAGCTGGCCGGAAACACCTGCTGCACTGTCGGTTCCCAGGGCGCCTCCGCTCTGTACCTGCTGGAGGCGTCGTTTTAACTTGCTGGCCTGCGACTGCGGAAGTCCCCGGGCAACAGCCATCTGTACCGCCTGATCGATGGACAGGTTGCGTGCCTGGGCTCCTTCATAAATGCGTTGGATTTGCTGGTCGGAAAGGTCATCAACCCTGATATTTTTAAAATCGATGTCAGAGATGTTCTGGGCATGTGCCAGCGATACGGCCATGCATACCAGCAGCATGGGTAAGATGCTCTTTATCAGTCGCATTGAGTTTCTAATCTTGTTAATATTAAATTTTTGTAAGCGGACAAATTAATGAATTTCAAGGTAAACTTACATTCTGAATTTAATCATGTATTTTACCGGACAGGGGCACCCAGACGTTATATGAAAGGCCGGCGCAAGAAGTTCCACAAGGATTTTTATTTCCCTCCTGCAGGAATGCAGGACCTATGGGGTGTCATGTCGCTGCCTGGATTATTTTCCTGAATGCAGAAGGTCAGCACGGCATATTACACAGAAGGAATCTCGCCAAGGGAAAGCCGTTCCTTGACACGGTATTTGCCCTGCTCCTTCTGAATGGTTATAACCTCCTCTGTTGCATCATGCTCCAAAAAAAGATACCAGTTCTCTTCAACGGCCTGGTCCAGGATTCTTTCTTTTTCATGAAGGGTCTGCACGGGATACATGTCATAGCCCATAACCCAGGGAAGAGGCAGGTGGACGTGTGTGGGAATCAGGTCAGCCATAAAAACTATCGTCTGGTCACCAACGGTTATTTTGGGTAGTTGCTGGCCGAGCGTATGTCCGTTGACGGCAAGAGCATCAAGCCCCTCTTCATACCGGTGATGTTCTTCAACGGTATTCAGCCTTTTCCAATTGGCAATGGGGGTAATATTATCGGGCAGAAAACTGGCGCTTTCACGCGCATTCGGATGAGTAGCGGTCTCCAGGTGTTTTTTAGTAATATGGTAGGTGGCATTTGGGAAGGTGTGTTTGAGGTTGCCCTGGCTGTTATAGAAGGTTGTACCGCCACAGTGATCGAAATGGAGGTGCGAGAAAATAAGGTCCGTAACGTCATTCGGAGTAAAACCGTGTTCTTCCAGCGAATTATTCAAGGTGTGTTGAGAGTAGTCGAGCTGATAAATATCCTCAAACTTTTGATCAAACTTGGTTCCGCACCCATTGTCGACAAGGTACGTTCGACCGGTGTTCTCGGAAGTGATCAGCAGACACCGCATTGCCATGGGAATACGGTTTTTGTCGTCTACCTCGATAAAACGTGCCCACAGGGTCTTGGGGACAACACCGAACATGGCACCGCCATCAAGGCGGAAATGCCCCGTTTCAATAGTATGTAAATGAAAAGGGCCAAATGACAGCTTTGAAAGGGGCATGGAAATACGATGATATTGAATATGGCAATTTGCTGGATAACTTAGGGAAAAGGTGAAGGAAGTAAAAGCAGGTTTGCCGGAGGATAACATTTTAAATACATGATTTATCTTTTTCTGATTTACTTATTACGTAACTTGTCCATGATTAGGTGGTTATACCGGCGGCTGAAGAGAGAGGACAGGCTGGAGTTTGCCAGCCGGTGAGGCATAAAAAATATCTGCAATCGGGTACAAAAACTGTTAAAATTTAGGTGGGATCGAAATTGGAGTCAGATTCGAACACTGTCCCGGGTCAACAGAGGTTACAAATCAGCCGCAAGGATGAGCCGAGTATTGCTACTTATGTTTTTGGGAGGGGTATTGCTTTCAGGATGTGGAAAGACATTAAAAAGTGGGTGGAATGATTTTAAAGCCTATTATAATACCTTTTATAATGCAAAAGAATATTTTAACGAAGGCCGGCAAGCGATACTGGATCAATCCCGGTCGCTGAATCCCGACCGCCCCGAGCGGGTGTATCCCGCTCCTGTATCGGCGGGAAGGGAATCTTTTGGGCAAGCCATTGCTAAATGCACCCGTCTTCTGCGTCATCACCCGGAGTCGCGCTGGGTCGACGATGCGGTGCTTCTGATGGGCAAATCTTACTATTATCTGGAAGATTATGCCACGGCTATGAAATGGTTTGAGCGGCTTGGGAATTCAGATATTTCCCCGCCGATGCGGCGCCAGATGATATTTTGGAAGGGACGCACAATGCTGGAGATGGGCACACACAGCCAGGGTATTCGCTATCTTGAAGATATCCTGAGTCAATACCCCCCTGAATGGCCTGCTGAAGAACGAGGAAAGCTGCAGGTCTTGGTTGCAGAGCACCACACAATGCTCGAGCACTGGAAACAGGCTTCAGACTGGCTTTCTGCAGCCCTCAAGAACCTGTCAGACCGAAAGGTGAGGGGACCTGCATTTTTTTTATATGGCCAGCTGTTGGAGCGACAGGGCCGACTGGGAGAGGCATCTTACGCTTTCGGGCAGGTCTCGTCCTACTATCCGGGGGTTGAATATGAGTACTGGTCGCAGGTTAAGCAGGCAGAAGTTTTTCGACAGCTGGAGAATCCGGGGGGCGCCCGGTCAATATACCAGCAATTGCTCAACAACGACAAATATGTGGTGCGGGCAGAATCACTGAAGGTTGAGATTGCCCGCACCCTGCAGATGGAAGGCAAAACCGGGGAGGCTGAAGAGCGGTACCGAACCCTGCTGTATGGGAACCGGCCGATGGAGTCGCGAAGCCTGAAAGCGCTTGTTCATTACCAGCTGGGGCAGCTAAACAGTGAAGTTTACAAGAACTATGAAACGGCTGCGGCTCATTTTGATACCTCTGCTTCGCTGCGGGAAACCCCGGTTGAGGCTTCTGAAGAGGATGCGGCTGTGCTCGCCGAGGCTTTCGGGCAGTATACCGATATAAAACAGTCCATTCAGCGCATTGACAGTCTCTTATGGATGGGTACACTTACACAGGAAAAACAGGACTCACTTATAAATAGGATTCGGGCGGCCCGGCGCCGGAAGTTGCTGGAGCAGCGGGAGCGTTCTGATGAAAGGATCATGAATCAGCCAGCTCTGCCGGACGAGGCGGACAGCACCAACCGTTCTGCTATTTATGGATTCTTGAATCACCGAAGTCAGCGACTCGTCAACCAGGGGAAAGCCGAGTTCAGAATTATCTGGGGCGATCGCCCATTGGCTGATAACTGGAGAAGAAGGGAGGCGGTCAGCCAGGCGACCGGTCAAAGGGCCGAAGAAGTACAGAGGCTGGTGTTCGACGGCGAAGGGAGGGAAGTACCTGAAGGAAGTCCCCTTGATGTGGATGATATTCCCCGCACTACGGCAGAGCGTGACCAGTTACTGGCAGAACGGGCGTCCTATTATTATCAGATGGGCAATGTATTCTTTTTGGACCTGAACAATGCCGATAGCGCCCGGTATTACTATCAGAAAGTGATTCACAGCAACCATAATCCCACCGTGCTCCCACGGGCTATGTATGCCCTTACGGAAGTTTTTCGCTCTGCCGGTCCTATCGACAGTCTTCGTCATTGGAGACAGCAAACTCTTTCGGCTTATCCCGACAGCGAATATGCCCGCTTGTTAAAAAAGCAGAACGGCAAGGCCATAATTTCAGAACCCGACAGTACGCAGGCTTTGCGGCGTCAGTTCCGGTTGATCGAAGCATCGGGCGATTCGCTCGCAGGGCTCCGCCTCCGCCTGCTGGCCCTGGATCACCGTTCTTCAGCACTCGCTCCCCATATTCACTACCGGGGGATCCGGAGGTATATTGAGCAGGCCAGGGTTTTCCAGTGGCTAGACGACCTGCTGGAAGCCAGCCTGGTTACTCCCGACGCTGATTCATCGGGAATCATTCCGCTGAAAGAGCTGCGCTATACGACAACGCGCTGGGATAGCGTACAGGCGGTGCTGTCGGAGCATACGAGCGTTTTCCCTGACTCACCATATTACCCGGATATTAAAAGGCTGCAGTCTGAGATCACGGTGCCCGACCGGCTGCCGGGTCCCACTTGTGATGATTACGGCGTTGAGCTGAAGGTAGCACAGGGCCTGGATAACTTTCTGTCGTCGGTGGCCTGGCCATCGAAGGTACGGGAAGGTACGGTCTCGGGAGAAATAACGTATACTTTTGTGGTAGATAAGAAGGGAAGGGTACTATCGTATGAGCTAACTTCGCCCCGAACCTCACTAGGCATCGAGGAGGTGCTGGAGGCTTCATTTGAGGAGTTACGGTTCGAAGCTATTCCGGTGAAGGAACCGGTCTCCGAGCTGCGCTGCCGTTTCTCTTTTCCGGTAAATCCGTAGTGCTTTTGGAAGCATCAGAGTTTTTCGAGCAGGTTTTTTAGGAAAACACGCATCTCTTTGAGATCTTTTTTTAGTGCTACCGGCACTTTCTCATCTTCTCCGGCTGCTCCTTCCTGTTTCAGGACCTGTTGAGCACCTTTTGTGCTGTATTTTTTTTCCTGAATCAGTTCTTTGAGTTTTAAAATTATCTCAATATCATTTTCCTTATAGGTGCGATTTCCTGCTTTATTTTTTTTGGGACTGAGTTCGTCAAAGACCGATTCCCAGTAGCGCAGTACATGCGCATCAACCTCCGTGATCTCACTGACTTCGCCGATGGAATAATAAAGTTTTTTCATAGCTGATCTAAAAGCGTATCTTTATTGCTAATTATACATGATCTGAGGGATTTTTTCTAACTCTTTGTCATAAAATAAATAAGAAACTATTGTCTGTACAGTCTCCACATAAATCTGGAATGGAACTTAGTGTGATTGTGCCCCTGTATAATGAGCAGCAATCTATTATGGAATTGACGGACCGGGTAAAAGAGGCATTGGCTGATTTATCTTCGATTGAGCTTATTTTTGTGGACGATGGTTCCTCAGATCAGTCGTGGACAGAGGTCAAAAAGGCAACCCGGCAGTGTTCCTGGGTCAAAGGGATTCAGCTCAAGCGCAATTACGGCAAAAGTACGGCGCTGCAGGTTGGTTTTGAGAAGGCCCGCGGCAGATATATTGCAACGATGGATGCCGACCTGCAGGATGATCCCTTTGAGATCCCCGCGATGCTGCAGCAGCTTAAAGAGCGGCAGCTGGACCTGGTGAGTGGGTGGAAAAAAACTCGGCACGACCCGGTAACCAAGACCATTCCTTCCCGATTTTTTAACAGGGTGACGTCGCTTTTCACAGGTATCGATCTGAACGACTTCAACTGTGGACTCAAAGTGTATCGCAGGGAGGTGATAGAGCATATTCACCTCTATGGCGAGCTGCACCGCTATATCCCATTCCTGGCAAAGCTGGAGGGGTACGACCGCATCGAGGAAAAGGTGGTAAAGCATCATGCGCGCAAGTATGGGGAGACAAAGTTTGGTCTCTCACGTTTCATGCATGGATTCCTGGATCTTTTGACACTCCTGTTTGTTAACCGCTATCTGCAGCGCCCGATGCACTTTTTCGGGACGCTTGGTTTTCTTTTTCTTTTTATAGGGGGTATTATCAATGGTTACCTGACGATTGAAAAACTGTTTTTTGGTGCAAATCTTGATGATCGACCCCTGTTGCTCTTCGGTGTCATGCTGATGGTGCTGGGGGCCCAGATTTTCTCTATCGGCTTCCTGGGCGAGCTGATCCAGAAACGGAATGAAAAACAGCAACGGCCGAACATCAAGGAGTCCATTGGGATCAAGAGGTCGTGAAGATATTAACATCCAAGACTTTTAGATATACATGAGTCGTATCGCTTACGATCCGGTTAAAGACCGCTTTGCCAGTATCATTCGAAAGAGCCGGGGGCTGCGGACCCTCTTCTACAAGCTGCTGGACCTCTTTTTCCTGCGCAGCTGGTATGTACGGCGGCTGCTAAAGCAATATGCCGCCCCCCTTGACCGGCAGGGACACTGGCGGATGCTGGATGCAGGCGCCGGATTTGGCCAGTATGACCGCTTTATCCTTCATCAATTTTCCCGTGTGACCGTCCATGCCGTGGATGTCAAGGAGGATTATCTGCGGGATTGCCGACACTATTTTGAACAGGAGATAGCCCGGGATCGTATTTCTTTTGAGCAACAGAACCTGCTGGCGCTGGATGCCGTCTCTGATTTTGATTTTGTGATATGTATTGATGTGCTGGAGCATATTGAAGAAGATGAACAGGTTATGCGCAATATCAACCGGGCACTGAAGTCCGATGGCTACTTCCTGATGCATTCTCCTTCCATCTATTCGAAGGAGGATGCGGGGGAGGACGAATCGTTTGTAGACGAACATGCCCGAACGGGCTATTCAAGGGAGGATATTCGTCAGAAGCTGGAAGCTTCTGGGTTTACCCCTGTGGATATTGCCTATACCTATGGGAGCAAAGGCCACCGGGCCTGGGAATGGCTGATTAAATATCCCATGCTTTGGCTTACCAAGATCGGCTTGTGGGCACTTCCTGTAATGACGTTGTACTATATCGTTATGCTGCCGGTCGGTCTGCTGCTGATGGGGCTGGACCTGTATGATCACAATGAAAAAGGGGCCGGCATCTATGCATTGGCTCAGAAGGAAGACAACTGAAACCCTTAAAAATTCTTTCTATGCATTGCATATTATTGAAACCGCAGTCGCTATTCGGGATCTTTCTTACGGGTGTTGTTTTGCTTTGCGGGCTGACCCCTGAATACAGTTATGGCCAAACAGCCGATGAGAAACCGGATTATGGCGCTTACTACTATCACAAGAAGACCTTGTTTGAACAGCTTCCCAACGCCGATGAAGAAATTATTCTGTTGGGCGACAGTATTACCGATGGGAATGAGTGGGCGGAGCTTTTTGGAAATGACCGCCTGAAGAACCGGGGCATTTCAGGCGATGTGACGGACGGCGTTCTGTATCGCCTGGATGAGGTTACGGAGTCTAAACCAGCAAAAATATTTATTATGATTGGCGTCAATGACCTGGCGCGAGACCGATCAGTGAATTATGTGCTCTCAAATTATGAAAAGATAGTAGATCGGATTGTGAGTGATTCGCCGGGTACCGAGATCTATATTCAAAGTTTGCTGCCGGTCAACGATAACTATTCCCGATTTACCTCTCATTACGACAAGCTGCCCGAGATCAAGGCTGTCAATGACGGATTAAAAAGCTTGTGCGCCGGCAAAGGGATCACGTATATCGATCTCTTTGATGACATGCGCACAGCAGAGGATAAGCTGAACCCGGAGTACACCGAAGATGGCCTTCATCTGAACGGCAATGGCTATATGGTATGGAAGGCAGAGCTTGAAAAATTCCTGGACTGACAGCCCTGGCTGTTTGATTCATACCATCTGTTTGCGCCTGTCCGGGGTGTTTGCTAATGTGCCCGGCGCGTCATCTTTTCGAATGTCTGCCAGCATTCGAAAAGGGCGCGCGGCAGGTGAAAATAGCGCACCTCTTAAGTGTCGTATAGCGTTTGGCCGTCGATTCAGGTAGCCATACCATTTGCCATATTGCGGATTGGCAAAGTGGCCCCGGCTGTAGTTGTGGTCCTGCTGGTACCATTTTAGACACTCTTGCCGTCCGGTCGACAGCTAACTTCGGGCAAGAGCAATAAGCTTATCCAGATGAGTCCACCATAGTTTTTGGGTCCATTCCAGCTGGAGGGGCAGATGTTTGTGAGCATCCAGGAAATAATAACTGCCGCCATACGCGAAGTCCCAGCTAAAGTTGAGTAAATCGAGAGTGATGTCGGTTGCATGTTCAATGAGTTTCTGGTCTTCTCGCCTTCGTCCGATCCCTATGATAAACCGTATGGCCACTATGCCGTGGCCGGGATTCACCAGCTGTCCTTCCTGGTTGTCGGAACAGGAGTCATCTTCCAGTACATATTTATGCTGTAAGAAGCCCTCAGTTTAGGTTTGGCAGCAGATAACAGTTATCGGGAATAATACTGAAATGCCAAAGTTTGGTTATAGGATACTGATAAAATGAAACACAATGAATGCTTTCTCATTTCTTATACTTTGTCCTGAAGGGCTGTACCACAAATAATAAAAGAAATAAAAAGCTCAAAATTTTTTATAGTTAGGTTGTCATTAGTGAACCCTTAATTCAAAATATCCGGATTCTATGAATTCACCCCGACCCTATATTCTTGCAGAAACAAACTGGAAAACCGTCAGAGAAGAGCAGTATGAGGTGGCCGTATTGCCTTGGGGCGCTACGGAAGCTCACAATTATCATCTTCCTTATGCAACTGATACCCTGCAGTGTGACTATGTGGCGGCCGAGTCTGCCCGCAAGGCCTGGGAAGAGCAAGCGCGGGTGATCATTTTGCCGACGGTGCCCTTCGGTGTTAACACGGGGCAGCTGGATGTGGATCTGTGTCTCAATATGAATCCTGCTACCCAGTTGGCTGTATTGAATGATATTGCAGACGTTCTGCATCGCCAGGGAATTCCAAAGCTTGTGATCCTAAACGGTCATGGGGGGAATCATTTTAAACAGATGCTGCGTACCCTGTCCGTGGATTTTCCAGGCCTGTTCTCCTGCGCCCTTAACTGGTACCAGGCTGTGGAGGCAGCAGATTTTTTTAATGAGCCCGGCGATCACGCCGGAGAGCTGGAAACCAGTTCCATGATGCATATCGCACCTGAACTGGTATTACCGCTTTCGGAAGCGGGAGACGGATCTGCACGAAGTTTCAAAGTGTCCGCACTGAACGAAGGATGGACTTTTGTTCAGCGTGAATGGACCCAGGTTACAGAGGATACAGGGGTGGGGAATCCTGCGGCCTCAACCCCGGGGAAGGGTCGGGCATTCCTGGATGCGGTATCTGACAAGATCGCTGATTTTTTTGTTGAACTTGCCGGGACCCAAAATGACGATCTCTATGCTTAAAAGGCTATACGGAAGTTTTTATTCTAATCTGTAAGCTGCCATTCTCATATGAAAATACTGCGACAGGGCCTGCTCCGGGCCACAGAAGGCAGGTCCTGTTATCAGAGGTTCCACAGTATCCCGGTTTCGGCTTTTTTCATTTATCAGTGTCTCCAGCCACTCTTCTTTTCTGCTGTTTTTTAATTCCCGCCTTCAAGAAGCGTATGTCTTCCTGGTTATGGCACAGTATAATGGCAGGATAGGTTAATTTTTGAGTCAAGATCAGCTTTTTTGTATGACATTATGGTGGGGAAATAAGGACTGGAGGCTGATTTTGCAATGACGCATAACCGATCATTTTAAATAAATAACAGCATATGGGATGGGTAAATAAATGCAGTACGATCAGTAAGGCATATGAAAAGATCCAATTTCAACGAATAACACGCGATGAATATGAGACGACATTCAAAATAAGTGCTGATGGTATGCATTTTTTGTCAGCTGTCCCTGGACCGCGGTACCTCTACCGATGACAATGGTCAATACGAAATAAGGGTATCCGGGTAAGCCGTTCTGTTATCCAGCGGAGCAGGCCTTGCTACCTTGAGATTCCCGTAAATGGGTATTCAACTATTGATAGCGCCAACATAGCTGAGTCAGAATGGCAAGCTGAAACAGAATCCGGGGTGCTGATCCATTTATTGTCTTGGCTAAATACAAAAAGTTTATAATTTCCCTTCCTGGCCTGTGACTTCATATCGGCTCCGCTGTAGCAAGCAAGTTAGGGCTGGGTTTTTCTTTCGCTAACCAAGTTTCCAAAAGAGATGAAAGACTTCAAGACGGCTTTATTACTGATCATACTACTTACTGCCGGGCCAGGCTGTAAAAGTTCGGAACAGCATGCTGGCATGCCCCCGGCACCTTCAAATGACGCCAACTGGTCCGTGTCTCTCCATCAAAAGGTTACTCCGGTATTGAGAGGCCGCGAGCACAATCCCATGATGCGCATCTTGGTGGATGGCGCAGCAGGGCAAGGAAGCCCGGCAGTACAGAGCATCGGTATAAACACGAAGGGAAGCTCCAATATCGGGGATATCTCAGCGGTTGAAATATTCTATACGGCCGGTGTTCAACCTTCAGGCCGAACACTCTCTTCGGGCGTTCCGGGGAGGCGGCTGGAACGGTTGACATTACCGGTCGGCAGCAGCTGCGTGACGGGAAGAACTATTTTTGGATATCCTATAAACTTCAGGCCAATACCCCGCTGCTTGACAGGATGGATACGGGGGTTGAATACCTCGCCCTGGATAGTGGAGTACGCCTGGAATCGGAAGAAACGTCTCCATCAATAACAAAAAAAGTGGGCATGGTCTTGCGGGGCCATAACCAGGATGGCGTTGATACCTATCGTATACCGGGCCTGGTAACGACAAATGAGGGTACCCTTATTGCTGCTTATGATATTCGCTATGATAATGCCGCAGACCTGCAGGGTGATATTGATGTAGGGATCAGCCGGAGCTTCGACGGGGGAGAAAGCTGGGAGCCGATGCAAGTGATTATGGACATGAAGGAGTGGGGAGGTCTGCCCGAGGAGCAGAATGGTATTGGTGATCCCTCCATACTGGTAGATGACCAAACGGCTACGATATGGGTGGCCGCCTTGTGGACCCACGGAATGCCCGGAGAGCGGGCCTGGGATGCTTCTGAAGCGGGGCTTGCACCAGAACAGACGGGACAGCTCATGCTCGTTAAAAGTGATAACGACGGCCGAACGTGGTCTGGTCCCATCAACATTACCCGGCAGGTAAAGGATCCTGACTGGCAGCTTCTGCTGCAGGGGCCCGGCAAGGGAATCACCATGAGCGATGGCACACTTGTTTTTCCGGCACAGTTTAAGGATAAAGATCAGGTTCCTCACGCCACTATTATCTACAGCAGGGATCATGGGAAACACTGGGAGATAGGTACCGGGGCCAAAGCCAATACCACGGAGGCCCAGGTGGTGGAACTGAGCAATGGGTCACTGATGCTTAATATGCGCGATAACCGGGGTGGGGCGCGTTCGGTATATACCACGGATGATCTGGGAAAAAGCTGGCAGAAGCATCCCACCTCGCGGAGCGCATTGATTGAACCGGTTTCCATGGCCAGTATTATACAGTTTCCCGACCCTCAGGGGAAAGGAGGGCCCAACTGGCTGCTTTTTTCAAATCCAAACAGTACCGAATACCGAAAAAATATGACGCTTAAGCTGAGCAAGGATGATGGGATGACCTGGCCCGGCGAATATCAGCTGCTGCTGAATGAAAATACCGGTTATGGCTATTCCTGCATGACCGTCATCGATAAACACACCATCGGCATATTGTATGAAGGTGTCAAAGAGCTGTATTTTCAAAAAATTACACTGCAGGAACTCACCGGGAAGTAACAGGAGCAGCACCCGTAAAGGCATTCTGTTACTGCGATAGTCCGGCACTGACCAGCGTGGGTTTTCCCCTGAACGATTTTGTTGAGACCGGACCCCTTGGATACCGACACTGGCGGTATCAGGTTTACCAATCATAATTATGTAGATTACAGCAATCACAAGGAGCCGGTCTCCTCCTTGTGATTGATTACAGCTGAAAGCGTGCGGCAGATCTGAACCGAAAAAAACAGACTTCCTATTCTCAGCTTCCATCTGTTATCTTCTGGCTCTTGCCTTCCCAGATATAGACCAGCTCATACTCATCATGACAGTGCCAGATGCCGTAAAATGACTGGCCAATGGCATCTTTGAGGGTGAAGGAGGTAGCTGAATCGACATTCTTCTTAAGTCGCACTCCCCTTATTGCAGTATGTTTATATTATCCGGCTGTATCTCAGCATGAAGAGATCAATATTCGGGCCGGTAAAAACAAGGAAAAAGCTATGCGAGAGGAGAGCTGTTAAAACTATGTCCCGGCCGGTTGCCGGACAGGACATAGTTAATAGCTTGAACGTTTAAAAGAATCGCTGGAATGGGCGGGCCGTGGTTACTGGGTGGATGCCAGGGACTTTCGGATTCCCATTTCAAGACCTCTCAGTTCGGCAAGGCCACGCATTCGTCCCAGTCCGGAATAGCCGGGATAGGATTCTCGTTGTAAATCATCCAGCAGCCTGTGCCCGTGGTCGGGACGCATGGGCATGGAGCGGTCTTCACGGCCGGCAGATGCTCGTTTCTGCTGTTCCTTGATCAGGGCCAGCATCACGTCGTACATACCGGCATCGCCTTCGAGGTGGCGGGCTTCCTGGAAACTGCCATCCTCATCGCGTTTTACACTCCGCAGATGAATAAAATTGATGCGGTGCCCCAGTCGTTCTACCATGCCGGCCAGATCATTACGGGAATGCGCCCCGTAAGAGCCTGTGCAAAAGGTCAAGCCGTTGAAGGGAGAATCCACAGCCTCGAGAAGCTGACGCGCGTCCTCTTCGGTACTGACTATGCGCGGAAGGCCAAAGAGGGAGAATGGAGGGTCATCGGGATGGATGGCCATGCGGACGCCTTCCTCCTCGGCCACAGGTATGATGGCCTCCAGGAAATGGTGTAGGTGGGCCCGCAGCTTTTGATCATCAATATTCCGGTACTCGTCCAGCAGCGCACGGAATTTTTCGAGCGTCATCTCCTCATCCCCTGGCAATCCCAGCAATATGGTCTGGGTAAGCTCATCAATTTGATCGTCGCTCAGCGACTGATAGTAGCTTTTGGCTTTTTCCTGTTGCTCTTGGGAATAAGTTTGTGTTGCCCCGTCACGCTGGAGGATAAACAGTTCAAAGGCTGCAAAAGCGGTGGCATCAAAGCGTAAAGCGGTTCCTCCCTCTTCCAGGGGCTGGTTGACATTAGTCCGTGTCCAATCCGTCAGGGGCATGAAGTTGTAACATACCGTATCGATTCCGCAGGCTGCCAGGTTCCTGATGGACTGCTTGTAGTTGTCTATGTAGGTCTGGTAATCTCCCTTTTGTTTCTTGATGTCTTCATGCACAGGGATGCTTTCTACAACGGACCATCGCAGGCCGGATTCCTCAATGCGTCTTTTTCGCTTCTTAATTTCGTCTACGGGCCATACTTCGCCATGCGGTATATGATGCAGGGCGGTTACAATACCGGTAGCACCGGTCTGTTTAATGTCGGAAAGAGGGATGGTATCATAGGATCCGAACCACCGCCAGGTTTGTTCAAAATGCATAGTAGATTGTTCGTTTTGTTTAAGAGGTCACTGTGTTAAATTAATCAGCTGTTCCAGTGCAATTACATCGGGAACAGGGTGGCACAGGGTTGGTATTTTATCCCCATAGTTCAGCTTTCTGCAGAGTAGATGTGATTCCGTTTTGCTGGATCTCCATAACAGAGGCTGTGATTTTCTGCGTAAGCCCCTGTATATCATTTAAATCTTGACCCCAGAAGGACTTATTGCCTAACACCATTTGTACGGTGTCTCGAATATCTTTCTTCCGCCAGGCTTTTTGGATGAATGCAATGACTTCTTCGGAATCATTCAGGGGCATTTTATCTCCCTCCCATTCTCCCCGGTAAAAACAGATCATGGCTGCCAGTGCGAAGACCAGTCTGTCTGGAAGGGTATCGTGAAGTTCATGATATTTCAACAGGGAGGGCAGCACGCGAACCTTGTACTTGGAAATCGAGTTGAGGGCAATGGCACTCAATTCATGTTTGATAAAGGGGTTTCGAAACCGGTCAAGGATATCATGGGCAAAATCACTCAGCTCCTCTTCCGGCAGATCGAGTGTGGGTATGATCTCTTCAAACAGTTCTTTCTCGAGAAAAGGCCCCAGAACTTCATCATCAACGGCCTGTTTGACGGTTCGGTTGCCGTTGAGATAGCCCACCGGTACCATACTTGTATGAAGGCCATTTAGAATACGAACCTTGCGGGTTCGATAGGGCGTGAGGTCGTCCACAAACAACACATTGAGTCCGGCTTCCTGAAATGGAAGTTGCTTCTGTATATGGGATGGCCCCTCGATAACCCAGAGGTGGAAGTATTCGCCGGCGACAATCAGCTGGTCGTTATAGCCCATTTCCTTTTGTATGCTATCCGCTTTCTCTTCGGGATAGCCGGGTACTATGCGATCAACGAGGGTATTGCAGAAGATACAGTGCTGTTTAATCCAGCTGTGAAAGGCCGGATCTGTATCCCAGAGATCGGCATACTGCAAAACGTACTGCTTGAGCTTGTCGCCATTGCGGTCTATCAACTCGCAGGGGACGATCACCGGTGCCTTTGAGGGGGCTCCCTGGAAATGGGTAAAGCGATGGTACAGCAAAGCCGTAAGCTTTCCAGGAAAGCTGTTGGGAATGGTGTCGGCAGAAGTATCCGTATTGTCAAAGGCGATCCCGGCTTCTGTGGTATTGGAGACGATGAACTCCAGCCCGGGATTTTCAGCCAGCTGGAGGTAGCCCTTGTAATCTTCATAGGGGTTTAGTCCCCCCTTAACGGATGTGATCAGCCTTCGCTCTGCATGCGGTTTCCCTTTCCTTATACCTTCCAGCAAGACATGGTACAGGCCTTCCTGCTGATTTAACGTATCGACACGGCCATGTGGAATGGGCTGGATAACCTCGATAGCGCCGGAGAACGATGTTTGTTCGTTCAGAATGTCAATCATCCAATCAACAAAAGCGCGCAGAAAATTTCCCTCGCCGAATTGCAAAATCTTAACGGGCGGAGCCTCTCCTGTTCCTGCAGTCGTTCTGTTGAGTGCTTGTTCCATGGTTAGCGGATATTTAAAAAGTGTTATTGTGGTTAAAAGCCAAGCATTTCAGGCAGCCAGAGAGTCAGCTGGGGGAAGAAGGTAATCAGCATGAGTGCAACAA
The DNA here is from genome assembly GCF_900182555.1 of Fodinibius sediminis. Classification (GTDB taxonomy): domain Bacteria; phylum Bacteroidota; class Rhodothermia; order Balneolales; family Balneolaceae; genus Fodinibius; species Fodinibius sediminis. The sequence continues at coordinate 30,013 of NZ_FXTH01000014.1, read as the reverse complement.
TCATGGCAAGGAAGAGGGGCAGCAACGGTTTGATGACTTTCTCTATAGTCGTCCCCGCGACACCTACACCCACAAATAGCAGCGTGCCTACTGGCGGGGTGCACAAGCCAATGCAGAGGTTCAGAACCATCATAATACCAAAATGGACAGGGGCGATGCCCAGTTCCGTCACAATGGGCAGAAAAATCGGGGTGAATATCAGCACGGCCGGTGTCATATCCATGAAGGTTCCGACAAATAGCAGAATGAGGTTAATCGTAAGCAGGATAACAATTTTACTGTCGCTTAGTGAGAGCAGGGCCGTGCTAATATCCTGTGGAATATTTTCATAGGACATTACCCAGGACATGCCGATGGAAGTGGCGATGAGCAGCATGACAATGGACGTTGTGTTCACTGATTCCATCAGGATGCCGGGAAGATCCCTGACGGAAACCTCCCTGTAGTAAAAACCCAGGATGAGGGTATAGACAACCGCAATGGCCGCCGCTTCGGTGGCTGTGAAAATGCCTGCAATGATGCCTCCGATGACAATAACAAGGAGGAGCAGGCTGGGAAAGGCCTTGGTAAAGGTACTGAAAATTTCGGAGAGGCTGCTGCGTTCACCGACGGGAAAATCTTTGCGCTTGGCCCAGAAAGCAGCCACCCCCATCAGTAGTCCGCCTATGATGAGGCCGGGAATATAGCCTGCCACGAAGAGGGCGGCAATGGAAACCCCGCCACTGGCCAGGGAATAGATAATGAGAATGTTGGAAGGGGGGATAATGAGACCGGTGGTCGATGAGGTAATGTTGACCGCAGCCGAAAACTCCTTGGAGTAACCCTCTTCTTCCATACGGGGACCCAGGATGGATCCGATGGCTGAAGCTGCCGCTACAGCCGAACCGGCGATAGCTCCGAAGAGCATGGCTGCAAAAATATTTACATAGGCAAGTCCGCCGGGCAGGGAACCCACCAGCGTTTTGGCAAAGTTAATGAGCCGCCGGGCAATACCTCCGCGATTCATTACTTCTCCGGCCATAATAAAAAAGGGTATGGCAAGCATCGTAAAGCTGTCGAGGCCGGTGGCCATCTGCTGGGCGATGGTTGTAAAAGCGGAGATCGATTCAACACTTACCAGAATCGTGACCAGTCCCGAAATGCCGAGGGTCCATGCGATGGGCACGCCGAGGCCCAGCAGGAAAATAAAACTAAGAACCAGGATAAATACTTCTATATACTCCATAGTGTGTGATAGGATCAAATATTTTGAGGTTCAGTGCTCGGCTTTCTCACTTCCAGGATATCAAGGATCTTGTAATAGGTGATGAGAAACCCGCTCAGTGGTAGAACACTGTAGACGTATGAGAGTGGTATATCAAGCGCCGGCGAAGACTGCCCCAGTATGTATGTGATATAGACCAGGCGTCCGCCGCCAAGACCCATGGCCAGCAGTGCAAACAGGATGATGACAACAGAGATGAATATTGACAGTTTTCGTCTACCCCTGTCACCCAGTTGATTCGGCAGCAGGTTAATAGACAGGTGCATGTTTTGTCCCGATGCGTAGGCCCCACCCAGCAGACTTACCCAGATGAGCAGAAAGCGGGCCAGTTCGCCGGTAAAGGTACTGGGCATCCCCAGGATGTATCGGCTGAAAACCTGCCAGACTACATTAATGAGCATTAGGCCCATTAAAAAAATAAGTGCTTTCTTTACCACGTTGTCAACTTGTTCCCTCATAATCCGTCCTGTTATTTTACGGCTCTGATGCTTTCAATCAGATCATAGAATTCCGGTTCATTGTTTTCATATCGGTCGTAGATGACCTCAACTTTTTTTCTGAAGGGTTCCTTCTCCGGCCGTATCACTTCAATGCCGGCTTCTTCCACAACTTCCAGGGCCTCTTCTTCCGCTTCAGCCCATATTTTCCGCTGGTATACCTTGGAGCTGTCGGCCGCCTCCTGTACCCACTGCTGTTCCTGTTCATTCAGGTCGTTCCACAGGTGGGTGCTGACAAGCAGTATATCCGGAATGGCGGAGTGTTCATCAAGACTGAAATAATTACTTACTTCATAGTGGCGGGAGCTGTGGAAGCTGGGGGGGTTGTTTTCAGCCCCATCAACAATCCCCTGCTGTAGGGCCGTATACAGCTCGCCCCAGGAAATTGGAGTGGGGGAGCCTCCCAGGGCGTTGATCAGGCTCACGGCCATGGGACTTTCCTGAACCCGTATTTTCAGACCCTCTAGATCCTCCGGGGTCCGGATGGGGCGCTCTTTGGTATAGAAGCTGCGCTGGCCGGCATCATAATAGGTGAGTCCACGAAGCCAGTAGTCCTGTCCGGCAAGCAGGAGGTCCCGGCCAACCTCCCCATCCAGCACATTATAATAATGTTCAGTATTTCTGAACAGGTAGGGCAGGCTGAATACCCGAATCTCTGGCACAAAATTTTCGAGGACAGCTGCGGACACCTTTGTCATATCCACGCTTCCAATCTGAAGAAGTTCCAGGGTTTCACGTTCTGAGCCGAGCTGCTGGCTTGGGTAGATATCAATCTGGAGCTTTCCATTTGATTTTTCGTCTACCAGTTCCGCCATCCGTACCATCCCCTTGTGAACCGGATGCGTGACATCCAGCCCGTGGGCTAATTTAATGGTACGTGTGTCGGTTATTTCACTGCATCCGGCAAACACCCATACTGTAAGAAAAACCGATAAAAGGAGAGGCCTGTATTTTGTCATATCTACAGTTCACTGCGTATGTTGTTAATTAAGTCCAGAGTGCTTCGGACATGTTCTTCCAGCTTGTCGTAACTTCGATTGGCCAGAAATTCCTTGGTCACGAGCTTGGACCCCATCCCCACACAGGTTGCACCGGCCGAGAACCATCCCCGAAGATTTTCTTCCTCTGCCGTTACTCCGCCTGTTGGCATAATGCTGGTCCACGGACACGGTCCCTTTATTGCTTTAACAAAACCGGGTCCCAGCTGGCTACCCGGAAACACCTTGATAATTTCCGCTCCCAGTTCTTCGGCCCGGGCGATTTCCGACAGCGACCCGCAACCTGGTGACCAAAGCACTTTTCTTCGGTTGCAGACGGTGGCAATATCCTCTCTCAGTACCGGTGTGACTACGAAGTTAGCTCCCAGCTGCATGTAAAGGGAAGCCGTTCCGCCATCCGTGACGGAACCGACACCTAGGATCATTTCCGGGAGTTCCCGGGCGGCAAACTTATTGAGTTCACCAAACACTTCGTGGGCATAATCACCCCGGTTGGTAAATTCGAGTAGCCGCGCTCCGCCATTATAGCAGGCCCGGAGCACTTTTTTACTTACTTCAATGTCGTCGTGATAAAAGAGCGGGACCAAGCCCGTAGACTCCATCACGGATGCTACATGTATACGTTTAAATCGTGCCATAGTCTGTTAATTTATCATATTACCGTAGTTATTTGTTTTGACGGCCGGGCCTTAGCGGGAAACACGTCCGGATGCATCCCCTTCCATCAGCTTTTCAACTTCGGCCACGGTGGATAAGTTGGCATCCCCGTAGATGGTGTGTTTCAGGCAGGAGGCCGCCACGGCAAACTCAAGGGCCTGCTGGTCGGTTTCATAGGTGAGCAGTCCGTAAATAAGGCCTCCCATGAAGGAGTCGCCGCCGCCTACACGATCCACGATATGGGTGATTTGATAGGTAGGGGCTTCTAAAAAGTCCTCACCGTTGTACAAGACGCCCGACCAGCTGTTGTGCGAAGCACTGATGGAGCCGCGCAGCGTCGTAATAATTTTCCGGGCACGGGGAAAACGCTCCATCAATTTCTTGCAGACCGACAGGTAGGCCTGGCTGTCCATGGAGTCTCCCTGCGTTACATCAACATTGTCCGGGTGGATGCCAAAGTGCTTTTCAGCGTCCTCTTCATTTCCGAGGATGATATCACAGCCGGCGACCAGGTCGGGCATCACCTCGCCCGGTTCCTTGCCGTAGTTCCATAGCTTTGCCCGGTAATTCAGGTCGGTAGAAACCGTTACGCCCAGTTCATTGGCGGCTTCTATGGCTTCCAGGCAGACGTCAGCAGCTCCCTGTGAGAGAGCGGGCGTGATGCCGGTCCAGTGGAACCACTGGGCTCCGTCAAAAACTTTTTCCCAGTCGATGGTTCCCTTTTCTATGGTGGAAATAGCGGAGTGAGCCCGGTCGTAAATGACTTTGCTTCCCCGGCTGACCGCCCCGGTTTCCAGAAAATAGATTCCGAGCCGTTCACCTCCGTATACAATATGGTCGGTGCCGACGCCCCGCTTGCGCATCTCCATCATGGCGCACTGGCCGATATCATTTTCAGGCAGGCGGGTGACAAATTCCACCGGTACGCCATAATTGGCCAGCGACACCGCTACATTTGATTCTCCGCCCCCATAGATGATATCAAAAGAATCGGCCTGGGAAAACCGCAGTTTCCCGGGGGGTGACAGACGCAGCATGATTTCTCCGAACGTAATGACTTTTTTCATAACACAAAGGCTTTATGGTTATTAGAAGTTGAAATATTCTTTTGCATTGTTGTAACAAATATCGGACACAATTTTTCCCAGCCAGGGAAGATCATGCGGCAACAACCCCTTTTCCACATCATTTCCCAAAAGATTACATAAAATCCGGCGGAAGTACTCGTGCCTTGGGTAAGATAAAAAGCTTCGTGAATCTGTCAACATTCCTACGAAACAACTAAGCAACCCCATGTTGGACAATGTATTCATCTGTTCTTCCATGCCATCCTTCTGGTCGAGGAACCACCAGGCAGAACCAAACTGCATCTTTCCTTTTACGGAGCCGTCGTTGAAGTTGCCGATCATGGTGGCTATGACTTCATTGTCGCTGGGATTGAGGTTGTAAAGAATGGTTTGGGCCAGCTGATCCGTGGAATCGAGTTCATTCAGAAAGTGAGCCAGCGTCTGGCTTTGGGAGAAATCACCGATGGAGTCAAAACCAGTATCAGGCCCCAGCTTTCGACGCATGCGTTCGTTGGTATTGCGTAATGCACCGAGGTGATATTGCTGAACCCATCCCTTCTGCTCATACATTTTACCAAGTTCCAGCATGATACGATAGGTGAGGCTCTTTTTTTGATGGTCGGTCAATGCATTGCCCTTGCGAACCTGTGCAAAGGCCTCTTCCAGATCGGCGGGGGTTGCCTCCGCGTAGTAAATTTTCTCGACGCCATGATCGGCCAGGCGACCTCCCTGTTTGTGGAAGTAGTCCACACGGTTCTGCAGGGCCGCCAGCAAGGTGTCCAGGCTGTTAATCTCGATTCCGCTCACCCGCGCGAGATCGTCGATATAGCTGTTGTAATCATCGACCTTCTCAAAAGCATAGGCATTATCCGGGCGAAAGGCAGGGAGTACCTTGGTCCCGAAAGATGATTCTTTGATATATTTGTGAAATTCGAGGGAATCCACCGGATCATCCGTCGTGCATACCGTCTCCACATTATTTCTTTGAATCAGGCTCTGAGTGCTGAAGGACGACTTTTGGAGCTCCCCGGTGCAGTAGTCATAAATCTCTTCCGCAGTGTCCGGCGACAACAGTTTGGTTACCCCGAAATAGTTCTTGAGTTCCATGTGCGTCCAGTGATAGAGAGGGTTTCGGACTGTATAGGGAACAGTTTGAGCCCATTTTAGAAATTTTTCGCGGTCAGGGGCCTCCCCGGTAATGTAGTCCTCATCAATACCCAGGGTTCTCATGGCACGCCATTTATAATGATCACCGTCGAGCCAAATGCTTGTCAGATTTTCAAAATTTTTATCGGCTGCTATTTCCGCCGGGGGGAGATGGCAGTGGTAATCAATGATTGGCTGAGGAGCGGCATATTCGTGATATAATGTTTTCGCCGTGTCGGTTTCGAGTAAAAAATGCTCAGATAAAAAAGAACCCATAAAAATATTATTTAGATGCAATCGATTGCGCAATTAAGGCATTGTATACGTTTATTTCAACTGGAAAAATGGAAATTTTGACCATAATTTTTTAATAAATCCAATGGAAAAAAGTCAAGTTGTATGGCATTGGCAGTATAAGAACCTACAAATGTTTGTTAAGCATCATTTTTCTTTTAACGAGGAGGGGCGTACGATCAGCTCCGGTTTGAGGACGGTTTTACGGGTAATAAAGTTGCCTTCCTCCGCCTTGACCTGCTCCAGAAAGAGCTCGGCGGCAAATTTTCCCATGCGATTCGTGTGCTGGTCGACGGTGGTCAGCGGGGGGTCCACCAGTGATGTAAAGGATTCATTACTGAAGCCGGCAACGGCGGTGTCATCCGGTATGGAGACACCCCGCTCTTTTAAAACCTGAATGGCGCCCATGGCGGCATAGTCGCTGGCTGAAAAGATGGCATCGGGAGGAGTGGAGAGGGAAAGCATTTTCTGGGTAGAATTCTTGCCTGATTCGATCTTGAGTTTGCTTTCAATGATTAGATTCTCGTCAATGGGAAGGTCGTGATCTCTCAACGCCTGCCGGTAGCCACGCAACCGTTCTTTGTAGATGTTGATATGCTGTTGTCCCGCAAAATGTGCAATTCGCCGGTATCCCTGTTCAATTAAATGTTCTACCACCCGGTAAGCCCCCAGAAAGTCGTCAATAACGACTGTGCTGGCGTTAATGGATTCATTGACGCGGTCATAAAAAATAAGGGGTACACCCTTTTTCAGGACTTTTTCGTAATGGGAATGCTCCACGGTTTCCATCGCAATGGAAGCCAGGATGCCATCCACCTGGGCCTCCAGGAGTGCTTTAATATTGTTTTTTTCCTTTTCAAAGGAATCATAGGATTGGCAAATGATAACGTTGTATCCCGCATCATTCGCGACCTCTTCAATGCCCCTGATGATTGAAGCAAAAAAGTTACGGTCGGCAGTGGGCACGATGACACCGAGGATATTGCTTTTTCCTTTTCGCAGGGCTACAGCAATGTTATTCGGCTGGTAATTGAGCTTTTCTGCGGTCTCTATGACGGCCTCTTTGGTGGAGTCGCTGATGCGCGGATGGTCTTGCAGGGCTCTGGAAACCGTGGAGGCGGTCACCCCCAGTTCATCCGCTATGTCGTGTATGGTCGTCTTCTTATTTTTCATAAAAATTTTCATTCCAATTTGGACAAATAAGAACAAAACTATCATTTCTGACGAGGAATAAAAATAATCTTTAGGGATATAGGGGTTTTTCCTGCAAGAAGATCCGCTATGCTTCCGGCAGTACCCAAAAAAGTTTCGTTTTTCCTGAAATTATTTTAAAAAAAATTTGTAATCCCGCCTGAAAACGGTTAAAGTAGTGCGTGAACAAACGATTGCACAAAAGGAAATGCCACGATTTAGTTAATTTGTACGAAGGGATACTGGTTTAATTGGCACATCTTTGGTTTAGGGACTCAGTTAAACTGTTACTGAATGCATGTTGATTAAAGGGAAGGTTATTTTCGTTTAAACTTAAAGGGTAACTATGGTGAGTAGAATGATACAGATATCGCATATCTATGTAGTGTTAAAGGCCATCAGGCATCGCATGTTTTTACCGGCATTGCTGTGTTTTTTGATGGTGGGCAGCGTTTCATACGGACAGGGATCAGGATCCTTCACAGTCTCCGGAGTGGTAACGGAGGGGGCTACGGGATCTCCGCTACCCGGGGTGAATATCCTTGTGATGGGAACAGCAACGGGTACCACGACCAACGGCGACGGTGAATATGAAATTACTGTTGACAGTGAGTCTGATACGTTGCGGTTTTCATTTATCGGCTATCGGGAACAGGTCGTTCCCATCAACGGGCGAAATTCCATCAACATAACGATGGAAGCGGAGACCTTTTCCGGTGAAGAGTTGGTTGTGGTCGGTTATGCCACCCAGGAGCGGCAGAATATTTCCGGTTCGGTGGCCAGTGTTGATGTTGAAGGACTCAATCAGGGAACTTCCGGGCAGGTGACCAAGCAGCTGCAGGGACGGGCTTCGGGCGTTTCTGTTACCTCTTCCGGGCAGCCGGGCGAGGAGCCGGATGTCAGAATACGCGGAATCAACACCTTTGGCAATAATGCACCCCTTTACATTGTAGACGGAGTGCCTACCCAGGATATCAATTCCATCAACCCGAATGACATCGAAACGATGCAGGTACTGAAGGATGCATCGGCGGCGTCTATTTACGGGGCACGGGCCGCTAACGGGGTTATTGTCATTTCTACCAAGAAAGGCGGCGGTGATGTGCAGGTGAATTACAGCGGCTATGCCGGTTATTCAATTCCCAAGCAGGGCAACGTCTGGAATATCCTGAGTCCCCAGGAAATGGCGGAACTCAAATGGGCGGCCATTCGAAATTCCGGCGGTAACCCGGCGCCTGATCCGCAGTATGGCAATGGATCAGAGCCGGTTCTGCCCGATTATATTCGTCCTGCAGGCGAGATGGAAGGAGATGTAAATGAAGATTCCTACTACCTGAAACCTGAATACAAGGATCCTGCTCAGCTGAATGAGTTTAATCAGATCGTTCGCGCCAATAAGCAGGGAACCGACTGGTACGACGAAATATTTTCGCCGGCCATGACGATGAATCATGACCTTTCCATCAGTGGAGGCGGAGATGCCGGTAACTATATTTTAACCCTGAATCATTACGATCAGCAGGGAACGCTGGATCGAACCTTCAACAGGCGTTCTACCATACGGGTTAACACTGATTTCAAAATCAGCAATAATGTTCGGATCGGGGAGAACCTGTCATATTCCTTCTCGGAAAGTCCACAGGTCAGTGCCCTCAGCGAGGGAAGCGCCATCGGTATGTCGTACCGGCAGCAGCCGATTGTACCGGTATACGATATTGCCGGAAATTTTGCAGGCTCGGCCGGTCAGCAGCTGGGTCAGGCTTCAAATCCGGTAGCTCAGCAGTATCGAACCCGCAATAACGAAGCCAACAACAGCAGGTTGTTCGGAAATGTGTTTGCCGAGGTTGATTTTGCCGACAACCGGTTCCAGTTCCGCTCCAATTTTGGCGGAGAGATATCGTCAGTGACCAGCAAGTCGTTTACCTTCCCGGAATATGAAAATGCGGAAAACAACTCCGTCAACGAGTTTAGCGTCAACGGATCCAAAGGGTATAACTTCACCTGGAGTAATACGCTGACCTTCCAGGAGGACTTCAATGATGTTCACTCTCTTGAGGTACTGCTGGGAACGGAAGCCTACCACAACGAGGGTCAGAACTTCGGCGGTTCCTCACAGGGCTACTTTTCATTCAATCCCAATTACACGAACCTGTCGACCGGTTCCGGAAACAGAACCAACTATAGTTATGAGTACGAGGATGGGCTCTTGTCCGTGTTCGGGCGTATTGACTACAACTACGACAGCAAATACATCCTGAGTGCCACTTTGCGACGCGATGGCTCCTCCCGGTTCGAGAACTACCAGTGGGGCATGTTCCCCGCGGGAAGTGTCGGATGGAGGGTGTCACAAGAGTCTTTTATGCAGGATATTTCCTGGATTTCCGAACTGCGCCTGCGTGCTGGATACGGAGTCATGGGGAACCAGCTGAACGTAGATCCCAACAACCCGTACAACCTGTACGTCGGGGATAATGCTTCTTCCTTCTATCCCATCAATGCCAGCAACAGTGATGTTCAGCAGGGATTTGAGCAAAGCCGCATCGGTAACCCGGATGCCAAGTGGGAGAAAAACATCAGCGGAAACATCGGGGTTGAAACCACGCTGTTTAATGACAAACTGGAAATCGTAGCCGAATACTATTGGAAGGATGTAAAAGACCTGCTGTTCAACCCGCGGCTTGTTGGTACGGCTGGTACGGCAACACCTCCCTATGTTAATGTTGCCAATATGAAAAACCGTGGAATTGATGCCATGGTCACCACGCTGGGCAACATCGGAAGTGAAGATCTGCAGTATAATGTAAGCCTGACCTTTACTTCCTATGAAAACGAAATTGTTAAAATTTCCGAGATCAGCGAGTACTTCAGTCAGGACAGCAGGAGGTTCGGATCAGATATCATCCGCAATGAGGTAGGTCAGCCGATCTCCTCTTTCTATGGCTACCAGATTGAAGGCTTTTTCAACAGTCAGAGCGAGCTCGACCAGGCCAATGCCGGCGCTCCGGACGGAAGTTTCCAGACGGATGCCGCAGTGGGTACATTCCGCTATGCAGACCTGAACGGCGATGGCGAGATCACTGCAGACGACCGGACCTTCCTGGGCGACCCGAATCCGGACTTCACCTATGGCCTGGATATCGGTCTGAACTACAAGCGATTTGACCTGAATGCGTTCCTCTACGGTTCGCAGGGCAATGATATATGGAACCAGGTAAGATGGTGGACCGACTTTTACTCCAACTTTGCAGGGGCGAAGAGCCATGCAGCACTGTACAATTCATGGACGCCTGAGAATACCAATGCGTCGCTTCCCCTTCAGACTACAGGTGGCGGATTCAGTACGTCCACCGTCCCCAACTCCTATTTTGTGGAAGACGGTTCCTATCTCAGGATGAAGGAGCTGGTGCTGGGGTACACTTTCCCTGAGCGACTCACAGAGAAAATTTCGGCCTCTCGACTGCGACTCTATGTCCAGGCTTCCAATTTATTCACCATCACGGGCTACAGTGGAATTGACCCTGAGATCGGTGGCGGGAGTACAAACTTTGGAATTGATGAGGGTGCCTACGCCAGCACACGACAGTTTTTGTTGGGACTTAACCTCTCATTCTGATAAATGAATTTAATAAACAAAAAGGATGATATTATGAATAGTGTAAGAAATGCAATAATCATTACGAGTCTGATAGCAATCGGTGGACTCTTTTATGCCTGCGATTCGATTATCGATGTGCCGGCTAAAGGGGCACTGAGTGAGGACGTGTTGGCGAACGAAGAAGGGGTTGAAACCCTGCTTGTCGGGGCCTATGGCGCCTTGGACGGGCAAAGCCTGAACTCCGAACGAAGAGGGGCCACAGATGTGAGCAACTGGGTCTACGGAAGTATCGCCGGGGGCGATGCGCACAAGGGCGAGTCGCTGGGAAACACCAACGGTTACGTCCAGATTGGAAACGGTAATGCTTCGGCCACCATCAGTTATCTCGATGGAAAATGGACGGCGCTCTACGAAGGCATCCGGCGTGCAAATGCAGTTCTGGATCTGATCAACCGTGTGAAAGACATGAGTGAAGCGGATAAGCAGCGAGTGGCTGCAGAAGCGCGCTTCTTGCGGGGACACTATTATTTTGAGCTGAAAAAGATGTTCAATAAGGTGCCCTGGGTTGATGAGGAAACGGAAAATCCAAATCAGCCGAACGATCAGGACATCTGGCCGAATATAGAAGCGGATTTTGATTTTGCCTACCAGAACCTTCCTGAAGTGCAGAATGATGCGGCTCGCGTTAATAAATGGGCAGCAGCGTCCTACCTGGCCAAGACTTATGTTTACCAGGAAAAATGGGGGGATGCAAAGCCTCTGTTTGATGAGATCATTGCCAATGGCGTTACCTCCCAGGGCGTACCCTACGACCTGATTGACGAGTTCCGACAGAATTATAATCCCGCCCGTGAAGATGGCAATCCTGAAGCGGTTTTTGCCGTCGAGATGGTTGCCAACGATGGCACGGGACACACAAGCAATGCCAATCTGGGCATGTCACCGGCTTTCCCTTACGGAGATACCAGCCCCTTCTCGTGCTGCGGCTATTTTCAGCCCACACAGGATCTGGTCAACTCCTATAGGACAAGCAGCAACGGTCTGCCCATTATTGATGTCAGTGATCCTGATCCCTATAACAGTGAGATGGTGACCAATGATATGGGCGTATCTCCCCAGGAGCAGTTTCAGCCCTACCAGGGTACTCTGGATCCCCGCCTGGACTGGACGGTGGGCCGACGAGGGGTGCCGTATCACGACTGGGGTCCTTATCCCGGAACAGCCTGGGCTCGTGAACCTGAAAACTTTGGTCCCTACGGTCCCAAAAAGCACGTCTACTGGGCTGAGCAGCAGGCACAGTATGCCGATCTCAACTCGTGGGCGCCGGGCTCCGCTATCAATACTTATGTGATTCGTTTTGCCGACGTACTGTTGCTGGCCGCGGAAACGGAGATTGAAGTCGGATCTCTGGAACAAGCCCGACAATATGTAAACCGGGTTCGTGAACGAGCGGCCAACGAAGACGGCTGGGTCAGCATTGATCTCAATCGCGGCCAGGCCATTGCAGAGGTATCAAGCGAGCAGGAGATGCTCAGTCTTGAAGAAGTGGGGCAGTTCGACTGGGTGATCAGAGAGGATACTGGCACAACCTTCGTATTCCTGGGAGGCGGATCTTCCGACAATGCGGACAACTGGCAGGAGTATGAGATCCCGAATTACAATATCGGTCTGTATACGGCAGCTCAATTCAGTGATCCGGCCTTCGCCGAACAGGCGGTTCATTTTGAACGCAAGCTTGAACTGGCGATGGAAGGCCACCGCTTCTTTGATCTGGTGCGCTGGGGTGAAGCCGACAAAAAGCTGAATGAATTCTTTAGCTACGAGGGGCCGGCTTTGGGTATACCCACACGGGATGGACAGTTTACACCTGGAAAAAATGAGTACTATCCCATTCCGCAAAATCAGATTGACCTGAGTACCGTTGGTGGTGAGCCGGTGCTGCAGCAGAATCCCGGCTACAATTAATTGATAAACACAACACCGTAATAAGTGACCAGAAGGGAGGCAGCCGCAAAGGGGTTGCCTCTCTTTATTTAAAGGCTATTTTATATCGTATTCAATACCATACACCAAATTTAAAAGACCTAACAGTGCGAAACGTATTTTTCTGTCTGGCTGCGGTACTCCCATTGTGGGGGATCCTGGGGTGCTCGTCTGACCGGGAAACTGATAAACGGTTTGAGTTAATGCCGGCAGAACAGACCCAAGTTGATTTTGAAAACAATATTACGAATACCAAGGCGCTGAATATTCAGAATTACGGGTATTTCTATGATGGGGCAGGCGTGGCCGCGGGTGATATCAATAATGACGGTCTGGTTGACCTTTATTTTGTGGGTAACGAGCTGAAAAACAAATTATACCTGAACAAGGGTGATTTTGTATTTGAAGACATTACGGCATCGGCAGGGGTGGATGGCGACACCACGGGATGGTCGACCGGGGTGACCATGGCCGATGTTAATGGTGATGATTACCTGGATATCTATGTCAGCCGGGTCAACTATGGAGGCAAAACCGGTGCGAACCAGCTCTTCATAAATAATAAAGATAGTACGTTTACAGAGCGGGCTTCCGAATATGGGCTTGATTTTAAAGGGTATTCGACACAAGCTGCCTTCTTCGATTACGATTTGGACGGTGACCTGGACATGTATTTGCTGAACCATTCCTTTCACAGTGAGAAAACCAATGGAAGGGCCGACATACTCCGGGCGGAGAACGACTCCCTGGCAGGAGACCGCCTGTACCGCAATGACGGCACGAATTTTGTGGACGTCACTGGGGAATCGGGCATTTACAGCAGTGCCCTCGGTTACGGGCTGGGTATTGCAGTGAGTGATATCAACAGGGATGGCTGGCCGGATATTTATATCGGGAACGACTATCACGAAGACGATTACCTGTATCTCAACAACCGGGATGGGACATTCAGGGAAGCACTTTACCAGTACGTCGGGCATTCCAGCAAGTCATCGATGGGCAACGATATCGGAGATTTAAACAATGATGGACGTATGGAAATTGTCTCGCTGGATATGCTGCCGGAAGAGAAGGATGTCGTAAAGCGATCAGGGATTCTCAATACTTACGGCAGAGTACAGACCGACCGCAGGTTTGGGTACCAGCCGCAGTATTCTCACAATACGCTGCAGCTGAACAGGGGGCCCAAGCCCGGTGGAGCGGCCCCTTTATTCAGTGATATAGGATTCATGTCGGGTATCGCCGCCACGGACTGGAGCTGGGCGGCCCTGATTTTGGATATGGATAACAATGGCCTCAACGATATTTTTGTAACCAATGGCATCGTGGGTCGGCCGACGGATATGGACTATAACCGGTTGCTGCAGGAACAAAGCCGGCAAATATCGCTCAGTGATGATATCGAGGAGGAAAATCTCAAGCTCATTGAAGAGATGCCATCGGTCAGGATTCCCAACTATGCCTATGAAAACAAGGCCAATTGGAATTTTTCCAATAAGGCCGGGGAATGGGGGCTCGATCATCCAGGCTACTCCAGCGGGGCCGCCTATGCCGATCTTGATAACGACGGGGCGCTGGATCTGATTGTCAATAATGTAAACATGCCTGCTTTCATTTACCGAAATAAAACGGTGCAACAGGATAGTTTAAATAACTATCTGAACATCCGGCTGCATGGCAGGGATATGAATACCTCGGGCATTGGTGCCAAAGTAATACTGTACAGGGGGCAGCAGGTTTTATACCGTGAGCAGAGTCCTACCAGGGGGTTTCAGTCGTCGGTCAGCCACACCATGCATTTTGGTCTGGGCAACAGCTCCGCTATCGATTCGCTTACGGTTGTCTGGCCCGATCACTCCTTCCAGACATTGGGTCGTGTTCGGTTAAACAAGACGCTGGAAGTCGATCAGCGAAATGCTGTAGGTACCTTTGATTACAAGAGGCTGAGGAATGAGCCGGGTTCCCGGTTATTTACGGATATTACGGAGCAGGTGAACCTCGACTATGTTCACAGGGAAAACAAATTCAGTGATTTCCGGCGCGAGCCCTCGCTGCCATATAAGATGTCCCGGCTTGGTCCGGCCGTGGCCCGGGGTGATATCAATGGCGATGGCAGGGATGATCTGTTCCTGGGCGGTGCTCATGGACAGTCGGCACAGCTTTATATCCAGCAGGCTGACGGCACGTTCTCGGCTTCTGTGTCCAACAGCAAGCTATTTGCACTGGACAGGGGCAGCGAAGATGTATCAGCGGTTTTCCTGGATGCTGATGGCGATGATCTACTGGACATCTATGTTGTCAGCGGCGGGAACCAGTATCACAACAATACCGATATTCTGGCTGACCGTCTTTATCTGAACCAGGGCAATGGAACATTCAGCAAGGCGGTGGACAAGCTGCCCGGCATTAATACGAACGGCTCGGTTGCCGCTGCCACCGATTTTAACGGTGATGGTGCCGTCGACCTGTTTGTTGGAAGCAGGAAGTCGTGGAATTATGGGGCTCCATCCAGGAACTACCTGCTCCAAAATGACGGAACCGGCCATTTTACAGATGTGACTGAACAGATTGCCCCGGAACTGAAACAAGCAGGCATGATAACCGATGCAGTATGGGCTGATATGACGGGCTCCGGGCATCCCGACCTGGTAGTGGCCGGCGAGTGGATGCCGGTAAAGATATTCACAAACAACGGACAGCGGCTGTCACCGGATGAGGACAATACGGGCCTGGAGCAAATCCGGGGGCTCTGGTCGAAATTGCTGGTGGATGATTTCAATCGTGACGGAAAACCCGATATCATCGCCGGGAACTTTGGGACGAACTCCCGCCTGGAAGCTTCGAAGGAATCTCCCCTGCGGCTCTATATACAGGATTTCGAAGGAAAGGGCCAGTTGTCCCCGGTTATTGCCTACCGTGAAGAAGGCCGCTACTTTCCCTTAGAAAGCGTAAACGAACTTGTTGAACAGTTTCCATCCCTGGCGAATGAAATGTCCGGGTTTGCCGAATATTCTACCAGGTCAATGGAAGAACTTTTTGGTGAAGAGCTTGTGGATTCCGCAACGATTAGGGAAATTACCACTTTTGCTTCATTGTACATTGAAAACCGGGGGGATCAAACTTATACAGTCCGGGAACTGCCCGATATGGCCCAGATTGCACCGGTATTGGGACTGCACTCAGGCGATTTTGATGGCGATGGAGCTATGGACATATTGCTGGGTGGTAATATCCATGATGTCAAACCAGGGCTGGGAGGACGACAGGATGCCAGTCGGGGACTGGTGCTGAAGGGAAGTGGTAAGGGAACCTTTGACGCTGTAGAGCTGGATGCCAGCGGATTTGTTGTGGAAGGTGAAGTACGGGCATTGGTTCCGCTTGCGGCAGTAAAAGGCGATACCGCTGTTGCTGTTATAAAAAATAACCAGCGCCCGCAATTCTTTAGGCAAAATGTCAAAGATTGAACCGGGATATTTTTACTGTCTTAGCGTGCGGCGATGTATGGCCGGATGCCTCATACAGGGAACGCCCCGGGAATATTTTATAATGATCGCGATGCATTAAATACTACTGTTATGAATAGGAAAAATTTTGTTAAAACATCAGTGCTGGCAGCAGGGGGATTTGGATTCTCGGGGCAAGCCAGCTTTAAACAAAGGGGGGGCGGCAGCGTAGGAAACGAGCATATCAAGATTAGTTTGAATGCTTATTCTTTTAACCGTTACTTGCAGGAAGGGGATATGGACCTCGAGGAGCTGCTTATGTACTGTGCCAAGTTGAATTTTGATGCTTTTGATCCTACAGGATACTATTTTCCGAATTATCCCGGGGTGCCGGATGATGAATATGTCTATCAGTTAAAACGAAAGGCCTTCGTGGAGGGACTGGAAATCAGTGGTACGGGGGTGCGTAATAATTTTACCGACCCCGACCCGGCAAAAAGAAAAGATGACGTCGCCCATGTCAAAAAATGGATTCGCGTGGCTGCAAAACTGGGCGCTCCTGTGATAAGAGTCTTTGCGGGCCGGGGCATCCCGGAAGGCTACAGCCGGCATGAAATGAATGGGTGGATTGCAGGGGCATTGAAAGAATGTGTAGCCTGTGGCAAGGCCCACGGCGTGATGATTGGCGTCCAAAATCACAACGACTATCTCAAAACTGCGGATCATGTGCTGGAGATTTTGCGGTTGGTTGATTCAGACTGGCTTGGTATTATATTGGATGTGGGCAGCTTTTCGACGGAAGACCCTTATGAGGATATTGCACGGGTTGCTCCCCACGCCGTGTCATGGCAGATAAAAGAATACCTGGGATTTCGGGATCAGCGCGTGAGAACGGATTTGAACAAAATTGTAGCCATTTTGCAGGAAGTGAATTACAGGGGATATATCCCGATTGAAACGCTGGGTGGGGATCCCATGGAGAAGGTGCCTCGTTTTCTGGAAGAAGTGCGGGAGGCCCTGGCAAATGGATAAGAAGCATGGATTTATACTTAACGGCCATCGACAAATATGGAACAGGGGATAGCTAACAGGGAAAACATAACGTTCTGGAGTGGTGTTCTCATTTTTTGAAATATAAGCGAATATAAAATGGATACGATCAATTTTTCTGTTATTCAGGAGCAGTGGCAACGATTTGAACAAAAATTGTTTTTTGGCAGCAGTGTGCCGGAGCGGACCAATGGATCAGAAGGAGTGAAAAAATCCAGGCGACTCCTTTCTATTGACGCGCTACGCGGTTTTGATATGCTTTTGATTTCGGGCGGGGCTCTTTTTATCAGGTTGATGGAAGGCAAGACAGAATGGGGCTGGATCGACTGGCTGGCTGTACAGATGACCCATCCCGCCTGGCACGGTTTTACCTTTTACGATTTTATTTTTCCTCTTTTCCTTTTTATTGCTGGCGTATCATTGCCGTTTTCGCTGAACAAGGGCCTGTCGGTGGGAATGAGCAAATCCATGTTGTACCGTAAAGGTTTCAGGCGCATGCTCATCCTGATTGGCCTGGGGATCTTGTACAAGAATGCCCCTGTCTCTATCTTCGAGCCTTCACAGATCAGGTATGTGAGTGTATTGGGTCGAATTGGCATTGCAGTCTTCATCACTATGATCCTGTATCTGAATTTTTCCAGACGAAGCCGGCTAATATGGGTTGGTTCAATTTTGCTGTTGTATTATGCGGCGCTGTTTCTCATCCCCGTGCCCGGCTATGGGGCGGGTGACCTTTCATTTGAAGGCAACCTGGTAGGCTGGATTGACCGCCAGTTGCTGCCCGGCCGACTGCTCCAGGATACCTATGATGAATTGGGGCTGATTACGCAGTTTCCCGCACTGTGTTTAACAATGCTCGGATCTTTTGCCGGAGATATTCTGCGCTCGGGAAGAAATGAGATGAAGAAGCTGCAGTTGCTGTTTTTGGCAGGGGTCGGCTGTCTCGGAATCGGACTCCTCTGGAGTACACATTTTCCCATCAACAAGCACCTTTGGTCAAGCTCTTTCATTTTATTGACGGGAGGGATGGCGTTCCTGTTTATGTTTGCATTCTATGGAATCATCGATGTGCTGAAATACAGGAAATGGGCGTTCTTTTTTCAGGTCATTGGCCTGAATTCGCTTACCATTTATCTGGGCTATCGGTTTATTGATTTTGGGCAAACTTCACGCCTGCTGTTTGGAGGTGTTTATTCCATTTTTCCCGAGCCCTGGCATGAAGTATTCCAGGCTTTTGGAGCCATGATGCTGGTCTGGCTGCTTTTGTATTTCCTGTACCGGAAGAAAATTTTCGTCAAAGTGTAGCCAGGTTTTATGATGGCTTCATCGGTTTTCAAAATGATCCAGCATATTTCTGGGTACGTAATTTTATAAACAAGGTATGTAATACCTCTTCACCTTAACTCATATCAATCATTTGTATGGTTACTCGAATAATTATCGGAATCAGTGTTTTTCTTTTAACAAGTATAATAAATCCTGTCACTACGTCTGTACAGGCGCAGGCACAGGAGCAGTTGCTACCGGATCCGGGGGTGGTCTCCTATAGTTTCAGGCATCAGTTTGAAGAAGATGTTGCCGGTACCCTGGATCTTATCAAAGACATGGGGGTAACGAATATTGAGTTTTCAAGCCTGTTTGGAAAGACCGCACAGGAGCTGCGCGCAATGCTGGACGAACGCGGGCTCATCTGCACATCCTACGGTGTAGGCTATGATGATCTTGTAGACAATACCGCCCAGGTGGCCCGGGATGCCCATACCCTGGGGGCCGATTATGTGCGCATAGCATGGATTCCCCATGAATCGCCCTTTAGTATTGAGGACGCTAAGAGGGCAGCTGAAGATTTTAACCGGGCCGGAATGGCGCTCAAGAAGGAAGGGCTCAGTTTTGCCTATCACAATCACGGCTACGAATTCAGGCCTTATGAAGATGGCACCCTTTTTGACTACCTGGTTCAGCATACAAATCCGGAGTACGTGGGCTTTGAAATGGATTTACTGTGGGTGGCGCATCCGGGAGCCGATCCGGTCGATCTGTTGAATAAATACCCCAATCGCTTTATTCTGATGCACCTGAAGGATCTCAAGAAGGGCGTAGAGGGCGATTTTTCCGGAAGTGCTCCCCACGAATATGATGTACGTCTGGGTACCGGACAGATTGATTTTCCAGCTGTGTTGAAAGCGGCTCAGGATACTAATATTGAATATTTTTATATCGAGGATGAGAGCGATGCCGTGGTCCGCCGTGTCCCTGAAAGCATCGAGTACCTCAAAAGCCTGACCAAGTAGAAGAAGGCCGGGAGCCGATCTTCCCGCCGGGGAGACCGTGAAACAAGCAATGGTTGTCGATGATGTTTGCTAAAATTTGCTTCCAAGAGCCGGACTCCTCGGTATAGGTTTTGGCCCGTTTTTTTATATTTGAATTGATATTGTGCAATCGTTTGCATATTTAGGCTTAAAGGTTTTCATGCCTTTAAAATTTTATGCAGCAGCCAATAAAGATTATCACAATAAATTTTAGTCTAAATTTCACAAGAAATAACCCATGAACTATTTAAAAATTATCTTCGTATGCTTTTTGTTTTCAATCCCGCAGGTGCTTATGGGGCAGGATGGATGGCAGCAGCTGTTTGACGGGCAAACACTTGATGGGTGGACACAGCTCGGAGGGGATGCCAATTATTTTGTGGAGGAGGGGGCTATTGTAGGCGAGGCCGTGCCCAATACGGGCAACTCCTTTTTGACGACCGAGCAGGATTATGGCAACTTTATCCTGGAATATGAGGTCTATCTGGACACGCATATCAACAGCGGGGTACAGATTCGCAGCAACAGCAATCCCGATTACCGTGATGGCCGGGTACACGGCTACCAGGTGGAACTGGATCCATCCCGCCGCGCCTGGAGCGGGGGGATTTATGACGAGGCACGACGCGGATGGCTTTACCCGCTTTCGGTGAACAAAAAAGCGGGCTCTGCCTTCCAGGTTGGCCAGTGGAATACCATCCGGGTGGAAGCGGTGGGCTCCTCCATCAATACCTGGATCAACGGGGTACAGTGCAGCCGGCTGGTGGACGATATGACAGCTGAAGGATTTATCGGACTGCAGGTGCACTCTATTCATGATGAAAGCCTGGTCGGTGCGCAGATCAAGTGGCGCAATATCAGGATTCGTACTACAGATCTGCAGGAGCATCGCCAAACACCCGACCCACAAGTGCGGCAGATTAGTTATCTTAAAAATGAACTTACTGAATGGGAACAAAATCACGGCTGGCGGCTGCTCTGGGACGGGGCTACCTCCGAGGGCTGGCGCGGGGCCAAACTCGATCACTTCCCGGAAAGCGGCTGGGAGATCAGTGATGGCGTGCTCACCGTCCAGCAGACCGATGGGGGGGAAGCAACGGGCCCAGGTGACATTGTGACTGAAGGACAATACGGCGATTTTGAGCTTGAACTTGAATTCAAGATCACCGAGGGTGCCAACAGCGGCATTAAGTACTTTGTGGATCCTGATCTCAATAAAGGAGCCGGATCGGCTATTGGCACGGAATTTCAGATCCTTGATGATGACAACCACCCTGATGCCAACAAGGGCGTGGCCGGAAACAGAAAGGTCGGTTCGCTTTACGACCTTATTGCTGCCAAAAACCTGTCCGTACCGGGCAGGGGGAAGCCATTCAACGGTGTAGGTCGATGGAACAAAGCACGCATTATTTCAAAAGACGGTCATGTGGAACACTGGATGAATAACCAGAAAGTAGTAGAGTATGAGCGATTTTCACAAATGTTTGCGGCCCTGGTGGCCTATAGCAAATACCAGAAATGGGAAGAATTTGGCCGCTGGCCCCAGGGACATATCCTGCTGCAGGATCATGGAAACGAGGTAAGTTTCCGGAGTATTAAAGTTCGAGAACTGTAAACAATAATTAACTGTAAATAAACTGATTATGGGATCACGAAGAGATTTTATCAAAAAAACGACCCTGGGTGCTGGTGGACTTGCCCTGGGGCTTTCAGCGAAAAGTTATGGAAGAGTTCTGGGGGCGAATGACCGGATTCGTGTGGCTTTTATGGGCTGTGGACGACGCGTTGGGGCATACTATGAGAGCCTTGAGGACCCGTACAATACCGAGCTGGCCTATATTTGTGATGTTAAAAAGAGCCAGCGTGATAAAGTTGCTGAGGATTTGAAGGACCAGCTTTCATACACCCCCCAGATGACGGATGATATCCGGGAAGTCCTGGACGATCCGGAGGTGGATGCCATCTTTAACGCTACCCCCGACCACTGGCATGCACCCGGAGCGCTGATGGCGATGAAGGCGGGCAAGCATGTCTACGTGGAAAAGCCCTGCAGCCATAACCCGCAGGAGAGCGAGTTGCTGATCGCAGCACAGGAGAAATTTGGAAAAGTGGTTCAGATGGGCAACCAGCAGCGGTCTGCTGCTCATACCACTGAAATTATTGACGAGATCCATAACGGACGCATTGGCGACGTTTACAAGGCGGTGGCTTTCTACAGCAATCGCCGGGGAGAAGTGACCAATCGCGTGCCCCAGGATCCGCCGTCTGACCTCAACTGGGAGCTGTTCCAGGGACCGGCCCCGCGAGAGGCGTATCACCATAATACCTGGGATTACAACTGGCACTGGTACGGCTGGAAATGGGGTACCGCAGAAACGGGCAACAACGCCACGCACGAGGTGGATATCGCCCGCTGGGCGCTGCAGGTTGACTACCCCGAGCAGGTCTATGTGGATGCAGCCAAGCAGCATTTTCCGGACGACGGCTGGACAATGTACGATACCATGTACGCAACATTTGAATTTCCCGACGGAAAAGTAATCAATTGGGACGGAAAGAGTCGCAATGGATTGAATACCTACGGTGCGGGCCGGGGAACCATTATATACGGAACGGAAGGATCCGTATTCGTCAACCGATCGGTGTATCGCCTGTACGACCGCGATGGCGAACTGGTTCGTGAGCAGTCTTCGGGCGGCAGCGAGCAGGGTACAGCCCTCGGCGGCGGCGGGAGCATGTCGACCCAGCATGTAGTCAACTTCCTGGATACCATACGGGGAACAGCCGAGCAGCAGAATTCTCCTATTGATGAGGGGGCCAAGAGTGTTCATATGTGCCACCTGGCTAATATAGCGTACCGGGTCAATAAACCGTTGGAGACAGATCCATCAACCGGCCGTATCTACGACCGGGAAGCGATGGGTCTGTGGGGACGAGAGTATGAACCCGGATGGGAACCCAAGCTCTAGACAGACACTGAATCGGTTACCACCGGTTGGTAGTAATGGCCATCATCTTCTCCGGGAGGTGGTGGCCATTTTTTTATTTTTTAAATAGATTGATTGCTTGTCACCTGCCATATACAGGGTTAGGGGCTGTTCCGCTGTAACAAAGAGATGGTATGCGGGTAAGAAGGAACTCAGGGACCATAACTATTGATTCATATAGGCCAAGGGAGGAAATTCACAAGAAGGTTAATATAATCCAAAGGGTATGCTGGGACGTTATTCACTTGGAATTGGTGATCGATTTGGACAACAGGGCAAAGCACAGCTTGCATCCATTCAGAAAGCGAAACATAAGTTTGATCGTTTAATAATTCCGGTTTGGAACAAGTCACACCGGGAACATCAAATCATTGGTACAACACCCGGCGATGTGCGCAGGGAGGCTGAGGAGGCTGTGGCTGCATTACACTGGAAAGCCCCTTACGGTGTAGATGCGGATCATATTACAAAAGATATCGTGGATCCGTATATCCCCTGTTCCAATTTCTTTACCATTGACGTTGCAGACTATATCGGGGAAGAGGGCAGGGCAGCCGATAAAGAAAATTTTATCAGGGAACAGGACAACGTGACCGGGTCATTGTCCATCCCCGGTATTGCAGAGCATTTCCAGGTTACGGATGCCTTTCTGTCTGACTGGGCGGACCAGTACCTGGAGCCCATTCGCCAGGCGCAGGAAATATTTGAGCATATCCGAAGCCACAAACAGGGGACCGCCGTCTTTGAAATTTCGATGGATGAGGTGGATACTCCCCAAACCCCGCTGGAGTTGTATTTTATCCTGAAGATGGTTGCCCGGAAGGGAATTCCAGTAAATACTATTGCACCCAAATTTACCGGTGATTTTTACAAAGGAGTGGACTATGTGGGAAATCTTGAGACCTTTGTAAAGGAGTTTGAACAGGACCTGCTGGTACTTGCATATGCAAAAGAGAGGTTTAATTTGCCCGCGGATCTCAAAATAAGTATCCACTCGGGAAGCGATAAGTTTTCACTGTATCCGCATATCCACAGGCTCTTGAAAAAGCATGATGCCGGTATACACCTCAAGACAGCGGGGACCACCTGGCTGGAAGAGCTCATCGGGCTGGCTGATGCCGGTGCATCAGGACTGGCCATGGTGAAAAAAATATACAGTGAAGCTTTCGGTCGATATGAAGAGTTGACTGCTCCCTATGAGACGGTAATCAATATCAAGCATGAGCGGCTGCCTGCACCCCCAACCTTTGCAGAGTGGAGTGGGCAGACCATAGTATCAAAGCTTGAACATGAACCGGACAAGCCGTTATTCGATGCTCAGCTTCGGCAATTTATGCACTGTGCATACAAGATAGCCGCTGAGCAGGGAGACAGCTTCATCCGCTTGCTGAAGGAGCACAGTAAAGTGATAGGGGGGCGGGTGACTCATAACCTCTACAATCGTCACATCCGCCCGTTGTTTGTGGGACGTTAAACTCCGCTGAACGCATTGAATCCACCGTCGACGGGGATCACGGTTCCCGTTACGAACCTGGAAGCATCGCTGCAGAGCCAAACGGCTGTTCCTACCAGCTCTTCCGGCTCCCCAAAGCGGTTCATGGGCGTATGATCCACGATAGTCTGTCCGCGGTCAGTCAGGGATCCGTCTTCATTCAGCAGGAGATCCCTATTTTGTTTGCCGATGAAAAAGCCCGGAGCAATTGCATTTACGCGCATGCCCTCGCCATGTTTGTTGGCCAGCTCCACGGCTAACGATTTGGTGAAATTGTCAATGGCGGATTTTGCTGCAGAGTAGCCGATAACGCGACTTATGATTTTCTGTGCGGCCATGGATGAAATATTGATGATGCACCCTTCATTCGAGTCAATCATCGACTCGCTGAAAATCTTGGTCGGCCGATAGGTTCCGTGGAAATTAAGATCCACAACTTTTTTAAATGCCTCGTCATCCAGATCCAGGAAGGATTGATCCGGGTTGATAATGGCTCCGGCAATATTACCTCCGGCGGCATTGATGAGAATATCAGTTTTGCCCCACTCGTTGCGCACGGTCTCATTGGCCTCCTTGAGATCAGCAGTATTCAATACATCAGCATAAAGAGCCAGTGCCTGTCCGCCGTCTTCCCTGATTGCCGCAACCTGTTGGTCAACGGTCTCTTTAGTACGACCGAGGATGGCGACCCGGGCGCCTGCCTGGGCAAGCCCCTCCGCCATGGCCCCACCCAATACGCCGTTACCGCCTGTTACAATTGCTGTTTTACCGGATAAGTCAAATAAATGGGTCATAAATAATGAATGCCTAAATAATTAATTATTATAAGGATACGCCTCGTTTCCAGGGAATGAAATCGTCCTGGTTCAGCTGCATCGCCTTCGTTTGTATGTGTCCACTTGCAAGTTCAATGATGTAATCCAAAATTTCTGCTCCCATCTCTTCAATCGATTTTTGGCCGGAAATAATGGGTCCGGTGTCTATGTCGATGATATCGGGCATACGGTTGGCAAGTGTGCTGTTGGATGAGACCTTGACCACTGGAGTCACGGGATTCCCCGTCGGCGTGCCGAGTCCGGTGGTAAACAGAATGATAGTTGCGCCTGATCCGGCCATGGCCGTGGTACTTTCCACATCATTGCCCGGGGTACAGAGCAGGTTGAGACCGGCTTCGCGTACATACTCGGTGTAATCGAGAACAGCGTTGACGGGAGAGGTGCCTCCTTTCTTGGCGGCCCCGGCCGACTTCATGGCGTCAGTAATCAGGCCGTCCTTGATATTGCCCGGTGAGGGATTCATGTCAAAACCGGAACCGGATGCTTCAGCGGCATCCGAATAGCGACTCATCAAATCGATGAACCGTTCGGCAATCTCATCATTCACCGAGCGATTGATCAGCTCTTGCTCGACGCCGCACAGTTCGGGAAACTCCGAAAGGATCACCGATCCCCCCAGGGCGGTGACAAGATCCCCGGCGTGACCGACAGCAGGGTTAGCTGAAATGCCGGAAAAGCCATCTGAACCACCGCATTCCATGCCGACAGTGAGTTTGCTTAAGGGCGCCGGCTGCCGCTTGCATTTGTTGGCTTCCACCAGCCCGATAAAGGTTTTTCGAATAGCAGAAGTCAGCATTTCGTACTCCGTTCCGCTTTGCTGCTGTTCAAAAATATACAGCGGTTTATTGAGGTCCGGGGTGAGCTGCTGAATTTTTTCTTCGAGGATGTCGACCTGGGCATTCTGGCACCCAAGGCTCAATACCGTGGCCCCGGCCACGTTGGGGTTGTAGATATAGCCGGCCAGCAGGCCACACAGGGCCTCTGAATCCTGCCTGATGCCCCCGCAACCACCTTCATGCGTTAAAAATTTTATGCCGTCCACATTATCAAAAAGTTGATCCTGCCTGGAAAGCTCGGCTTTGGGCGGGGCGGAATGCTGGCGGTAAATCTGATCCAGTTTGCCCGCTTTATAAAGACTGGTCAAATCAGATACATATTCCCGATACATATCGGGATTGGCATACCCCAGTTCTTGCAGAAATGCATTTTTAATGACATTGACATTGCGGTTTTCACAAAAGACCAGGGGGATGACCAGCCAGTAGTTGGCTGTTCCAACCTGGCCATCACCCCGGTGATATCCCATAAAGGTCTTCTCTTTCCAGGGGCTTACATCGGGAGCCTGCCAGGAGGCCTCCCCGGTACGGGATGAAAAATCAGAAACGGAATGGGTGGTATTTTCAGTTGTCAACAGTCCGCCGGCGGGGATATCATCCGTGACGGTTCCCACCACGGAGCCATACATGTATACCTTGTCGCCCTCGTTCAAATCAGAAGCAGCCAGCTTATGTTTGGCAGGGATTGCATTCCGGATTACGACCGGGTGACCGTTAGTGGAGATTTCCTGGCCGGCTTCCAGGTCGCTGAGAGCTACCAATAGATTGTCGTCCGGGTGAATTTTTAGCGTCGTCCTGTCATCCATGATTTATTTTGTTTGTGCAATCGATTGCTTAATGTAATAATAAATCAAGTTCAGTAAAAGTAAAGGCTGATTTTAACAGCCGCTGGATAGCGTTGTCGGATCTTGTTCAGGGGAGAGGGCAGGGCCGCTGTAATCACTTGAGGCCCCACCGCCCGGTGCCCGTTGAAAAAGTTATAAAAAAGATTAAAAAAATCTTGACTTGAGTATATATTAATAATTATATTTGTGCTCTCATTTGAGGCGCATGGTATTACCAGCGGTTATATTCCTCGGTAGCTCAGTGGCAGAGCAATCGGCTGTTAACCGATCGGTCGTAGGTTCGAATCCTACCCGGGGAGCCATCACATAATGAAGTGCGAACTGATAAATTTTTTGGTTTATTAGTTTCGCACTTTTTTATTTCCTGCCACTCTGCTTCAAGGAATTCATCACACACATAAGAGATAATTATTTCTCCTTCACCAGTATAACTACCGTCCTTATTTTGTACTGTTGATTCTACATCTCTAATTAACGTCTGAACTAATTCTTTTTGCTGATCCAAAGTTCTATTTTTGAATTCTTGATTGAATTCTTTGATTATCTCTTTATGGGAAGAATCGTCAATAATTCGTGAATTTTTGATTTGATCTAATTCTTCTTTAATACTTTTTATTTCTGAATCCAGATCATCACGTTGTGATTTATATTTAGTAAGTCTTTCTTCCCAAAGCTCTTTGTTTGATGGATTATCTAAAATTGTATTCATGGTTTGGTCGATCTCTGTCTCAATCCTATTTCTGTTATTTTGGACAGCACGAAGTTTTGAATTTAATTCATCTATTCGATCTTCTGCATTAAATTCAACTCTCTTTTTAAAAGCTTTCAGGAGTTGAGGTTGTTCGAGAAATACTTTTAAAGTACTAATAACAAAGTTATCAACTTTATCATAAGGAAGGCTTTTAGGATTATGGTCTGTTGATTTGCCTTGTTTATTCTTTTTTACACACTTATAATAGTAATATTTCTTGTCACTTTTCTTGGTATAAGTAGGAGTCATGGAGTAATCGCAAAGACCACAATTTATTATTCCTTCTAATAAATTTGGCGAATTTCCTTTGGAGTATTTTTTAGAATTATTGTCATTCGCTGAGCGAATCTGTTGAGCTTTTTGAAACTTCTCTTTTTCTACAATGGCTTCAAATTTAGTTTCAAAGTAATTACCTTCATATTCAAATTCACCGATATAAAGTCGTCTTTTTAAAATACTGTATAGAGAATTTAAGGTAAATTTACTACCCCCTCTGGTTTTACCTTCTTTGGTTATCCATTCTTTATTCCGATACCCCTGATTGTTTAGGATTCTTCTGATTTGTGGTACTGACTTGTGTTCTAGGTATAAGTCGAAGATGTAGTTAACTGCATCAGTTTCCTCATCATTGACAATTAACTTATTATTTATTCTGTCATAGCCGAGTGGTATATGTCCACCCATCCAGTAGCCATTTTTAATGGCATTGGCTCGTTGTTCTTTTGTTCGTTTCGAATTCATGTCACTCTCAAATTGAGCAAAGACCATCAACATATTTCGCATGGTTTCCCCCATAAGTGTTGTTGTGTCAATAGATTCAGTAGCGAATGAAATTTCGACACCCCAGCCATTCAAATCTTCTATTAAATTATGAAAATCTTTGACACTTCGACTTATTCGATCTAATCGTGATGTCACAATTAGATCGATTTTACCAGATTCAGCATCATTGAGTAAACGCTGAAGCTCTGGCCTATCTAGGTTTCGGCCAGATTTGGTATCTGTATATACATCATAGGTTTTAAATCCGCGTTCAGAAATCCAAGCTCTACAAACTTGCTCCTGTGTATCATGAGAACTTTGATCGTTTTTTGTTTCAGTTTGTTCTAAAGTAGATACACGACAGTAAATTGCGGCTTTTATTGACATATGTCTTAATTAATTAAGGTAACCTTATGGGGTACAGTGTAATAATAAAAGAATTTATACGTTTCTATAACTCAATATATAGTGAATGAATGTTTATTGACGTAAGGAAATTACTTCATCAGAAGTTGGCTAAATATAAGATTTGATCGGTATTTTCCTTAAAGAGCTAAAAATGGTCAGATATTGCACCACTATT
Source organism: Fodinibius sediminis (assembly GCF_900182555.1). Classification (GTDB taxonomy): domain Bacteria; phylum Bacteroidota; class Rhodothermia; order Balneolales; family Balneolaceae; genus Fodinibius; species Fodinibius sediminis. The sequence goes on along the minus strand of NZ_FXTH01000014.1, from coordinate 1,427 downwards.
GAATAATTATCATATGTATAACTAAAAAGAATTGGATTACTTAAGAGTAAAAATGATTGATAGTCAAGGATTGGTAAAAGATGGTATAAGCATAACCCCAAATGCTATTAGTAATAGTAGAGTTAATTTTAAAAAAGTAGATTATTCCTTAAACAAGGTGATAGATACACTTCTTTTATCAGTAAGCGTGGGGAAAGAAGAAAATATTGATAACTTATTAAATAATAAGTTTTATGATTTTAAAGTTAAAGAAGTGTATACAAAACAAGATTATAAGATCTACAACATCAAGACTGATAGAGCTAAGATCGAAATTAAGGGGATAAATAGTACTGGATTTATAACTCTGAAGATATCCAGCTTAGACAAATTACAGAAAGATATTGATAAAGAAATTAGTCACTATAAAGAGTCATTTTTAAGTGATATAAAGACTATAATAATTGATGAATTTTTTGAGGGGTATGTTCCACAGTATGAGGTTTATGTAAAACAATGTGACTTAGCTTTAGATATCCAATTTCCTTCAATAAAAGGAAGAGACTTTAAAGTATTTTGTAGACAATTGACGGAATTAATCTTGAATATGGATTTCCCTTATTTAAAACCTGAAAAAAAAGATCATTTTAATACAGGTTATCTTTCATCGATGCGAACTGGTAGTAAAAGAATGAGAATTTACAATAAGGATTTAAAGGAAAGAGCTAGGGGGATTGGTAATAATTATAAGTCAACCCTAAGAATTGAATATATTTTTGACTCCAAATATCAAATAAATAAATACTTGGGAGGAAAAAACTTATATGCGATAGATCTTGAAAAAGGATTCGATAAAATTAATGACCTTTGCTTTAAAACTTTAAATAAATACAGGAAGAAGGTTAACGAATATTACGCTGGCGATTTACCTCAACAAGGGGAGAGAATGTTTCAGAAATATGCTAAAAAGACTGCTACCAAAAATATTTTTAATAATTCTTGGAGTGCTGAAGTAGATATGGGGTTATTGTTTAGTGGAGAAAAACCCTTATATCTGGAAGGAAGTGATTCGAGCTATTATAAGAGAAGCAATACCCAAAAATATTCATATGTGGATTACATTTTGAAGAATAACCTAAAAGGCCATTTTGATTTGCTGGGAAGGATTTTTGATAGTTATGAGGATGAGCATAAGGCTCAAGCCTAATAGAACAGTGTTTTGCCTACTAAATTTATTGCGAGAGGGCTTCTGATAGTATTTTAGTGGGTTAGTATGCCTTTCTATTAATAAAGGATTATATCGAAAATTTAAGGGTAGATATCTGATATTAATTAGTTCATCTTGTATTGACTTGAAGTAGTCACGATGAAATCTGACAGTTTAGTTAGATTAGAGTATCCAACAACCTAATCACTAAACGCAGACTCACCATGACTACGCAAGACAA
>NZ_FXTH01000013.1 GCF_900182555.1 Fodinibius sediminis | reverse complement strand
GCAGCTGGCTATTCGATATGGCGATCGACTACCATTAGACTTAACCCGTAACCACGAAAAATAAGCAGCCCGGACAGAGTTCAGTTTACACACCCTAGTAGAAAGATTAACCCAAAAGATTAATCTTCTAAGTAATTTAAATGAGTACTAACTTTATACCTAACCCGCGCATTAAGCGGACACACCTCGCCCCCGATGCGTCGGGGCCACTCTTGGTTTTAAGTCTCGTCTTTCGTTAGTTGCTAATTCAACATTCATTCGCGTGCAGCTTATGCGCAATATCGTTAGGCACCTTGCCTCATTTAATAAAATATACTTTTTATGAATTTAGACTTTAATGACTATTCTCTTGAAAATCTTGGCAAAGTAAATGTCCTCCTTGGCAAAAATGGTAGTGGAAAAAGTAGATTGCTAAGACAATTTGATGAATACAATTTTAGGAACGAACAAAATATTAACACAAAGTATATTACTCCAGAGAGAGGCGGTACCTTAAAGCATGAGCCGAATATCGAGCGGAATATGAACAACGATGAAAGATGGTTGCCTAATCAATTAAGGAACAATCAATATCGACAATTTAGACAGCAAAGCGTTCTGCAGTTCAGGAAACTTGAAACCCTTGTTTTAAGAGAGATTGAATCTGATCAACAGTTGCGTCAAAACATGGATTATACTTTTGATACAATTGTTGAATCGATAAATAACTTGCTTGAAAATATATGGTTAAAAAGAGAAGGTGAAGATTTTGAAATTTATTTACAAGAAGAAGACAGGAAAATAGGTGAGGATCAAATAAGTAGTGGAGAGTCTGAGATTATTTCCTTATCAATTGAATCTTTAGTCTTTCAAAAAGAAGCAAAAGAAGGAATTGAAAATTTTCTTTTATTTGATGAACCAGATGTCCATTTGCATCCCGACTTACAGTCAAAATTTGCAAGATTTTTGGTTGATATTTTTAAAGAAGAACCAGTTAAAATAATTATCGCAACTCATAGTACTGCTTTGCTGAGTTCATTAAGAGATTCAGATGATTTAAAAGTGGGTTTTATAAAAGCGGGGGAAAATCGGGTAGAGTTTGAATCAACAAATGAAATCCATAGAACAATTCTACCAATATTTGGGGCTCATCCTTTATCTAATGTATTTAACGAATCACCAATTTTTCTCGTTGAAGGTGAAGACGATCTAAGAATCTGGCAACAAGCTCTACGCACTTCACAAGGTGAAATTAATATTCATCCTTGCCCAGTTGATAGCATCGTTAGAATGAATGATTATGAAACATTGTCAAGGAAAATTTTATCGACAGTGTATGACAATGCAGTTGGATATTCTTTGAGAGATAAAGACGAGGTTGAAGAAGAGGAAATTGAAGATTTAGGATGTATTAAAAGATTTCGGCTATCCTGCAGAGCTGCAGAAAATTTATTACTCACTGATGAGGTTTTAGAAAGATTAAATACTTCATGGGAAGAATTAAGAGACAATATCTTTGTCTGGATTGAAAATAATGAGGACCATCCTCACTTTGATGCAATGTGTAATTTCCGTGATAATGATTTTTCCAGAAAAGAAACCGATTTAAAAGATATAAGGAACGATCTGATGGGTTTAATCGGAAGTAACAAACCATGGGAAATTGCAATTGGCCAAACTATTGGGTTGCGTGATTTTGAAAATTCGGATCACAGTATTACAAATTATCTTGGTAATAATTTAGTCAATACTATAATCAACTAGAGCAGGTGCCTAACCCCTTTAAAAAGGAAAATGTCAAGCAGACAGTCCTCACCCAGCTGTTTGTATTCATTTCTATAAATCCTTTGTTCAAACCTATCGCTGGCGACCGGCTTCGTTGATCAAGTTCGGATTACCTGCCGGCATCCAAACCCCTTTACGGGCTTATCTTCCACCAATGGGCAGAAGCTGCCCCGAATAATCGGGACTATCCCAGATCTTTAACCGGCCAGCCGGCCGATGTCCTCCCGAATACTCGGGACGCACGGGCTTACCTTAAGATGTCCCGGTTAGGCGTGCGGGTTTATAGGCTGGGGCCAGCAGGTTTGCGAGGCCGCCCGTACCGGCTGCCCTTAAATCCTCTATATTCTTCGTTCTTTGTCATGCCGAGCACTCGGCACAGACTCCTTTGGCCAGTTCTTTGGCCACAACGGCTCGGGCCACGGGCCGACCGCTTCGACGCTTAATCTTACGATAAAATTTCTTCACCACTTTATAATGGGTGTAGGCAGAGACCGCGGCCTGCCCAAAAGCTGCACGTAGGTACTTGTTGCCATCTTTATTACCCGATTTGTGCCTTCGGCTTCCGCCACTGTCGGAGGCTCCCGGTACCAGCCGACAATAGCTAACAAATTGTTTCGCACTCGGGAACCGGGTAATGTCCCCGATCTCGGCCATAATGGTCCAGGCGCCCACTTTTCCAAGGCCCGGCACGGCCATGAGCCGTTCGGCAGTTGCTTCAAAAGGTACCTGCTTTTCAATCTCTTCTTCGATCCGATGGATCTGTCGCTGTAACTGAATAATCTGTTCAATCATGAGTTCAGCCTGCAGACCCGCTGCTGGGGGCAGCTGTGGTTGTAACCACTGCTGCAACTCTCCGAGATAGCGCCACTGGCTGCCGCTGATGGGCACGTTATACTTAATGGCCTGTCCCCACAGCGCAGACTGCAGCTTTCCTCTCCACTGGATCAGTCGCAGCCGCCCGCGGGTCAACTCTCGAAGCTCTCGTCGGTCGTGTTTGATCTGATAGGCCTCCGGAATCAGATCGGCCCGCAACAGCTCGGCCAGGGTATGCGCATCCACGGTATCAGTCTTCACTTTGGCGTAGCTGATGGCCCCCGCCATCTTCGAATGGGCCAGCGTCAGATCAACACCATTGGCCCGGCACCAGTCCGACAGCCAGTACCAGTTGCTGGTGCATTCGACCACGGCCCGGATAGGACCGTCAAAGGTGCCGAAAAAATCCTCCAGAGATCGTCGGGACGTCGGCAACTTCGCCTCCCTTACCATCTTACCATTGCCGTTGAGTGCTACATTTACCATATTATTTGAGTGAAGATCTATTCCTACATAGGTCATGAGGTCCTCCTTAGTTAGTTATGGTTGCCTGCCATTAATCTAAGTAAGGACCCCTTTTTGGAAAGATCCCGCGCATTAAGTCGGACACACCTCGCCCCCGATGCGTCGGGGCCACTCTTGGTTTTATGTCTCTTCTTTCGTTAGTTGCTAACTCAACATCAATCCGTGCGCACCTTAAGCGCCAGGTCGTTAGGATGCCTACTATTTTAAGCTACCGATCCAATAATTGAGAGTGGGTTTTGCCCACCGGTATTGATTCCGATTTCCTTGTATAGATCAACCCCGATTGGGCGCCAGGTCGCGCACCTCCTGCAGGTTCTGTTTGAGCTGTTCGTCGGTAAAGGAGTGGTCGCTGAGCTTTCCGGCGAAGTAGTCCTCGTAGGCCGACATATCGACGAACCCATGCCCGCAGAGGTTGAACAGAATCGTCTTTTCGGTGCCCTCCTCTTTGGCACGCTCAGCCTCGCGGATCGCCTGTGCAATACCGTGGGTTGCTTCGGGAGCGGCGATGATCCCCTCGGTCTTGGCGAAGAGCACGCCCGCCTCGAAGCACTCCAACTGCTGGATCGCCACCGCCTCGATCAGCTCATCTTTCAACAGCTGACTGCAGAGCACGCTGGCGCCGTGGTAGCGCAACCCGCCGGCGTGGATCGCCGCCGGGGTGAAGTTATGGCCCAAGGTGTACATCGGCAGCAGCGGCGTATAGCCCGCCGAATCCCCGAAATCGTACATAAACTCCCCCTTGGTCAGCTTCGGGCAGGAGGCGGGTTCCACAGCAACAAAACGGGTGTTCTTGCCTTCGCGCAGGTTATTCTTCAGGAAGGGAAACGAGATCCCCGCGAAGTTGGAACCCCCGCCGAGCGGGGCCACCACCACATCGGGATAGTCGCCGGCATACTCAAGCTGTTTCATCGCCTCCTGCCCGATCACGGTCTGGTGCAGCAGCACGTGGTTAAGCACCGAGCCGAGCGAGTACTTGGTCTGCTCGTCCTGCACGGCGCGTTCGATCGCCTCGGAGATCGCGATGCCCAGGCTGCCGCTGGTGTCGGGATCCTTGGCCAGGACGTTGCGCCCCGCCTGGGTGCGATCGCTCGGCGAGGGGTAGACGTCAGCACCGAAGGTGTTCATCATCACCTTTCGGTAGGGCTTCTGGTCATAGCTGATCCTAACCATGTAGACTTCACAGTTTATATCGAACTGGGCACAGGCGAAAGCCAGGGCGGTACCCCACTGACCAGCCCCGGTTTCAGTGGTGATGCTCTTGACTCCTTCCTGCTTATTGTAGTAGACTTGCGGGACGGCCGTGTTGGGCTTGTGAGAGCCGCTGGGGCTCACCCCCTCGTATTTGTAGTAGATTTTGGCGGGGGTGTCGAGGGCCTTCTCCAGTTGCGTGGCGCGATACATTGGCGAGGGGCGCCAGATCCGGTAGATATCGCGCACCTCGTCGGGAATCTCGATCTTCGGCTCGGCAGAGACCTCCTGCTCGATCAGCCCCATCGGAAAGATCGGCGAGAGATCTTCCGGTCCGGCGGGTTCTCCCGTCTCGGGATTCAGCGGGGGCTGTGGCTTGTTCGGCATGTCGGAGATGACGTTGTACCAGTGGGTTGGAATATCGGATTCGTTGAGTTGTATTTTCTTAGCCATGGAAACTCCTGTCAGATTTAACGTTGTGTTTTACCGCAGAAAAGCGAATGCCCGGTACCCTGAGCCGCCAACCGGTCCGCATTACAGTGGATTTGAATATGGTAAAAACCTGTCAGTAAAAAAAATGGATGCCGGATTCGGGGGGCGTTTCGGGCTCACGCCGGCCCTGGATTATATAATTAATTGTTGATCTGTAACTAATTATTTACCAATAACCAGATGGCCCGCCACATAACCACGGCATCAAGCAGACGCGACTCCCATTGCCTTGCTTGATTTAAAGATTTCAGCTAAGATGTAATTCATCAATAATCCAGAGAACGCATTACGCCGCTTATCCCGATGGTCGTTATAGGGCTCTTGAGAAAACAGCGGATAGCTTGAAGGGCTGTAGGCTTCTCCTTTTTTCGACCCAATATAAATCAGAGTTTTCGGGTTCCTTTAGTAGCTCCATCGGTGTCTTATAGCCTAGTGAACTGTGAGGTCGTCGCCAGTTGTAATCGCCTTTCCCCTGCTCGGCCTTCTGGCGAACTTCCTGGATCGTTCGAAACACCATACGCAGTGAGCAGCTCCCGGTAAATGCTTCCGTTGAGTCGCTCGAGATATCCATTCTGCAACGATTTGCCTGGCTGGATAAAGGCCAGGGTCAGGTTACACCTCAAGTCCAGCTTGCGTCTGACAAATTCCGGGCTGTTGTCCACCCTGATCATCTGAGACAGTCCCCAGCTTCATGCAAGATCTCTCAGGTATTGCAGGTTTTTGCTGCGATCTTCAACTAATAATAAGCGTAAGCTTAACAAATGCCCAAGACGATCTAAATTTGCATTTTCAGGTTCTAACAACCGTACTTGATCTTGATAACGTAGGGCATATATGGCGATCTGACAGGCATCCAAGAGTCGGATTTCCCTCTGCCCCCTCCCCCCAAAACGCACAAACACGCGGTCATTAAAGAATGCAGGGTGAAGTGTTTAATATTCAAGCTATTTCATTTATTCAATCTTCTACTTGTGTGATAGATAGTTGTATCACATCCGTAACCTTTCATACGTAAATCCCGTAGGGCAATTAAAATCTAAATTGTAAGTCAAATCATATCTTTATGACGAAACTATTTTGGGCCGTTACAATCATTTTCTTGATGACTAATTCATTAATAGCTCAAACAAAAAAAGAGAACTCCTTAACTGAGCCGACAAACAAGGATTCTACATTCCTAAACAACCCAAAATTCCAAGAAGAACATTCCCAATTTTCCTCAAAATTTGAACACCAATTAAAAAACATCTACAAAGAAAAAGCATTGTTTGGCGATTTTATTTTTGCTGTAGTTGATGAAAATGGATTGGCTTATTCATTTGCTATCAACAGAGAGATTTTAAATGGCAAAAAATCTTCTCTGAATAATAATTCCCTCATGTACATTGCATCCAGCACAAAATCATTCACGGGAACATTACTCAAAATATTAGAACAGAAAAAAGTACTCAATTTAAACAACTCACTTGATGATTATCTTCTCAACTAAATTACAATGACAGTATAGACACAAAAAAAATAACAATTAAAAACCTTTTAAATCACACTCACGGCACATTTAGCACCAGTATGGCGTGGAAAACAGCCTTTTTGGGATATAGTGGTAAAAATGAAGAATTAATCAACGATTTAAATACTGACTTTCTTTTTGACCCATCAGGTGAATTTCGATATTCAAATGTTGGTCCAATCATTGCTGGTATGGTTGTGGAAAACGTAACGGGTAAAAGATGGAAAGATGAAATGAAAGACTATATTTTCACACCATTAAAAATGGAAAACACAAGTGCAAATGTCAGTGATTATGAATTAAAAGACATTCGTCCATCACTTACCGTTTCCAAAAACAGGGGAATCATTGAAAAGGGCTTTTACAAAGAGGACATCACAATGCACGCAGCAGGAGGGATAATTTCAACTGTAAACGACCTTTCAAAATGGTTAAGTGCAAACATTAGAGAAGACAATATTTTACTGAATAAATATTCTTGGTCAGAACTTCATGCTTCGACCACACCGCAAGACAGAAACTATTTTACATACCAACGAACGGGCTACAGTTTAGGCTGGGATATTGCTGAATACCAGAAGGAAAGAATTTTGACACGCTTTGGGAATTTGGCAGGGATAAGTTTCCACATCTCATTTATGCCAGAGAAAAAAATTGGGGTCATTGCTTTCTCTAATGACAACAGAGCTTATTTATTGCCTCATTTAATGGCAGACTATGCTTACAACCTAATAAATGCATTACCTGCGGACAGTATTTTCAAGAGTGAAAAAACAAAATTGGCCAAGAGTTTTGAAATAGAGAATGAAATCTCATACCCTAACGATTCGCAATTTCTAAGGGTAAGCAATAGTAATGATAATATACTTGGCACATATCAAAATACAGAAAATTGGCCAACCATTTCCATTGACAAAAAGGATAACTACTACATATTTAACTGGGGCATATTAAATGGAAAAATCTATAAGAACGAAGAAAGTGGTTACTTTAGTAATTTGGGAGTCTTAATAAGGGATTTTAAGATAAAAAATGACACTCTTTTGACAGGCTCGTTGATTTACAAAAAAGCGAAGAAATAAAAAAGGCACACAACAACGGCCGTAAGCTATGGCTTTCGACTCACCCACCTGTCTCAGCACAGCCGAGACGGCGGTTTTTCTATAGATCGGTCAATTTTTGCTAAATTATAAAATCACCCTATATCAAAAGATGATTGTATTTACAACCAACTAATAATATTTATGCAATTATTGGTCTTCACTTTGTTCTGCTTCTTTTCCATTCTGGCCTTGTCTTTCACCCATCTCGCGATCCAGCAGGTACAGTCCAGAGCCGTCTTCTCCGACTAATTTTAGTTTATCAATAATATCTTGCACCATCTCTTCTTCCTCTACCTGTTCATCAATAAACCAAAGTAACAAACTTTCGAGCGGATAATCGTCTTCCTCCCTGGCAAGATTATACATCTTGTGAATACGTTTCGTGATATGCTGCTCCTGTTCAAGAGCAAATTCGAACGCGTTCAGCGGAGAATCAAATTGCACTTTTGGTTTTTCAATATCCTGCAATATTGGTCGGCCATTTCTTTGAATCAAGTGATTGTAGAACTTCATACCATGTTCTATTTCCTCTTGCCACTGGGCTTTCAGCCAGCTAGCAAAGCCGCTGAGGTTTTTCTCTTCAAACCACGCTGATATCGCCAAATAAGCATATGCTGACTGAAATTCTTCTTGAATCTGATTGTTTATTTCTTCTTCTATATTTTGCTTAATCATAGTGTCAAAAATTTGATTTCAATTATTAACTGATTTTTTATCTATATATAAATATACCATTATGATGCTAAATTATCCTATATATACCTTTTATTAAACACATTGTGGGATTCTATTGAAAAGACCGTGTGTAATATCAGGCATTAAAAATTCCTACTTACACTTCCAACAATCCAGCCACCTGCCCTTTTAAAAAGGGAACTGTTAAGCAGGCAGTTCTCAGCTATCTTTAAGATGCAGCAATTCAATACATCCTCGTTTCAAACCTTTAACTGTCAACCGGCTTCGTCGATCACATTCGGATTACCTGTTCATCAAAGCTTTAGTGTCGTTGAACCTGCCGGCATCCAAACCCCTTTTACGGGCTTCTCTTCTGCCAATGGACAGAGGTTCCAGCATTCACAATGCTACTATCCCAGAATGCTATGACTTTATCAAAGGTTATTTTCTTTTTTTGGCCGGGCAAATCGAGAAACATGAGCAGGCTGGCAGGCCACCCACTGTTCCATATGACACAGATAATTTTTATCAGCTTGTTGCCTACATTGTTTCGAACCACCGGGCATTGCTTCCCTTCCTCAAGTTTACGCTATTTGCAGCTCTGAAACCGGCGGTAGTGCGTACTTGTCACCAGACGACCACTCTGTCGTTTAATCCTGCGATAGAATTTCTTCACCATCCTGTAATGGGTATAGGCGAAGACGGCCGCCTGGCATCCACTGTGTCAGTCTTTACCTTGGCATTGCTGATCCGCCCGCCATCTTCGCCTGAGCCAAGATCAGATCAACATCGTTGGCCCGACACCAGTCCAATAGCCAGTACCAGTTGCTCGTACATTCGACCACCGCTTTCACAGGACTGTCAAAGGTATCGAAAAAAAATATCCGTGATCATCGAGAAGTTGACAGTTTTGCCTCCCTTACCACCTTGTCATTGCCGTTGAGTGCTACATTTACCATATTATTTAAGTGCAGTTCTATTTCAAAATAGATCATGAGGTCTTCCTTGAATTAGTTACGGTTGATAGCCCTAATTTAAATGACCCCGGAACATCGGAATTTTGGGAAGATCCCGCCCTTTTAACGTGGGTCGTTAGGTTTCACACTTTTCACATCCATATATCAAAAAGAGACCAGTTATGGAACGAACATACGAACAAGTGATTAAATGCTATGATCGGAAGGGACTGGAAGAAACCCTTCTTAACGCGATTCAGAAAGAATTGGGCGACGGTACAGAGATCAGTCCTGATAACCTGGCCCCGGTTGACGAGTTCCACATCCGTGGTAGAGAATCAACTACGGAATTGACTGAGCTTTTAGGAGAGCTTACCGGCAGAGAAGTTCTTGATGTTGGATGTGGATTGGGCGGAACCGCACGATACCTGTCGTCCAGCTTCGACTGCCCTGTCACTGGTATTGACCTGATGCCTACCTATATTTCGCTGGCAAAGAAGCTATCCAACATGGTGGGCCTGGAAGAAAAAACAAGCTTTTACGAAGCTTCCGCCTTGGAACTCCCGTTTTCAGACGGACATTTTGACGTAGTCTGGATGGAGCATGTCCAAATGAATATCTCGTCGAAAGATCAGCTCATAGATGAAATTAAACGGGTACTTCGGCCAGAGGGAGTCTTTGTATTCCATGAAATTTTCTCAATCTCCGAAGCCGAACCATACCTACCAGTCCCTTGGGCCGATGTATCCTCCGGCAGCTTCCTGATCTCTCAAGAAGACTTCCGTAGCAACTTGGAGAAAGCTGGTCTGGAGATTATCCAATGGAAGGATGTTTCACAGTCGTCTGTGCAGTGGTTTAACTCCGTTACAAAGCAACTTGCAGAATCAGGTCCGTCCCCCCTTGGTCTTCATCTGCTGATGGGTGAAGCGGCACCGACGAAACTGGAAAATGTTGGCAAAAATCTTCAGGAGAATCGAATTTGTGTAGTGCAGTCTTTGTGTCGTAAGAGATGACGACATACTACAGCCTAACAAGCGCTACCCTTAGCAGACTCGCCGTTGGGTTCGGATCTTGCTAATAGAAGATCAAATCAGTAGACTATTAATAAGTCACTAAGTTCTGCGCACCGTAAGCGCCAGTTTGTTAACTGCCAGTCTATATTCATTCAAATAAACACCGGCTATACAAAATGGATACACTCAAATATCTTAGCTGTATACCCTTGATCTCACTTCTGGTGTGGGGCTGCAGTCCACAAAATAAGGATGAATATAGAGTGGAGATTACCGCATATGATTATGCATTTCAGGCTCCGGCTGAATTACCCTCCGGATGGATTACTTTTATTTTAAATAATGAACAAGCTCATAAAATCCATGAATTAAGTTTTGCCCGTATCTCCGAAAATATTACTTATAGAGAATACCTGGATGAATATGTTGGGGCTTGGGAAATTTTATTGGAGGAATTTCAAGCCGGTGAAGTTGAACGCTCCGATATATCGGAGCGGGTAAATGAACTGTTGCCAGACTGGGCCGATGGCATAAAATATGTGAACGCACGGGGACTGGTTTCTCCGGGAAGATCAGCTGAGAAAACAGTATATCTTGAACCGGGATTGTATGCTGTGGATTGCTGGGTTAAGACGGAGGATGGTGTAATTCACCTCGTCAACGGCATGACGCGGCCCCTTACTATTACCGATGAATCTACGAACAGTCCTGAACCCTCTGTCGAAAATATAATTACGCTGAAAGAAAAAGAGATTGATGTTCAATGGAAAGCTGAAGCCGGCTCCCATTCTTTTGCTGTGCTCATGGAAGCGGACTCTTTGGGAAATCCTGTTCATAATAATATTCATCTGATCAAAACAGAGGGAAACACTGATCTGAATGAAGTAAATACATGGATGGATTGGTACAAAGTTGGAGGCCTCAGAACTCCTGCCCCCGCTGATTTCCTCGGGGGTGTCAGCACCTATGATGCCATTCCTGGTGAAAGTGCTACATATTTCTCTTTAGAAATCGATGAACCTGGAGAATATGCGTGGATCGTTCAAGTACCGGAAGGTGAGCCATTGCGGCATATATTCAATATTCCATAAAATGATCTGAATCCCTTTTAGACTTCTGTTTGCAGCACTTGTGTTATGAATACGTGGCAGTTAACAATTATATCCTGCTGACCGGTTCAGGTTTTTTCTTGGACTTTAGAGTTGTACGCCCGGCAGTAGAATCACCAGGCTGTTAGGTTGCAATAGAATTAAGAGTTATGTCAAAAAGATAAAAATCCTAAAATTGAAGACATCCAAAATTCAGAGAGATAAAAGAAAAAAATAATGGAATTGAGACGTTTTTAAACTTTTCTCCTCTTCTAATAACTCTTGGAATTGACTTAGCTGAAATTGAAAATCAGCAAAATATATCAAATTTGGAAGAAGAAGCTTATCAACTGATTTGGATGCCAGATAAGTTTCATAGTACTTTTTGCCGAACGGGGCTGGATTGCATACGAAAATTTAAATGCAGATACAGCCAGAGATGCGATCATAATAGCCGTGATTGAATCCCTTCATAAAGCTGAAAAATATGTAGCCAATCATTATGGCAAGGAAACTTTAGACTTCCATTTTCGGTCAATGAAAGCTATAGAAGCTTTCAACATTTGCTACGATTTACTTTAAAAGGCAAAGGATGATTATTCAGAATCAGTAATCAGCTGGCCCCATTCCGCCTAGAACCACTAATGTATTTGTATTTAAATATAAATAATCCCCTCTTCCTGTTTTATCCAATTTTACAGGAAGAGGAGACTATATAAGTAACTGAGGAATACAATTAGAATGTTTCTCCAAAAGGTTGGAACTCTTCTGATAATTCTGTATTCCCGGGAGCTTCGGCACCTTTCTCTGAAATGATCGGGCAGTTTACAACAACACCGGGACGATCAAAGGTAACAAGTCCGGCCTGGAGTGCCGCTCGGAGGTCTTCAACATCATCAAATAATACCCCTTCACTCTCATAATGGGTTGATGCATAACCAGAATCGAGGATATCCTGAACGGTAACTCCTTCAGCTGAGTGAACGACATATACATTCCAGTGAGGTGAGTATCCAGATTCGCCAGGAATAAATTCGACGACGTTGGCCTGGTGAAGTCTATCACCTCCAATTAGGTAAATATCGTTTTCTCCTCGTTCAGTAACTCCTTCTTCTATACCATTATGGATATAGTAAATCTCTTCCCCCTCGTACCACCCATTTGCAGTCAAAGCGCCACCACCTTGACCTGAATGAGCTGAAGAAAGAGTCGGGGCAAGCTTATCATTGCTACTCTCCATTTCCGGGTTAGCAATATCCGAACACCCGATGAAAGTGAATATCACAATTACGACAAAAATATGGATTGATTTGAATACATACATTTTTATGGGATTTAGTTATTGGTTTCCGTTATTGGCAGGTTCAGGATTCAATAGATGATTATCTAAATTGAATCATTAACTGAGATATTACTCTCGAAAGAACTTGCCTTCTCTATAAAAAAATTATGGTTTTTTATGAGGGTAGTTATCACAGATTTGTAACAAAACATTCATAATTTATAACAGAAGGGAACAGAGAAGATGACATACTCTGATTTAGAAACAGGGCTATAGCCTGAAAATATTAGAAGGCTAAGGTTAATGTTACAGCTATTCGGGGAGTGAAAGCTATACACCTGACAAACACATTAATTCCGCCCCTTTTTACCAGCTTCTCATTTTCGGGTCTACCTTTTTTCCCAAACAGTTCCAAACCCTGGCACCTGCCGGTTTTGCGCATGTTGTATCCTCTATTGACTTCAATTTGGCATAACGCCTCGCAATACAAGAAAATCCTGAATAAACGGGTTCGATACGGCAAAAGACGGAGCACTAGGGATTTGGTACCACTGGAATGGTTGCCCCCGGCAGGATTTAATTCATTATCGATCACAAATGTCGGTTTTTTACTGCCCCCCCACTTAAACACCCCAGGTAGAGAAGCGCAAAAATATTCGCTTTTCCCGTGAAGGCCTTAGGATAGGTATTGAGAATAAGCAAACAGCATTTTTCGTCAGCTATCTCATTATGGCATTCTCGGGTATAGGTATCATCCTATTGAACCGGCAAGCTGGTAATAGAACTGCTGGAATAATTTATTATGCGTCTGTACAATAAATCTCAACAGAACCTGCTCACTTACCGCCAAGTACTTGCCGCTTTCTGACTTTTAGCTCTCCGTTCATTATTTATCAGCTTAACATTTGTACGTCTGCAGCTAATGCACCTGGTCGTGACTGGGCTTTGAAAATCTACATTGATCTGTCGCAAAAACCCCTGCAAGCTGTCGCATATTCACCATGCAAAGGTTAATTCAAGAAATTAAACTACCATAAATATTGGATCATCTTATAACGTCATGTAAAACCAATAGTACGTTTCAATGATACATCAGATGAATCAACCTCCGATATGAACAAGCTTATCATATTCATACAGGGAGGAGGTGAAAAAGGATATGCAACAGACGCTAAGTTAGTAGCTTCCTTAGGTACGACATTGGGAGAAACGTATGAAGTACATTATCCTGAACTATCCTCCGATAAAACCCTGCCTGATTTTGGATGGACTGAACAGATTGGCAGAGAAATTTCCGGCATCAAAGGCAAAGCTACGCTGGTGGGACACTCCCTGGGTGCTTCCATGCTGTTAAAATGCTTATCGGAAAAAGAACTCCCAAAAAAGATTGTCGGCATTTTTCTCATCTCTACCCCGTTTTGGAGCGGTGATGAAGATTGGGTGCAGGGACTTAAGCTGCAAGTAGATTTTGCTGACAAGCTACCCAGGGACGTACCGACTTTTTTCTACCATTGCCGCGACGATGAAGAGGTACCCTTTGCTCATCTCACCCATCACAGGAATAACCTTCCCTGGGC
Source organism: Fodinibius sediminis (assembly GCF_900182555.1). Classification (GTDB taxonomy): domain Bacteria; phylum Bacteroidota; class Rhodothermia; order Balneolales; family Balneolaceae; genus Fodinibius; species Fodinibius sediminis. The sequence goes on along the minus strand of NZ_FXTH01000013.1, from coordinate 150,163 downwards.
AACCTTTCGGGAAATTCCCAGCGGCGGTCACTCACTTAACAACGACCTGAGAATCGTAGCCAGGGATATTATGTCATTATGAGAATTCAAACTTTTATTGTGAAACCAGAGGGTGAAAAGGCAGAAAAGCCGGCACTTTGGGCGAGCACCTTAAAAACCCGGGATAAAGCTGAAATTTTGACGAGTAGTAGAAGCAGTGTGAATACTCCGGAAGTAAAGAAACAATCATGAAAAATTCTCCTGACCATATTTCACAACTCGTGGATGAGATTTATCGTAAAGAGTCGCGCCGTGTGTTTGCAACGCTTATTCGTCTGCTCGGAGACTTTGATCTGGCCGAAGACGCGATGCATGATGCCTTTAAAACGGCCCTGGAGCAATGGGACGACAAAGGCATCCCTTCCAACCCGAGAGCGTGGCTCATCTCCACGGGCCGGTTTAAAGCAATCGATCGTATGCGGCGCCAGTCAAAATTCGACCCCTTACACGCAAAGCAGACCAGAAACATAAAAGCCGATATAGCCGACCCGTCCATGCAAGTTGACAAAAAAATTGAAGACGACATACTCCGGCTGATCTTCACCTGTTGCCACCCTGCCCTTTCTTCCGACGCACGTGCAGCCATGACCTTGCGTGAGGTATGCAATCTGACTACCGAAGAAATTGCCCGTGCCTTCCTTGTGAAACCCCCTACGCTTGCTCAGCGGATTGTACGGGCCAAAGCCAAAATTCGAGAGGCGAAGATCCCGTTCCAGGTGCCCCCGGAGCACGAGTTGCCGGATCGGCTCGAGACCGTACTCCAGGTTATTTACCTGATATTCAATGAAGGCTATTACGCCTCTTCGGGCAAAACGGTAACCCGCCTTGACCTTTCAAGGGAAGCTATTCGTCTCGGACGCCTTCTGCTCGATTTGCTGCCTGACCCCGAAGTTGTCGGTCTTCTCGCCCTCATGCTGCTGCACGAATCCCGCCGGCCGGCCCGCACTACCCCGACGGGAGATCTTGTCCTGTTGGAAGAACAGGACCGCTCACTCTGGGATCCCGACATGATTGAAGAGGGATTATCGCTGCTCAAACAAGCCTTTACGTCCAACCGGATAGGTCCATATGTCCTTCAGGCTGCTATTGCAGCTGCCCATGCTGAAGCAAAGAGTCCCGATACTACGGATTGGTCACAGATTGTGGGGCTGTACAGCCTGCTGCTGCGCGTCAACCCCTCACCTGTTATTGAACTGAACCGTGCGGTTGCGATTGCCATGCGCGATGGACCTGAAGCCGGGCTGAATGAAATTAATACGATCCTGGATCGCGGAGAACTGTCTGACTATCACCTGGCCCACTCGGCCCAGGCGGAACTCTGCCAGAAACTGGGCCAAACAAAAGAGGCGCGGGCGTCCTGGGAACGTGCCCTTGCCCTCGCACAACAGAATCCTGAGCGGCGATTTATCAAACGGAAACTTAACGAACTTGGAAGGTAACCCAATAGATGTTAAATCCTGAATGTCGATTTACCCGCCTGTTATTCGACTACCTGGTGGACACAACAATAGTAATTCCAGAAAACCAGTGAACTACCATGAAAAAAATAAAAATTGCTTATTGGACAGTTACCATTCTTTTCGCACTGGCAATGCTGCAGTCCGGAATTGTTCAGCTCATACCAACTGAAGGGAGCAAGGAGGTTATGACGCTTCTGGGATACCCGATATACCTGTTGACCATCCTGGCGATTGCCAAGCTTCTGGGAGCGGTTGTTTTAGTTATGGGAAGGTTTAAAACACTCAAGGAGTGGGCTTACGCCGGTTTCGCCTTTGATTTTATCGGGGCCTCCGCTTCGGGTGCTTATATCGGGGAAATTCAAATAATCATCGGTCCGCTCGTATTTCTTGCCGTGATGTTTCTATCGTATTACCTGTGGAAAAGGATGGAACAGCTAATGATGTCCCCCACACAAAAATAAGAGGCAGATCGTAATTCATAAGCGGAGGGCTGATTAACAGCTGAGGGGAAGGGCTGGTCGAAATTTTCTCAAAAAAATACAGATTCATTGTCGATTTCACCGCTTGCTATTCGACTACTCCGTGAACACTCGCTGTGAATTCAAATAGAAACCCAATTCAGAGATATATTATGGAGTTTATAATGTTTATGATCCCAAATGTCTATCAACCCCAAACCCCCGCTGATGAACAGGCTGGTGAAGATTTTACTCCTCCTGCCGAAGCGGTTGAGGCCATGACGAAGTTTAATGAAGAACTGGCCAAAGCCGGAGCCCTTGTTGCCCTCGATGGCTTGCATCCCCCGGCGAAAGGCGCACGTGTTTCATTCGAAGGGAAAACGCCATCGGTTACCGACGGACCATTTGCAGAGGCCAAAGAAGTCATTGGCGGCTACTGGGTGATAGATGTAAATTCAAAGGAAGAAGCTGTTGAATGGGCCACAAAATGTCCCGCCGCCGAAGGCGATGCAATTGAGATCCGCCAGGTGTTTGAAGAAGAGGACTTCCCTGAAGACGTCCGGGAGGCAGCAGATAATCCTGTCGTGAAAGAAGCCGTCAAAGGTGGTAAAGTAAACCGTAACTTATAACAACTGATAAATATAATATGAGGTCCGGAAAAGAACAACAGACTCCTTTTACTGTTTGTCCGGACCTCACCTAATCCAATGAAAAACCGCTATGAAATATATTTGCCTGGGATACATGGATAATGAAGTCTGGGAAACAATGTCTGAACCTGAACGGCAGATTTTTATGGATGAATGCTTTTCTTATGATAAAGAACTCAAGAACAACGGTCACTATGCCGGAGGGGAAGCCCTTCAGGATGCCCAGAACGCCACCACATTGCAATGGCGCAGCGGCAGAGTCTCCGTCACCGACGGGCCCTTTGCCGAGACCAAAGAACAGATAGGCGGCATCATGATCCTTGAAGCTGCCGATCTTAATCATGCCATCCGCCTGCTGTCAAAGCATCCCTCCCTCCGGCTGGGCCGCGGTGGCGGCAGCTGGGAAATCAGACCGGCCGCCGACCTGGCAGCTATGATTAAAGAGAGTGAACAGCGAAAAAAGGGATAACGATCATGACGGTTTCGCCGTCTCACTTGTCAGCCCGGACCGATCACCGGGATGAATGGAGCGTAGATGTCAGGTTCTAATTAATAATTAAACGGTGAACAACTATGAGAAAAATAATTGCATTATCAATGATTACATTAGATGGAATAATGCAGGCACCTGGTGGGCCTGATGAAGATACATCAGGCGGTTTCAGATATGGCGGTTGGACTGCACCTTATGGTGACGAAGCTTATGGCAAGGTCCTGGAAAAACAGCTGTGGACTAATCCTGCAGATTATCTTCTGGGTAGAAAAACATTTGAGATTTTTGCCAACTACTGGCCTGAACATGCAGACCTGTGGCCGGGTATCAATGATGGCACAAAATACGTCATGTCCAAGACCATGAAGAACTCAGATTGGAAAAACTCAGTATTCCTTAATAGCCTGGCTGATATCAAAAAACTCAAAAATTCAACCGGTTCTGATATTCAGGTTCATGGCAGCGGCAAGCTCATTCAGCTGCTACTTAATAATGATTTAGTGGACGAACTCTGGCTCAAAATTCACCCGGTGACTCTCGGCCAAGGGAAAAAGTTGTTTGACCACGGTACGATTCCGGCAGTCTTTACCTTAATAGAGAGTTCTGTTACCCCAAGTGGGGTGATTATGGCCAATTACGAGCGGGCTGGAAAAGTCAAGACAGGTACTGCCGGACCTTAAGGCAGCTAGCTTATTTAAAATTCGCCCTATAACTTGTGCAGTCCATCAGGCCGTTCCGTCAGGGTTCGGCAGAGTTTGCCCTTTTCTGCCGGTTTTGTGGTAAACGGTTTCTGAAATACATTCAATTTCAATCAACGCATGGCAGCAGGGCACTGTGCACCGGTCATTGACCCTTTTATTTTTTCAAAGGAATAGAACATTAGCTTGTTTAAAGGAGAAGTATGGTTCGTATCCCTCCTTTCGTCAAAACCTATATGTAGATCCCATATTGAGATGTCGCAAGCATTAAAAAACTTCGGATACTGCTGGTAACATTTGCTTTACAGCCAACACTTTCATAACACCACCGCCTCTCTGTTGTATCGGTTCTTATACTCCACGGGAGTCAGACTGGTAATTTCCTTAAATACCCTGCGAAAGGCGCTGGCATCGGAATAGCCCACCTCATACATTACCTCGCTGACTGTTTTCCGGCCGACTTCCAAAAGTTTCTTAGCCGTTTCCACTTTTACACGCTGTACATATTCAAAAGGAGTGTTTCCGGTGGCGCTGATAAACCTTCGGTCGAATTGCCTTCGGCTGACCGCAAATCGGGAAGCTAACTGCTTGACAGTTATTTTTTCATGCACATTTTTTTCGATGTAGTCCTGTGCTTCTCTCACTATTTCATCTTTGTGCATCTTCTGTCCTTTGAATATGATAAATGCTGACTGGCATTCCCGGTCCATTTCAATCTGAAATACTTTGGAACAGTAAATGGCTGTTTGCCGGTCGTAATATTTCTCAACAAGATAGATCATCAGGTTCAGGAAAGAGTACGCCCCGCCATTGGTATAAATTCCATCTTCATCGGTAATCAATTTATCCGGTTCTACCTTTACGTTGGGAAAGATCTTTCTGAAATTATCTGCAGCAGACCAATGGGTAGAGCAGCTTTTCCCATCCAGCAAGCCGGATGAAGCAAGCAGAAAAGCCCCCGTGCATATACTTGCTACTTCAGCACCCTCTTTATATTGTCTCTTAATCCAGTCAACCAACTCTTTGTTTCCCTTTACCGCTTCCCGGTAATTATGATTCAATGAAGGTATAATAATGAGATCGGTTTTGGATACAGCCGCAATGCGGGTCTGTGGCTTCACCGCAAACAAGTCGCCATAGAATCCCACCTCATTTGAAAGGCCGGCCAACTCAATATCAAACAAGGGTTTTCCGCTGCTTTCCTTCCAATGCTTGTTGGCTCTTGAAAAAATGTTATATGGGCCAACAATGCTTTCCAGATTATTCCGGCCGGCCGGGACAATGATGGTTAAATGCTTCATAATATTTTTTTAAAAGGTAGAAATTAACCGGTGTCTAAATCAACCCGTTAGAAAGTCTATTTTACACCCTTCGAAAGTGGTATGTAGACAATACCTTGTCTGTATAAAATTTACAACATCCTAAAACTGATGAGGATTAAAAAATGAAAGATCAAAATTTTAGCACCAGCATACTGGTAGACCAAACTCCAGAAGAAGTTTTCAGGGCCATTAATAACGTGCGTGGATGGTGGTCGGAAAATATTGAAGGTGACACCGACAGACCCGGCATATTTTATTACTACTACCAAGACATTCACCGCTGCACGTTTAAGATTACTGAATTTATGCCGGGCAAAAAAGTAGTATGGCATGTTCTACAAAACTACTTTAGCTTCGTTGAGGAGCAAACCGAGTGGACGGGCATAGATGTTGTTTTCGATATTGCCAGGAAGGGAGACCAAACAGAAATTCGCTTTACGCATGTTGGGCTCGTACCTGAAAATGAATGCCACGACGTCTGTACAGATGCCTGGGATACTTACATCAACCATAGTCTGTTCGACTTAATTACGAAAGGGAAAGGGGATCCCACTCTGAAAGGTCAGAAGGACAGGTCAGTACAACAAACATCTCTCGAAAATCATCCTAATGCATAATTCATTTTCTAAAATTATCAACCTGGACTAAACAAAATGAAAAGCTCCGATCTTATAGTCATAACAACCGCTGAAGCCAAACCGGGAAAAGAGAAGATAGTTCAACAAGCATCGCGTGATGTGGCGCAGGCTGCACGTACCCAGTCGGGTTGCATCGCCTATAGTGTTTTACGCTCCGCTGCCAATCCTGCCGTGACGGTTCATTTTGAGCGGTGGACATCAAAAGCCAAACGCCATACATTTTTGGCAGGCGCGGATGTAAAGAAATTCGTTTCGGCTGTATCAGGCGCCTTTGTTGAATCACCAAACCCCCTATCTTACCAGATATTGGACGAAGCATAGTCTGCAGGTAAGAAATGATGGATGAGGAAAAACACACTTAAAATGGTTTAATTCACGGCCTGACCGAGCCAGACCTCTTGTCAGGGTGTAGCAATAACAGGCATAGTCACACCCTGTAATTGCCTTAAGATTACTGCTTAGATAAATCAACAATTACCTTAATAGTATTACCGCGGCAGGTTCTGCCCTGCCGGTTTTTAGTTCTTCAATTTGTGTAGTACATTTTTCTTAAATTACCATGGTTTGCGCGCATCTTTTGCGCGGGACCGCTATGCAGAATAGCTCTTAAAAGCTCATGGCTGAATTTCCATCAGGGTTTAAACAAAGGGTCCTGGAGTTGCATGGATCCAACGGGCAAAGATGGTTTGACCAATTACCTTCACTAATTCGTTCAATTGAAAAAAGTTGGAATATCCAGGTTTCAACCTATCTTCCTTCTCTTACTTATAATTATGTGGCCCTGGCCGAAACCAATGAAGGCAACAAAACGGTACTCAAAATTGGAGTTCCATGCGATGCATTAGATCTTGAAGCAAGGTCTCTACAATTCTTTGGCGGAAACGGTGCTGCCCGCCTGTTAAAATACAGTACTGAACGGGGGGCAATGCTAATCGAAAGGATAGAACCAGGATACAGTATTACTCAGCTTGACGAAAAACAGGCTGTCAAAGCTTTTTCATTTGTCATTAAGGAAATCCACCGTTCCCCTGATTCAAGCTATAATTTCCCCACCCTGCAAGACTGGGGAACCGGCTTTGACCAGCTGCGTGCTCAATTTGACGGCAAGTCCGGCCCCCTCCCACCCGATCTTATGGACAATGGAGAAGCGATCTATAAAGATCTTATAGAAAGTATGGCATCCCCTGTTCTTCTGCATGGAGACTTACATCACGAAAATATACTGGCCGGTAGACGAAAACCATGGTTAGCAATTGATCCAAAAGGAGTCATTGGTGAACCTGAATATGAAGCAGGTGCATTCTTGCGGAATCCCTTGTCAAAATTGGTTTATGAAGATAATTTGGCAGGCCTGATCAAAAACCGTATAGATATGATCTCCGAAATGACAGGCTATGACAAAGATCGAATGGCCCAATGGGGATTTGCCCAGGCTGTACTTTCAGCTATTTGGTCGTTCGAGGACCATCGTTCGGGCTGGAAAAACGTTTTAGTAGTAGCCCGTGCCATACAGAAAGCATCATAAACTGCTTGACCACATCCGGTGGCAAAAGACCAGGCCGGTTAACCAATTGGCCGTTAGAGGGCGGGGATCACTCATTATTCAGCTCTATCGATTCAGAAAGGTCTCTGCTGCATATTTCTGCAACAACTTAAAATAGTATTCCGTACAGCCTTCTAGTTAAAGAACCAACCATTTGTAGAACGAATGAAAACAATCAAACGATCAGTTAGCAAGAGAAAGACACTTGCAATTTTTATCGGTACAATAATTACGGGCTTTATTTTATTTGTTCTCCCAAACTTATTCTTTGGTATTACAAAAATTAACGGTGGTCTTACAGGGATAAATTTATTGATCATTGCACTCTTCCAGCTTACCGCTGTTTGTTCGTTAATTTATTTTTCACTCAGATTATTGCACAAAGATTTCCAGTATATCGGCTGGTCCGCGAAGAACTGGCAAACAGATAGTCTGCTGGGATTGCTAACCGGATTGGCTTGGACAGCGCTGCAATTCGGATTAATCATCCCGAATACGGGAGGAGCTCAAAGGACTGATATTGCCCAGATGGTCTCGATGTTCGATGGAACATTATTAGGCACACTTTCTTTTATAGCTTTAGGAGTAATTGGAGGCGGCATTGCAGAAGAGATTTTTAACAGAGGCTACTTCATCAATGTTTTAAAAGACCTATTTAACAATCCAAAGACAGGACTTTGGACTGCTGCTCTCTTATCAATTGCATTCTTTGCTATCGGCCATTTACCGGCCGATGCATTAGGCTGGTTTGATATTTTAGTTCCAACCATTGCTTATACAGCGTTATTCTTATATACCAAACGATTAACGGCGTCGATCATAGCCCATGGAATTTACAACATGACAGCCATCCTACTGACATACTATTTGTACTATCTTTGAAACTACATCGACCGACGCAGGAATATGCTTTTCAGAGCCTGTTATACACTACCATCTCTTTCGAAGCACCCTGCGACCCGTTCCTTGAGGCATCGTCCACAAGCTAAGCCTGCCCTGCCCGCCTCCCTTTTATTAGTTACTCTTCTTTTTTGATAATAATTTTTATCACTCCGGCCACTGCGCATATGCCACAGACCGCTTGTCAAGAGGGCTTAAAACCCTGTATGCAGGGTTGAGGGTTGAGCATTAAGACGGCACGTTCTAATTATCTCTCCTGGATATACCCCCTGACAGAACCATTTTCCCAGCAACCTGGCAACCCCGCGGGAGCTGTTTTAACCTCTTCCTGAGCGCAGGGGTTGGTTGTTAGTCTGATTCACTTCCAATCCAGTTGCCGTTTAGATATGTCAACCCCAAGCCAGTAGTTCACTTCCGTCATATTCTCTCCTATATTAGTTATTAGTAGGGAACTTCAGACTGAAAGCAAACACCCACGTTACTTTTACAAGCCCATCGGGCTTAGATTCTAGTTAGTGCCTTGTGGGGTGTGAAATAGTCGGGGAACTCGTACATACACTGGCCCGGAAGGCAAATCCCTTATCCCGGTCATCCCGTCAGCTCCCGGTTGCTCTTCGATTATTCCAAGATATAATTATTTTACTACCGATAATCTAAAGGTCCTTATACACAAGGTTGCTGGCTGTATTTTTGCAGCCCTGAAATGAATCCCTATTTAATTACGAGTAAAAAATAAACGTATGAGAATATTTCTTCTATTGGCGCTTTTACTGTTTCCTCTATCTGCCCTTATGGCTATATCTCCTGCCGATTCACTAAAACCACGTGTTATCGTACTGACTGATATATCACCTAACAATGTGGAACCCGATGACATGGAATCCATGATCCGGCTGCTTGTACATGCCGACTTGCTTGAAATTGAAGGACTGGTGGCTACCACCGGCTGGAGTAACAGCGGCGGAAATGCTGAGTGGGTACGCCTGATTCACGATGCGATCGATGCCTACGAAGAGGATCTGCCCAATTTGCGCAAACGGTCCGGGCAGGATGATTTTAAGGATAATGAGACCAGACAGAAGTTCGGCTACTGGCCTAGTCCCGGCTACCTACGGGACCGAACTGTTGTAGGCAGCCAGTCCAGAGGTATGGAACAGATCGGCAAAGACAATGTGTCGGCCGGCAGCGATCTGATTATCGAGATGGCTAATGAACATGATGATCGTCCGCTCTGGATTCTTGTCTGGGGTGGCGGCAACACGCTGGCCCAGGCCATCTGGCAAGTACAGCAGGAGCGGACTGATCAACAGCTCAAGACATTCCTGGGCAAACTCCGCGCCTATACCATTACTGACCAGGATCGTAGTTATAAAGATGGTACCCCCTATAATATCAGCTCCCATCAATGGATGCGCCAGGAATTTAAAAAGGATCTGTTTTTTATCTGGGACGAGTGCGCGTGGAAATTTCAGAATGGCACCGGAAGGGGGAAATGGAATCAATATGCGACTCATATTCAAGGTCACGGCACGCTTGGTGGTATGTATCCCAAATACAAATATGGTGTCGAAGGCGACACCCCTTCCTTCTTGCATGTGTTGCCGAATGGCCTAACCAATCCAGAACAGCCGGGCTGGGGGAGCTGGGGTGGTTATTTTGAATGGGCAATGGGACCAGATGAAGAAACCTATGCCTACACCAACCATGATGAGATGGAGGCGTATTCCATCTGCAGAAACCAGCTGGAGCACTTCTACCCGGCCACCTTCAACAATTTTGCCGCCCGTATGGACTGGGCAGCAGAAGGCACCGGCAATCGGAATCCGGTTGTGAGGGTCAACGGAGACCGGCTACACAATGTCAAGCTTTCCCCTGAACCGGGAACCTCCGTCACCCTTGTTGCTTCGGGTACCTCTGATCCCGATGGGGATAACCTGACCTACTCATGGTGGGTTATGTCTGCAGCGGGTACCTACAACAAGGAGGTAACACTCTCAGGCGAAAATTCTGACCAGCTAACGATAGAGGTTCCGTCCGACTCGGCTGACAAGAGCTTCCATGTGATACTGGAGGTAACGGATGACGGAACCCATAACTTAACCGGGTATCAAAGGGTTATTATTGAACCGAAATAAAAAACCGCAGGCCTGCTCCTTACCTTGGGACAGGCCTCGCTATCTTCGAACCTCCTGTTCATTTACTAGCTAATCTTTCGCTTTAAACTAATTTTACGTTTCGGAGTTTGCTTCCCCTTGTGTACGAGATCGTTATATTTCTAACAATAAATTCAATCATGCGTCTATTTCGTCATTTTGGAAAAATAATTACTGTTCTTCTCGTCCTTATTGCCTCGACTGATTTCGCAAAAGGTCAAACATCTGTAGAAGGAGGTTTTTCCATTGGTTTTAACCGTCATACATTTAGCGTTGATGATGATAGTGGAATCTTACAACCTGGCTTGGCACTTGCGGGAACCTATGGACTCCCTATCATTATCAAGAAAGATAAATGGGAATTACACACAGGCTTTTATGGAAATGAACTATCGCACTCTTTTTATTTTGACACACGCAATGGAAATACTTTTGGTCAACGCTCTTTTGAAAATGGCATCTCAAGTTTTAAAATACCAGTTCACATTGGTAGAACCCTGCAGTGGACAAATCTAACAAGCCTGACTCCCCAAATTGGGTTTGCTTGGCTCACTAGTCAAAGAACTGGATTAACGGGCACTTCAAGCGGCAGTTATGGCCGTTATGTTGAGTATGAAACAGTGGGAAGAACTGTTAATAAACATAAATTCCTGGCAGAAGCGGGCATGGATATCAACTTTGCCATTTTTCGCGGGATGAAACTTACCGTTGGTGCTCATTATTCATTAGGACTTCAAAAAGTGGAAGAAGTAGATGTCACCTATGAAATAAATAATCAATCTTATGAAGGAACTATGATTTCACGAGGTTCTGGCTGGAAATTTAATCTTGCTTTAACATTGCCACTTTACAAATAATAAGACCATAGAAATATAACAGCGTCTCAAGGGGATGCACCTCGCCAGGTTGTCAGGTATTACAAAAGAATGTTGGCCAACGAGCTTTTGAGGAGAGAATTGTTACTATAGTTCATTGGCATAAAAAATGATCGGAATAAAATATGAAGAGGTATCAATATTAAAGAACTTTTTAATTTTACATTCCGGGTTTGAAAAACCAACATCAGATGGTCTCGCCGCCTGGAATCAATGGTTTGAATCAATTGCAACTATTCAGGCTGACAGAAATGAACTTCGGCACGGTCGAAAAATTACTCAATCAGGAACCAACGAACTTCCGTTCGTTAAAAATTCCATTACTGGTTACATTATTATTGAAACAAGCGATCTTGAGGAAGCAGAAAAAATGGCCCATAAATATCCAATTGTCGACAACACAAAAATTTATGAAATAAATAAGGGCTAAATCAGCTAACCCGCTTTTAGAATACCCCTTTGGATACCCAGCCAATTACTTTGGTCATGCAGTCGTCACTGGGCCCGCCCTTTCTTGCCCGGCATCCATTTATTAGTTAATCTTTCATTTGCAAGCAATTTCCACACCTTAGCATTTGGCGGTTATGAACAAAAGAATATTTAAAGTTGGGTACTGGTCAGGACTCGCTGCTTTTATAGCAACAGTAGCATTTTACATCGTTCAAATGCTGCAAATTCTGGATCTACTTATTTATCCAATGGATGAGATTCTTATCTATGGTTTCTCGCTGTGTATTACACTCCCTTTTCTGCTTGAAATGCTTGCCTTTCATCATGTTGTACCTGAAGAGAAAAAATTTTGGAGTCATGCCGCCCTTCTTTTTACCGCAATATACGTTGTATTTGTCACTGCCAACTATGTGGTGCAATTGGCAACAGTAATTCCTGCAACATTACAAGGGACGGCTGAAGAAATCCAGCTTCTAAAACAAACACCCCACTCTCTTTTCTGGGACTTTGATGCCATTGGATACATATTTATGGGCTTGGCAACTTTCATTGCCATTCCAGTATTTGAAAAACATGGAATTCAAAAGTGGGTTAGATATTCCTTTATAGCTCATACTATTACCACTCCTTTGATAGCGTTTGTTTACTTCTATCCCGACTTTTCTGAACGGTTATTACTTCTTGCCACTCCCTGGGCAATCACAGCTCCATTATTTATGCTGTTACTCGCTATCATGATGAAAAAAGAGATTGGGGACAAACATTCTATTGAGTAAGAACGTCAATAAAAGCACAAAAGATAACGGCAACTCCTGAGCGATACAAGGCATACTCACATTTGCTAAAGAAAAACTAAAGTTAAAGCAATTTATCAAGGAGATCCCCCCACCCAGCAATTATTATTTCAGAGCCTGCAATTCATCGGCTATGCAGCAACCCGTTTCAGTGATCACGGCTGGAGGGCCTGCCGGGCATCCCCCCCCGTTCAGCTAAGACAGGCTTGTTCTCCGCTGATGCACGAAAACAATACCAGCTCTTATACGGCCAGTCAACCAATATCCGCACGGACTCGGTTCCCCGTTGGGTCGGCGGGCTTTGAACTTTTTTGTTTTTTTTCCCACATCTAACTTTGAACAGCCTGAATAATTCCAGCGATTCAACTATGGCTTAGCTGTCAGTAAGATGGTGACACATACTGTGGAAAGAACCCTTCGAGACAAAACAGGCAAGAACTGCTTACGTAAGTAGAATAATCGGCATGGACGGTCAAACTATACCCAATTCAAATGCAAATACACTTCCCTTATGGTTCCTGTTCCGGACTGTTATATCTTTCCCGTGCAGATCCATGATTTTTTTGGCTATAGCCAATCCAAGACCCGTACCTCCGCCTGAGCGGGAACGGCTTTTTTCAGCCCGGTAAAACCGATCGAAAATGAACGGCAGATCTTTCTCGGGTATTCCCCGACCGGTATCCTTCACCTGTATGAGAACGGATGAATTCTTCTTCTTAAGCTCTATTTGAATATCTCCTCCTTCTTCTGAGTATTGAATGGCATTCTCAATCAGATTGCTCAGCACCCGTTCAATCATAGCTATATCTCCCTTGACCAGCGGCAATCCAGCAGGGCATTCAAGGTTGATACCGATATCCTTTTCTTCAGCTTTGGGCGCGTATTTCAACGCAACATCCTGTACCAGGTCACTTATTGAAAAAGGCTCCATATCCGCCGGCTTCACCTGTTGGGTATCAAGTTTTGACAATTCAAAAAGCTCGTCTACCAGGTTTCGCAGGCCAACGGTATTCTTCAGGATGATCTTAAAATACTTTTCTCTTTTATCTTCACTCAATTCAGCTCCTTTGAGCAGTATTGTTTCAAGATATCCCTGGATGGAAGCAAGCGGACTCCTGAGATCGTGAGAGACATTGGCAATAAGCTCGCGACGAAGCTGATCCGTTTTTTTCAGCTCTTTAACATTTTCTTGCAGCGTGTCGGCCATGGAGTTAAAGCTCTGGGCCAGCCGTCCGATCTCATCATTGGAATGCACAGGCACCCGTTTATCCAGATCTCCCTCATCAAATTTTACTATAGCACCTGACAAGCGGTGCAGACGCCTGGTAAGGAAGGCAAACAGAATCATACCCACAATGCCCGTAACCAACAAAATGATGCCAAATACTTTCAGGCTGGTCTGCAGAAAATAACTGTTTTCCAGCATGCTGAGTGCGGAATCATACTGCTCGCCCCCCAAAATAATATACACATAACCGGGTTGCTGGCTGCCTATATCCAGCTCTGCCACTGAAATTGGTTTAGTTCTGGTGGGATCCCGGGGATCTTCACCCAGAATAAGATCCGACCGGGGACTATTCAGAAACTCGTGAATCGGCTGCATTCCGACAGAATCTGTTTTAATCTGCCTTCCCTTCTCCACAAAGAAAGCCAGTATTTCTCCGGAAGAATCAAGCAGGTAGATCTCTATCCTGGGATTGACGACCATCATATCGTGGATGGAACTTTTTATCCGGCTGATATCAAACTCATCCTCCAGCTCTGCCTCAAATTCGGCGGCCATATTTTCGGCCAGGTTCAAGTTCAGTTTTTGATCGGCCTGCCGTACAAACTGCATTGAAGAGTTATAGGTGATGGTTACCTGAGCTATGCCCATCGCAATAAGCAGCAACAGGAAAACCAGTGAGAGTTTCCAATAAAATGACTGAAAAAACCTTTTCATTCCTCGATCTCCTCCTGTTCGGCAAAACGGTATCCTATGCCCCATACTGTTTTTAGATAAATGGGATCAGATGGATCTTCTTCAATTTTATTCCGAAGTCTGTTTATATGGGAATTTACGGTATGATCATATCCCTCGAATTTATATCCCCATATCTGCTCTAACAGTTCCTCGCGTGAAAATGCTTTCCCCGGGTTAGCCGCAAAAAGATGCAACAACTCAAACTCTTTAGGGGTCAGCGAAACAGATTTACCCGAGATCGTTACCTTTCGTTTGTCCGGCTCGACTACTAATTGACCAATGGATAGATCCTCCCTCTTCATTTCCCTGAACTTCTCCTGTTTATCCACTTCAACCCGCCGCAGATTTGCTTTTATTCTTGCCAACAGTTCACGGATACTGAACGGCTTCGTCAGATAATCATCGGCTCCCAACTCCAGCCCCATTACTTTGTCAAACTCTTCTGATTTGGCTGTTAACATTAAAATCGGAGTATTGTCCTTTTCGGATCGTAACCTTTTGCATATTTCCATCCCGTCTAATTTGGGTAGCATCAAATCAAGAATAATCAAATCATACTGTCCATTTTCCGCCTTTTGAAGTCCAGTTTCTCCATCAACAGCCGTATCTGTCTCATAGTCCAGATGCTCCACATTGATCTCGATCAACTCAATGATTTCTTCATCGTCTTCTATTATTAGTATTCTTTTCCTGTCCATACAATATAGCTACTGAGCTTTCCTCAAAATTACAAATGCTATGCTGAGATATCTTACTACGTTGGATATAAGTCCCCCCATTCAACAGGGGTTGACTTTTCACCTTAAGCATTTATACTTATTTATCCACATGCCCTGTGGGTACCTTTATTCGATCGGGGACATCCCCTTATTATACTGGTCGTTAACGAGGTACACATTGGGATTGCCCTCTTGTGTTCCGGTGCCAAGTCCGGTTTGTCGCAAAACCTGGTGCCCGCCACCCCCCGGTTTTTCGTTAACTTCTGTTCCGGCATCCCAAAGAAGAATTTGGTCGGTAATATCACCAGAGATCCGGTTGGCGGCAGAAAAGAGTGTCACGCCTTGTTCCGTTGAACTGCAAAACAGGTCGTTAGACTGTATATACATCGTGGCAAATGTCAATCTATCACCCTGCGCAGCTGTAAACCTGAATTTATACTGCTCTCCCGGCAGCAGTGAACCCGGGCCGTTGGCTCCTGCAGGTTGATTAAATCCTCCTCTTTCCGAAACATTACCGTCGGATGAGAGTGAGGACACCAGCTTGTCGAACATGCCCTCTTCGGGGCCGTTGCCAGTCGCGGGTTTCCCTTCGTCAAAAATGGGGTTACCTTCATGGTAGACCGCAAAAGCATCACTTTTAAGAATCGTATAGGATTCACTTACGTTTTCGATCGTGACTTCGTATTCGGCTGTCGGACCACTCCCGGTTCCCGGAAATATATCCTTGCAGGATACAAGTCCAACGGCCAATATCATCCTTACAATACCTGCATTTATTTGGTCTGGATATAGGCCCATGATATTTGCCTGTTTTTTTATTTGGGTTGAATGTATACCCTATAGGTAAGTATCTCGAGAGACGAAGTTATCACGAAATTCTTACGATTCTCTGGCCAATGTTTAACGGCGCATCCCCGTTGAAAGTTGGTTCCATCGTTTACAGGCTGCGATGCTTACCTTGGTTCCTCCCCACTTCAACATCAGCAGTCGAAAATCTTAACAGACCTTACGTAATAAATGCAACGTCACTATCACCAGCATTTCAAGCTAGCTCCGCACAGTATTAATGAGCCGTTATTCTTGAATTTGTTACCTTTACGCTATTATAGGAGCCGCTTATGCATGTGACTGGCAATCATACTCCAAAAAATCGTTTTGTCACCATTACCCTCTGATAATGTCGCAATACCACCCATCGATTGGCCCATCCAGTCCCTATAATTCAGAGACCAGCACTCTTTCTGAGAAAAGGATCACAGGGTGGCCGGCAACAGGCTCAAGAAAATTTTCAAATCAAAAAGGCAGAAAATGAATAGCAAAAAAATCTGGGCTAATTTAGCAGTACAGGATGTTGAAAGGACATGGGATTTTTACCTCAAATTAGGATTTAAGCCGAACTGCCCCCCTTCTACCAAAGAACTGGCAAGTTTCCTGGTGGGTGATGATGATTTTGTAATCCATTTTTTTGAAATCAACCGGTTTAAGTCCAGTATGGAGGGAGAAATAGCAGACTTGAGGAAAGGAAATGAAATAATGTTTACACTTTCAGCGGAAAGCAAAGAGGAAGTGAACAAATGGGTAGAAGAAGTTAAAAAAGCGGGTGGGACTATTCATTTCGATCCACAGAAGGACAACAAAGAATGGTACGACGAAAACGGCTATTATGTATGCGTATTTTCCGACCCGGACGGCCATAAATTTAATGTATTCTTTAATTCGAACAAGAAGCTATAACCAAGCAGCAAAGAGAATACGAACCAAGCCTTTAGATAAGCGATGGCTTGGTCCGTGCCTGTCTGCCTCAGGGTTCTTCATAGCCGGTGCTGATTCACATGGGTCCGTTCCCAATTGCTCCCCGGCTCCTGTGAAAAAAGCTTCGTATGGCAGTCACTCTGGAAAGGACTTCAGTCGGCTGTATCTAACCACCTGCCCCTTCGTGGAATCAGCAAGTCCGGTCATAACCATCTCATGATCATTTATAACTTTTATCCTCCACGAAGGGGGCTTTTGTTCTCCACCGTGGCTCAGGAAGGTGATCTCAGGCCTGTGGGCATTCATATGCCAGTATCCAGTCTGTCTTTGTCCCTCGGGAGTATGTTCCATATAGGTTCGATCCCATCGTATAAACAGGGTATGTCTTTTCCCGGGATCGCTGGTTGAGGATGCCTTTTTTCCATCATGCGTATCCCTGTCCACCTCCCAGAGCCCTTGTACCTTGTCGGCGGGTGACCGGGGTATTTCATGGATACGGGTCATCCTTACCGTAACCTCCTGCCCCTCCTCTGTTCGCACCCACTTCATCTGCTCTTCTTCAAGGCCCACCGTAAAAGCTCCATAGGGATCAGTCAGCCCGTTGGTTTCTTTTGCAAGAAAAGTTCGGGCTTGCTCATTATAAGTCCAGGTGCCCTCGGAATTTTTAAGCCATCCGTTGCCCGACTCATAGGTCCCGTCAGGGTTGATCCGGGTCCATTTGGCAACCGGGGTCATCTCCTGCCCTCCCACCTGCACGTTTTCTATCATCCAGAGACCTGTAAGAGGGTTATCCTGTGCATATACTACGGCCCCGCTATGCACGATCATAAACAGCAGTAACCATGATATAACGTATTTCATTGTTGATATGGGTTTTTATTCGGTATTTGAACAATCTTATGTACAAGCGTTACTTCTACTGTTTGATTCCGGAATTCGCCAGCATTGTGGTAATCCACTCCCCCCTTAATAATGGTTACAGGCATCGATTTATAACCGTTGGCCGAACCACCGTGAATGATATGGGGAACCTCCATGGGCAGGGCTCCCATATCAAAATACTCACCATTCCCAAAGACTGCCCATTCATAGTCATTGGAAATACAATCAGAAATTTCAGGGAAATGATTTGACGTTATTTTGTCCAACATTTCTCGAGAAAAAAACGGGGCGACGTGGTTAATATCCATCTTTCCCTGTTCACAAGGAAGCTATAATTCATCAACTGATAGTCCTGGTCTAACTATAAAATTCTAAAAACATACAGCATATTACATCAATGGCCATAATGTAAGACATTTCCGCATCACCTCCTTTTTAAATATAGCAGGAGACATAATTCTTCTGGACTTCCCGGCCCGGTAACGAAAATTAAAGCCACCATGGCCGTCAAGCCGCGCTGTCATTCCACTCTCCCTTGCTTTTACCAGTCTAATTTTGTCTTTTGTAATATAGTTGCAGCCCCAGCACCGCCTGACTGCAGTGCCGTTCTACCAAACCAGCTAAAAGGATCATCAGCCGTTTATGATGACATACTTTAAGGCCTCTTCCTGGGACCCGCTTTTGCAGTTTATTACTGTTGGCGTCACTCTATTTGCAGTGACCTTTATGTACTTCAACCCGCAGCCGGTCACGATTATAGCCATGGGTGCCCTGATCCTCATACCGCCTTTTTTTATGATCAAGGGGTATAGTATTGACGACCAGAAATTGATTATTCACCGTTTAGGCTGGACAAAAGAATTTGATATCCACAACCTGGTTGATGCCGAATTCAATGCGCAGGCTATAAGAGGATCCTGGCGGCTGATGGGCAATGGAGGATTATTTGGCTGGATCGGCACCTTCAACAATAAAGAACTGGGCACTTTTCGGGCCTATGCCACAAACCGCCACAAATGCGTGGTTTTAACACTAAAACACAAGACCCTGCTTGTCACCCCCCCATTCCCCCGTTGAATTTGTCAACTGTCTCCAGACCCATCTTCAAAATTAATGTAAAAGGATAAACTGCTGATTTAAATGAAAGGGTAAAAACATACCGGTTCCTAACTCATTCCAGGGTCTGAGACATTTAAAAGTATCTCAACTTTTTGTGTACAGTTTACAGGAAGGCTTTAAGGTAACGTTAAACCTTCATTAAAAGTAAAAAAAGGATGGCCGGTCTGAAAAATGGTTACCTGAAGCGACAGCACTGCTACTGATGCCGACAGCTATATCCGGCAGCCGATTTAGCTATGACCGGTTTTCGTCATTCATTCTTACATAACTTCAGCGTGTAGGGCATGCGTCGTGTGTCCAGGGCCGCTGGCCATCGCAGATCCAGATAGCTTATGCTGTTACAAGTCACCCTCAATGGGAGCCGTTTCCCTGAGGAACATCCGCATATTCCAGTATCTCCCGGGCAGATCGCCCTGCAAAGCAGGCATGCTGTTGAGGCTTGTGCGCATGCCATTCATATGCATCCAAGAGGGGAAGAGGGACAGGAAAGTTTAGCCGCTGCCGATCTATCCGCTGCTTTACATGCTGTCCGGGCTGCTGAGGTTACGGCTCCCATCGGCGTGAGTACCGGCGAATGGATTGAACCCGATGTAACCAAGAGACTTGAGCGGATAGATTCCTGGACGGTGCTGCCCGACTTTGCATCGGTTAATTTTCATGAACGCGGAGCCCGGGAGGTTGCTCGCCTTCTGCTTTCCCTCGACATAGGAATGGAGGCGGGGATACATTCTGTTGAAGCGGCGAAGCGGTTTACCGCCTTCGCCCAGTCGAAGGAAGCCCTCCGGGTACTCATTGAGATTCCAGACCTGCCTCCCGACCAGGCTACCAGGCTTCTGCATGATATTGAGCATGTACTGGATCACCATTCACCGGGGCTGCCAAGACTGCTGCACGGATACGAAGGCTCGGCCTGGCCCATGATAAAGAAAGCGGCTCAGCGAAACTATTACAGCCGGATAGGCCTCGAGGATACGCTTTATCTTCCCGGACAAAAAATTGTCTATGACAATACCCAGCTGGTTCAAACAGCCGTCCAGATGATAAAAAAGAAGAAAAGTGAATAAGCCGGCCGTACCTCCGCCTTCCTTGCTCCCCGACAGTAAATTCGTTAATCTTCCTTTTGTTATGCATTCAACATCCGGAGAACTTTCCCTATACCCGAGACCGTAACTGTATGAAGCGTACCATTTCACGAAATGAGTTTCTATCCATGGCCAGTGCAGGAGCGTTGGCTTTTGCCTGTGCCCCAGCCCGGGTATTACCCCCTAAACCAATAAAAAAACATACCAATATGTATGGATTGATAGGAAAAATAACAGCCAGGCCCGGCCAGCGAGAAGCGCTGGTCAACATCCTGCTCGAAGGATCAGCCGACATGCCCGGCTGCCTGAGTTACATCGTCTCCAATGATTCAGAACATGATGAGGTGATCTGGGTTACCGAAATATGGGAGAGCAAAGAACATCATCAAGCATCTCTTTCGCTTCCGCCGGTAAAGGAGGCCATGAGCCGGGGCCGCCCCCTGATAGCAGCATTCGATGAACAAATAGAACTGAATCCCGTCGGGGGACACGGCTTGGCATCTCCAGCAACCCCGTGAACGACATCAGGAGCCACCAAGTGGACAGGCGTTTTCCTTATTATCGCTGACTCGTTATTAATAGTTTCGACGCGGTGGCGTCTTTTCCGTTTGAACAAGGTCGCCCGGTGCCGGTATCTTACAGAAGGGACAGCCTTTCTCAGGCTATAAGTTATGCTAATGCATAAAAAAAGGGCCATGCAAATTTGCATAGCCCTGACTGCTAATTTTTACGATTCCAATCAATCGTTAGGTACGGGCAAGTTTTTTTATACGGTTGCCATAAAGATCAAAAAACAACGTCTGCTTCATTTTACCACGTTGAATTTTAACTTCATACTCAGTCTTCTGCATATCAAAGTCATGAACGATGGTTTTGTTACTTGTCATCGTCCAGCCTCTATAGCTGTCCGTTACCAGGTAATCCCGGATAACCTTTGGGATAGGAGAATCTTTCATAATGTAGATTCCATTAATCAAGTTTCCATCTCTTCCATAGGTGGCCTTTATTCTGGTATTTCTTCTATCGTTTTTTAGAATGTACCTTCTCACTTCTGTGGAGTTGAACGGTAATCCTTCGTATTTGATGTTTGAATATTTCTTCAACCCATTAATATTTAAGAAGTTTGCGTAATCGGCTACGCCAATCACTGTCAATTCCGATACATCTTCCATTGCCGCTTCGGGACATTTACAATCCTGGGCCTTAATCGAAAGGGCTGTTAATAACAGGATACCTAAACTTAGTATTATCCTACTTGGTTTCATTATTTACCTTTGAGTAATTAAACTCTGTTTTATTTTTAGATTCGATAAAAAGGAAGAGGTCTCGGACAGCTAATTTTAGAGATCTAATTTCTGAGAGAGGCATAGCTTATTATCAGTATATCAAAATACCACTATTGCAAATAGTAACCTATTGTTTTCTTATTGACTTAGCCTCATACTAATCTTATTGAACAGGCTGCTCGTTGATCGATATATAAGTACAGCTGATTATGCGCGTGAGGCACAGGCCGCACCCTTTCTTGTCTGATTCCAACTTTAACGTTACTCTTATTTCAACAGATGGGTGGCGGGACGTTATGCAACAGCTTCTTTCTGGTTGACTGTAGTCTTCCCTGAAAGTTGACCGTTTGAAAGTAGAGAAAATTCACTACTTCCAATCATGAAAAATCACGTTTTAGCGAATCACAAATCATCTCCATTCTCAAAAAACAAGAGCAAGGGCTAAAAGTTGGAGCCATTTGCCGGGAGCATGGGATCAGTAACGCCACCTTTTGAAGCCCTAACTGCCCAGCCGAGCGGACCTGTTCAAGCATTTTCACGGCCTTCTCTGCCTGTAAGCCCCTTTTAAGCCTCTTGTAATACCCTTTGGAGCCGACTGAAAGGCAGGGTTGCCCCCCTTAAAAGGCCCTTTGGAGACGTTTCAAAAGCTATGACATCCTCTTTCCATAAAAAAAGCCCCTCTATGTTCCCATAGAGAGGCTTCGACTATGCGACCAACACGCATCAACCGTCGTTGGCTACGGTCAATGCAGAAGAGAGTGCGCCGGTACGCAAATCAGCCGTGTCACCCAGGGTAGTGCGAATCTCCAGACGATAGGTGCCGGCGGGCAGCCCGGGGTTCACGAAGATCAGCTCCCCCGGTTTGTTTCTAAGCAGCTGAGAAGCTACCCTGCTTTCACTGCCGTCGGCAGTATTGACAAAGAAGATGCCCTGCTGGGGATCTTCCTCGTTGAATTTCAACAGCGAACCAGTGATGCGGGCACCCCGACCGGGAGTAATGATCGCATCCCGGCTTTCGCTGGCATTGTCGTGAAAATGAACGGGGGCAGGCTGACGCTGCCTGACCGGGACTTTCTGTACGGGTATATCACCGGCTACCTCCCGCATCCGCCGGCCGGTAGACATATTGACGCTCACCTGGTGACGACTGGCATCGAAGTCGTCTTCCTCGCCGCGGAATACGCCCTTTATGCTTGAGCTGTAATGGGCCAGCGGGGTTACCACCGAATTGCCTTCCCTTACAAGATTGATGATGCCCTGCGTTACCTCCTCGTAACCTGCCAGGGCTTCGGCCCTGGTAATGGTCGAGCCTTCTCGCGTCATATGCTCATAAACATCTTCTATGGTGTACGTTTCCGAGTTGCTGCTGACGGCCATATAGTCGTCAGGATCGGAAGTCATGTGATTGGGTATCAAATAGAATTGGAGTGACATAATGCTGTATGTTTGTTAAATGTTGACCAGCTCCCTTTTGGGAGTTGAGAGATTATGGTCTCCCGCGGATCATCCTTGATCCGCAGGGCCACCTCTGTTACTTCCCTCTATAAGTAAGAGTGAAAAAGGAGGGAATCCTTACAAAAAAATTTATTTTTTTCCGGCGACCGGTTTGGCAGGTCCTCTATCCCCGTTTTCACCGCCTGCAGGCCGGCACCAAGCAGGGTACTTATACCCTTTCATTTGAGATAGACCGCGGCTCCCGCCGCAATATTCCAATTTCCAGCCTCCCTTCGCGCGCAACTTCACGGGAGGTGCCCGAATTCTTTCTTTAGAGCTTCACTATAATTTTATAGATTTGTTTTTTATCAACGGGACACTTGGTTATGGGATGCCGAAACAGCACAGGCCGCAGCGCCTTCATTGTACTCTTTCTATCCGCCTTATCGTTTTCAGCAGTTGATGGCCAGTCCCATCACAAGCTGAACCGTCCCATTCCTGATACCGCCTGGCAACAATATGCCTCATTGGAAAAGGCCGGTTGGTCAGCGCCTCAAGTCAACAGGGCCAGGCAATTTGCCGACTCCCTCGGTGCAAAAGCCGTTATGCTTGTTGAAAATGGGGTTATTGTGACAGAATGGGGAGATAATACAGGGCTGGCCCCTGTGTTTTCCATTCGCAAAAGCCTTCTCAGTGCCCTGTACGGAATCTATATTGCGAAAGGTGTGGTCGATACCACCATGACACTGGGAGCATTGGGCATAGATGACAGGCAAAAGCTGACCAGGATTGAAAAATCAGCAACCATAGCTGACCTGCTGACAGCCCGTTCCGGTGTCTATCATCCCGCTGCATTTGAGCCGCCCGGCATGCAGAAACCGGACCGCGGCAGTTCCGTACCCGGCCAGCGTTGGTATTACAACAATTGGGATTTCAATGTACTGGGCGTCATTTTTGAACGATTAACCGGGCAACGTATATTCCAGGCGTTTGAAGAACATATTGCCGCCCCCATCCAAATGCAGGATTATGACAGTGGCTGGGGAGCCTACCATTACCAGCCGGAACGTTCGCGCCACCCGGCTTATACCATACGCATGTCTGCCAGAGATCTCGCAAGATTTGGCCTTTTATACGAGCGCAAGGGTCTGTGGGAAGGCCGCCAGCTTGTGCCGGAAGAATGGATAGCCCGCAGCACCACCCCTAAAACGGATGTACCCTATGGACAGGATTATGCTTACGGCTATCTCTGGTGGATATACGGGGAATCTGTGCTGGGGCACGAGGCGTTTTTCGCCTCCGGCAGCGGCAGCCAGCTTCTGGTGGTTATCCCTGCTTTGGATATTGTGTACGTAATGAGGGCATCTGCAGAGCTGGAACGTGGCGTTAACGGCCTTGAAGCCCGGGAGATCCTGGCCAAACTGCTCACTGCCAGGATGTCGGCAACCGGTTCCCATCCCCGGACAATACCAGCAACATTCGATTAACCATGAAGAAAGCAAGCCGATTGCAAGGTCATTTTACCGCTTTAAACCATTCAAACTTATTCAGATAAAACTAACCTACGATAAATGATTATTCGCGACCAATACCTCCTGATAATTTGTATCCTGTCTGTCCTTATTTCCGGTTGTAAACAGAGTACCGACGCCCCTCTTTCCGGTGAGCTCAAACAGTGGCACAAGGTTACCCTTACCCTCCCGGGACCTGAGCTAAGTGAAAGCGGAGCAGAGAATCCTTTCCTGGATTATCGCCTCCAGGCTACGTTCACTCATGGCGACCGGGAGATAACCGTGCCCGGTTTTTATGCCGC
Organism: Fodinibius sediminis; assembly: GCF_900182555.1. Lineage (GTDB taxonomy): Bacteria > Bacteroidota > Rhodothermia > Balneolales > Balneolaceae > Fodinibius > Fodinibius sediminis. Next base: position 125,640 of record NZ_FXTH01000013.1, on the reverse strand, counting down.
TGATGGAAATGCATCCGAAACCAGTGCCTCCTCCGGAAATAAATGGCAGATCCGATTCCGGCCGAATGCCACCGGCAAATGGGACTATCAAATCTCCTTCAGAACCGGTGACCGTATTGCCATAAATGATAGTGCCGGTGCCGGCAGCGCCGTTGCTCCGCTCGACGGCACAACCGGGTCGTTTACGGTTGGTCCCTCCGATAAAACCGGGCGGGACTTCCGGGCCAAAGGCCGCTTGATTCACTCAGATGAACGATACCTGAAATTTGCCGGAACGGATGACTATTTCCTCAAGGGCGGAGCCGACAGCCCGGAAAATTTTCTGGCCTATTACCAGTTCGACAACACCTACCGTATGGGAGAAGGTGAAAATCGTTCTGGTGAGGCCCGAACCACGGACCAACTGCATCACTACGGGCCACACGCTGATGACTGGTCCCCTGACGACCCCGCCTGGCAAAACGGAAAGGGAAAAGAAATTATCGGGGCCTTAAACTATCTGGCCTCCAAGGGAATGAATTCGGTGTATATGCTCACCATGAATATTGAAGGTGACGGCAAGGACGTCTGGCCGTATACCGATCCGGCTGAACGGCGCCGTTTTGATGTCAGCAAGCTGGACCAGTGGGAAGTTGTATTCGATCACATGCAGCAGCTTGGGCTGATGATCCATTTTGTGACCCAGGAAACGGAAAACGAACGCCTGCTCGACGACGGGGACACCGGGCTCCAACGCAAGCTATACTACCGGGAGCTGATCGCCCGGTTTGGACATCACCTGGCCGTGACCTGGAATATGGGAGAAGAAAACGGTCCCGCGAGCTTCAGCCCCAACGGGCAAAACACGCGACAGCAAAAAGACATGATACACTATATCAAAACCCACAACCCCTACCCCTCTTTTGTGGTGCTCCATACCCATTCCGCCCCGCATAGCCGATACGAAATTATGAGTCCGCTGTTGGGCTTCGAGCACCTGGATGGACCTTCAATACAGATCGGGAATATCATGAACGCCCACAGCGAAACCAAAGCGTGGCTTGCAAAGTCTGATTCGGCCGGCAGACAGTGGGTGGTGAATATCGATGAGATAGGACCGGCCAGCCGCGGTGTCGACCCGGACTTCGTTGAGAATAACAACCAGGATTCTGTTCGGAAATACGTTCTCTGGGGCAACCTTATGGCCGGCGGGGGCGGTGTTGAGTGGTATTTCGGCTATGACAATCCCCATAACGACCTGAATAACGAAAACTGGCGGGCGCGGGATCGTATGTGGGATTATACGCACTATGCGCTGTCTTTTTTTCGCGACCATCTCCCCTTCCATGAGATGCAGAGCGCCGATAGTTTGACGGCGGCCGAGGATGATTACGTTCTCGCCGGCGACAGCATCTACGCCATTTATTTGCCCCGCGGCGGAACGGCCGACCTGGACATTGGCGATGCCGAAAAAAGCCTGTCCATTCACTGGTATAATCCCCGAACGGGGGGTACGCTTCAAACCGGCAGCGTGGAAACCATCCGCGGGTCGGGGATACAGAACATCGGCCGCCCGTCATCAGATCAGCAGCAAGACTGGGTAGCCCTGGTCCGGGGACAATAGCGCCAGACTGATTGCAGGCAGCTCATTTTGAGCAGCCACATCCGCACTCAAAGGATGCCACTGTGTTACAGGGTGCCGCACCCATGAACCGCGTCAGTATGCAGGTGATGCCTTTCAGCTGGTAAGTCAACATGCTGCGTAAACGGGCAAACAACCTGAAGAACAGAAACTATATGTGGTATTCATCGCAGTGTCAGCCCTGGATCCCGACTCAACCAGGGCGCTGCCTGTCACTACTTGCCTCTCCTGCCCTAAACTACTACATTAGTATGACTTACGAATCGGGGTGGTTCATAAACGGGGATGACGGGTTCTACAGCGAAGGGTCGATTTTTAATTGTTTTTCCTTCCTCCTTGCGGCATTCCGTGTCCAAGCCTCCCGTTCAGCCTCTGTTCAATTTCAATCAATGCAGACAAGCTCATCCTACCCACACACAGATGACCACCACGATGAACCTCTATGTCGCCCATTTCCGTAGGTTGAACTGTAAAAGAATACTGGCAGCGGCCCTCCTCTTCATCCTGTTTTTCTATTCTTGTGAATCCAGCGAAGTAGCTGAAAGGCGTTTTCTAACTGAAGATAATTTTGCCACCCTCAAGCCCGAAATTACGGAGGTCAATGAGCATGGCGCCACCTTTAGGCTCAGAATGCCCTTTGACAAATATCCGTTTGTCCAGAATTATGGATTCAGTATCACCAGCCGGGATGGCAGAAGAATGGTTGAATTCAGTGACCAGCTCAACCGTTCAACTTTTGACACGACTATGACCACTGATTTAATTTGCGGCCTGCGTTACAGGGTAAGTGCCTTTGTTGAAGTCGAGGACGAAGAATATTACTCAAAATCCCAGGTATTTGTCAGCCGGGGGTCCGCCAATACAAAACCGTGGTGTGGAAAAGAAATCGTATCGAAACCAAGCCTGGGTTTTGATCAAACGTTTGGAGTAATAGTAAACAACACCCCTCATTTTATCTATCAAAGCGGCCAATTTTACAGTTATGACATTCTGAATGCTTCGCTGAACGAACTCCCTTCCTTTCAGGGGGGCGGTGGCACAACGGGAAGGCACTACGTGGCTTTTTCAATCGACAATATCGCCTATTTCGCCTCTGATGAGACACTTTCCTACCGGTATGACGCAATTTCGGAAGAATGGGAGTTGTTCGGGACCATTACTGTTCCAGCGTACCGGGGCGGAGATATGTTTGGTGCTGCGATACAGAACACCGGCTATTACTTTTCCAGCAGGTACTCTTATTCCTTCGATCCCTTGACGGGAGAAAGTACAAAACTGGCCGATTACAATTTGAACACTTTTATAAACTCATTCCATACTGACGATGCCATTTATGCTGTTACCGAGAACTTTCACATTCTCCGGTTTAATGAGGTGACCGGAGGCTGGACAAAAGTAGCGGCCTATCCCGGCAATAAAAGCGATTGGATCGTAACCTTTGTCCACGATGAAAAAGCATACCTTGGATTAAGCTACCGCTACCATTCACCGGGCAAAGTTGCATATTACGACCTGTGGGCGCTCGACCTGCAATCTTATGAATGGCAGGAGCTTCCTCCCTTTCCCTATGAGTACGAGCTTGAATTTACTCATAACATCACTGCCCTCTCTTCAAAGGGATCCTTTTTCATGTTTTATGATATAAATGCTGATGCCAACAGCTTTGTATGGACAATCGATGCATCTGAACTGGCAAAGGATTAGCACGGGAAGAAAATTTTCTGGCAAAAGAACCCCCAATAGCAGATATTGTCCATGGAGAGGAAAGACTCGTTTTGGCGAGCATCCTTAAGAGCTGTAAAAATGAGAACTCCACCAAATCGTTGTAACCACAGCACAAAGAACAACAACGATGGATAAAATAACGAGAGGGAATACCCATGAATACAGATCGCACCTTATATCAATCTATTGCCCGCCCCGCCCTTCTTACGGGCTTCCTATTGTTGATTCCCCTGCTGGCAATGCAATTTACCGATGAAGTAACCTGGACCCTGACCGATTTCCTTGTTGCCGGAACCCTGCTTTTGGGTACCGGTCTCACCTACAAACGGGTCACAAGAAAGTCGGGTAACATCACTTACCGGGTCGCCGTCGGCATCGCCCTCTTCACCGGGCTCTTCCTTGTCTGGTCGAACCTTGCCGTCGGACTCATCGGTTCGGAGAACAACCCTTTTAACCTGTGGTATTTCGGAGTACCCGCTGTCGGAATCACCGGTGCCCTCATCGGCCGTTTCCGGCCGTATGCAATGGCAGGCGCACTATTTGCGACAGCACTTGCACAGGCATTGCTCACCGTCGTTGCACTTATTGCCGGTATGCAACAGTCAGCCGGGAGCTCTGTGATCGAGATCATGGGCATCAACGGCTTCTTCATACTGATGTTCCTTGCATCAGCCCTGCTTTTTCGTTACGCAGCAAAGAATCCTGCGGCAGAATAACCATAACAGTCAGGTGGCGTGCTCGTCCTACCCGCCGGGTTTTTACAGTCATTTCTTAATGATCAGAAAACTAACGGTGAGAACTGTGCGCAGATGGCATCAATCCACCATATTATCTCGGGGCTGTACGTCAGCATGATGTACAAGCAAAGATGCGTACAACTGGAGACTCTTGACCACCGGTTCGCTGATGATACAACAGGATCTCCTTATGCGGTGTTTCAGGAGCTTATATACAACAGTAATTATACCCGTGAAGATAAGCAAGAACCAATCAGCGGCCTCCTTCAGCTGATACCGTCTTTTTCCCGTTTTCTTCTTCTGCCCGCCGATCAGCCGTATTCCTGCATTTATAAATCTGTATTCTGCCTGTTTGACAATTACAGCCGCATCCTATATTTTACTTTATAGTTAAATAACCAATAGGTAAAATAAGGATAATGTCAACCGATCAGCTCAGCAATACCTTTTCAGCACTTGCTGACCCTACACGCCGTGCTATTCTGGCGCAGCTCACCACTGGCCAGAAAACAGTTTCTGATCTTGCCGAACCTTTCGATATGACGATGCCTGCCATCACCAAGCACCTAAAAGTCCTGGAGAAAGCCGGGCTTGTCGAAAGGAGTCGGGAAGCGCAGTATCGGCCCTGTCATCTCCGGCCGGATCCCCTCAGGGAGATCGATCAGTGGATGGAACAATACCGTGAATTTTTCGAAGTCAGTTTTGACCGGCTCGACAACTACCTTCAACAATTACAAGCAAAAGAGGAAAACAACGATGACTAATAATACAATGGATGTGGAAAAAAAGGGACGGGAGCTTATAATTTCGCGTGTTTTCAAGGCCCCGCGTGAACTCGTATTCAATGCATATACAGACTGCAGCCACCTCAAACACTGGTGGGGAACCCATCAATGGCCGATGGAAGAATGTACCATGGATTTCCGGGAGGGCGGAGAATGGCGCTACTGCCTGCGGGGGCCCAACCCGGGCGATGAATCATGGGGAAAAGCAATTTACCAGCACATTGAGAACCCCTCAAAAATTGTCTACAACGATTACTTTACCGACAGCGAAGGCTCGATCAACCGTGAGATGCCGGGCATGCAGATTACGGTGGAATTCATTGATAAGAAGGAGGATACAAAGCTTGTAAGCCGCACCCTGTTTGACTCGCCGGATGCCCTGGAATCCGTTGTAGAAATGGGGGTCATAGAAGGATTCACAGAAACCTGGGATCGGCTGGAAGGTTACCTGGCTGAAGCCTGAGCCGGAAAAAGTGATTTAAATGCGGAGAGAGAGGGATTCGAACCCTCGGTACCCGGTAAGGGCACACACGCTTTCCAAGCGTGCGCCTTCGACCGCTCGGCCACCTCTCCTAAGAAAGATCGCAAATATAGGCTAATTTTCAGGGCGATGCAATGATAAATAGCAGATCATTCAGAATATGACTAAAAACCATATGTAAAAATCTGCCTGGAATAGGTTCGTACCGGCTCGCCGTTACTGCGGGCCGGCTGGAACCTCCACTGCATTGCGGCATCCAGCGTGGTCTCAGCAATACCGTAGCCGATATTCTCCACAATCCTGAACTCGCGGGAGCCGGGACGCTCATAGAGACGAATCTTCTCGATACTGGCATCCTCCACCCTCCCGTCGGTGCCCACCAGCATACGTACGGTGAGTTCCGCCTTGATATTGGCCTTTTGTGCTGCATCGGGGGTTGTGGGTTCGACGATCCGAATGATGCGCGGCGGCTGCTGGGGACTCCCGGCTATGGGGCCTGCCTCGCTGCCCTGCCCTCTCAGGAGTTCACTGGAAAGTGAATCTGTAATCTCTGAGAATTGAATATCGTCAAGCTCCGTAATCTCCTCTTCGATGATCTCATCAGCAGGCTCGGGAATGGGAGCTGTAGGTTTGGGAGGCGGCGGCGGACCGCTCGTCTGCCGGGTGATGACGGCATCCTCGAGCTGAATGACCTCTTCGGAGAAATCGCGTTCCTTCAGCGATTGATCAGGCTGTGCCGGTACCGGCCACAGCTTAATCATCATCAGCATGATAATCTCTGCGACAACTACAGCAGCCAGAAATCTCACCCGGTAGACAGAATTTTTCCGGTAGTTATTTGAGGAGGCTTCGTCCAAGGAAATCAAATTTGTGAAACAGCTATTGTTAGGCGTACAGCTCTTTCTGTATTAACGAAAAAGCCTCCTCCTTTAATTCATTTACCGATCCGAACTGCCCGGGATCAATCGGATCCAACACTGCTATATCAAAATGCTGTTTGGGGGCCACCCGCCAGCTTCCCCTCGGCATTGCTTGATTCCCCCCCTGCAATACCACCGGAAGGATATTAAAATCATATTCCTTTGCCAGCCTGAAGGCCCCGTTTTTAAACCGCTGAAGTTCTCCTGTTCGACTACGTGTCCCTTCCGGAAAAATCATGGCTGGAATACCGGCCTTCACGGGCGCAACCAGGGCATCCAGCTTTTGGGCTGACCGCATATTTCGGCGGTCGATGCCCAGCTGCCCCGTCATATAGATAACCCACCCCAGGATGGGAATACGAAAAAGACTCTTTTTAGCTACCCATTTCATCGACCATGGCAGCAGGTAGAGCAGCGGCATATCCAGGAAACTCTGATGGTTTGCCACTACAATGGTAGGCCTCGCTATCTTTTCCTGTTCCGCTCCTCGCATGGCAATGGACCACCCCGGATTCACCTTCAACATGACCCGCCCGAGCCCCTTAAGTACCTTATTCGGAATCCTGTGAAATCGGTCAAAAGGAAATGTCAGAAGGTATAATACCAGCACCACCCCGAAAAAAACGATAATGCACACCGCCCAATATATCCATAAGAAAATACTGAAAAGTGTTTTCATCAGTCATTACTGCTTTGTTTCCTGCAGCACTTTCCGGATAAAGCCATCATGCTGTGCCAGTTTTTGCTCCGCTTCCGATCGATCCAATCCGCCCAGAATCATCACCAGGGCCGTTTTGACATGTCCCCCCGCCTTTTCGAGCCATTCACCGGCCTCCTGGTAGTCAATCCCGGTAAAAGACATGACAATGCGCTTGGATCGTTCCGTAAGTTTTTCGTTGGAGAGCTGCAGATCCACCATCACATTTTCATAGACCTTGCCTTTGCGAATCATCGATCCCGTCGTCAGCATATTGAGCACCATCTTCTGGGCTGTCCCGCTCTTCATTCGGGTGCTGCCCATGATGACTTCGGGGCCTACCGGGATATCGATCATCACATCCACCTCAATGGTAATTTGAGAGGCGGGTACCGTGGTGACAAAAATGGTATGGCAACCGGTTTCACGGGCCTCTTTGAGGGCACCGTGTACATAAGGCGTTCGTCCGCTGGCGGCAATGCCGCAGACAATATCCTCGGCAGCCAGGTTGATCTCCTGCAGTGCTTCACGGCCGTTGGACTCAAAATCTTCGGCCCGTTCCTGCGACCGGAAAACCGCTTCTTCTCCCCCGGCAATCAGTCCTATTACCTGACCCGGGTCGGTCCCGAAGGTAGGTGGACATTCCGAGGCATCCAGTATTCCCAGCCGCCCGCTGGTTCCCGCTCCTGCGTAAATCAGCCGTCCGCCCTTGTCGAACGCTTCCTTGACCAGATCAATGCCCCTGGCAATCTCAGGCAGTTTTTTTTCCACCTCAAACGCCACCTTTTTATCTTCCGCATTAATCAGGCGGGCAATTTCAAGTGAATCGGCCAAATCGATCTCACGGGTATTGGTGTTACGCTGTTCAGTATCCAGTTTTTTGAGTTGGGTAAAAAGACCTTGTTCGTTGTTTTTCACGTTGAATTTTTTTATAGAATTCTATTGGAAGTGATTCAGTCCTGATATTACGGTCCTGTAACAAAAGCTGTCGGCAGGCCGTACTGCATTAACCGTCAGCAGAAGACTTTAAAATAATAAATCCTGGTGTTAATATTGGCCAATTTGCCCGAGATGGGTATGATGAAACGAATCCGGGTACTTCAGCCCGAATCCCAGCAACCGATCCATGGCTGCGTGGCCCAGCATGATAATACCTGCGAGTCCTGCCCACGGCATGGATAACAGATAACCGGCGATAATACAACCAACTGCCACCGCCTTATGGTGGAAAAGGTTATAAACCGCTGCACCAATACGGGGATTAGCCAAATAACCTACCATGCTGATGTCAGGTGCCAGCAACAGCAGCGGAAACCACCACCAGGCGAAGGTAGTCTGGGCAAACAGAATGATGGAAAGCCCGAAGATTCCCAGTTCTTCAATCCTAATCAGTGTTTTCATAATAATCCGCCCGTTATTTTTTTCTTCGTTTCCACCATTCCGAGGTCCCGCCGCCTGAGGATGCCGGTGGGTGATCCGGGGAAAGATTTCCATTGCCGGCCTCTTTTAACAGAGAGGCTGCCAGCGCCTGTACCTCGGAAGGCATCTGCTGAAATTCATCCAGTATCCCGGTACTAAAATGGTCGCCCACAAAATGGGTATCGTACATGCCATTCACAAAGCTCTCGTGAGTAAGAACATATTTACAAAACGGGATGGTTGTACGGCAGCCGGCTATCTCATATTCATCCAGGGCCCGCAACATGCGGCGGATGGCGTGATCCCGGTCTTTGCCGTGGGCACAGAGCTTGGATATCATCGGATCATAATTGATGGTGATCGTCTGGCCCTCTTCCACCCCGGCGTCGACCCGGATACCGTTGCCTGCCGGGATACGATGCTTGGTCAGGGTCCCCGTACTGGGAAGGAAATCTTCGCGTGGATCTTCGGCATAAATACGGCATTCAATCGCATGACCATCCAGCCGTATATCCTCCTGCCCAAAGGGTAACGCCTTGCCTTCTGCCACCCATAGCTGAAGCGCTACCAGATCCAGCCCCGTAACAAGCTCCGTTACCGGGTGCTCCACCTGCAGCCGGGTGTTCATCTCCAGAAAATAAAAGTTGCGATCTGCGTCAACCAGGAACTCGATAGTCCCTGCACCCACATAATCCACGGCACGTGCTGCAGAAATGGCCGCCTGTGCCATCTCGGAACGCAGCTCTGGCGTCAGCATGGGACAAGGTGCCTCCTCAATCACTTTCTGGTGCCGGCGCTGTATGGAACACTCCCGGTCAAAAATATGCAGCACATTGCCATGCTCATCGGCCATTATCTGAAATTCCACATGCCGGGGCTCCACCAGGTATTTTTCAATATAGACGCGGTCATCGCCAAAGGCGTTGCGGGCTTCCGATTTCGCCGCTTTGATGCCGGCCCGGAATGCCTGTTCGTCTTCCACAATTCTCATTCCTTTTCCACCGCCGCCGGCCGCTGCCTTGACCAGCACAGGATAGCCAATCTCATCGGCAACCTGCTTTGCCTTATCAATATCCTTCAGCTCATTTTTGGTACCCGGTGGAAACGGGACGTCGGCTTGGCTCATCAGCTTGCGGGCAGCGGTCTTATCTCCCATCGTTCGGATCGCTTCGGGCCCCGGACCGATAAAGACGAGCCCCTCCTCGCGGCACCGGCGGCTGAAGTCGGCATTCTCACTTAAAAACCCGTACCCCGGGTGAATGGCATCGGCCCCGGATTCCCTGGCCGCCCGTATGATACGGTCAATCACCAGGTAACTCTCCGAGGAAGCTGCCGGGCCGATATGTATCGATTCATCGGCCATCAGGACATGGGGTGCCTCGGCATCGGGCGTGGAGTACACCGCCACGGTCTTTTTCCCCAGCTCTTTGCATGTGCGCATAATCCGGGAAGCTATCTCCCCCCGGTTGGCTACTAAAATCTTTGAAATATCAGCCATAAGGTGTTAAATAATATGAGTTTTAAGCATCTGCTGCCACTGGTCCCACTCCTGGTCCGTATCCTTGTCCCAGATATCCAGCTCATGCCTGATAAACTTCATACGGAATACATTACTCATCCGGCGGGCATAGTCAATGCGCGGATCCCGGCTGTAGCTCACCAGCCGGAAGTCAATATCCCGTATCTTGTCCAGCAGCGACTGTCGACTCAGGTTGGGAATATAGTCCGTGGGATTATTGTAATAGACGTCATCCTCATAATAACCGTGCAGGAAACCTTTAATATCATAAATGCCACTCATCCCGATAGCTTTATCAAAAACGAACGGATACTTCAGTGCTGTATTGATGGCATGGTATCCCCCCAGATCGGTACCGGCTACGATTAAATAATCAATGGCGTTGTGCTCTTCAATGTAGGGCACCACTTCCTCTACCAAGTATAATTCATACTGATGATGGCGCACCAGCCGCTGCCGGGGAGTGGCATGTTTATTTAAAAAACTTTCCCCGTCAATCGAGGAAACGCAAAAAAGCTGGTTATAGCCATTTTCGATCTGGTAAGAGATCGCATTTACCATCCCGAATTCCCCCCACTGGTAACAGGAGGCCCCTCGTGTGGGAAAGCCCAGGATAGGCGTGCCCGAGGTTCCATAGATGACCAGTTCCATATCCCTTCCCAGGCTGGGGCTCCGCCATTTTTTTATCTCCTTGTTCATCACATTCCTCTAAAAATTAATGAGCACTCGATATTTACAGGGAATATAACAGTTAGGACTCTTTAGTGTAAATAGTGAGGCAAAGTATTCCCCATCATGAGCTCGACATCGCTGTTCGATAAAAAAGCTGGGGAATAATAAAGAGTTTCTCGGTGGTATTGAGGTAGGCACGAAAATCAAAGACGTTATAATTATTCTCTTCGATCTTATTCAGAATGCGGCTGTAGTTGTAATGAGCCAGGTACACCGGCAGCCGGCTGTCTTCGGAAAGCATAACAATCCCCTTGTCAGAGCGTTCGTAGTAGCGCCGTGCCCGCTCGATCTGGTAAGAGAGCAAAGCACGAACGGCTTCCGTGAGCTGATGATTAAAAAGATCGGACTCGCTCACTCCAAATTTTTTCAGTTCATCCTGGGGCAGGTAAATCCGATCCTTTTTAAGATCCTCCCCCACGTCCCTGAGAATATTTGTCAGCTGCATAGCAATTCCGAGATCAACCGCATATCCAAGGGCTTCGTTGGACCGGTACCCAAATACCCGGGTGGTCATCAGTCCAACAATAGAAGCCACCTTGAATGAATAGTCATACAATTCGTCAAAGGAGGCGTACCTGTTTTTAAAAAGATCCATGCAAACCCCATCCATCAGCTCAAAGGGCAGTTCGATGGGAATATGATGACGCCGCAGTACATCCGAGAAAGCAATGAGAATGGGATTGTCAAACGACTTCCCGTCATAGGTATCGCGCAGCTTCTGTTTCCATGCATCCAACCGTCTCTCAATATCACCACGGCTCAGCTGATGATTTTCCACCAGATCTTCCGCTTCATCCACCAGATCATCGACATATCGGCAGAGACTGTAGATAGCAAATATCCCGCGCTGTTTGTGGTTTGGCAGAAACCGCGTAGCCATATAGAATGTCTTGGCATGTTTGCGCGTGATCTGCCGGCAGCGGGCATAAGCTTGCTGCAGGCGCTCGTCACCGACCTCGTCAATCACCGACCGATGGAAGGAGGTACGCCGGTAAAGCGGCCGGATCAGCGTATAGGGTATGCGCAGAAAATCATTCATCGAAATGATATTACATTCAATAGTTACTCATATTCAATGTAAAAAATGATGGGAATAGTTCCTTTATGATTTTAAATCTTAACATTTGTCTATAGAGAAGAAATCCAAGATATATTTCAATTCTTATCAACTTTTTTCGATTTTCCAGCCTGTTAATATTTAAACCAATATTTCTACCGTGGATAATTCTCCCATAACAAGCGAAGTGCTCGACAATTGCATAATCCAAACTGACGTGCCGGGGGGAGCGCCCCCTTATCGTGGCAAGGTCCGCGACGTCTATGCCCTCGGGGAGGATAAGCTGGGAATCGTGGCTTCCGATCGCATTTCTGCCTTCGACCATATCATGAAACAAGCCATTCCCTATAAGGGACAAATTCTCAATAAGCTGGCAGCCTTTTCCTTCGGCAAGGTGGACGATCTTGTTTCCACGCATATTATTGATGTGCCCCACCCCAATGTGACCATTGCCAAAAAATGCACCCCCATACCTATTGAAGTTGTAATCCGGGCCTGCCTCACCGGCCATGCTGCCCGGGTCTACCAATCCGGCAAACGGGTACTCTGCGGGGTGGACCTGCCCGAAGGGATGGTCGAGAACCAACGATTTGAAGAACCGATCCTGACACCAGCCACCAAGGCAGAGGAGGGACATGACGAGGATATTTCCGAACAGGAGATCCTGGAACGCGAAATTGTGGCTCCCGACCTCTGGGAAGAAATCAGAACCAGGGCCTTCCAGATCTTTGAACGAGGTCAGCAGATAGCCCGCGAACAGGGACTGATCCTGGTGGATACCAAATATGAGTTTGGGCTCTATAATGGTGAACTCACGCTTATAGATGAAGTACACACCGCTGATTCATCACGCTACTTCTACGCGGATGAATACGAACAGCGCCTGAAAGAGGGGAAACCCCAGAAACAGTTATCCAAGGAATTTCTCAGAGAATGGCTGATGGATCACCATTTCCAGGGAAAAGAGGGACAGACGCTTCCCGACCTGCCGGATACATTGCGGAAAAAAGTCTTTGAGCGGTATGCCGAACTTTTTGGCAAGCTTACCGGGAAATCATTTGACCCCACTCCCATCCAGCTTGAAAATCTGAACCGGGAACTCGAAAAGATCTTTAGTGCTCATCGGTAGCTGTGAGCGAGGAAAGACTGGTATTACCTGCGGCAGACTTCATGCCTTCTGCCAGTTGTGACAACGCTTTCTTGCCTTCGATGGCTTTACGTACAAACTTACGTTCTTTCACGTTGTTCGCCAGGTACTCCTCAAACGATCTACGCTCCGCGCGGCCCAGCGTTCCATCTATGTAATCCGTAAGAAAATTTGTGAGTATTTCATCACGGTCAAATTCAGTGAGATCCATAAGAAAGAGGGTAATAAATGTTTAACAAGTTCATCTATTACCCTCATACCGGATCTACGCAGAAATTGTTCCCGGATAAACGTGATTTTCCAGGAGTTCCTGCAGGTGAGCTCGTCCGCGGTTGATACGTGACTTTACCGTTCCCATGGGAAGGTCCGCAATATCAGCAATTTCCTCATACGACAGCTGCTGAATATCACGCAGCACCACGACCTCACGGAAGTCTTCGCTCAGTTCCATCAGGGCCTTCTCGAGCTCATCCATACACATCTTTTCGTGCAGCGAGTCGTCAGGCAAGATACGGTCATCTTCGAGTTTCATGGGGCGATCCTCCGAGTCGTCAGGATCCTTGTGAATGGTCACCGTTGTCATTCTTTTTTTCTTCTTATACAGACTTTTCGCCAGGTTTATCGCGATGGTATACATCCAGGTAGAAAACTTAGCGATGCGCTCGTAGGAATGTCGGCTTCGAAAAACCCGGAAGAAGGTTTCCTGCACCAAATCCTCGCAGTCCTGGTGATTGTGTGTATAGCGGTACAGAAAATTATGTAATCGATCCTGATATCTTTCAACTAACAGATTAAATGCTTCCTCATAGCCAGATTGAAAATGCTCCATTAAATCTTCATCAGAAAGCTGTTGCAGTTTAGCTCTGGATATCGCTTCCATAGTTTGACCCTAAGTTTTTTCCAAATGACAATTTTAGTTTTCATCGACGACCGTCAGAGGTATCAGTCGATGATCCGTTTTATCATCAGGAGAAGGATCGTGGCGGGGTCCATTGTTGAAAAGCCTTTTGCTGCTCGGTCGGCATCCAACAGTGCTTCAAATATTCGTGGCATTTCCGACAGCCTGAAGGCTGAAGCGTCTTTCCACAGCTTGTTAAAGTACCAGCTGCTGCTGATACCCAGCGTGTCTTGAACTTGTTTTTTGCTATTACCCTGTGCGGACAGACGCTGAATCTGCCAGATATTTGAAAACAGATTATAAAAGAACCCCACGGAACGAATAATTTCTCCCGTGTTCGTCTTAGAGTGTTGCAACATCTGTTCCGCAATAAACAGGGACTTGTCCAGATTCCGCGAAATCATGGCGTCTTTGAGCTCAAACACCGAATATTCGCGATAAAGACCGATTATTTTTTTTATATGGCTTTCTTTTACCGTATCGGAAGTGTCCACAAAAGTGCACACCTTATCTATTTCAGTGGACAGTAACTGCAAACTGTTGCCCACATATTGCGCCAGCATCTGGGCCGCCGGTGGCTCTATCTTTTTGGAATGCTCACTCCGGGCCCAGCTGATAATCCAGTCCGGCAACCGGTAATCGGGCACCTCTTTAAATTCATGAACACCAGTATCTTTACTCTTTTTAAGTGCTTTTCCAATCTTTGTGTTCCCAGCGGGCTTTTTGGGATCGATGCATACGAAAAGCGTACTTGGGTTGGGCTGCTGCAAATACGGAATCAAATCGTTCACACTGCCCTCGTAAGTGCTATCCTGACCCGGGGTGTAGCTGCTCAGCTGGTGGAAGTCCCGTAGAATTACAACCCGCTGTTCCGCCATCATGGGATAGCTGCGGATTATGGACAGGAGCTTTTCCACTGTTATATCCCGCCCATAGAGCAGATCAAAATTAAAGTCCTTTTGATCCTCGGGCACCAGTCCTTCGACCGTTTCCTGTAGTTTGTCCAGGAAGAACTCCTCCTCACCGAAGAAAAAATATACAGCTTTCCGATCTCCTGACTTTAATTCTTTCAGGAGCTCCGAATACCGCTCTATACTGGTCTTCTTGGCCAAGTGCTCGTTTATCGGTTATGGATTAGGAATCAGGGGGTCAGTCGTCCCATCATGCGAGGAAAGGGGATTGTCTCGCGCACATGGTCCAGCCCGCAGAGCCAGGCCACCGTTCGCTCCAGTCCGAGACCGAAGCCCGAATGCGGTACACTCCCGTATTTCCTGAGGTCAAGGTACCATCCAAAGACCTCTTCGGAAAGACCGTGCTCGGTCAGTCGCTTTCTCAGTGTTTCCAGGTCTGCCTCGCGTTCACTGCCTCCTATAATCTCGCCGTATCCCTCCGGAGCCAGCATGTCGACAGCCAGGGCCAGCTTCTCATCTTCCGGGTCACGCTTCATGTAAAAAGCTTTTATCTCTGCAGGATACCGGTGCACCAGGACCGGCGTATCGTACTGCATGGTCAGCAGCGTTTCGTCACTGCCTCCAAAATCTTCGCCCCACTCAAAATTCAGAGCTGAATCACGCCAGTCCGGAATATTGCGCAGATCCTCTTCAATCTGGTCCAGACGGCCACCAATATCTTTGACACGCTGGTCGATCTGGGCCTTGCGCCATTTTTTGGCCTGCCCATGCTCTTTCTTAAGCTCTTCACGCTCTTGCTTAAGTTCCTCCCGCTTCTGCTCTCGATCTTCGACCATCTGATCAAGCATCTTTGCCATCTTATCGCTTCTGAGTGTCTCCACCGCTTCAGTATAGGAAATGCGCGGAAAGTCGTCAGCAACTGTTTTCTTCAGCTTCTCAGTATCGCGTTCCAGAATCTCAAGCTCGCTGTGACGCCGCTCCAACACCCGATTAACGACAAATTTTATAAAATCCTCCGCCAGTTCCATATTCATATTGAGGTCATAAAACGCCATTTCCGGCTCGATCATCCAGAACTCCGTTAAGTGGCGGCGGGTCTTGCTCTTTTCGGCCCTGAAGGTTGGTCCAAAAGTGTAAATCAGGCCGTGGGCCATCGCCATGGCCTCCCCATAGAGCTGTCCCGACTGGGTAAGGTAGGCCTCCTCATCAAAGTAGGCCGTCTCAAAAAGGTTGGTCGTACCCTCGGCCGCATTTCCTGTAAAAATGGGGGCATCCATCTGCACAAACCCCCGCTCCTGGAAGAACATATGTATAGCATAGATAATTTCGTTGCGTACGCGCATCGCCGCCCACTGCCGTTGGCTTCGCAGCCAGAGATGCCGGTTCTCCATCAGAAAATCGACGCCGTGCTCCTTGGGGGTGATGGGATAATCTTCGGCAATCTGAATTACCTCCAAATTGGTAACCTGCAATTCATACCCGCCAATGCTGCGCTCATCCTCAACCACAATTCCGGTAATCTCCAGGGAGCTTTCCTGACGCAGCGAATCCGCAGCCTCCCAGGCCTCTTCAGAAACACTGTCTTTGGCTACCACGCACTGGCAGATGCCTGATCCATCACGGACCTCCAGGAAAAAAAGATTCTTGCTGCTGCGGGAATTATAAATCCATCCTTTGAGCGTTACTTTTTGGTCTTCATGATCGGAAAGATTAGATATATAAACCATCAGAACTGCATATTTAATTGTTTAACCTGTTTTAAACCTCTTTGACGTGATTATAACCTTCGGTCAGCGACTAATAAAAAAGTGTACCCAAGGATAGCAGTTATAACAACTACAATCAAAAGAATCGGGGTAGATCTTCGATGCTCTTCACCGGTACCAGATTCCATTCAAACCACGCCTGGGACCCGTAAATAAGCGGCAGCAGAAGCCTGTGATTATTTGCAACAAAAGGTGAATTAAACTTTCATTTGCGCATCATACTTATTAACCTTGCAACTTGTTTATAAATTCAGCATCAGCTCCACCAGTTATACCATGCAAGACGGAAAATTACGTCGCAAATTCTTACATGACGGCTCAGGCCAGCTTACCTACGAGATACGCGAGATCGTTCGCTTAGCCCACCAGTTCCAGGACCTGGGGCTGCCGATTACATGGGAAAATATCGGCGACCCCATAGAAAAGGGTGAAAAAATTGCCGGCTGGATCAAGGAAATCATCATCAAATTGGTGGAAGAGGATTACAGCTATGGTTACAGCAGTACGCAGGGAAACCCCCAGGCCCGCGAATTTCTGGCAGATCTGGCAAACCAGCGTGGTGGCTGTGAAATTTCTGCCGATGACATCACCTTCTTCAACGGGCTGGGGGATGCCGTTGGAAAAGTGTTTGGCTACCTGAAGAAGGAAGCACGTGTAATTGGTCCTTCGCCGGCCTACTCTACCCACTCTTCGGCCGAGGCAGCCCACTCCGGCTACAAGCACCTGACCTACAAACTTGATCCGGATAACAACTGGATGCCGGATATCGAAGACCTGCGCAAAAAGGTCAAATACAACGACTCCATCGCCGGTCTGCTGCTGATCAATCCTGATAACCCAACGGGAGCTGTCTACCCGCGGAAGATTCTCAAAGAGATGGTGGATATTGCCCGCGAGCACCGGCTGTTCATGATTTGTGATGAAATCTATGCCAACATCATCTATAACGGCTCGGATACCGCTGCCCTCAGCCAGGTTATCGGTGACGTCCCCGGCATCGCTTTGCGGGGCATCTCCAAAGAGTACCCCTGGCCCGGAGCGCGGTGTGGATGGATGGAAGTATACAATCAGGATAAGTACCCTGCATTTAAAACCTATATCGACACGCTCATCAATGCCAAGATGCTGGAAGTCAGTTCCACGAACCTTCCCCAGCTTTCCATTCCCCTTGTAATGGGCGATCCCCGCTATCCCAAGCACCTGACCGCACGGCGGAACCTATACGCCAATCGTGCCGAAGAGGCCTATCGTATTTTATCCGAAGTAGAAGGCATCCGGGTCATAAAACCACAGGGAGCATTCTACATGACGGTTCTTTTTGAAGAAAACGTTCTGGAAGATCACCAGCAGCTGACGATTGGGGATGATGGGATCCGTGACCTGCTGAACGACAATCTGGAGGAAATATCCCTGGACAAACGATTTGTATACTACCTGCTGGCCTCTACCGGCATTTGCGTCGTCCCCCTTACCGGATTTGCCAGTGATAAGAATGGATTTCGCCTGACACTGCTTGAAACCGACGATGACAAAAGGCGACGGACGCTGCACACTATTGCTGAGAGCATAGGTGCCTACCTGTCCAGCTAAGCATTGCGGAGCCCCCTCTCCCCCCCGACCCCGGTATATATCCCTGGTTCATCAATAACCTAAACCGATTGCCCCCACCGGAAAATGCCGATGAAAATCGATCTTGACGGCCCGCCACCTTTTCAACCGTGTGATTGAACAAGCAGACCTGATCAACATACAATAAATACATAAATTAGTTATATAATTTTATAAACCTTTATTATTTAATATTTAATTAAATTTACTTTATTTTTTTAATTTATTTAGTTTATAAAATTAATTATTTAAGTTGATTATTATATTATCGTAAAATACTTTGTGCCTGTTCGATAAAGAGTAACATTTATTAACTCTTTTATATCATTAACCTAAATTAAAAATACAGGCATATCCAAATGACTAAATATTGCACTATCACTTTAGCTTTTCTCTTTGCAGGAGCAACAAGTGCTTTCGCAATTGATTCAGCAGCTGCTGCGGAGGCTGCAACCCAAACCAATCTCAATTATGTATGGACCATTATCGCCGCAATTCTGGTCTTCTTCATGCAAGCCGGTTTCTCACTACTTGAAACCGGGTTTACACGATCCAAAAATGCTGTCAATATCATCATGAAGAATTTCATGGATGTTGGGGCGGGCGGACTCGTTTTTTTTGCTGTAGGCTTTGGCCTGATGTTTGGAACCAGCGCTGGCGGGTGGATTGGAACCGACGGATTTTTTCTGAGCGGAATCGAAGGCCAGGATACCACCTGGACCTGGGCGTTCTTTCTGTTCCAGGCTGTTTTTGCCGCCACCGCGGCAACCATCGTATCGGGAGCCGTTGCAGAACGAACTAAATTCACAGGTTACCTGATCTTTTCGATTATCATCACCGCTGTCATCTACCCCATCTTCGGCTCCTGGGCTTGGGGAAGCCTGTTCAATGGAAGCGGATGGTTGGAGAACCTTGGATTCATAGACTTCGCTGGCTCAACGGTGGTACACTCTGTCGGCGGATGGGCGGCGTTAGCCGGAGCCCTTGTCGTTGGTCCCCGGGTCGGTAAGTACGACGATCAGGGCAAACCAAACCACATTCCCGGTCACAGCCTGCCTCTGGCAGCCCTGGGCGTTTTTATTCTCTGGTTCGGATGGTTTGGGTTCAATGCCGGTTCCACGACAACGGGGAATACGGATATCGCATTAATCGCCATGAATACCTTTCTTGCCGCCGGTGCAGGTGCGACCCTGGCTATGTTTGTTACATGGGTGCAATTTGGCAAACCTGATGCGCCCATGACTCTAAACGGCGTGCTGGGTGGCCTGGTAGCCATTACTGCGGGTTGTGCAACTCTTAGTCCGGGGTCTGCCATTATTACCGGGGCTATTGCAGGTGTTGTGGTGGTCTATGCAACAGAATTTCTCGACAAATATGTGGATGATCCGGTAGGGGCCATTGCCGTACACGGCGTCTGCGGAGCATGGGGCACATTTGCAGCCGGACTCTTTGACACTACCAGCGGCATCTTTGGCACCGGGGGCTTTGATCCATCCGTTCTGGGTGTGCAGCTAATCGGTATAGCCGCAGCTTTCGTCTGGACATTTGGCGTCAGTTATGTGCTCTTCAGTATTATCAGCAACACGGTAGGGCTTCGCGTAAACGGCCAGCTTGAAGCCAAAGGCCTTGACCTGCATGAGCACGACAACCGTGCCTACCCCGAGTTTGTAGGGACCGACGAATTCATCCCGGGCGAGGTTTAAATTAAGAATTAGCAAACCGATCGCGGTTGACCTTCTATATCGCAAATCACAATACCCAATTACATCGACCGACTGACGGGAGTATACCAGGCAGGGTATATTTCCCGCCGGTCTTCAAAAGATGTTCCCATTTTCACAATATTTAAATTTTATATCATGACCATTCCTACAAATACAGAAACGATTACCTGTTTTTTCTTCGCATCACTTATGCTTCTCTTCGGAGCTCTTATTCAGCCTGCAAATGCCCAGAACATAAATCCGGGGGTGGATTTATACAGCACCTATGTATGGCGCGGCGTAGCCTATTCCGGCCCCTCCATTCAACCTTACATCGAATTCAGTACCAACGGTTTTGCTATAGGAGCCTGGGGATCACAGGCTATTGATGGCATTACAAGTTCGAATGAAGCCAGTACCGGCTTCCAGGAGATGGACCTGTATACAAGTTATCGTTTTGACTTCGGGCTGAGCCTGGGTATCACCGATTATTACTATCCGGGCACACCCTTCTTCTCGTATACTAGCGCCCCTGATAATGGTGATATCTCCAGCCATGCCGTTGAGCTCAACGGAGGCTATGTGATCGACGATTTTTCCCTTTCCGCAAATTATATCGTCAATGAATCGCCCGGTGGAGCAGGATCGGCCGGCGGCGATATGTACTACCAAATCGGCTACGCTCCCGGTTCCGCTGAGCTCTTCATAGGCGGTGGAGACGGCTGGCATACGTCAGACGGAGATTTTAAAATTGTAAATATCGGCATCGGGGCAGCCAAAGAGATAGTCGTTACCGAACGCTTCAGCCTGCCCCTCAGCGGTGCAGCCATACTGAATCCGTATACCGAACAATTTTATATTGTCGTTGGCCTGAGCTTGTAGCGGCTGTAGCCAGCCATAAAAGTGATCCATTCCAGTTCCAATACGTTGGCTTTGGCATCCCGGGATGGATCCTTTTATATAATGAAGCAAAAGGTATTAGTTCTGGTGCTCAGGAGACAGGATAGCTTCAGAAAACATTTCCCCGGCAAAAAAGTCCTGCGCAAAATATTGAATTTCATCAGCCTGCACTTCGTCAATCTTCTGGATTAATTCATCCATAGTGACAAAACGGTTATAGTAGATTTCACTCTTGGCAAGCCGCGACATGCGGTTGCTCATGCTCTCCAGCGAAAGCAGCAGTTTCCCTTTCAGCTGGGATTTTGCTTCTGCAAGCTCCTGCTCCGGGATTGGATCCTGTTTCAGTTTATCCAACTCATCCTGGATAAGCTCACGTACATGGTCTACATAGTCTTCGTCTGTCCCCACATAGATACCGTATAAACCGGTATCCCTGTATGATTGATTGAAGGAGGTAATAGTATAGCAATAGCCATATTTCTCCCGTACATTTTGATGCAATCTTGAACTCATTCCACCGCCCAGCACGGTATTCGCCAGCAACAGCCGATACCGGTCATCATGGTTGTAGTCAAGGCCCCGGCGACCCGTGATCAGGTGCGTTTGCTCTATAGGTTTTGTCAATTCAAGCTGATCAATCTCATAGTCTGGCAGCGTCTGGTCCAGCTCTTTCAAACCCTCAGAAGGGATGTCTTCAAAGACCCCCGACACCAGTCTTACCACCCGGTCATGCTCTACATTACCTGCTACCGCCAGCAGCAGGTTGGAAGGCTGATAGCGCCCCTCCATATAGTCGTACAGGTCCTGACGGCTGAAAGCAGACACTGTGTCTTCAAAACCAAGCGTAGGTTGGCCGAGAGGATGGCCCTGGAAGGCATGACTCACGAATTGTTCAAAAAGAAAATCATTCGGGCTGTCACGGTACATCTTCATCTCTTCAATGACAACCTTCTTCTCTTTCCGGATCTCCTCCTCCGGAAATGAAGGATGGAGGACCATATCAGAAAGGACATCCAGGGCGCGGTCAAGCTGAGTATTGAGGCAGCGTGAATAATAGCAGGTATACTCGGATGAGGTAAAAGCATTCAGATAGCCCCCCACCGACTCCATGCTCATGGCAATATCGTAGGAGGAGCGTGTTTCTGTACCCTTAAAAAGCATATGCTCCAGGAAATGGGTGACTCCCGACTGCCGGGGTGTTTCGTTGCGGCTCCCGGTTTTTGCCCAGATACCCACAGACACACTTTTCACACTTTCAAAATGTTCCGTTACAATGGTCAGGCCATTATCGAGTTCCGTCTTGTTAACCAGGTCCTGCTGTTGATCTTGTTGACTCATATTTCATAATATAGGGTTAAAAAAAGCGCCATCCCGCAACACGAGATGGCGCTTTATTATACTGGATGTCTTGGAAAGAGAAGCTATAAAGTTACTCTTCGTCCTCTTTGGAAAGCAGTGCTTTACGGGATAAACGCAGCTTGTTGCCGTGCTCAATCTTGAGCAGTTTAACGTCTATCTCATCGCCTACCGACAGTACATCACTCACATTTTTAACGTGGCTGTGATTTATTTCAGAAACATGCAAAAGGCCGTCCTTTCCAGGTACAATTTCAACAAAAGCACCATAGTCTTTAATGGCCTTCACCGTTCCGTGATAGGTCGCTCCCTCTTCGAGGTGTCCGACAATGCCTTCAATACGCTTCTTCGCTTCCTCGGCCTTGGACAGGGCGTCCGCGGTAATCGTAATCTTACCTTTATTGCGCTCCTCATCCTCTTCTACCCAAATCTCGGTATCTGTCTCCTTCTGCAGGGTCTGAATCACTTTTCCACCCGGTCCAATAACGGAACCGATTTCATCGGCATCAATCTCCATGTTAATGAACTGCGGAGCAAATTCAGAAATATGCTCACTCGGTTCAGAGATGGATTCTTCCATTTTACCCAGGATGTGCATGCGTCCCTCGCGGGCCTGTTCCAGAGCTTCCTCCAGTTTCTCATAGGAGATACCGCTGACCTTCATATCCATCTGGCAAGCAGTGATGCCATCGCGGCTTCCGGCAGTCTTGAAGTCCATGTCGCCCATGAAATCCTCTTCACCGCGGATATCGGAGAGTACAACAGATTTGTCATCTCCGACAATCATTCCCATTGCAATGCCGGCTACCGGCTTCTTAAGCGGCACGCCCGCATCCATAAGAGCCATTGATCCTCCACAGACCGAAGCCATTGAGGAAGAACCATTGGATTCTGTGATATCCGAGATCACCCGTATCACATATCCAAACTCATCAAAAGAAGGCATCAGCTTACTGATGGATCGTTCCGCCAGGTGTCCATGACCAATTTCACGTCGGCCCGGCCCTCTCATAAATCCTGCTTCACCGACACTGTAGTTGGGGAAATTATAGTGAAGGAAAAACGTCTTGTCCTCCTCGGTCAGCAGGGTATCGATAGCCTGGGCATCCTGTTTGGTTCCCAGTGTTACCGAAACCAGCGCCTGGGTCTCTCCACGGGTAAAGATTGCTGAACCATGGGTTCGGGCCAAGTAGCCAACCTGTGTCCAGATATCGCGAATATCTTCCGGGGATCGCCCGTCAATACGGCGATTTTTTTCGAGGATAAGCTTGCGAAGCTCCTCTTTCTCAATTTTGCTGAGAATCTCTTTAATCGTTCCGCCTTCCTCGGCATATTCTTCCTGTTCCGTAAGCTCATTAACCACGGCTTCTTTGACTTCATCCAGCTTGTCGCCGTAGTCCTCTTTGCCCAGCCCGGTACTTACAACCTCTCGAATTTTTTCATCCGCCAGTTCATGTACCCTGGTTTCAAGGTCTTCGTCGACGGGATCGGGAACAAATTCCCGTTTGGGTTTGCCAAATTCCTCCCGCAGCTCTTCCTGAAATGCACAGAGTTTCTTAATGGCTTTGTGTGCTTCTTTGATGGCATCAAGCATCTCCTTCTCTGAGATCTCTTCCATTTCCCCTTCCATCATCAGAACGCTTTCGGCCGTACCACCAATGACCATATCAATGTCACTGTTCTCCATTTCACTGATGGTGGGATTAATAACAAACTCACCATCAATCCGACCTACTCTGACCTCGGCAATCGGTCCGGCAAATGGCACATCCGAAATATGGAGTGCTGCCGAAGCTCCTACACCACCCAGAACATCGCCGTTGTGCTCTCCATCGGAGGAAAGGACTGAGCAGATAATCTGAGTATCGCAGCGGTAGCCATCCGGAAAGAGGGGCCGAAGGCTGCGGTCAATTAACCGGCTGGATATAATTTCTTTATCGTTGGGGCGTCCTTCCCGTTTGATAAATCCGCCGGGAAACTTACCCCCCGCTGAGAAACTCTCACGCAAATCGACTGTAAGCGGGAAAAAACTCTGTCCCGGGTTAGGTTCTTTGGCACTGACGGCGGTACACAATACCATGGTATCCCCCATACGAACAACCACTGCCCCGTCTGCTTGTTTGGCGATACGGCCGGTTTCGATGGATAGTGATTTCCCGGGTGCAAATTCTACACTTCTAAAATCTTCTTTCATATTAATATCTGTTCAATTTAAATTTGATAAATGCTGTCATCTCTTCAACATGTGTGGAATGGCTATATTTCCAATACCAACAAAAAGGTAGATGAAGGATTTACCACACGAAATGCTAACTAAATTATATAACAAAGAGGCACGTTTTGAGCGTGCCTCCCTACGTCTGCTTACTTGCGAATTCCCAGCTCACTGATGAGCTCCCGATATTTCTCAATATCTTTCTTCTTGAGATAATTGAGTAGCTTTCTTCTTTTCCCTACCAGTTTTAACAAACCACGTCGGGACGCATGGTCCTGCTTGTGATCTTTTAGATGCTCTGTCAAGTCGTTGATGCGCTCAGTAAAAATTGCAATCTGAGCTTCGGAGGATCCGGTATTGTCGCTGGTTCCGCCAAATTTTTCGATAATTTCTTCTTTGCGTTCTTTTGTTATCGCCATGTGATAATTATGTTCTAATTTGCTTTACTTCAAACTGCCTGTTTTTCTAAACTAAATAGCAGTCAAAGATAAGTTATTAACAAATCCTTTGCAATATTTAATGCCCTGCAAGTAATTCCTTAGCCTGCTGTTCATCGTTTTGAAGCTGCTGTAAAAGTTCATTGACCCCATCAAACTTGAGCTCATCCCTGATCCGGTAAAAAAAGCGCACTTGCACCTCCTTTCCGTAGATATTCTCGTCAAAGTCAAAGAGGTTGACTTCAAGTGTGCGTACCTTGCCTTCGAAGGTAGGCCGGGTGCCAATATTCATCATCCCCTTGAACCAATTGCCCATGACCCGCATTCGCACGGCATAGACTCCATCCCTGGGAATGACTTTCTTTGGATGTTCCGGCTTGATGTTGGCGGTGGGATATCCAATCTCCTTCCCCCGCTTGTCCCCGTGTACGACCGTCCCATTGAGCCGGTATGGCCGCTGTAAAAAATCGGAAGCCTGTTCCACATTGCCCTCTTCGGCAATAGCTTTGCGGATGGCCGTACTGCTTACGGTCTGCTCCCCGATCTCCCGCCGGGAAACCACATAGGAATCGAAGCCCAGCTCTTTTCCCAGCTTTTCTATTGTTTCAATAGTTCCCTCCCTGTTCCGACCGAACTGGTGGTCATAACCAATGACAAATTCGCTTACGCCAATCTTTTCAAAAATGACATTGCGGACGAATTCCTCGGAGCTGAGCAAAGAAAAATCTCGATCGAAGGGAATGACCACCATCTCGTCGATGCCCAGTTCATTCAGAATCTCTGAGCGCTCCTGGATAGTTGTCAACAGTTTGATACCTGCATCACCGGGGTTTATAATGTCCCTGGGATGGGGATCAAAAGTGACCAATACGCTTCGTGCCCCGCGTTCCTTCGCTTTTTCAACAACCGTGTCCAGAATGGCACGATGTCCGGCATGCACTCCGTCAAAGGTGCCAACCGTCAGAACGGTGTTGGAGTTTCGTTTCACATTCTTCAGCAAAATGAGCTCAGCCATCGCATCAATACATCTGTTAGCTGTTTAGATCGGGGATCACATGCTTGCGCCGGCCATGGCTTTCACTACTGTTCCTCATCACCATGGCGCTCTTCTCGTTCCCGGCGGATTTCCTGGAACAGATTTTCCATTTTCTCTACATACTCGGCCGTCTGGTCATTAATGAACAGAAGCTCAGGAATGCGGCGTACCTGGTGCCGGATTTTCTGCGCAAGGTCCTTGCGGATACTTGCTTTTTTTTCCTGCAGGTGATCAAAAATAGCATCCTCGTCCTTGCCCGGTGCATAGACGCTGAGATGGACCTTTGCAATCAGCAGGTCAGGAGTCACCTCTACCTTGGTAACCGTTATGAAAGAACCGCTTGACTGATAGCTTTTCTGGATGATTTTACCGAGGTCTTCCTGAATCACAGCCCCCAGTCGTTCGGTGCGAATGCTCATGACAATACCAGATTCTTATGCGTTAGATGGATAGATTAATCGTTATCCCTTACATCCTCGAGGCTACGACGCTCTTCGACGATTTCGTAGTTCTCAATGACATCCCCCACTTTGATATCGTTGTAATTCACAATGCTTATGCCGCATTCATAGCCTGTTTGCACTTCCTTGACATCGTCTTTAAAGCGCTTGAGCGCATCTATTTCGCCATCATAGATAACAACCCCATCACGCACCACACGCACCGGGTTATTCCGATTGATCTTGCCATCGGTGACGTAACATCCGGCGATGGTTCCCACCTTGGAAACCTTGAAGATTTCACGGACTTCAGCATTTCCACTCAGTTTTTCACTGATTTCCGGTGAAAGCATGCCTTCCATGGCATCCTTGACTTCGTCAACGGCATCATAGATCACGCTGAAGAGTCGAATATCAATCTCTTCATTATCGGCCACGGCCCGCGCGTTGGCGGTAGGACGTACCTGGAATCCGATGATAATAGCATCGGAAGCTGAGGCCAGCAATACGTCCGACTCGGTAATGGCGCCGGCACCCGTGTGGATAATATTTACAGAAACCTCGTCATTACTGAGTTTCTGGAGTGCGCCCGAAAGTGCTTCAATGGAGCCGTCAACATCGGCCTTGATAATAATATTCAGATCAGAAACCTCACCGAGAGCCAGTCGTCGCGACAGGTCGTCGAGGGTCAAGTGCTTGGATTTGCGCAGCTCCTGCTCGCGGCGGATCTGCTGGCGCTGGTTTGCAATTTCCTTGGCTTTCTTTTCATCCTCCAGCACAACCAGCTTGTCGCCGGCCTGCGGGATATCATCGAAACCAGTCAACTGTACCGGCACTGAAGGTCCGGCATTTTCAACCCGGTTTCCAAGCTCGTTCTCCATGGCGCGAACACGACCGAAACAGGGACCTGCCACGTAAGCATCGCCTACCTCCAGCGTTCCATTCTGTACCAGCACATTAGCAACGATACCCTTTCCTTTGTCTACACGGGCTTCCAGTACCACCCCGTTGGCCGTACGATTTGGATTAGCCTTCAACTCCATCAGTTCGGCTTCAATCAGGACTTTCTCCAACAGTTCAGGAATTCCCTCACCGGTCTTTGCGGAAACTTCGGCGGCCTGGTTTTTCCCTCCGTATTCCTCCACAATAACATCGTATTCGGCCAGCTGTTGCTTGATCTTGTCCGGATTTGCTCCCGGCTTATCCATCTTGTTGATAGCAACGATGATGGGAACCCCTCCGGCCTTGGCGTGGTTGATAGCCTCGATCGTCTGCGGCATGACCGCATCGTCCGCGGCCACCACCAAAATAACAATATCGGTTGCCTGGGCCCCACGCGATCGCATGGCCGTAAATGCCTCGTGTCCCGGGGTATCCAGGAAAGTTATCGGTCTTCCGTCATCCGTCTGCACTTCGTATGCACCAACGTGCTGGGTAATCCCGCCGGCTTCGCCCTCGGCAACCTGTGATTTACGAATGTAATCCAGCAATGATGTTTTTCCGTGATCAACGTGCCCCATGACAGTAATGATGGGCGCCCGCGGTTCCAGATCTTCCGGACTATCCTCCTCCAGCTGTATCTCCTCAATTGCTTCATCCGCATCGACAAACTCCACTTCGTAGCCAAATTCTTCGGTCACCAGTTCAATGGTGCTGGCATCCAGACGCTGGTTGATGGAAACCATCATACCCAGGTTCATGCAGGTTGTAATCACCTCATTCGCTTTCACACCCATCAGCTCGGCCAAATCACTTACCGTAATGAACTCGGCCACTTCCAGGATACTTTCTTCCAGCTCTTCCATTTCCGCCTGCAGCTGCTCTTCCTCTTCGCGTTCTTCCTTACGCTGGCGACGGCGTTTCTGACGACGGCTTCCAACCGTTTCAGACGACTGCATTTTTCGCAGTGTCTCTTTCATTTTCTGTTCTACATCCTCCTCGTCAACACGCTTGCTGCGGCGGCGAGACTTTTTCTTCTTACTCTTCTTTTTGGATTTCTTTTTCCCCTTGTCAGAATCATCCTCACGGCGATCTTTCTTGCGCTTCCTTTTCTTACGGCGTTTGGGCTTGCTCTCATCAATCTTGACTTTTCCTACAACCTTGGTGCCCTTCAAGCGTCCTGCGCGTCCACGGATTACGCCCTCTTCCTTCGTTTCTTCATCCTCATCTTCCTCATCTTCCTCATCTTCCTCATCTTCCTCGAACTCTTCGTCCTCCTCTTCGTACTCTTCTTCGTCTTCATCGAACTCTTCGTCCTCCTCTTCGTCTTCATCCTCGTAGGCTTCCTCATCTTCGTACGCTTCTTCATCTTCCTCGAACTCCTCGTCCTCTTCGATCTCATCTTCCGGTTCCTCCCCGGTTTCCGCTGCAACTTCGGTTTCCTCTTCGGCTTCATCAGGAACTTCTTCTTCCCCGGCTTCCACTGCGGGTTCTTCCACAGATTCCTCTTCAGCCGTCGTTTCTTCCCTGGACTTTTCTTCGACAGGTTCCGGTTTTTCTTCGGCTTCAACTGTTTCCGGCTCTTCGGGCTCCAATTCCGGCTGCCCTTCCGCTTCTTCCTCAGACTCGTCGAGGGGTGTAAGTCCGGCGATCTCTTCCGGCTCCTCATCCTCCGGTTCCAGCGGAAGCTCTTCTTCCAACGGCTCAAGCGTATCTTCTATTGAAACACTTTCATTTCGGCTGGCCCGAATCTGGTCACGTCGACTGGCATATTCCTCCCTGGCTTTTTCATGCTGCTGGCTATTGGCTTTGTCTACGCCGTATACCTCTTCCAGCACCTCATACATTTCAGGTGTGATCTTGGTATTCGGCTTATTGGCCACTTCAAAGCCTTGATCCGATAGCGAACCTACAATCGAAGAGGTAGATACGTTGAATTCGGATGCAACTTTAAATAACCGTTTGGGTTTATCGTTTGGCGACATATAAATGTATTTCTGTAAAGTATATTTCGTATGTTAACTGCGATGGGAGTCTTGAAGCCTTCCCCTGTAAGTATAAGGTAAAACTCGCTGAAGAGAAATCTTAGTTCCCTTCCTTCTTACTCCTCATCTTCAAATTCATATGCAATAATATCGATGATGCGCTCCGCCTGGTCATCAGTGATCTTCCCTTCCGTTCGGCGGACTATTTCTTCCTCATCGAGCTCCAGAACCTGTCGGGCCGTATCACAACCAATGTCGTGAAGAAGCTGTATGACCTCGGGTCCGAAATCGATTTCAAATTCCTGCAGGTCAATATCGTCTTCTTCCTCCACCTCACGGTAGACATCAATTTCGCAATCTGTGAGCTTTGATGCCAGACGAATGTTCACGCCGCCCTTGCCGATCGCCTTGGATACCTCATCAGCCGGCACCAGCACCTTGGCCAGTTTGCCATCTTCACTGAGATCCACGCTCAATACCTTGGCGGGCTGCAGGGCCCGCTTGATAAATTCGTACTTGTCATCGGTGTAATTGATGACATCAATATTCTCGTTCTGAAGCTCACGCACAATGGCATGGATACGGATCCCTTTCATACCTACGCAGGCCCCGACGGGATCAACCCGCTCATCGTGCGACATCACAGCCACCTTGGAGCGGTCGCCGGGCTCACGGGCTATACGCACCAGATCAATAATACCGTCAAAAACTTCGGGAATTTCGTTTTCAAACAACCGCTCCAAAAACAGTGGAGACGTCCGGGATATGATAACCGACGGGTTGCCGTTGTAACGCTTAACCTCCTTCACAACTGCCCGGATCGTATCCCCCTTGCGGTAACGATCCTTGTAAATCTGTTCCTGCTTGGGCAGTACCAGTTCCACGCCATTGTGGTTCACCAGCATCTCCCGGCTTCGAATCTGATAGACGTCTCCAAGTACAATCTCACCCACACGGTCAGAATATTCTTCAAAGATATTGTCTTTTTCGATCTCACGGATCCGCTGGGCCAGCTGCTGTCGGGCCATCATAACGGCTCGGCGGCCAAAATCCTGAATGGAAAGCTCCTGGGCAAACTCATCGTAGAGCTCCAGGTCTGGATCATGTTTCCGGGCTTCCTCAATGGTAATCTCCTGTACTTCGTCAGTCAGTTCCTCGGCAGGCACCACTTCCCGGATGTGCAGGATCTGAATCTCGCCCCGGTCAGCATTCAAAATAACTTCAAAGGCCTCGTCAGAACCATACTTTTTGCGGATCATCGTCCGAAAAACATCCTCAAGTATGGACAACAATAAATCTTTGTCAATATCTTTATCCTTTGCAATTTCGGCAAAAGATTGAATAATCTGTTTCGATACGTTGTTTGACATCAGTAAGCTCCTATCTGCTTAAAGTTATTTAAAAGAAGGAATAATTTTTGTTTCTACCAGATCATCAAAAGGCAGCTCCACGGTCGTTTGTTCATTTATCTTAACCACGATGCCTTTGTCGGAAACATCCTGCAGGGTTCCTTCCACCTTCAGGTCCTCTCCGTCCTGCCTGTAGGAAACGCGTGCGCGACGCCCCCTGTTCTTGGGATACTGCCGCCGGTCAACCAACGGACGATCCAACCCCGGCGAGGATACATTGATGCGGTAGCGGCCGGAAAAAAGGTCATGAGCCTCCATCAGGAAGCTGAGCTCATTGCTTATTTCAGCACATTCATCCATATTAACGCCGCGCTCTTCACCGTCGACCGAAACCCATATTTCAGGGATATCCCCGCCTTTGATTTCTACATCAACCAGAAAAAAATCAGTGGTCGAGAGTACGGACTCCGCCAGCTCAGAAATTTTATCTATTACGTTGTTTGACACAATTTTCGTGATTACAGGTACAAAAAAAAGTGAGAACCTTTCGGCGCTCACTTAAAGCAATCAAAGATACCGTTAATCCGCTAAAAAAACAACCCTGCACTTTGTGATCAAGACCAGTGCGCCTGCAGGCAACGCAGGAATAACGGTTTATGAGTGGATATTAGTATATTATTAATGCCATGGGCGGGACAAAGTCAACAGATTCCATTTGTTATTAAATATTTTTATCATGCCGTACGCCATTCCTTCCGGCCAGAAACCTAAAAATACATATCAAATACCTGATGAAATATTTGTTACCAGCTATTGTCGCAGCATCCCTTGCTCTCACGATCGGAAGCTGTTCTCAATCTACGGACCAACCCGATCCTAAGCCCGAAAATGGGAGCCGCGGGAGTCGCACGCTTGAGTATGTAACGACCGTTTCTTTTTTAACGGTCCAGGGAGATACGATTTCAACGATCGAGGCCGCCCTCGCAGATGATGACAAGGAACGGAGCCAGGGACTGATGGATGTACAAAACCTGCCCGCCTCCAAGGGGATGCTGTTCATTTTCGATGAAAACAAGCCGCGCAGTTTCTGGATGGCCAATACGCCCCTCCCTCTCGACATCATTTTTGTCAACGCCAACAAAGAGATCGTGCGCATCCACCACAGCACCCAGCCATTTTCCGAAAAAAACCTGACCTCCAGCCAACCGGCTCAGTATGTTATAGAGGTTAACGCCGGCTACTGCGTATCCCACGATATCCAGGAAGGCATGAAGGTTGCCCTTTAACATCTATCTTGCCTGTACCTCTCGGCCGAAGCGATGTTTCAAAAACTTAGAGGCGCTGGGCGGTCTGCAGCCACGCTTCCGCCATTAACTGCGAGCCCGCCAGCGTGGGATGCACCCCATCTGCCGTCCAGTAGGTGGACTCCACATGCTTGGAAGCTTCATTAAAGACGGATTGATAGGGAATGAAACCGGCCTCAAATTCCATGGCAATCTCCTTAGCCACCTGCTGGTATTCCCTGAAGTCGGGCATCCACTCCTCCTCACTCACAGCAGATCCTTCAAGAATTACGAACGGTTCTCCAATGATCAGGCGGGCGTCCGGCAGCTGTTCCCTGGTTTGGATAAGGAGGTTTCTGAAATCCCGCTCATACACCTCGACCGTGCCATCATAGTCATTGAGGGTATGCCAGAAGTCATTGACGCCAATAAGAATACTCAGAAGATCAGGATCCAGATCATAGGTATCCGTCTGCCAGCGATCCGCCAGCTGAAACACTTTGTGACCACTGATACCCCGATTAAAGCACTGGACATTGCGCTCGGCCAGGGTCTTTCTCAGCTGGGCCGCTGCCAGGAAGGCATAGCCTCTGCCAAGGCCTGTATTGGCTGCCTCCGCTTCACGATCCCGCCCGGCATCCGTGATGGAGTCTCCCTGAAAAAGAACTCTCCCTTCTTGGGGGATGGCATCAAATGCCTTGTTCCCGGCTGTCTTTTCAGGAGCCAATGTCGGCAACCAGTAAGCGCCTGCCGCACCAAGTGAGGCCGTCGTGATTTCTCGCAAAAAACTTCGTCGACTGTAATCCATAAACTCTGCGTTTAAACTTTTGTTGATTCAGCGGGATATTTATCCAAAAATTCTTTGACTTTCAACACATTATCCCGTGATCCTATAAAAATGGGCGTTCTCTGGTGGATAGACTCCGGATGAATTTCGAGAATACGCCCCCGGCCGTCAATGGCCATTCCCCCCGCCTGTTCAATCAGAAAGCTGAGCGGATTGCATTCATACATCAGCCGCAGCTTGCCGCTCGGATATAGACTGCTGTTGGGATAAATGAAGATCCCCCCCTTAACCAGCGTTCGGTGTACGTCGGCCACCATCGAACCGATATAACGTGCCTTGTAGGGGCGCCGGGTTGGGGAGTCTTCCACCTGGCAGTATTTCACATACTGTTTGAGTCCCTGGTCCCAGGAATGATAGCTTCCTTCATTCACGCTGTAGATGGTTCCATAATCGGGAATGTGCACATCCCCATCCGAGAGGATAAATTCTCCTATGCTGGGGTCGAGGGTAAAAACCGATACCCCCAGTCCGGTTGTATAGGCCAGCATAGTACTGGATCCGTACAGCACATAGCCCGCTGCCACCTGTTTGATGCCCGGCTGCAGCGCCTCCTGTTCGGACAGCCTGTCTGACCCCGGATGCTGGCGAATATAAATGGAAAAAATGCTGCCGATAGACACGTTGACATCGATATTAGAAGAACCGTCGAGCGGATCCATATATACAATATACTTTCCCCCGTCATTATCCAGCTCCACAATACCGTCATTCTCTTCAGAGATGACCATGCAGGTAATCTCTGATCGGTTCAGTGCATTGATAAGCTGCTCGTCGGCAAAAATATCCAGTTTCTTTACAGATTCTCCATGTACATTTTTACTGCCATCTTCCCCGAGAATGTTTGTAATACCAGCCTTGTTTACCTCCCTGGATATAATTTTTGAAGCCAGGCCGATATCCCTCAGCAGCTGTGACAACTCGCCGGTGGCCCCTGGAAATTTATTCTGGGCCTGGATAATATACTCTTCTAAAGTAACAACCCGGCTTTTCTTCTGATATGCCATACCTCCCACCCTGTTTTACATTGGTAATACTGCTGTGTGTTTTCAGGCTCAGCGCATATCCCGAACCGCTAAAAAGCCCCGGAACACATCTGCTGCCTTCTCCTTTAACTCCTCGAGCGTTCCCTCGTTCCGTATGACAATATCCACCTGATTCTCTGCTTTTGCATAATCCCGCTGCTTGTCAATACGGTCCTGGACCTCCCCGACGCTGGTCCCATCGCGCTGGCGGACCCACCGCAGGCGTTTTTCCTCGTCAGCCAGCACCAGCACCAGATAATCAAAAAAATCAAGTTGGCGGCTTTCCAGCAGCAAGGCCGCCTCATAGATCCCCACCTCGAACCCCTGCTCCTCGGCCGCTCTCATATGCTTCTTAACAGCGGCCGGCATCCTGGGATGCACTATAGCATTCAACTCCCGCACCCGTCCCTTCTGGAAAGCCTCCTTTGCCAGGTAGGTACGATTTAATGCTCCACTTTCTGTATATGTCTGTTCGCCAAAAATATTAACCAGCTGCCTGCGAATCTCCTGGTCATTGACCATCAGTTCTTTTGCCAGCTCATCGGCATTGAGAACATACCCCCCCATGCCGGACCAAACATCACAGACCGTTGATTTACCGCTGCCGATACCGCCGGTAATGCCCACAGTTACCATCATTCCGTTTTTTCTGTTGCCGAAATAGAAAGAAGGTATTCATTGATAAATTCATCAATATCTCCATCCATGACGCCATCCACGTCCGAGGTTTCATAATCGGTACGATGATCTTTCACCATATTATAGGGATGGAAGACAT
This sequence comes from Fodinibius sediminis, assembly GCF_900182555.1. GTDB lineage: Bacteria > Bacteroidota > Rhodothermia > Balneolales > Balneolaceae > Fodinibius > Fodinibius sediminis. The sequence goes on along the minus strand of NZ_FXTH01000013.1, from coordinate 91,327 downwards.
AGGATCGAATCTGTGAGCCCCATTCAATTTTGCTCTTGGAATCTTCCAGCTTCTGCTTTTCATGCTCCTTGATCTGCTTTTCAAGCTCGTAAATCTTGGACTTCAGCAGTACCATCGCCTTTTCACGGTTTTGCAACTGCGAGCGTTCCTGTTGGCATTCCGCCACCACGCGCTCCTCAGAACCATCCGAGAGTTTCCCCTCCCATATCAGGCGAACCCCGGTTTCCACCTTGTTAACATTCTGTCCCCCGGCACCGCTCGAGTGGAAACGCTGAAGCTCCACATCTCCCTCATTGATATCGACTTCGATGGTATCATCAATGACCGGAGATACGAAAACAGAACAAAAAGACGTATGGCGCCGCGAATTACTGTCAAAAGGCGAAATGCGAACCAGCCGGTGCACCCCGCTTTCCGCCTTGAGGTACCCATAGGCAAACTCGCCACTGACCTCCACCGTCGCGCTTTTCAACCCTGCAACGTCTCCCTGCTGATACTCAATAACCGAAATCTGGAAGTCATTTTTCTTTGCCCAGCGGGTATACATTCGGTAAAGCATCTCTGCCCAATCCTGGCTTTCTGTGCCTCCCGCACCCGGATTAAAGGTAAGAATCGCATCCCGGTGATCGTCCTCGCCTCTCAGCATATTCTTGAGCTCCAGGGCCTCCAGTTTGTGCTCCAGGCTGTCGATCTCCTTCTTGAGCTCCCCTTCAACATCTTCCCCTTCATCCATAAACTGCTGGTAGACCTTGATACTCTCGCGTAGCTCGTCCAGTTCATCCCACTGCGCCACCATTGTCTTCTCGTGGTCCAGCTTCTTCATGATGCGGCGGGCCTCGTCGGGATCATCCCAAAAATTGGGGTCCTGTGTCTGTTCCTGCAGTTCTATGATTCTAACTTTGCGCTGACCATAGTCAAAGATACCCCCTGAGCGCATCCACACGCTCAAATAATTCATCCAGATGATCGGCGTTGATAGTCGTAATATTCACGGCAATTCTTTGGTTTATTAGTTATAACTTATTGGCAGACAATGTATTTTATAATTTACCTGCTAAGTTTTCCAATGACATACCCAAGGGCTATCCCCCCCACGAAAGCGGCCAGTACGCCTTCTTCCGGGTGAGAACGAACATAGCGCCGAGCCTCCCGGTAATCACGGTTCACCATATCCTCCACCGCCTTGCGCTCTTTTTTCAGGCGGCCAAGAATCTGTTCATATTTTTTCGCTTTCTCCTCGGACACGGATTCCTTGTTCTGATCGTCGCTAGCCATAACAAACATTTTATTTGCGGTTCAGCTGAAAGATACAAATTTCAACGTGGATTGCATGGTAATTTTTCCAACCCCGTGCGAGCGGACTATTACCTGACTAGCATACGACTATTTCCCTTCTCAGGCCAGTGATACGGACAAAAACTGTTGGTTTCACCGGCCGGCCCTTTTTACAAAAGGGTTACAATTCTTTCACATAATATACATATGGACCTTTTAGTTTTGAAAACCATGGAAAAGTTCACAAACATTGTAAAAAACCTGCAAGACCGGCTCTTCAACTCCGTCACATCCAACAAGTTGGTGTACAATACCTGCTGGGAGGATCCACGGCTGGATCGGGAGATGCTGCAAATCAATGAACAAAGCAACCTCGTAATGCTTACAAGTGCCGGTTGTAATGCCTTCGATTACCTGCTTGACGCTCCCCGGGAAATTCACTGCGTAGATGAAAACCAGGCCCAGAATGCGCTCTTCGAGTTGAAACGAGCCCTCTTTCAAAACGGTGATTTCTCCCTGCTGTGGGACTTTTTCGGAGAAGGCATAAAAGAAGAGGCTGCCCGCACCTACCATCACCACCTCAGGCCGCGGCTCGGAGCCCCGACCCGGCGTTACTGGGATCGTAACATAAATTTTTTCAGCCCCTCTCCCGCGGTTCCCAGCTTCTACTACCACGGAACATCGGGCAAAGTGGCATTCATGATCCGCAAGAAAATACAGCGGAAGGGGCTCCATGTAAAAATCAATAAACTTCTTGATGCCCAGAGTATTAAAGAACAGACCTATTATTTTTATAAAGTTGAAGACTCCCTGTGGAGCGGCTTTTTTAAATGGCTCGCCGATCAGCAGATCACTATGAACATGCTGGGAGTGCCGGCCTGCCAACGGGAACTTATAAACGAAAAAGAAGACGGAGGCATCTCAGGATATATCCACAGGGTATTACGCCATATTTTCACCAGGCGACCGATTCAGGACAACTATTTCTGGCGTGTTTACCTGACTGGATCCTATACGCCCGATTGCTGTCCCAACTACCTGCTGAGAAAACATTATGAACGTATTAAGCAGCAAGAACACATAATAAGAACATATACCTCCTCTCTACTCCAATTTCTCCTGAAAAACCCGGGTCGCTATACTCACTTTGTACTGCTTGACCACCTCGACTGGATGATAAAGGATCCGGATCAGCTTGCCGAGGTATGGCATCATATCCTGAATAATTCTGTACGGGGAACCCGGATTTTATTCCGCTCAGCAGGAACCTCCACTGACTTTTTACCCCCTTTTGTCCATAGACGTCTTGAATTTCAGCCCGCTTTGACAAAACGGTTGCACACCAAAGACCGTGTTGGCACTTACGGAAGCACTCACTTAGGTATCGTACAATGACAAACTCTTTCGGCTCCCACGACACCAGCAAGCTAGCACGGTATTACCGGCTGCATGCTCCCATTTACGATGCGACACGCTGGAGCTTCCTCTTTGGCCGGGAAGAGCTCCTCAGCATGCTACCCGATTTACCCCCGCAAGCCCGCATACTCGAAATTGGCTGTGGTACCGGCCAGAATATCGCCCGCCTTGAATATTACTTCCCGGATGCCCGGATCATGGGAATCGACCTTTCGCCAAACATGCTGGCAAAAGCAGGCCAGCGTCTTGGATCCTCAACACGGGCAGAACTCAGGCTGGAGTCCTACAATGCTGAAAGCTTTAGTGGTGACTCCTTCGATCTAATTCTGCTCTCTTACTCACTTACCATGCTTGAAGACCGTACGCAGCAGGTCTTCGACTCCATACTCAAGGACATGAAACCCAATGGTTATCTTGCGGTTGTTGATTTCAACACGACTCCGTTTCGGTGGTTTCGACACTGGATGGACATAAATCATGCTGATCTGAGCGGACACGCCCTGCCCCTTCTGAAGAAATATTTCCACCCTCTGACAGTAGAAATCCATCGGGCTTATTTCGGATTATGGACCTACTTTCAATTTATAGGCAAGCCATAGAAGTGACATTTCGCGTGAGATATAACGCATCTTTTTGTATTTTGGGTAGCTATGAATCAGATTGAAGAGCAGATCGACGAAATACTAACGGAGTTGGAAGAAAGCCCAAACGACCCATCCCTGCTCAATGAGCTGGGAATCGGCCATCACATGCTGGGTAATTATCAAGAGGCGGTTGAAGCCTACCGACAGTCGCTGAAGGCAGCCCCTCAGGACTATAAAACACACTTCAATCTTGCCAATACCTTTTTTGAGCTTAAAAAGATTGACCAGGCGGTTAATCACTATCTGGATGCGCTGGAAATCCAGCCGGATTATGTCCCAGCCCTTAACAACCTGGCTGATATTTATGAGCTTGCTGAAGAAACCGAACGCGCGCGCGAACTTTTTGAGTATATCACTGAGATAAATCCTGATGGAGCAATGGGTTATTTCAATCTCGGTAATCACCACCTCCGTTCGAACAATACCGTAGAAGCCGGCCGATGCTACAGGAAAGCCATAGAACTTAATCCCGACTTTTACGAAGCCTACAACAACATTGGCCTAATGCTTAAGCATATTGGCCAGTATGAAGAGGCCATAGCATACTATGAACAATGTCTGGCCATTGCGCCCGACTATGAGCCGGCCCAGGAAGATATGGCATACTGCCGCAATGCCCTCCGTAATTCCTGACGGGAACATAACCCCATTTTCATCATTATAAGAAGCTGTCGTAATTAATAATCAAATCATTGCTTCTTATGAAAACAGCTACAAAAACATTATTACTTATCGCTGCCATTTTAATGGGAACCACAACGGCCTTTGCACAAGACCGGCCTGACAGCGGCACCGTCGGGCTCTCTGCCTCACTGCAAAGCAGCCAGACCAATATTAAAATACCCATCTGGGCCTCTGAAAGCATTGTTATTGCCCCGGTTGTCGGCTTCACGCATGAGGAAGACGATTTTACTACGCTGAACGTCGGGATCAATCCCCGGTTTTACCAGTCGCTGGGTGATGATTTTGCCACCTATATCGGTGCCCAAGGCATCCTTCAGCATACGTCCTTTGACGAACCTGTTGACGATGATGACTCTGATTTTCTAATCGGAGCTTCCGGCGGTGGCGAATATTTTCTGGACGAACATTTCAGCCTTGGCGTGGAAGGACAGCTTAACTTCCTCATCGATGATAACAATGATGACAGCATCTTCACTGCTGCAGCGATCACCGGTACATTCTACTTCTAACATTCTGATTAAAACGAATAAAAGCCGCACCTGTCTTTCCGGGTGCGGCTTTTATTTTATCCAATCCTCAAGCAGTCCCTGCAAGTCTGTTTCCGGATGCCCCGTGATAGTCAATCGCCCCAAAGCCTTCTGCTTGTCATAAGCGGCACGGACTACAGCCATCCCCTCGTCGAGATGCTGTTTCGACAAAGACCCACCAGCTGCATCGGTCATCCCCGCCATCAACAGTTTCCGGGGAGCAAGCGTGGCAGCCAGATCCGGCAGATCATATGCCGGCAGTGAGCCTGCTACGGTACTACTATGAAACACGGGATTGTAGAACTCGGTTTGGGTAATACCTTCATAGGAAGCATACGGTTCAATAAGCGCCACCCGCTCTATCACGGATTCAAAGGCGGCTGCATGCAAAAGGACCGGTGCCACCTCTTGCCGGGCCACCCCATAGACGGCTTGTATTCCGGACTGCTGTGCCAGCAGCCCCGTAAGGCGGACGGCGTCTGCTGCCTGCACTCCCGCGATACTCCGGCCTACAAGTACAGCTGCTGTCCAGTCATCAAAAGAAGTGGCACCAAAATTCTTGACTTGAGTCATATAATTAGCCAGTGCTCCGGGACCTGTCTCACCGGTTCCCACCAGGTCAGGGGCCAGCACGGTGAACCCCTTTTCTGCCAACCACTCCATTTCTCCTCCGACCGATGCTTCTGCTGCCTTGCCGTCGGGATGTAAATAAAGTATTCCCCTGCCATTGGGATGATCAGGTTTTAAAAGGAGGTAAGGGACGGGATAGGCACCCTCTCCTTTCACAAAGTACTTTTCTATCACATAGCCATCCCGCGGAATACGGCCGGTAAAGACCGGGTTATCAACCGCTGCCGGCGGCTGGTAACCTGCAAGATCTTTGGCAGAAGCCAGCACCGCGGGAAGATGTACACCAAGATTCTGCCGCGATTCCCGCAGCTTACTGATCTTTTCACGGGCTTGCTTCCGGTTCAGACTAAAGACGTTCTCCCCACCAAACGAAGTAGCCACCTGGCCGGTACGAGTGACCCTAATTTCTTCCTCATTTAAAACTGTAACCTCCTGATCACTGGGATCTCCCGGATTATCCAAATGCTCTTGAAAAAAGGCATACATCGCTTCCCTGTTGTTCCGGGTAGAGCCATGGCCTCCCCCATCCTCAACCATATTGAAATTCTCCGGCTTGCCATAGGCCTTGTAGGCCTTGCTCACCTCCCGCGCCGTCTCGCGGGCTCCCTGGATGCTGAAAAAATCTTCCGTCGTGGTAATCACAAGTGCAGGTTTGGGCGCCCGCACTTCCAACAGGTCTGCATGATCCAGGCCTGAAGCAATACCGTGATAAAAATTCTGTTCGGCATCCTGGGGACCAATAGATTGCAGCAACCGCTTGAAACTGGTTATATAGGCCTCCGGGGCAGCTGCATGAATGCGTTCATCAAAAGCTGCAAGATAAGCCGACTGCGTTCCGCCCCCCGAACGCCCCGTCACGCCAATGCGATTCGAATCTACCTCATCCCGGGTCAACAGATAGTCCACGGCTCGGATACCATCCCAAATCATATATCGGGCCAGCGAGTTCCCGGTTAGAAAAGCCTGGGCGCCGGCGTATGAATGTTCCCGTGTAGCACTCCCCACGACAGATTCTCCCGTTTCCGGGTCCAGGTACTGCATCCGTTCTCCCTGACCCAGCGGGTCGATGGCAAAAACAATGAATCCCTTTTTCACAAGATTTATGATCTTATGCTGATAAGTTTCATCCCGGTACCCATCCGGAGTATGTCCGCTGAGATATATGACAGCCGGAGCTTCTTCCGGCCGGTTCCGAGGAAGGAAAAGAGAGGAGGTTACATAAAATTCCGGTTGTGACTCAAAAATAACATGCTCCACTTTGTAGTCATTTTTTTGAATTGTCCGCACCACCCTGGCATTCAACGGCGTCTTGGGAGGGAATGGGCCCACAACCTGTTCCAGACGCTCCCGTACACTTTGCCGGCGCCTCTTCCAGTCCGATACGGTCTCAAGTTCCGAGACGGCAGAGGCCCGTTTGTCCAACATCTCAAAGGCCTGCCCCGCAAGATGGTGATATAATGCATTGGGAGCATCCGTAAACTGAATCCAGCTGTTATTGGAAGATTCACCCCGAATAACATTGAGCTCATCCTGTGCTGACAGTGGACCACTGCAGCAAAAAGCAAAGGAGAACAACAGGATCACCGTCTTCAGGGTCCTGCCCTGGAATTGGCTCCGGGAATGCATGGGGAAGCTTGCTCTTAGGAATGCTATAAGTACTCCATCTATTTTTATCATAATTATCTGTACCTCTCTCTGTTCATAACTGAAACCTATTCGCCTCAGTCTTACGATATTATCATTATATGTATCTTTTTAACCCATTGGGTAATAACAGCTGTTGTATTTCTGATCTTCCCTCCATGCGTCTGCCTGTGCTCAACGCTCACAGCCACAGTGAGGAGGACCGGTCGCTCTATCTGATAACTTGACCCAGGCCCGGCTTTAACAAACGCCAAGCAGGCCGTTACCCTCCTATAATGTTTCTATATACAAAATAATGGACTCAACTTCCTTTTCTGACAGTATGCCCAGAAATGAGGGCATTTCCCCGGCATATCCTTCAACAATTTTCTTTCCGGGTTCCATCAAGGCCTCCCTGATATAGGCTTCATCCACTGTTGTAGAAGACCCGTCTTCAAAATGCTGCTCCTTCCCGAATAGCCCCTGCAGCGTCGGACCGAGCATGCCCTCGGTTGTTCCATCCGTGGAATGGCATCCCATACATCCCAGCTGCTGAAACAGCTCTTCTCCTTCCCCGGCTGAAGCAGGTTCGGCGGGCCTGCCAGCGGCCAATGAGGTATCTTCCTCAATAGAAAGGGCATCCAGATCAACCTCGCCAAAGCCTGCGGCAACCTGGTCCAGCTTTTCAATATCCGTGACTGTAAACCACAAGTCATCGCTTATGGGGGCACCATCCGCCGTTTCGAGATCGAAGGAAACCTGCATCTGCATGACTTTCTCCATTTTCGGCATCGCCAGAAATACGGCCTTCCTATCATCGGACAGATGGGCGGAAAAAACCGGCATCACCTCTTCACCAGCCGTTCCATCCAGCTTGAAGTGCCCGGATCCATATTCCTCTGTACGCTTGTAATTCCATCTTCTTGCCTGATAGTTTCCCGGATTGGTGGCCGACTCTTCATCCAGTATCGCATCAAAGCGGAGCACTACCCCTTCTTCACGGGCTTGGAACTCCTGGGGGAGCAAACTCGGCCGGCCCGTGTAGCGGAGCCGGATCAGTGCACTAATGCCGCTTGCGTTGGTTCCCCAAAGGGAAAAACCACCAACATAAAGCTGTCTATCCTGCGGACTAATAGCTCCTTTCATGGTCGGGGCCGGGTATGCCGCCGGTATATCAACAATGCCTCCCTGCATCGCCTCACTTGTACTGTCAATAAGGATTTTAAACAAACCTGGTCGCCCGTAAGAAAGGTGAACCAGATCCCCGTTCAGCGGCCCCATCCGCTTGCTGTTTACCCAGACCTGGCTAATCCCCGACCGGTCCACACTGTGGGGAAACCAAACCAGGGGCGGCGTTACGGCAGGCGACTCCGATTCCGGCGGAAGATGCGAGGTAGCCGGTACGCCAAAATAGTCTCCTTCATCAATATGAAGAAGCGGGGTAGACGGTACGAAATGCCCCTGCTGGTCGGAAGCCGTCAATGCCCCCGTCTCGGGGTTCATCCCCAGGTAAGGTCCCCGAAGCCCGGTTGCATACATACGAACAGAACCATCGGCCGAAACTTTCAGCACCGAACCGCTGTGACGGGAACCGGCCCGGAATCCACTGGCAACCGGGGGATAGGATGCGCTCGGTCCCATATCCAGTCCCCCCGCCTTGGCAACATAGAAACCGCCTTCCGGCGCAGCAACCATATCTGTGGCCCACTCGCGCGTTTCAATAGATTGGGCCATCTGGTTTGAAAAACTCTCATAATAGTCGGCGGTGCCATCTTCATTCAAATCATGAAACCTGGTTATGCCGCCCTTTCCGTAGGCGTACACGGTACCTTCGACTACTTCCACGCTCTGGGTCTCATACAACCCCGAAGCATATCGTCGCCAGGTCAGGTGTTCCAGATCCTCGTCAATGCCCTCTACGATCCATATATCTCCCGAAAAGGTAACGACAGCGGCACGGTTGTCTTCAAAGAAGGCCACATCCACCACCCGGACATTCCGGTTCCAGGGATTAGGAATCGGAAGAGTAAGCTGATCAACCACATAAGCAGAGGTATCCGGAGATAGCTGCCCCCTTGTGGAGACCGTTTCCGTCCAATGGGGCGGGCCACCCCCGCGAAAATCAGGCATCGACGTATCGGCCTCCTTAAGCATCCGTTGAAACCGATCTTGCTGGGCGGCAGGGCCGCTCCACACCACAAGGGAAAATGTCAAATCAGCCCCTGGAGAAACCTCAACCGAAGCGTAACGATCTTCAGTAATATCCAGGCGAACCTCCTCGCTGGCATGTGGCAATCCAATGGCTGTGACTGAATCCTGATTCTCCCCATGGTAGATGAAAGCCGAGTGATCCGTAATTTCACTGTGGGTGCCATTAGCCACCTCCGCGGCCACCAAGGAAAGGACTTCGTCCCGCTCCCCCAGCTGTATGGTTCGGCTAAAAGCGACTTCATCTCCCACTTTGATACTGCCGGGTTTTTCGAATACTTCTGCCTGCTTCACCCTGTACGACATCACGACCTGCTGCCCCTGCAGATATACTCCATTCCACTGTCCTATTTCTTCCGGAAGAGCCCCCCAGGTCGGCGCATCCAGATCTTTCCGCGGGGGGCGGGGATCCGAAAACCGGGAGTCGGCACCGGACCAACCGGGATAAAGCCCCGTTGCAAACTTTGGATCACCGAGAATTTCAGGAAGCTCATTGGATTTATTATGAAAATCATTATAAGAAATCTGTCCCATCGTGACCATGGGAAGAAATTCGCCCGTCCAGGCTACCGACCAGCGCAGCATGTCCGTATCAAAACAGGCATACGCCTCCTCCCCGAGACGCAGCGCCAGGCAGCGTGGAACCAGGTTGTTGCCGGGAAAGGAAGGTCCGAGCGCCCTTGCATCAAGAGAGGTAGTGATAAAAGGAAAGTCCGGTTCCACAAAGGGAGCAAATTCCGCATTTTCAAAATCAACCTCCCTGATAGCCGGCGGCTCCGGAGTACACCCGCCCACCAGAACCATTGCGAGCAACAAAGCAGCCACGGTCTTATCCATTAAAAATTTCCAGCTATCAGTCGAGCCTATGGTCCTGCCATCACCAGTGCCACGAAAAAAGCGGGCAAAAAATCTATGCATTCTATCCAACTTCTCTGAATTTCATTACTTGTTTATTCACATGCGCTGTAAAAAATGGCGGGAAACCTTTCCATTTATTTGTTTTCAACCGTTACGCCCGGCGGGTAGGCGTAATCATTCCACATCCGGTTCAGCTGCTCCGGATCGGGATCCCCATCGTACGTCACATAGCGGTAACGCATCACATAAGGCGAACCCGGCACGATCGACATTCTGCCAAGCTGCATGGGGGCATATACGAAATATGGTGTCTCGGGATGAATGCGAACCGGTTGCGGGGAGCGGAAATTACCGGGATGACTCAGCACAGCAATGCCCGCTTTTTTCCCATCCACCATCCCCCCCATGTGAGCCCACCGGGCCCGCGTTTCGTTTGCCTCGATTCGTCCATAGCCCTGCGATGTCAGGAACGTCACATTGTCCGGGTTATCCCAATTCCTGTGCCCCCTGAAAGCCATGCCGCCATAATGGTATTCCGGCAAGACAAGGGGCTGAGCAGTATTGACGGAATGCGTCACATCAAGATCAAAAAGCAGGTATTCCCCCTTCTCTGAAGCATCATAGATCGTCATTTTCCACTCCTCATTGAGCGCAATAACCGGAGCAGAAGAAGAGAGGTCAACATAGTGGTTTTTAGCCTTCAGCCCTCCATATACCGGGCCCTGCCACGCCACTTCAAGAGAGTCGTGGTCAATTCGCGCGGTATTGTCGTGCACATTCCAGAAGTCAGGCGTTCGTCCCTGAAATTCCGTATTGGTCCAGGCCGACCAGATGCCATAATGGTGAGGGTGCATGTCTGTATCCAGATCATTGGAAAGCACGGTTCCTCCAGGCGAATATACAGGATGGATGTAACCTCCGCGTTTATATCGCTCATCGAGCTCGCGGGGTGGTTCATTTGTACCATGGTAATAGGAAAGCACCCTGCGGTCATCGTCTTTGAAAGTGATGGTGTTTGGTTCAATGGAAAATTGTACGCCTTCCCCCCCTTGCGTTGCCACAGGATCAGCCGACATCCGATAGGTGCGCGAAGAACCCGCCGCAAGCTCATCCAAAATAAATGTACCCCTGTTCCGATTGTTGACCTGAAGGTAAACAGATGTTCCCCCTTCGCTTGTCATCCGATACACCCCTTCTGCTAACTCATCCGGGAACAAAAAGGACACGATAGTTTCCTGGCGGTCAAATCCACCGGCTGAAACTGTTACATTGTAATCCTGGGCCAGCAAGCCATTAGCGACGACGGCCAGCCAGAGGACGACGGCCAGGCATGAATAAACTGTTTTTCCGAGCTGCATATTCTTATCGTTATTTTCAGGTTAAGGGAGAATGAGAGCAGGTACGTGGCCAATCCTGATTCCCAGGATAGCTGAAAACACAAAGTAGGTCATGAGGGTAATCAGGATAACGAAACAGAGATTCAGTGCAAGGCCCGCTTTTGACATTTCTGGTATGGTCATCACGCCGCTTCCGTAGACAATGGCATTAGGAGGTGTAGCAACGGGAAGCATGAAGGCGCAGCTGGCGACCATCGTTACCGGCACAGCAAACAGCAATGGGTTCTGCCCGATTCCAATGGCCACCGAACCGATGACCGGCAGAAAAGCCGCCGCCGTTGCCGAGTTGCTGGCCAGTTCTGTAAACATGATAATAACCATGGAGATCACCAGAATACTGAGGATGACCGGCCATCCGCCAAGCACTTCAAAATAACCGCCAACCCATTCGGCCAATCCGGTGCGTTGTATGGCGCCAGCCAGCGTCAGCCCGCCTCCAAAAAGAATCAGCACGCCCCATGGAAGCTCCTCTACATCCCGCCATCTCATCAAGAATATGCCTTTACGCAGGTTCACCGGGATAAGAAAAAGCAGCAGTGCGCCGAAAATGGCGATCCCTGCATCCGAAAGGCCTGGGATCAGCTGCACCAGCAGCGGACGCGACATCCAGAGCATGGCAGTAAGTACGAATACCGCAGCAACCATGATTTCCGGCCTTGAAATCTTACCGAGCCGATTTACCTCCTCCTCGATGTAGGCTTTTCCTCCCGGAAGACGTTGAAGACGCATGGGAAAAACCCAGTTTGTCAGTACATAAAAAATCACCGGCAGACCGACCAGAACCAGCGGGATACCTACCGACATCCACTGGGCGAAGGTAATTTCCATGGCATAGGCATCATTCACAAAAGCAATCATGAGTGCATTCGTAGGGGTACCGATGACGGTACCCAGTCCGCCTACATTGGCAGCATAAGCAATTGCAAGCATCAGGGTGAGAGCAAAATTACGATATTCCGGCTGTACGGCCCCGCTCTCGTCTGCATTTTTTGCCAGTTGAATAACCGAAAGAGCTATGGGCAGCATCATCATCGTAGCGGCGGTATTACTTACCCACATACTCATGAAGGCAGATGAAATGATGAAGCCCGCTATAATATTTCTCGGCTTAGTTCCGATGAAACCGATAATATTCAGTGCTATTCTCCGGTGCAGATCCCATCGCTGCATGGCAATGGCAATAATAAAACCGCCTAAAAAGAGGTAAATCATCGGGTCGGCATAAGGAGCAGCGGTTGTTTCAATGTCAGCCACGCCGAACACGGGGAACAGCACGAGAGGCAGAAGCGCCGTACCGGAAATGGGAATAACCTCCGCCACCCACCAGGTAGCCATCAATACCGCCACCGCCGCGGTACGCCATCCGGCCAGGCTCAATCCCTGGGGAGTCGATGAAAAAAGCATCAGCAGGAATAATGCCAGGCCTCCTATAAAGCCTGCCCATTTAATGATGCCGAACGACTCTCCTGCGGACTCCCCCATGTCAAATTTTTGGTCATCCGGTTGCTGACTGTCCTTTTCTTTTTCTGAGACTTCCTGCTGCATTTCCCTGTTATCTTTAATTTTCGATTGTTTATGACATATCCCCTTTGTTATAAACGCTGTACTGAGAGTCCCCCGTCAATCATAATGACTTCGCCGCTGGAATAGGGAAAGTCTCCCTGCACCAGCGACAGCACGCCTTTTCCGACATCTTCAGGATATCCCCAGCGCGGCTGTACGGTCAGTCCGTCGGCAATCAGTCGATCGTATTTATCCGTCACCGCCGACGTCATATCTGTTTTAATAATACCGGGACGAACCTCGTATACCGGGATATCATACTCGGCCAGGCGCACAGCCCATATTTTGTTGTGCATGGCCAGCCCTGCTTTCGAAATACAGTACTCACCCCTGTTCGGGGAGACAATGGTCGCTGATATCGATCCCACATTGACAATGGTACCTGCATAGGACGCTGATTTTTCTTTCTGTTCAACCATCCAGCGGGCTACTGCCTGCGTCAGGAAATAAGGACCCTTCAAATTAATTCGCATCACGCGGTCAAAGCTTTCCTCCGTTGCCTCCAGGGGATCCTTGCGTTCCCTGGGCGCAACCCCTGCATTATTTACAAGCACATTCATCCGCCCAAAATGCGAACGCATCTTATCCATTATCGCATCCCGGCCGGTCCTGGAACCGACATCGCCGCGGCAGTATATCACCTCGGTACCGAAAGAACGAAGCTCCTCCAGCACATCGCCGACGCGGTCTTCCTCCCGAACACCGTTGACAGCAACATCATAACCATTCTCGCACAGCTTACGGGCGATGCCCCTGCCTATTCCGCGCGAGCCTCCCGTAATTAAAGCAACAGAATTCATCGGGCCTCCTTTTGTTCCGTTCCAGTAAAAAAAGTGTAATAGGTGCTTCCGCTTGCCATGCGCGAGAGGTACAAAGCCAATTCCCGCATATGGTAATCGCCCCACATACTTGACTCCCCGCAGGGAATATTTTGGTCGGGCGGGATGTAGTCCCAGCCATTGGGCCGGTGGTACACGGAATGAAGCAGGAGTCCCTGGTGGCTTTCTTCAGTACTTAAGTAAGGTTCCTCCAGTAATGTCTGCGCAACAGTGAGACCTGCATGCCAGTACCGACGGCCCTGGTCCTGCTCGCCCTTGGCTTTCAAATAATCCCCCAGCCTGAGCAATCCCTGGGCCCCTATCGCTGCTGCCGAACTGTCGACGGGTTCATAGTCATTGTAGGGATCAGCCGGCGCACCAGTATAGTCGCCCAGCTTATGCAACTGGGGCGCCCCCGTATCCCAGTACGGAATTCCATCCAGAGAAGAATTCTCAATATAGAAATCACAGGTTGCAGAAGCAGCTTTGCGCATCATTGCCTCAATAGCCTTCCGTCCACCGTAGGGATCCAGCTCTTCATCCTGCAGTATATCCAGAAACTCCAGCTGTTCGGAAAAACCGCACATCGCCCACGACAGTCCGCGGGTCCAGGTAGAAAAAGGGGAGAACCCCTGCTGAGAATTTGGACAGCGATACTGTCCGTCGGTGACATTAAATACCGCTTCGTGTGCGGTTCGCCCCCGCTGGTCATAATTATCTCTTCCCTCCCCGTAATAAATATTATAGTTGGCCGTGGAACGGGCGTGTTCGATCAAGCGTCCCAGCAGGGAAATCTGCTCGTCATGTTCTCCATACAGCAGGTGTCCCAGCTGGTAGCTGAGCGCCAGTGCCCGCAGGGTTCGAACCGTATCCACAAAAAGTGAATGCGGACCGTTAAAGGAATGGATAAAGCCCTCTCCGCTGGCCGTTGGTGTCCACCGGCTGGCCTGAACCGCACCTGTACTTTTAAGGGCCAGGTTATAGAAATTTCGTTCCCACTGCGAAGCTTCAATACGCCCTTCCCGGCACAGGCGCCACAACGCCCCGTAGGTGCTCACATTATTAAATCCGTGATCGTGAACGCCCATATGGGTAATATGAGGGGCCATTTTATTCAGTGTTGCCTCCCGTCCCCATTCCAAGAACTCTTTCTCACCTGTTGCATCAAACTGTAGAATTTCCGATCCGAATTGAAATCCCTGTGTCCACTCGGTCCAGCCCCGCGTAGTATATGCTCCATCCTCGGTAAACACCGGTGATCCCCGGGAGGTATCGTACTCCCTGCGAATCGATCGAATCTTCTGTGCAGAAACCTGCCAAAACCGCTGCAGGGATTGCTGCAGATCCTTAACCCCAAGATCTTGTTGAATCTTCATCCTTTCTTTATTTCTTCTGAATTCAAATTGCCATTTTTCGTCAGCTGTTCCGCCCATTCCCTTGTGGTATGCTGTGCATGCAGAACAGCCCTTGCCAGGGGTATATCCCAGTTCCAGCTCACTGCCCGGCTTCCTCGCGTGCTGCCCGAAGGAACAGCGTTCTGATTTCGCTTTTACTTCAGTGACGGTACGTCAATCCATGCCCGTTTTTCGGACGCCTCATAACCTATCTCAGCCAGCTGTACTCCCTTCGCTGCTTCGAGGAGGTTCCACCGGAACGGTTCATCTTTAACCACATGTCGCAGAAACAACTCCCACTGCACCTTAAATGCATTGTCAAAATCCTGCTGATCGGGCATCTGCATCCAGTCTTTATGGAAGTCATGATCAGATTCCACATCAGGATTCCAAACCGGTTTTGGCGTCGCAGAGCCGGGCTGAATCCATACATCCCGAAGGCCTGCCACTGCCGACCCCCTGGTGCCGTCAACCTGAAAAGTAACCAAATCATCGCGGCGGACCCTGGTTGTCCAGGATGAATTAAATTGTGCAACGACACCGCCTTCCAGCTCAAAGATGGCATAGGCCGCATCGTCGGCCGTCGCCTCGTAAGGGGTCCCATCGTCTTCGTAGCGCCTGCCAATATGGGTCGTACCGAGACAGGAAACCGATTTGACCTCACCAAAAAGGTTATCAAGCACATATCGCCAGTGGCAGAACATATCGAGAATGATCCCCCCTCCATCCTCCTTCCGGTAGTTCCAGGACGGGCGCTGCGGGGAGACGGTATCCCCTTCGAAAACCCAGTAGCCAAAATCAGCCTTGACCGAAAGGATTTCTCCAAAAAAGCCTTCCTCTCTGAGCTGCTTCAATCTCACCAGGCCGGGAAGCCATAATTTATCCTGCACCACCCCGTGTTTCACTCCTCCCTCTTCAGCAATATGGTGAAGCCTGACCGCCTCTTCGGTTGTTAGTGCCGTGGGTTTCTCACAGTAGATATGCTTGCCGGCAGCCACGGCTTTCTTTACGCTTTTAAACCGCAGATCCGTTCGCTGGGCATCAAAATAAAGGGAGTAGCGTTCATCCTCCAGCACCGCATCCAGGTCTGTCGTCCATGCTTCAATGCCGGTCCTGTCAGAAAGTTTCTGCAATTTCACCGGATTTCGTCCCACCAGAACAGGATCAGGCATAATCACTTCATCCTCACTGATCTTGACGCCCCCCTGCTCCATGATGGGCAGAATAGAACGCAGCAGATGCTGGTTGGTCCCCATTCTCCCGGTCACTCCATTCATGATTATTCCTACTGTGTGCGTAGTCAGCTCTTCACTCATTCCGGATTCCGTCCTTTAATTTTTTAATTCCTTATTTGTATTCATCAGCGGCTTCGGTGCACTGGGGCCAGGCTCCCTTGGGAAGCGAGGGCACTTCCTGGCCTTCTCTGGGCAGGGTTCCCTCCAGTTCCTGCCGCCAGTGGGCCACATCCCCGGCCGGACCGTAACAGTAAATAAACTTGAGCGGCTCCTCGCCGATATTGGTCAACTGATGAAATTCATTGGAGGAAATATATACCGTCTGACCGGGCTGGATCTCCTTGCGCTCCTCCCCCACACATATTTCACCTGTCCCTTCAAGAACCAGGTAGATCTCCTCCTGTTCATGGTTATGCCACGGCACCTGCCCCCCCTTGGGATCCAGGGTTACCATGCCGAGCGAAAAATTCTCTGCCTCTATAGAGGAGCTCCCACCCACAATATTTTTGGTCAGTCTTCGTGCCGGGAACCGGCGTCCTTCGGTCTCGTTTAAATCAGATATAATCATATGGTTGTATATTGTTTGGATAATTGTGATCTCAAGATCCAGTAAAGAGAGGCGTCTCAGAATCAGCTTAACCATGCTTACCCTTCTGAAGTCAATGTCAGCATCCCTTCAATCCCATCAGTTTTAAACTATCATTTCACCGACTGCAGCAGATTGGCGAAGAAATTCATTCTTGATCCCTGCCGCTTCCAATTGTAATGCGCGGGGCGTGTCCCCTGTACCATACCCCAGCCGTCCTGTCAAGGCGATGCCCAAGACAGGATCTTCCAACCAGACTGCCTGTAAGATGCAATCGGTTGCACGACGCAAATAAACATTTTACCTCATTCTATGCAAATAAATAGCCACAAATTTTTCATCATCTGTGCCCCAATTTCCTTCAAAACCAAGCAGAGCAAATACCGAAAGCTGATGCAGAAATACCCTCTTCAGCGTTTAGCAAATTGACAGAGTTTTACTAAGCATTATCCTCATTATTGGTTATTATTGGATTCACTCAAACCTCAGAACCTAATCTATTATGCGCTTTTATAGCCGAAAACTGATTAAACCGGAAGATCTCAACGCCTCCGGTACCCTGTTTGGCGGATCCGTATTGAGCTGGATTGATGAAGAGGCTGCCATCTATGTTACATGCCAGCTTGGAAAAGGAAATATCGTCACCAAATATATGACTGAAATTGATTTTGTCAGTTCCGCAAGAATTGGTGACATCATTGAAATCGGCATGGAGACCGTCTCATTCGGCAAGAGTTCCATCACCATTCGCTGTGAAGTTCGAAACAAATTCAACAAAGATACCATTATAAAAATTGACAAAATCGTCTTTGTACATCTTGGAGAAGACGGCCGGCCGGAACCTCACGGCGTAAGCGAGCCACAGAATTAAGTCAAGAGGTTCCCTCAATCCAGAATACCTAATCCGAACTAAAACCAGTAATACCCCATATGAATATTTTAGTTACAGGTGGTGCCGGATACATAGGCAGCCACACCGTCGCAGAGCTCCTCTCACGCGGCGATGAAGTCATCGTCGTCGACAATCTCAGCAACAGTAAAGAAACGGCCCTGCAGCGAGTCCAGGAGATCACCGGCAGATCACTGACGTTCTACAAAGCCGACCTACTGGATAAACAAGCCCTTGATAACATTTTTACAAACCATGATATCGATGCTGTCATTCACTTTGCGGGGTATAAAGCCGTAGGTGAGTCGGTAAGCAAGCCGCTCTCCTACTATCATAATAATGTAACCGGCACCCTTTACCTGTGCGAAATCATGCAGAAATACGGGGTGTCCGAACTGGTTTTCAGTTCATCGGCCACGGTCTACGGGGATCCCCACACGGTTCCCATTAAAGAAGACTTCCCGGTTACCGCCACCAATCCCTATGGGCGAACAAAACTGTTTATAGAAAAAATACTGCGCGACCTGCATGTCGCCAATCCAAGCTGGAACATTGCCCTGCTCCGTTATTTTAACCCTGTCGGGGCTCATCCCAGCGGACGCATTGGTGAGGATCCCAACGACATTCCAAATAACCTGATGCCATACATTACGCAGGTGGCTGTAGGCAAACTTGAGAAACTTTCGGTCTTCGGCGATGATTATCCCACTCACGACGGCACCGGGGTGCGCGATTATATTCATGTGGTGGATCTGGCGATCGGTCACCTCAAGGCCCTGGAAAAATTATCTGAGAAGCCCGGGGTCGTCACCTACAATCTTGGTACGGGCCAGGGATACAGCGTACTTGATGTCATCAAAGCCTTCGAAGAAGCGTCGGGGAAAAAAGTGCCCTACCAGATCACCGATCGCCGACCCGGGGATATCGCCAGCTGTTATGCAGACCCGACCAAAGCCCAAGAAGAGCTGGGCTGGAAAGCCTCGCGATCCCTGGTCGATATGTGCAAGGACTCCTGGCGCTGGCAGTCCCAGAATCCCAGCGGTTATTAGCAAGCTGATATCACCTGTCGTCCCGTCAGGTTCCAAATTCCAAGGTAGCCCGCCTGGACAGGTAACGGTCTACCTTTGCCCTACAGCATGAATACCGTAGAGCAAGCTTTCATCCCAGGGCCTTGTTCCTACATTCAGATTATACCTGCCTCCCCGCTGAATTTTCATTTACCGGATAAGCATCATCCGCAGAAGCTACCTCCACTGAAGTTTTCCTTACCGCTGTATTGACCTGTTGCCCTCAACGTATAACAGAATTTTACCGAACAAGCTGTCCCCTATATTTTACTTTATGTAAAAGTTTTAAATGATTTATTTTTAAATATTTAACACTCATAGATATTATCTATATAACTTGTCTGTTTCGAAGTCTTCTTTATTATCCTGCAGCCAAACGGCCAACAGGCAATATAATCGCCCATCCATCGGTATGAATGCAGCGAAGAAAGATAACTATTTCAGTATCTATAATATACTTTAATAGATAGACCTATCTTTTTAATCACCATTGTTATAATGTTACATTATACTGTATATTACGAAGACAAAAGCAGCCAGTCCACCCCCCAAAAGAACAACAACCATATAGGCTTCAAACGTACTGCTCCCTCCCCTTTCCAAAGCCCTGACCAACCCCTGCACAGGTACTTTCCAAAACCAGACAAGCATCACTACGCCAACAGCAAATGCAATTAAAATGAGTATCATAAATTCACCTGAAGTTAGTAACCGTCTCCGGCTTGGCCCCTTGTCAATATGCATCCGCGGAAATTTTTCACCGGGACTATTTCCTGTTTTTCTCTTCAATCCATTTAGACATGTACTTGGTGCTGGCAGCAGTATGATGCATCAGCAGGCTCCCCATGAAATTGCTTTGCCGGTGTGCTTCCATATTCTTTTGAATGGACCGCAACCGATCGATAAACCGCTCGGAAAAATCATCACCGGTAAACCTCCGGTTGATAATATCCCTTCCCTTTTGCTGGGCTTCCTGCCATACATTCCGGTCGGTGTAGAGCTTAACAGCGGCGGAGGCAATATCCCGTTTCTTTTCAGCGATATCTCCGCTCCATGGCAGATCCCCGGCCATCCCTTCCGCTCCCACGGTTGTCGTCACACTGGGTGTTCCACACTGCATGGCTTCAACCAGCTTGCCTTTGAGCCCCGCCCCAAACCGCAGCGGTGCAAGAGAAACCCTGGCCTGCCGAACTACAGCTGCTGCATCCTCCGCCCGTCCTTGAATAACAAACCCTTCCTCCGGTTTGTGAAGCTGCCACACTTTCTGTGAGGGGTAGGCTCCATAAATATGCAATTCTTCCTCCGGGAGTCTCCTTCGGATCAGCGGCCAGATATCCTGTTTTAAATACCGCACAGCATCCCAGTTGGGCGGATGCCGGAAATTGCCTATCGTCACAAAGTGGCGGCGCTCCGCGAAAGAGGGCCAGCGTCGCTGCGAGTCTTCATCCAACGGTTCCAGCAAGAACGGCAAGTAGTGCAGCAGTGCCCCATCAACTCCAAACATCCCCTGCAGCAAGTCCATTTCAAAACTGGAAATAATGAGCGAAAGGTCACATCGTAATATACTGGCTACCTCTCGTTTAGCCGAATCATCCTGTAACAGTTCTTGTAGCCTGAAAGGCCTACCCGCTTTCACTGCCCGTCCGCGTGCACGACGCAGGCAGTGCAAATCCTCGGTATCCAGGATGCGCAGTGCATCCGGACACTGCTCGGCTACCCGCCAGCCAAACTGTTCCTCCATTATGAACCGGTCAAACAGTACCATGGAAGGGTTCAGGGAGTGAAGAATATCATCAAAGCTGGAACTGTTGACAGACAAAGCGAGGCTGCGAATACCACGTCCTTCAAGATCAGCCGCATGGGGGCTTTCAGCAGCTGTCGTTCCGAAGATAATCTTCCACCCCTCTTGCTGAAATAACGAAATGAGCTGCATCATACGGCGTCCGGCTGCCGAGGAACCCGGTTCCGGCCATACCGAACCCAGTATTAAAACAGACTGAGACATCGTTTTGATGATGTTAAAATGAATTGATCTGATTGAGCGGTACAAACTACCATTTTATTTGCCCGAGTTCATCCAGTTCCACGGGGCAACGAGGAAAAAGATTTTTTAATAATGCCGTTAATGGTTGCATGCCGGGAGTGGAGGCCTTATCCTTAAGCTTATGGCAAACAGAACGACTGCATAACAGATTTCATGGATTTACAAATAAAAGGTACCGTAAAAAAGATATTAGAAGAACAATCGGGAACCGGCAAGAATGGTCCCTGGCGTAAACGAGACTTTATCCTGGAAACCGGGGGACAATACCCAAAAAAGGTTTGTATTACCCAGTGGGGCGATCAGATCGACCAGGCTAATGTAGAGGAAGGAGAAGAGCTGGTAGCACACATCGATATTCAGAGCCGCGAATACAAGGGGAACTGGTATACCGATGTCAAAGCCTGGAAAATTGAGAAGGGAGCAGGCGCACAGACCGGATCGCCGAACAGTGATATCCCTTTTAATGATGAAGAACCGACCATCGATCTTTCCGAAACAGACGATGACATCCCCTTCTAGATTCACGCTTTGCAACCAACGGTGTAAACAGGGAATAAATGAAGCATCCATTCGTTGGGCTCATACGAAAAGCAATAAAACGAACTCTTATTTTATAATAATGACTCATATCTTGAAATATTTTTCGATCCTTGCCGTGGTACTTGCCCTAATAGGCTGTCAAAATGATGCGGAGGATTCAACTTCACCGTCGCCCCAGCAACAGCAGCAATCCCCTAATCCCATGGGACAGCTTCAGCAGCCAGCCCCCGATATCGAAGTTTCTGATGAAGAGGCGGAGACATTCGTGGACGCGGCAATGGGTGCCCGGGAAGTGCAGATGAAAGCCCGGGAAACCATGATTGGCGTGATAGAAAGTGAAGGTCTTAATATCGAGACCTATCAAAAAATTGCTCAATCCAACCAAATGGGACAACAAGCACAGGATAGCACGAACATCAGCGACGAGCAGATGGAGAAGTTTCAGAACGTTTCCGACTCCCTTCAGCAGGTACAGGGAGAAATTCAGCAGGAAGTTATTGCCGCTGTGGAAGAAGCCGGGATGGAAATCCAGCGATTTCAGCAGATCAGCCAGGCAGCACAACAGGATCCCGAGTTGCGTCAGAAAATTCAAAGTAAAATGCAGAACCGGACGCAGCAGGGTATGCCGGAAGCTCCTGCCGGAAACTAACCGGCTGACTCACCTATTTCACCAAAAGCCCGCTGTCACCTGAGGCAGCGGGCTTTTTATTTGTTCTCCCCGCTTCTCATCCACGTTGACTTATAAAAAATAAAATCGGTGTTGTACAAGTACGGACCAATGCCTTATATTTGGTTTCTGAAAAGCTCGCTTTATGTGAAGCCTGAGTGGCGGAATTGGTAGACGCGCCGGATTCAAAATCCGGTGGCCATTGCGGTCGTGGGGGTTCGAGTCCCCCCTCAGGTACTCCTTCCCTGTCAATAAGTTACGGCATTGCTCAATAGTTTTTCCACATCTCAAAAAATTCAAAAATAGAAATTTGGGTACGATTTGGGTCATACAATACTAAGTTACCCCTCCTATTACTTTCACTCTTGTAGTGGCCGGATCCTGTGCGTAAATAAAAAAGCCCCCGGGGCTACCGTGTCCTTTTAATATTGCTTGGCGGCTTGGTTCGCAGGGAAAGGCCCTGCACCTTTTCACAATGCAGAGCCTAATTTATCAAAAGAGAGTCTTGGAATATAATCAATTCATCAGAACCTGGCTTAATATGCTTTGTTCCTGGGGCCGCAGCACCTCGCAAAAGATTTCCCTGCCTACAACCCATATCCTCGGCCTTATAGTCCCGTATCATCTCAGTGAAGGCAGTGGTTGCACATTGTCGGGGATCGGTTGGTTCGTTTGTTATGCTTTTCCAGCAACCGGTCAAAACGATCTCTACCCTCTATAAATGGAACCGCAAACATGATGTCTGGGCTATTGCAGCCAGTTGGGCCTCTGCCGGTTCAAAGTCTCGGTTACAGTTTATGCTGTAGCCCCAACTACCAAAGCCTGTAACGGCAATATTTACATTGTCATAGGTTCCCTCGATACTACTTACATCCCTGCCCCTGTATCGCTCTCTAAGCCGCCCGGATAAGTAGTCCGCTTTACTCTACCCGGCTCCCGTAGTCCTTGCTCCTTGCAGCCCCGTTTGAAGCATTCCTGAAGGTCGGGCATCAAATTACCAACCCTGCTATCTTTTTCTCAAACGGGGCGGCATTGTTGACCCACCACTCCAACAGTTTTATATGCTCGCTGGTCAGGGAACACTTTCCTGCCGGGAGCATATGATCATCATGACTCTCGCGAAGGTTGATTCGCTTTGTCATTTCACTTTTACTAGCTTCACCTGCTACAACGATGGGCCCGCCTTGCTCTCCTTTCATCTGCAGCTGGCGCGTGTACATTTGCAGCTCTCCCTTCTTCTTGCTCTGATTGTGGCAGGACGTACAACGCGTCTCCAGTATGGAGAGAATGATATCATTATAGACTGCTGCTTTTTCAAGATTGGTAATTTTTTTGAACCCCTCTTCCTCTTTGGGTGACAACCCGACGACAGTTCACAAGCCGTTGGGCATATACAGAGTTAGGTAACCACTACCATGCGTTAATAATCCCCCGTAGTGACCAGTTATGCCCGATGCCAATATCATCATTGCCACGCGGGACAGGCAGACCCGATCCACAACTACAGAGGATCCATTTCTACCGTACCGTTTTAACAGGTAGGCTCCCTCTGATGCCAGTGGCCACCCGACCACTAGTGGATCATTAGCAGCTGTTCGCCATATCCGCCTTCCTGAGCCCAAGAATAGCAGCTATTGCCGCTTATATGGCTCCTAACTTTGATATTAATTCCATTATTAATTCCATTGCTTGATGGTATCGCCTAAATTGGTTAAAACGCGAAACCGCTTCCAGGATAGTCGCCATTATCAAAAACCCAATGGGCAGGTGCAGTATCAGCGGATGGAAACACCCCAAAATGATGCGAAATCAGAAACTTCTTGCTCCATGGACCACGCTCATATCTTTCTTCGCATTTTTCTACCTGTTATTGGCCGTAACGCTGCTTCCACAGGTCCATCATATGTTTGTTAATCTCCCACTGGTTGCCCAGGGGTTGTCCGGTATAGGGCACGGCAGGCATGTACGTCGGCGGGCCAAACTCCGGTGTCATGCTAAGGTTCTTCCCTGCATCGATCTTCTGTTTTACCACCGTATCCCACCAGGAAAAGTGCCTCTCTACCGCCTGCTTCCATTCCGGGGCCCGGGGGTCCGTAACCTGCGGCCCTTCCGGATGGCCGACCCGAGAATGTATATGATCGGTTCGCTTCAGAGCCATCTGCACCGCCTCGGGCTGGTCATCCAGCAACGACTCATGCACATTACACCAGTGCGATATATCTAATGTGAGCCGCAGTCCTGGAAGCTGATCCATAAACTGTCGGGCAATATGCGCCGCAAAAAGCATCCTTGACCGGTGGGTTTCATGATATATGTCAATGCCTGTTGACTGACTCAGTTGAACAGTATAGTCAATATATCTGCCTGTTTTGTTCAAAAGGGAAAAAATCACGCCCCGAGTGACAGTTGATAAACAATGGGTTCAGCGCTGCAGCCCTGTCTAAATCTTTCTTGAATTCAGTGAAGTGCTCCCTGAAGATACTGCTCCCTGCCCCAACCAAAAGACCTGCTTTAAGCTCATACTGATCGATGAGGTGCAATAACTCTTCTTGCTCTTTCTTATTACCCGGCACCCAAACTTCAATGCCGTGGTACCCGGCTTCTTTTGCAGAAGCACAGAATTCTTCGAATGTTCCCGGGAAGCCCCACCGGGTGGCCAGATAGGTAATCGAGAACTCATCGGGAACGGCAAATGCCGCCTGATTCTGACTATCCTCAGCGGATTGCCCCATCAATACACCAGCCCCTCCCAAGGCTAAATTAGAGATAAATGTTTTACGGTCAATGCTCATTTTCAATTATTAATTGCTTAGCGTTAGCGTAATGGGGAAGCCCCTTGTTTTATGATATAGGAAAAGCGAAACCAAAAGTTACCTGCCTTTACCCTTGGCATCCAATGGTTACTTTCATGCCAGGATATCCTGTACCACATGACCATGCACATCGGTGAGCCTAAAATCACGCCCCTGATGGAAATACGTCAATTCTTCGTGGTCAAGTCCCATCTGGTGGAGTATGGTAGCCTGCAGGTCATGAATATGTACCCGATCCTTGACACCGGTGTACCCTATTTCATCGGTCTCACCATAAGTCATACCTCCTTTGACACCTCCACCGGCCATCCAGACACTAAACGCTTCGGTGTGATGATCTCGGCCCATAAACGGCATTTCCTGCCCATCCCTGTTTTCCTGCATCGGCGTACGTCCGAATTCACCGCCCCATACCACAAGGGTTTCTTCCAGCAGTCCGCGCTGTTTCAGGTCTTTGACCAGGGCGGTCATCGGCTGGTCGACCTCTCGGCATTTATCACGGAAACCGGCATCGATACCGGTTTCGGCGTTGGTCCCATGAGAATCCCAGCCCCAGTCGAACAGCTGGACAAAGCGAACATCCTTTTCTATCAATCTCCGAGCCAACAGGCAGTTATTGGCAAAAGAAGTCTTGCCCGGTTCAGTACCGTACATCTCATGAATATACCCAGGTTCATCCTCAATATTCATTACCTCGGGCACCGACGTCTGCATCCGAAAAGCCATCTCATATTGGGATATGCGGGTCAATATTTCGGCATCCCCCACTTCTTCATACTCTCTTCTGTTGATATTGTTAATCGCCTCGATTGCTTTTTTGCGTAAACTCTTGTCTATCCCATCCGGATTAGATGCATACAATATGGGATCACCTTTCGAGCGACATTGCACGCCTTGATAAACCGAAGGCAAAAAACCACTTCCCCATGCACTTTTACCCGCACTTGGCGTTTTCCCTCCCGAAACCAGCACCATAAAGCCGGGCAGATTGTCATTTTCACTGCCTAACCCATAGGTTACCCATGACCCCATGCTGGGACGTCCCAACCGCGGACCGCCCGTCAACATTAGAAGCTGGGCCGGGGCATGATTGAACTCATCAGTATGCATCGATTTTATAATCGCAACATCATCTACGATGGAGGAAAAATGGGGCAATAAATCTGATACCATCACCCCCGACTCCCCCCGTTTTTTAAAATTAGCCTGAGGCCCCATCATCTTGGGTACTCCTTCAATAAAGGCGAATTCCTTTCCTTCCAACAAGGAAGGAGGGCAATCCTTACCATGCAGCTTCTGAAGCTCAGGCTTGTAATCAAACAATTCCAGCTGGGAGGGAGCTCCCGCCATATGCAAATAAATAACCCGTTTCGCCTTGGGAGCAAAATGAGGTGGTTTTGGGGCCAGCGGGTGTTCGTTGGTCTGAGACTTTTGCCGGCCTTTTGAGGAAGAAAAGGGATTGCATCCTGTCATCGCGGCAAATGCAAGTCCCCCCAGGCCCAGCGAACAATTTTTTAAAAAGTGTCGGCGTGTCTGTGATTCCAGTTTCCTGTGGCGCAGCTCATCAAAAATACTCATATCATTTCCCGGTTAAGATTTGGTAATAAATTCATCCAAGTTCATAATAGCACTTGATACAACGGTCAGAGTAGCCAGTTGTAGATTGCTCTTGCCTGTTAGTTCTTTCGCTTCTTTGGGATGCTGCTGAAAATGCACTTTCGTATCGCTGTAGAGTGTCTTCAGAGCCTTCAGCTTGGCTGGATCAATATCCCGCATCATGGCAAGCCGGTAGCCAATTTTCAATTGCTCTTCAGCACTCTCCGGGGCGTTTTTCATAATTCGCTCAGCCAATCCCCGGGCAGCCTCCACATAAACCGGATCATTCAAGGTAACCAAGGCCTGAAGGGGTGTATTCGTATTGACCCTTTGCGCTACGCATACTTCCCGGCTTGGAGCGTCAAAAGCGATCAAGGAGGGATAGGGATTGGTCCGTCGCCAGTAGGTATATAATGCACGTCGATACTTGTCTTCCCCCTCACTTGTCTTCCATTGAAGTCCACTATAGACCACCTGCCACAATCCATCTGGCTGCGGTGGCATCACACTGGGTCCATACATTTTATCACTCAATAATCCCCCCACGGCCAAAGCCTGGTCGCGAACCTGTTCAGCTGTAAGCCGTATTCTTGGACCTCGAGCCAATAATCGGTTATCAGGATCAAGCTCCCGCAGTTCAGGCGATATATCGGAGGCCTGTTGATAGGTCGCCGACATCACCAGCTGTTTCAACTGTTTCTTGAAGCTCCAATCATGATTGTTCATAAACTGCAGGGCCAGCCAGTCGAGCAGCCCTGGATGCGAGGGCAAGTAGCCCTGTGAGCCAAAGTCAGAGACGGTTTCTACGATACCTGTCCCAAAGAGCTTGGCCCAAAGCCGATTTACGGTCACCCGGGCCGTAAGTGGATTTTCCCCGCTCACCAGCCAGCGTGCCAGCCCCAGCCGATTTTCCGGATATTCGTCCGGCATGGGATTCAAGACCTCGGGTACCCCTGGACGAACCGTATCTCCATGAACCATCCAGTTGCCCCGCTCAAAGATGCGGGTTGTTCGAGCATGATTACCCTCAAGCTCAACCATCACCGGTGTCTCAATCACCTCATTTGTATTGAGCAGTGAACTAAATTTCTCCCGGGTCTCTTCATAGCCCGCTTTACTCTTGCCGGGAAGCGACTGGTGAAATAGCACCCATTCAATATTATTGACATATCCCTTGTTTCCGGGATCCGTGAATACAAAATAGAGGTTATGCTTCCCTGTTTGTGGAGTGATGGGAATAGAAGTGATATCAAAATCCCGTGGTCCGTCATCCTCCCGGACATCCCACCGACCGATTATCTCTCCCTCTGGCCCCCCTTTATGAATCTTCACATTGCCGGTTGTCCTGCTGGTCCGGTAGCTGATAAACATGCGATCCTTGCCGGTCAAATCCACATCCGCGATCCGGGCATGTCCACCATGCTCCACGGCCAGATAACTGTTGGAAGAGGTAATGGTTCCGTTCTTGATCTGGTCGAATGAGTGAGCGTGAATCTTTGGTTCCATCAGGCGAATCAGGTTCGTAAAATCTTGAACTTTTTTCGTTGATTCCTCCGGATTTTTGATCTGTTTGTCAATCCACTGCTTTATGTCATCCAGTCGCTGCTGATCCTCTTCCCGGTCAAATGTTTTGAGGTTAGGTGCTTCGCTGGGGACATCCTCATCAGCAGAATTATTAAAATAGGCATACGATTTATAGAAGTCCTCATGACGAATGGGATCATACGGATGGGCATGGCACTGCACGCACTCCATTGTCGTCCCTTGCCAAACGTTCCAGGTAGTATTTACCCGGTCGATGACGGCTGCCACTCGAAACTCTTCGTCATTCGTCCCCCCTTCATCATTATTCACTGTATTGCGATGAAAGGCCGTCGCAATACGTTGACTTTTAGTGGGATCGGGAAGCAAGTCGCCCGCCAGCTGCTCGATTGTAAACTCATCAAACGGTTTGTCCTCGTTAAAGGCCTTGATCAGCCAGTCACGGTATTGCCAGATGCTGCGATGTCCATCCTTCTCGTATCCCTTGGAATCAGCATAACGAGCCAGATCCATCCACATAGCCGCCCAGCGCTCTCCATAATGCGGTGAATCAAGGAGTCGATCAACCACCTTCTCGTAGGCATCCGGGCTATGGTCATTCAAAAAATCATCCACTTCCTGCCGCGTAGGCGGGAGCCCGGTCAAATCAAGCGTCACCCTTCGCAGCAGGGTTCGTTTATCCGCACGCGGAGATGGTTCGAGTTCTTTTTCGTTCAATTTTTGAAGTACAAACCGATCGATCCCATTTTTGGGCCAGTTACCATCGACCTTTGGCGGCTCTGCGGCCTCCGGCTTCTGATAGGCCCAATGGTCCCCCCATTGTGCGCCCTGTTCGATCCATCTATTCAGCAATGCAACCTGTTTTTCAGGCAGCGGATCCCCCTCCGGGGGCATACGCACCTCTGGATCATGATGCGTGATGCGACGGATCATTTCACTTTCCCCGGGATTTCCCGGTATAATCGCCCGTTTCCCCGACTCATTTTTACTATAGGCCTCCTCCTGGAAAAGCAGGCTGAATTCTCCCGATTTTTTTACCCCTCCGTGGCAGGTAATGCAGTTCTTATTGAAAATGGGCTTGATGTCCCTGTTGTAATCAACCTGTTCTTCAGGTCCGACAAACGTATAAATCCCACTGCATAAGACAGCAAGTCCCAGGAAAAGATAAATACCATATTTTTGATCCGACGGAATCCCTATCATAATTTATTGTATTGCATCAAGTTTGACAGCCCTTACCCTTTTCCTCTATATAACCATCTTTACAGACGATTACTGATTTCCCGTTGGGTTACTGTACTACCGCTTAGGCCTCTATTTCATAATTACAGAATCACTATATAATCAAATAATCTACCCTTCAAAAAAAATCAACCCATCTCATAAAAGGCTATTAAATATGAAACCCTTTTAGCATCAATGCATGATAATTCATCGATTCTGATTATCTATTATATAAATATTTATGGAACAATATGTCTTTTTAAGATTTGTCCCAGTCCAATACTTATTCATCCATAGGTACCAACGAGGTTTTTCTGAATATTTCATCTGATATATAATTATATATGCCCTTAAATCTATAAATTATAATTGATCTTAATATGAGCATATTATTTACTTATAAAACAGGAGGTTCCTGGCCTGCCCAAAAAACCCCTGGAAACTGTCTTTATACATCTCATTCTATATTCATGCGTATTTATCGGCGTCATAATGCATGTTATACTTTAATTACCTGTTCACCAGTAGGTTAGAAGTAATACTATATTCGAAATATTCGGACTAACCAATCCCTGTTTTAGTTCAATAGATGCCGTTCCACCGAAAATGAAGATATAGCAGCACTAACACCTCGATGGAAGCAAAAAAATACTGCCCGTATAACACATTTCATTTCGCCATCCGATGGCTTTGGAATATCATCTCCTTCAAAAACAGAAATCCCTGTTAATTATAACGATACTTAAAATTAAAAAACAAAGCCCATTCGGTCTAAAATACATCTTTTATCAACCAACAAGGCCGTCTCATACAATAGGTTATTTTCAGTCACAGTGTTCACCAGGCAAACTCATGCGGGCCGGTGACAGAGAGGAACGACTTTAATATTACATAGGATTCACTTTTTAATGTGCTGTATTTAAAAACCCTGCAGCAGATCTCCTCCTTCACAAACTGGGGGAAATCAACTGTTACCATAACTCTTGTCAACAGGTAGTGGCCAAATCACAAAAGAAAAACCTGAACTAATACCTTCAGCTTGGCAAGATTTATTTATCCATCCACTCAAGCTGGGGCCACTGTTGATCCCCGTCATTTGGCCGGGGATCGCCCGGTGTGCTTCGTCCCTCCTTGACATATTTTTCCATCAGCGCTTTTAGCTCCTTTACTTTTCCGGGATACTGGTCAACAAGGTTGTGCTCCTCGCCGGGGTCTTCCTCTAAGTTGTACAGCTGAAAATCCGGTCGTCCCTGGAGATCTTCTTTCGTTCTCGGGAAGCTCCAGCCACCGGAACCCGGCCACAGGATAAGCTTCCACGGTCCTTTCCGGAGGGCAAAACGGCCGGAAATAGAATGAAAAACCGTCGCCTCCCGCAGCGGTTTGCTATAGTTTTTATGTAATAAAACAGGCAAAAAGCTGTAACTATCCTCTCCCGCATCGTCGGGCAGCGAAGTTCCTGCTATATCTGCCACAGTAGCCATAATGTCAACTGTACTGACCGTCTCATCAGTGATGAATCCTTCCTCTATCATCTCGGGCCAGTGGGCGATAAACGGGATCCGGTGCCCGCCCTCATAGATGTCGGCTTTATGGCCACGGTAAATATAGCTCGGGTCATGACCGGCTCTCGCAAGTTCTTCGAAGTCTGCGCGCGGTGAGGCGCCGTTATCGCTTGCAAAAATAATCAGTGTTTCTTCCAAAATACCTTCTTCTTCCAATGCCTGGGTTATTTGTCCCACCACACCATCTACTTGCAGGACAAAATCGCCATAGAGGTTGGCATTGCTGGTCCCGATAAATTCCGTGGTCGGTAAAATAGGGGTATGCGGAGCGGGAAGAGCAAAATATAGCAGAAAAGGCTGATTATCCGCCTGTTTCCGGATATACTGCATGGATTTCTCCGTTAGATGCGGCAGCACATCGGTATGACTGAAATCTGATCCCGTCAGCCCTTTTCGCCAAAATCCTTTTTCATCATAATTTACGGTCGTATCTTTCGGAATGGTTGTCGGCCGGCTGTTTTCCACATACACGTAAGGGGGCATGTCCAGGGAGCCCGAAAATCCGTACGAATAAATAAACCCATGGTCCCCGGGTCCCATTGAAATAGGTTGACTGAAGTCCACCTCCGGTCTGCTATCTAGCTTGTCAATATTCTTGTTTTGCTTCTCCAGTTGCCAGTTCCATCCCAGATGCCATTTTCCAATGAACGCGGTCCGGTAATCTTCCTTGCGGAGCAGATCGGCCAGCGTCAGCCTATTTTTCGTTAACAGAGACCTGGAGTAGCCGCTCAACACCCCTTGCTTCAATTCGGATCGCCAGTTATACCTGCCCGTCAACAATCCATAACGTGTGGGTGTACAGACTGAAGAACTGGTGTGGGCATCGGTAAACCGAACCCCCTGCTCTGCCAGTTGATCAATATGGGGAGTGGTAAAAGCAGCGTTCTCATTATAGGAGGATACGTCTCCGTATCCCAAATCATCAGCCAGGATGATCACAATATTGGGAGAAGACTTATGGTTTGCTTGTGCTTGTACGCTGAATGTCTGAATAAGGAATACTGCCAACAGTACTCCAGCCTTTTCTAAGGGTAACAACATCATATTTTGGCTTTAATAAATAAAAGTATCACAACTTGTATTACAAGCGTACCAGCAGTCAAGACTCCCAATTAAGTCAGCAAGCTGTTTCTCTTCTAACGAAAGCTATGCAGACCTCAATGGCACTGTTGGGAATGAGCGGATTCTTTGGGCCATTTGATATAAACCATATGGTCTACCCTTGACAACCCTTTCTCCCCACACGCAGCAGCCCCCATTATTTAACGCGAAAGGAGCCTTGTCTCCAGTATTAGTTAAAATATCTGCATCTCCCTGAGCGGAAGTCACCTTTAATTGACCCCAAACCCCCCAGCGAAAAAAAACAGTAGCGTCAATATTAAAAAAACGCCGCATCCATACAATTGATTGATTTTGTTATAGATACGTTATGCTGCTTATGTCCTAATACCGATACGGAAGAAGATGATGGTCCATTAGAATTCTCTTTACACCAGTCATTCCCCAACAAACTGCTTGTTATGTCACAAGCTTTACCTGTTAAATATCCTCTCCTTTTCATTGTTTGGCCAGATTTAGGGAGTTAGGCATCATGGTTAAACCAATCCCACGGCCAGAAAGAGCCCGTCTCAAACGCCTGTTTGCATAGCTGAACCCGGTACATAATACCCTGCAAGGTGCCGTGGGAAAAAGCGGCAACCTCTGTCATCAGCTGAGTCATAGTTACATACAGGCAGGTGCATCGCAGGGCAAGCATCGCCCCCCTCAACACGACACTCCCACAGTATTATGCCCCGCTTTCATACCTTAATTTATGGGCAATACCAACCAACAAGCTGACCTGGGGAAATGCGGTTACAATCACAGGCCATCTCACAAAGTTCCGGAGTACCCCCTCCGTAAACGGTTACCTTAACCGAAATCCCCTGCCTTTGAGTGGTCCCAAAAAGGGAGCTCGCAGTTGTTCAACGCAAAAGACATTAATCTGTCGCTCCTTTCTTCCCCAATGCAAATTGCAAAGGAGGTCAGTAATCGGGATTTTGATCCAGTTCTGAATTGATGTCCACTTCCGACTGTGGAATGGGGAAATAGCGATGTTTGGGAGACTGATACCCCAGCGGTCCCAGTTCCTCCTCAGCAAGTCCCCACCGCCTCAAATCGTGCAGCCGCTGGTATTCAAAAGCCAGTTCCACCCTTCTTTCATGAACAATGGCTTCGAATATTTCCTGCTTATTGCTAACGGGATACTCTGCTGTAGGATACTCAGGCATATCCACGCTTGGCCGGTTCCGTATCCGGTTCAAATACTCGATCGCTTTCCCGGGTTTATCATTTTGATTCGCTGCCTCTGCAGCCATAAGGATGACATCTCCCAATCGAATAATGGGGATATTTCGATCGTTGGCATCCTCGGGACCCGTATAGGGTAACATGCCCTTTTTCATGGTATACCCCAAAGGCGTCCAGTTCTCACTGTATTGCGTGTCACCAAATGGATCCCCTTCCCTGAAAACATTATAAAACAGGCGGGGATCCCTGCCGTTGATTGCGGACGGTCCGGAATACTCCTCGTATTCATCTACATGATCCTGCGTAGGGAGCAGATTTGCGAAGCCCCCTCGGCCCTGTGGTAAATTCAACCGTAATCGAAGGTTGGATTCGTTGACCCCAGGTCCGTCCTGACCCGACCATGTGCTTCCACCGATATCAGCATATTGAACTTCAAATATCGACTCCGGATTATTGTCGGCCACCCACAACTGGGAGTAATCATCGACCAACGAATATTCCCCGGAGTTAATGACTTTATCCAATGCTGTTTCAGCCATGGCATAGTTTCCAGCATACAGATAGGTCTTGCCCAGCAGGGCCTGAGCGGCTCCTTTTGTAACTCTTCCCAGGTTCTCACTGCTATATTCGGATTTTACAGGCAACACCTCTACCGCTGCCTGCAAATCAGAAATCATAAAATCATAGATATCTGCCTTTGATGTTTTTCCAACCGTTGCATTGGAAAGATCATTGGGGTTTGCCTCCTTTATTAAGGGGACATCTCCAAACAGGGACGTAAGATGCCAGTAATAGAGAGCACGCAGAAATTGTGCTTCTGCGATAAAACGAGCTTTCAGTGACTCGTCCATATCAATCTCAGGTACATGTTGAAGCACAAGATTTGACCGGAAGACCCCTTCGTAACAAACTTGCCAGACATCATCTATAAATTGTATCGAAGGACTGAAGCTCCAGGTATTGAATTCCAACCCCCCGGTATTATTTACCTCTACATCATCCGAAGGCCCATCGACAATTTTCGGATAGTCATCGCTGTACATGTCATTTAATTGTAAAGAGGCATAAGCGGCATTAACTGCTGACTGGGCATCCTCCGCCGATTCATAAAATGTATCCGTAGTCAATGAGCTGGTTGGCTTTATATCCAAAAACCCGTCTTTACAACTCGTGTACACCAGTGCTGCCAACAATACTAAAATTATTATTTTTCCTTTATTCATAATCTTATCCCGCTTAGTATTAAGATTCCTCACATTTATTTACTCAGTTAAAATCAACCTGAATACCTGCTCTCACCGTTTTAGGAATGGGATACTGCCCGAAATCCACTCCCCGTATCAGTGAACTTTGATTACCCGAGGTCAGTGTTCCGACTTCAGGATTAAGTCCCCGGTAACCTGTCAGCGTGAAGAGATTTGATCCTGATACATAGATGCGAAAAGCCGGCAGGTGAAACACTTCGCCCAAGTCATACCCAATCTGTACGTTCTGAAGTCTCAGATATGAGCCATCTTCAATAAAACGGGTTGAAGGTCGTACATTCTGGTTGGGATCGCCCCGGATGACCCGTGGCACATTGGTGACATCGCCAGGCTGCTGCCAGCGATCGAGCATTACGGTCAAGGCATTATTATCACCACTTCCCTTACCCTGGGACAAACCTGCCCAGATCAAATTATAAATTTGATGGCCCTGTTTTCCCTGCAGGAAAATCGAGGCGTCGAACCTTTTATATTGCACATTGAAGTTCAGGCCGTAGGAGAAGTCGGGAAAGGGACTGCCAATGACTTTTCGATCGTCGGCATTGATAACGCCATTCCCATCCAGATCTTTAAACTTGACATCGCCCGGTGCCGCGCCCGGCTGGGTGGCATGGTTGTCCAAATCAGCCTGATCAACAAAGACACCCTCCATCACCCAGCCGTAAAAAGCCCCGATTTCATCGCCCTCGCGGGTCATCGTCAGCACCTGGTTGGGATCATTTGTCATCTCTGATATAATGGGTTCACCGTTACCCAGCGAGGTAACTTCATTCTTGTTGGCTGAAATATTACCGGAAATGGCATACTGCAATTCACCCCAGTTATTATTGTAGTCGGCGCTGAACTCCAGCCCTTCGTTGTGTAAGCCTCCGGCATTTTGAAAAGCCCCGTTGCCCCTTCGAAGTCCGGAAGTGGTTGGTATAGGCACCCGCAGCAGGACCCCCTCCGTATCTTTTATATAGTAATCCATAGCCAGCGAAAGCTTGTGATCAAGAAAAGAGATATCCAGTCCGATATTTTTCTGTGTCGTTGTCTCCCATTGCAGGTTATTATTCCCCAGCTGCAAATAAACCGCACCGGGAGAAACCGCCTGGCTTTCTCCAAATATATACCTGGCATACGGTGAGATGGTGGCAATGGAGGCAAAATTATCGATTTCCTGGCTTCCCACCTGCCCCCAGCTGGCCCTGACTGTTAAATTGGAAACAGCATCCGTATCATCCATAAAAGATTCATTGGTCACTACCCAGTTCGCCGATACAGAGGGGAAAATGCCATAACGATTATTTTCTCCAAACCGTGATGATCCATCCCGCCTGATGGTCGCCATCAAATTGTACTTGTCGTCATACCCGTAATTCATCCGCCCGATAAATGAACGGAGAGCCCATCCGGTCTCACTTCCATTCAAACTTGACTGCCCGAAAGAAGCCGCAATGGTGGGAACATTGTTATTGGGAAACTCTGTCGTATTCCCGCTGATATATTCATACCAGGATTTCTGCTGCGAATAACCCACAAGAGCGGTCACATCGTGGAGGTCATTAAAAACATTTTGATAGGTCAGCGTGCTCTCCACAATGTAATTGTCGGTGTTGGATTTAACGACGCTTAAGTCGGCCGTAGGATTGCTTCGGTTCCCCATCTCATATTGGGGCGTAAAGGTATTGTCATGGCCAAAAGTAAAATCCCCATTTAAATTTACGCGATAGGTGAGGGTTGAAAGAATATCGTATTCGGCATAGATGTTCCCGAGTATTCTGTTATCGATATTCTCCTGGTCTGTCAGTGTCCATATGCCAATGGCATTGTTTCTGTCCTGCGGAGATCGTTCGACGGTTGGACCGCAAAAACCGCCCAGGTTTTCGGGGCACCGAATGGGAACCGTGGGTGCCTGTTGCAGAAGTTCCTTAAAGTTGGTGGAAGACGGGCTAACAACCCCGGTCCATTCTGCCCGGCTAAACTCTACAGACTCTCCGACTCTGAAATTGTCTCCGATGTTAAAATCGCTGTTAATCCTGGCAGAATACCTTCTGAAGCCACTTGAAGGAATATTGCCTTTTTCATTCAGATAGCCCGTACTGAAGGCATAGGTAGCCTGTTCATTACCCCCGGACAATGACAGGGAAAAATCCTGGCTATATCCGGATTTGAATCCTTCCCTGCCCCAATCCGTATCTGTTTTCAGGTTCTCAGACAGGTGGGGTTCTGTTAGCGAAAGAGGAAGTGCCACCCCGGCATTCTCGTATGCCTCACTGGAATATTGCACATACTGTTCTGAATTCATCATCGACAAATAATCCGTGACCACCGATACCCCTCCAGACAGATCAACCTGCAGGTCAATTTCCCCCGCCCGTCCGGATTTCGTAGTTATGATGATCACGCCATTTGCAGCACGCGCACCATATATGGCCGCCGCAGACGCATCTTTCAAAACCTCCACAGATTCAATATTGCCGGGATTTAACGTGGCAAGAGGATTTCGATTGGGGTTGTCTCCACTAAATACCGGTACACCATCAATCACGTACAGCGGATTATTATTGCCAAAGGATGCCACACCGCGAATATTCACATCAGCCGCACTCCCCGGCTGCCCCGATTTTTGAGACACGTTGACACCAGCTATACGGCCCTGAAGTGCTTTTTGAACCCCATCTGTACTCTGTCCACTGGTAATCTGCTCTCCGTCAACGGAAGATATCGAACCCGTGATTTCCGATCTTTCCTGCTCACCATAGCCAATTACCACCATCTCTTCCATCGCCGTTGCAGCCGGCTGAAGGGTAAAGTCCTCCGTAATGGTTTCCTGTCCCTCGCTGATGGTAATTTCCCGGCTCGTTTCCTCATAGCCGATAAAGGTTACAACCAGGGTATGGGTTCCCGGTTCCATACCCGTAATTCTGTAACGTCCCTCAGCATCAGTCGAAGAGCCGCGAGTGGTACCGGCAATAGACACATTCGCCCCCGGCAGCGGCTCTCCCGTATTGCCATCGGTTATGATACCGGTTATTACAGTTTGTACAATCCCCTCATTAACGGGTCTTTTTTTAAGAACCACATATCCCCCCGGTACAACTACGTATGTGATATCAGTTTCTTTGAAAATTTCGGATAAGATCTGATCAAGCGTCAACCTTTCAAAATTTCCAGAAAAACGCTGCTGGTTATCAATCACCCGTTCCTGATACGAAAACTGTACCGGCAGCTTATGCTCCAACATACTGAGCACGGTTCGTAACGGTTTGCCGTCAACGTCAAGGTTTATTTTTTCTTCCATATATGCCGGCTGTGTTTCCACTGGCTTATGGTTGAAATATCCGGATTCGGCAAATGAAACAGAATGTTGTGCCAGGGCCCCGGAACTATACATGAAACCCCAAAAAATTAGCAATACAGTTACAGATCTGTATTTACTCATCATACACCCTCCATTTATTTATTAAGTGAACTTCCAATGAGATCTTTACGAAAGGCTTGCTACGAACTTTCCCCTCACACCAGATGCAATAAGCCCTTCTCGCAAGACCCGTATCAACGATACTGCTATGGTTGATTTCCCCTTTGTTCTATGGACTTATCCATATTCTATTATCTATACGTTTGTGATGCGGAACTCCACGACAGGAAAAAGAATATTTTTTATTTTATTAAATAGCTTTTTACCAGCATTGATGAAGCCCCTTGAGGGTATGCCAAGGCCCCGTGGTTTCCTGTGCCATCAACGATCACCTGTCCCTATTCTTTTGCAAGTTGCCTGCCACTTGAAAGACCTGGACCGTATCATCATTATTGGCCACCAGGATCGCCAGGTCACCGCCTATAGAAAGGGCTGATAACCGTTTCACGTTGCCGGGAACAATAAAACCGGTTCTGCGTGGCGAGACCGGCCTGAATGCCCCCTTGCCATCCCCCAGCAAGACCAGTCCGTTACCAGCATCATTCCTGGGAATCCCGGGATTGGTATGATAGGTATTACCCGCTGCCACCAGATCCGGATTCTGGTCTCCATTGACATCCAGAATCACCAGATCATTAATAGACGATATCTGAGCCTCATTGGGCAGAGGCTCCATGACAAACCCTTCCTCCTCTTTATTCAAGATTATCGAGCTTCCGAAGTTATGGGCGACCCGGTGGTTGGCCGCAGTTGACCGTTCTTCCTGGAACAGCCTCTGCATACTGGCCTCGGCATACTTCTGGTAACTCTGAATCCTTCTGAGTGAAGGAAACTGAAGGGTCATGCTTCGCATGCCATGAATCGGGAAAAACTGCCCGGATTTCTCCCGGGCCAACACAGCGTCAAACTGGGAATTATGATCGAAGTCTCCTGTAAGAAGATGTAATGCATTCTTGCCATATCCATTATTCATACCGGCATTCCCGGCTACAAAATCAATATCACCATCCCCGTCAAGATCTGCTTTTTCAATACTTTGCCACCAGCCCGGCTGATCCTCCAGGCCGGAGGAAGCGGTTACATCCGTGAACCTTCCTCCCCGATTTTCAAAAAACCGTACAGGCATCCATACTCCCGTCGTTACCAGGTCGGCAATACCGTCATTATTGAAGTCGGCCCACGCGGCATCGGTTATCATCCCCGGATCGGTCAAATCCGGTGCCACTGTCGCGGTTACATCCTCAAAACTGTCTCCTTCATTGCGCAGGAGGTAACTTCTGGGAGTGCGCGGATACTGGCCCGGAACAAGACGCCCGGCTACAAACAGGTCCATGTCCCCATCCCGGTCGAAGTCCGCAGGCTTTACAGCAGAACCGCTCGTGTACATTCGGGGCAACGCATTTTCCAGCTTGACAAACTGCCCTTTTCCAGCATTCAAGTACAGGCGGTCTTGAAACTGTGCTGCTGCAGGAGAGTGGCTGCTGCCCCCGCTAACCACATATAAATCTGGCCGGCGGTCTCCATTGGCATCAAAAAATACCGCATCGGTGTCCTCGTAGGCCTTGTCACTTTTCCAGGGCTGAATATGTTCCGACACGGCAAAGGTCCGGTCTTCGTCCTGTATGAATAGTTTTCCCTCATATCCGGACGCCCCGCCCATGTAAACATCGTCAAGCCCATCCCCATTGACATCTCCCGTGGCGACGGCCGGTCCCAGTCTCGAAAGCATGCGGGGGAGCAACGGCTCCCTCTTAAAATCTACATAGGCATTCTCCCGGTGAACATAATCAATACCGGAGGAAGTCATTTCTGTAAACAGGGGCGCCGAATCTTGCTCTTGTGCAACGTTTGATTCAGCCTCACTGTAGTTCACTGTCAGCAGCTGGTCAGCTGCAATATTTTTCAACAACTGACAGCGGCCATCAGGCCAGAAAACCATAAGTGAATCTACAGTGGCCCGCTTCCCCAGTCCAAAATGCAGCTCCGGTGCCATCGAAGACTGGTACCCCCGATAAGGGGAAAGCCTGGAATAGAGGGTTTCCCCTTCAACATATAGCATTGCCCGGGCCCCTATCCCAAAGGTATTGGCATCGTGGCCGCGAAATCGAATAGACAGGGAGTGGCTGGACTGCAGGCTGTCGGTTTCATTACGGTAGACCCCTGCCCTGGCATTCATATTGTTAACGGCAACATCCATATCTCCATCATTATCAAGGTCAGCCTGTGCAGCGCCATAGGAAAAGGACGGCTGCCGGAATCCCCATTCTTCAGAAACATCGGTAAAGGTGAGATCCCCATCATTCCGATAAAAGTAATTGTGCGCCCTGTAGCCTTTGAGCTGATCCATCATCTCGTATGCCCGCCTCTTTCGTGAACTATCGCTGCCAAACATGGAGGTACGGTTTAAATCCATCAAATAGTCAAAGTTGTTTAATGCTTTCGGATAACCATTGGTAATCATGATGTCTTTAAAACCATCATTATCATAATCCCCGAAAAGACCTGACCAACTCCAGTCAGTAGCATGGATGCCGGCCAGGCGCCCGATGTCACTGAACACAACGTTGCCCTTCCTGTCCCGGCCATTGCTCAACTGCAGGGTATTCAGGGTGTACTGCCGCTGGTACCCTTTCTGTTTTAACCGTTGTACATAATCGTAGCTGACTGCACCTGTAACCTGCTGTTGTTCTTCCAGCGAGGGAGGCAACATATCAACCTGTAGAATATCGGGCCAGCTGTCGTTATTGAAGTCCGCAATATCCGCCCCCATCCCGGCATAGCTGGTATGCTTGAAATAGGCGGCCGACTTGTCCGTAAATGTTCCGTCTCCATTGTTGATATACAGCAAATCGTCTGTTTGAATATCGTTAGAGATGTAGACATCCGGGAAGCCGTCCTTGTTGATGTCAGCAACAGCGATGCCCAGGCTAAACCCCTCCTTCCTTATTCCAGCCTCCCGGGAAACATCACTGAACGTGCCGTCACCGTTGTTGCGGTAAAGCGCATCCGTGCTTCTGGACGTACCGTCATTCACTTCCGAACGCAGGCCGGTGCGGCTGTCCCGCGAAAAAGATCCTGCAAAATTATTCATTGCAAAAGCATCCAGGTCTCCATCCAGGTCGTAATCAAAAAAAGCGGTATGGGTGGTATAGCCTGTATCCGCAAGGCCATATTGATCCGCGGATTCGGTAAAGGTGTTGTCTCCGTTGTTGATAAATAGCCGATTTTTCCGCTCCTCAGCAGTGGAGTATTCCGGGCCACTCATTGACACGTAGATATCCAGGTATCCGTCATGATTGATATCCACCATCGATGCTCCGCCGGCCCACTGATTCGTAGCCGTTCCGGAATACCTGGTGATATCCTCAAATTCAAAATCCCCCTTGTTCAGATACAGGCGACTGGACACCATATTGCCGGTAAAATACAGATCCGGCAAGCCGTCGTTATTAATATCCCCAGCCGCTACGCCCCCGCCGTTGTAGATATAGGAGAAGTCGGTGGAATTGAATGCTTCATCAACCGTTATCTCATTCGAAAATTTAATTCCCGTGGAATCAGGTGAAAGGCTTGTAAACAGGGGGGCACGTTCGGAATTTTTATGCGATCGGCAGCCCGAACATGTCAACAGAAGCACCAGGAAACTCAAAAATATGAGACTCTCTTTATGTACCACCAAAAAAGATCTGCCCCTGCAAAAGTTCAAACGCATAATATCCCACATTAAAAATATCTTTCTCATATAAATCAAAATAATCAATACAGATCATCGTCTCCGGTGAATCCCATTTGCCGAAGAACATCCCCGGTTTCTCTGACCAGGCGCCTGTCCCGGGTTCCAAATAAGTAATTGCCGGGATATCGCAACACCGCTGGCCCGCTATCCGGCCAGCAGGGGATTCACTTGGCCCTGACATTGAAACCTTGTCCCCAGGATATTCGTCCCCTTCTTTTCATCCATCTTCGGACCCCTACTAACGTCTGAGACCGGTGGTACCACCACACAAACCTGTCATGAATCCTATGGCAGGTTCCCAAGTTCATCATAACATGCGGAGGATACCTTATATATAACAATCAGTTGTTTCTTTCCAATTCCAAAACCAGATCTATTCCCAGAAAACGCCGGATCCAGCCCTTTGCCACCGGAATGCAGAATCGATATATAAATTATTCTGTTGCCCGGGGGCAACAGCTATTATATTTCGAAAGCCCCTGTACCACTTAGTCTTCAAAGGCCAGCATCACCAGGTAATCATCAAGTTTCTCCTGTGGAATCAGGCTATTGCCCAGTCCCAGCATCTCCCTTATTTTAAAATTTCGCCGGGCGGCTCGGTCATAAAACCACCGCAGGGCTTCCATATCCTTTAAAATAAGTTTACCAATAAATTTTTCCAGCCGGCTGTTATCCAGGTGATCCTCAATGATCCGGTATAAAAGCCGATCAGAGCTCCCGTAAAAATAATCATGAAGCAGGGGGTGCCGGGGCCGTGCCACCTCCAGGCGGTAGTGGACGGGCGTGAGGCTGCGGGTCAGCTGCACCGGAAGGTCAAAAGGAGTACCAACAAGCCGTTCCATGATATACAGCTGCCTCAGCAGTGCACCCAGCGCACGACGAACCCGACGGTGCCCCTTGAAGGCCCCGTAGGTATGCCCGCGCGCTTTCTCGCGTAGATCCATGTTCAGGTCAAAAACGATTTCCTCCCGCTCCGGCACCGCCGATATATAGTAATAGGTTTCCGGGGCCTTCTTTGCATGGTTGAAAGGCGGCCGGTGCCTGCGAATCAGTTCATTCTCCCTCAGCAGGGCCTCCTCTTCCGAGGAGAGTTGCTCGAGGGTGATATGCTGCACCATGCGTACAAGTTTCCAGACCTTTCGGCTGCAGTTGGCACCGCTGGCCCGCCGATAGGTGAACAGGCGGCTGCGCAGGTTTTTAGCCTTGCCTATGTACAGGAGATGGTCTCCCCGCCCAAACATCTTGTAGATCCCCGGCGCGGTCGGAAGCTTTTCAAAAAAGGCTTTGCCCAGCCGTTCCTCCAGTGGATTTTCTGCCTCAAAAAAGGATGTCATAGGACGGTATTATTTATAGTAATGATCTCTTCCCGCAACCGGGGGGGGCATGCGAACAGCACCCACCATTATCAGCTGAAGCTAACTATTTCGGTTATTATTTATAAATAGCAACAAGGATCTCTCTGCACCTTCTTTATCCCATCCACTCCACAGCCGATCGATTTCCGCCCGGTTTCGAATCAGCTCCTTTCTAAAAAGTGGGTCTTCCCTTCCACCCCATACTTCATGCTGGCTTTCTGGATGGTTCCCTTGCCGTATTCATTATTGATTGCATCTTGAGCCAGGTAGAACTGCCGCATCTTCTTATTCTCGCTGAAAAACAGTTCCTGCTGATGGGAGCGGTCCAGCTCCAGCGTCCCGAGTCCGACCCCCCGCAGGGCAAACCCATTGGCCAGCAGACGGGCCATCCTCGGGCGGGCCTGCTTCATGCACGCCCGGTAGATATAATCATCCAAGTTGGTCCTGCCGGCGGTATTAAACCGAAATTTATCGCCTGACCATTTTTGATCCTGCACCCGCAGATAACAAAAATACTTGTCCGCTTTCACCCCGTATCCCCGCATGCGGTAGCACAGCTGCTGTATGCCCTTCATAATCTCTCCCTCCACCTTGTCCGGATTCTTCGTCCAGTCGCTGAAGGTGTGCATGTAATTCAGCAGTTCAGGAGGCGGCGATTCCTCGGTAAGCACTCTTGCCCGATCTTTGCCGGCAATCATCTCATAGACGATTTTTCCAAAATATTCCCCGAACTGTTTCTGGAACAGGGGATAGCCGCGCTCCAGCCCGTCGGCGATGGTAATGAGCCCCTCCTTCCTGAGCTTCGCATACCGCCTGTTCCCGATCCCCCAGACCTCATCCAGCGGCAGCGGGTAAATCAGCTCTGCTGCATCTTCTTCATCATACACAATGGTAATTCCCCTGGGCTTTCGGAGATCACTGGCCAGTTTGGCATACGTCTTGGAGCGGGCAATGCCTATGGAACAAACCAGGTGCAGCTCATCATAGAGCTTATGCTTAAGCCGATGGGCATAATCTTCCAGCACTGCCCGCGATGCATCCTTCAGAAAGTTGATGTCAATGAAATATTCATCCATGCTGTATTTTTCAACATCCATGGCAAACCCCTGGAGTACCTCCCGGACCAGGCGGCTCATCCCCTCGTATTTCTTGTAGTCGGCCTGCACCCCTACCAGGTAAGGACATATCTTTTCGGCCTCATAGGCACTCATGCCGGTCTTCACCCCAAAAGCCCGGGCCTCGTAGCTGGAAGTGGCGACGATGCCCCGGGGCGTTCCGTCCGGTTTGTACCATCCTCCCACATACAGCGGCATCCCGTACAGGTTATAGCACAGCTGTTCAACCTGGGCATAGAAACAATTCATGTCCACATGAAGGTATAATCTCGGCTCCATGGAGGTGTGCTGCATGTCACGGCTGACACACCGGTAATCCGTAATCTTGTGAACATCTTCGTGAACATCATAGGTGCCGGGCTCAATTCCAATCATCATATTAGGGCTTGACTTATACCACTATTTATATATAAAATAATACTAAAAATATATAATTTACAGGAGTGTTATGAGTGACAACAAAACCCCTATCAATGAACGTATTAACGTGCAGGTGGCCTACAAAAGCTTTGCGGACGAACGAACATTCGGGATCCGTTCACTGGTCGGGCAGCGCAAAATGATGCCTCTTCGTTTCTGGCGCAAAAAAGGCAGGGAACACCAAATTGCGGAGTTGCGGGCCACCCGTCCCCACCGGAAAGGAACAGGCCCCGAGGGTACCACCCAGATCCACTATGTCGTTCGGACGACCGAAGACCGGTACTTTGACCTCATGTACGATGTAAGGTCGGTGGAATGGCGGGTCCTGTATGAGCTGGATGATCAGATGATGATTG
Organism: Fodinibius sediminis; assembly: GCF_900182555.1. GTDB lineage: Bacteria > Bacteroidota > Rhodothermia > Balneolales > Balneolaceae > Fodinibius > Fodinibius sediminis. The sequence goes on along the minus strand of NZ_FXTH01000013.1, from coordinate 46,586 downwards.
AAAAACCGGGATAGCTATACTTTGTGCAATCCCTTTTCATTGATGTGTCCCACATACTTTCCGATAATATTGACCTCTTCAAATTCACCGGGCTCAATCATGATGGGCTCAAAATCCTCATTGGCGGGTTTTAGTTTCATCCCGGTGGGGGTACTGTAAATACGTTTCAGGCTGGTTTCCCCGCGGTAGCGGACGGCGCCAATGTCTCCGTCAAAAATATCCGTCTGGGCAAGCAATACAATGTCCCCGTTGTTGATACCCGCCTCCTTCATGCTCTGTCCCGAAACAACCACAGCTTTCATCTTCCTGTAATTCGGAAGGATTGATTTAAGCGTAACCCGCCCCAGGTCCTCTTCAACGGCTTCCTGCATCCCGCCGGCCGTAATCAGCCCAACGATGGGAATCCCGTATTCCTCGCTATCCTCATCTTCCAGCAGGTTAAACTTCTGGACCGGATGAAAATCGTACTCCCCCCATTCTGCCTTGACCAGGTAGTGTTTTTTTATCAGCGCTTCATACAGCTGGGTCACACTCCGGGGCGACTTAAACCCAAACGCATCCATCAGCTCCTGATGCGAAGGCCACTGGTCATACTCCCGGGCATACTCAACCAGAAAATTAAAAAAATCCTGTTGCTTCGTCGTCAGTGATGGATATTCCATATATAATATTTATTACTAATTATATAAAATGATACTATCCGTCAATATTAAATTCAAGTCAAATTTATGAAAGCGGTATTTCCATCAGGCAAAGGGGGCAGGCTATTCGTAGCGCAGGGCATCAATTGGATCCATGAGAGCGGCCCGCCGTGCCGGAAAAAAACCGAAGACCACCCCGACAATGCCGGAAAAAAGAAAGGCGATAACAACAATATTCAGATTAAAGACAAAAGGTACGCCCAGCACAGGTGCTACGAAAGCCGCCAGGCCCAGACCCAGCACGATGCCGATAATTCCCCCGAACAGCGACAGTATGATCGCCTCAATCAAAAACTGGAGCAGGACCTCGCGCCCGAGGGCCCCAATGGCCAGGCGGATACCGATTTCACGGGTTCGCTCGGTAACCGATACCAGCATGATATTCATGATCCCTATGCCGCCCACCAGCAGGCTGATGGCCGCAATAGCCCCCAGGAAGGCCGTCAATGTACCGGTGGTACTGGCCACCGTGCTGGCTATCTGGGCCATGTCATCCAACTCAAAGTCATCTTCCTCCCCTGCCCTGATACGCCTGCGCTGACGCATAAGTTCTGTAACTTCCGTCTGTATCTGCTGTGAGTTCGCCCCGCTCTGCAGGGATATATAGATGGTACCCACATCTGTATTGCCCAGTATCCGCCGCTGAAGCGCCTTGATGGGCATCAGGATAAAATCATCCTGGTCCATTCCGAATGTTGACCCCCTTTGCTTTTCAGTACCCCGATGACGGTACAGCTTGCGGTTCCCACCCTGATCCTGGCATCGAGCGGATCCTGGTAGCCGAACAGCTTCTCCTTGACAGTGGCTCCCAGTATGCAGGAAAGCCGTCCCCCCACCAGTTCGGCTTCCGTAAATTCCCGTCCCGATTCAAGCTCCCACGATCGTGCAGACAGGTAGCTATTGTCGGAACCCATGATGCTCGTTGACCAGTTTTCATTGCCATATACTGCTGTAGTTGCACTGGACGATACCGGTGTGGCACCCGCAATGCCGCCAACCTCCTCGTTGATAGCCTTTGCATCCGCACGTTTAAAAGGTTCGGCATCCCTCGGGATCCCCCCGTGCCTGCCCCGGATTCCGGGACGTAAAATAAGCAGGTCGCTGCCCAAACTGGTAATTTCACGCGTAATCTGCGATGTTGCACCCCCGCCGAGGGTCACCATGCTGATAACCGCTGTTACCCCTATCACGATACCCAGGATGGTCAGAGTCGACCGCAGAAGATTCCGCCCGATGGCAGTGATGGCGAGCTTTATGGTATTCCAAATCATCGCTTTGCCCCCTCCCTTTGCTGGTCATTCAGGATTTGTCCATCCAGGAAGTGAATAGTGCGATCAGCATAGGCGGCCATATCCGGTTCATGGGTAACCATCGCAATCGTCAGCCCCTCATCGCGATTCAGCTGCAGCAGAAGTTCCATGATTTCCACTGCTGACCGTGAGTCCAGGTTGCCGGTCGGTTCGTCGGCAAGCAGCAGCTCCGGGTCGGTAACGAGGGCCCGTGCAATAGCCACCCGTTGCTGCTCGCCCCCGGAAAGCTCGGCAGGTGTGTGATGCTCACGCCCTTTCAGGCTAACTGCTGCCAGCGCCTGCATGGCGCGGTCCATCCTGGAGGACTTACTGAAGCCGCGGTAGATCAACGGCATCTCCACATTTTCCAGGGCGGTGGTCCGTTTTAGCAGGTTGTACCCCTGGAAGACAAAACCGAAGTAGTGACGCCTCAGCAGGGCCCGCTGGTTACGGTCTAGATGACCTACCTCTACCTCCCGGAACCGGTAGGATCCAGCAGTGGGAGTATCCAGGCAGCCGATCATATTCAGACAGGTTGATTTACCCGACCCGCTGGGACCCATGATGGCCACAAACTCCCCCTGGTAGATCCGCAGGCTTACTTCACGCAGGGCCCACACCCGGGCGGGGCCCTCCCCGTAGATTTTTGTTATACCGGAAAAAGATACCAATGGCAGCCTGCCGTTGTTCCGGGAAGGGTATTTTTTTATAATGCCGTCGGGTGCCGATGCCGCGTTCCTGTCCATTATTCCCCGCTCCTGATGTTGACCAGAAGAGACTGCCCCGGCTCTACCTCCCCCGCCAGGACCTGGGTATGCCGACCGTCACTGATCCCCGGCGCTATCGGAATCGCCTCGAGTGTGTCGTTCCTGAGGGTCCATACAACGGTTTGAGCCGGATCCCTGCTTTTTCCCGGCGGCGTGAACCGGAGAGCGCTGTTGGGGACCAGCAGTGCTCCTTCCAGCCGGCGGGTAACGATTTCTGTCGTAGCTGTCATCCCCGGACGCAGCAGCATATCGGTGTTATCCACATCCAGGATCGCCTCATAGGTAACCACTCCTGACGCTGTCTGTGGCGCGAAATACACTTTTGTAATTGCGGCGGGAAAGGTAGTGTCTGGGTAGGCATCCACTGTAAACGTTGCTTCCTGGCCTTCCCGCACCCGGCTGATATCGGCCTCATCCACATCCACATGCAGTTCCATCCGCCTCAGATCCTCAGCCAGTGTAAACAGGACGGGCGTCTGGAAGGAAGCGGCCACCGCCTGTCCCGGCTTAATATCGCTGGTCAATACCACGCCGTTGACCGGCGATCGGATGGATGCCTTTGAAAGGTTGGTCCGGGCCATATTCAGCGCAGCACGGTTTACGACAATCTGGGCATCGGCACTGGATACTGCTGCCTCTGCCCGGGTCAGTGCCGCCCGGGCCGTCTCCAGTTCCTGCTCGGATAGCAGTGCCTGTCCAGCCAGACGTTCCGCCCGTTCGGTCTTGCTTTGCTGTTCTTCCAGGCTGGCCCGTGCCTGCGCCAGCGACGCTTCCGAAGCCTGCAATCCCGCCTCTCCCTGGGCCACTTCGGCTTCCAGTCGGTCGGTGTCAATTTTTGCCAACAGCTGTCCGGCTGTTACCCGGTCGTTATAATCCACATACACCGATTCGATCAGGCCCGATATTTCACTGCCAACCTCCACCGTATTTACAGTCTGCAAATCCCCGGTAGCTGAAACTACCAGCGTCAGCTCCCCGCGACTTGCTTCATCCATAACATACGGAGGCTGCCCGGGCTCTGACAGATACATCCACCCCCACCACACCGCAAGCAACAGGCCGGCTGTTAATAATACATAAAATAGCTTGCGCCCTCTTGAGGTGCTTCTGTTTCCCCGGGCGTCGATGCCAAGGGTTTGTTCTAACTTTTCCGATGTAGCTTTGGTGGAGGGCTGCCGCATAGTTGTCCTCGCTCCGATTTTCTCACCGCAAATTACATTTCAGCCCGCTGGATTTGGTAACCGGGTCTTTCCAGTCTGGTTATAGCAAAAATAAGCAACCATTCGCGGAAGCATCCACAGACTATTCCCAATGTACCCGTAGTCGATATCCCGACAGCCGGCAGAATGGTTTCCAGAGCCACGGAAGACTAACGGCCACCCTCCCTCTGCCCCAGCAGTTATTGCATCGGCCAGATGATCGGGGTCAGAATAATAATGACCGTCCACAGTACAAGCTGCAACGGAAAACCCACCTTGAAAAAATCAGTAAACCGGTAATTCCCGGGCCCATACACCATCAGGTTGGTCTGGTAGCCGATGGGCGTCAGCAGTGACATCGAAGCAACGAGGGTAATGCCGATGAACAGCCCGCGGGCTTCAAACCCTTGGCTTTCGGCCACCGATAACACAATCGGAAACATGAGGGCCACAGCCCCGTTGTTGGTAATGATCTCCGTCAAAATGGCTGTTACAATCACCATGCCCGCCAGTACCGCCCTCGGACCATAGGCACTGGTGAGGTCGACCATCCAGCCGCCGATCATCTGTGCTGCGCCGCTGACCTCCATCGCCCTGCCGAGGCCCAGGGCCGCCCCGATAACGATCAACACCGTCCAGTCAACCGATTTACGGGCTTCACCGGCTTCAATAACATTAAAAGTCAACAATACCGCCACACCCAGAATCCCCGCCAATGCAATATGCAGGATACCAGCTGCTACCAGCCCCACGATTCCCACCAGCACCCCGACCGAGACGTAAAGATCCCTTCCACCCGGCCGCTGCTCCTTGATATCGGCCGTTTCCCCCGGTCCCTCGCCCCCCGCCTCGCTGGTCAGGAAGAAATCTTCCGCATCTTCATAAGCGCCGTGGAAGCCCCGCCCGGTATCCAGCAGCAATACATCCCCGGGATGCAAGACAAACTCTCCCAGGGGCTGATCAATACGTTTTCCGCGGCGGCGAACGCCTGTTACCGCGGCCCCGAACCGTTCCAGCAGGTGTGCTTCCTCAATTGTAGAACCTACGAGCCGCGACCCCTCCTTAATTACCACCTGGTGGAGCTCCCGGTCCTTTCGCTGTTCCTGCCGAATCTCCCGTGGCGGTTGCAGGGCAAGACGGAGACCCGGATAGTCGGTCAGCGACGGCATTTGGGCTGCTATGCCGCCCTGGGCCGCATAGAAAAGATGGTCTCCGGCCCGCAAGCGTTCTCCTTCCGGCACAGGGGCAATCTCACGGCCATTGCGATTGATACGCGAAAGATAAAAACCGGGAAACAGGTCCAGCCCCACCTCCTCCACGGTTTTACCCGCCACCCCGGCCCCTTCTTCTATTTCAATCTCTACCAGCAGTTCGCGCTTGCGTTCTTCTTCATAACGGATATCACGCCGGGCCGGTGTCATGCTGGGAGAAATAAAAATCAGGTAGGTCAGGCCCACCGCGGCACACGGGATCCCCAGCCAAGCCAGCTCAAAAAATGCAAACCCCTCATAGCCATGATTCTGCAGCATGCCATGGGTAATCAGGTTCGTACTGGTTCCGATGAGGGTGCAGAGTCCTCCCAGAATGGCTGCAAACGACAGCGGCATCAGCAATTTGGATACCGGGATCTGATTTTTCTGGGCCCAGCTTCGAATAGCCGGAATCCCCATGGCTACAATGGGGGTGTTGTTCAGGAAGGCCGAGTAGGTGGCGACACTCGGGCAGAGACGGAGCAAAATCTTCTGAATATTCCGGGTCTTCTTGCCGAGTATAAACTCGCTGGCCCGGTCGAGTGCCCCGCTCTCTCTCAGGGCCGCGGCCACCACATACAGGCTGCCCAGTGCTATAAGGGTGGTATTACCAAAGCCCTCCGCCGCCTGCTCCAGGCTTATGACGCCACTAACGGTCACTACAGCCAGTGCCGTAAGCAAAACGGCATCCGGACTCCACAGATCCACGGCCAGTCCCACAAAGGCAAACAACAATACCCCAAAAATTAACAACTGATCAAATCCCATGAATATATATTCGTCTGTGGTTACGGAATCTTTTTTAAAGCTGATAACGATCACCGATCAAAAATTCCGGCAGCGGCTCGCTCAACAGAATGTACTTAAAATTAAGGTAATGCGAACAACCCATATATTTAAAATAAATTAAATGAAAAATCACTCTTTCCTTCAGTTATGAGAAAAATGCCCCTGATCGGCAATGTTTCGGCTTCGCGGATCACTCTGTTGTATATTTCCCGTCGCGAAGTCTCTTTTTGCTTTAATTGTCTAAAGTAATTTACTTCCTGTTAGATAACAGGGATACCAAAAATAACCACAGGGCAATCAATTCAATATTATGAAACAGATTCTATTTATCATACTCGCAGCACCGTTACTTGTCATCAGCGCATGCAGTTCAGGGCAGGACGAACAACAGGAGGAAAGGCCCGGGCAGTCTGCCGAAGCGAAAGGCATCACCGCTTCACTCAGCGAGGTCTGGACCACCGGACGGACGGAGCTCATCACCCCGGAATGTGCCACCTTTGATCCTGAGCAAAATGTATTCTATATCTCCAACCTGAACCGGGACAACAATACCGAGGATGACGGCTATATTTCGATCGTCAATGCTGACGGAACCATAGAAAACGCACACTGGACCGATGGGCTGGGTTCCCCGCTGGGCAATGATTTCCATGGCGACTACCTGTATGTCAGTGACAACGGACAAATTGTTCAAATTGACAGGAAAACCGGAGCGGTAAGCAACCGGATCACAATTGAAGGGGCTTCTGACCTGAATGGTATCGATATTGCCGGCGATGGAACCATCTACACCGCTGATTCTGACGGCAATAAAATCTTCAGGGTAACTCCGGAGGGCGAAGCGGAACTCATACTGGAAGACGAAAAACTCAATACGCCCAACGGGGTTCACGTGCAGGGCAACCAGCTCCTCATCGCCTCGTCCGGCAGCGGCAGCCTGCTCTCCCTCGACCTCAAAACCAGTACCCTTTCGACCCTTGTGCCGGAAGGCCTGGGGCAGGCGGATGGCATTATAGCCCTGGAGGGAGGACATTTTCTCGTATCCAGCTGGTCGGGCGAAGTCTATTTCATCAACAGCGATATGCAGCAAACACAGCCCCTCCTCGATACCAGTGCCGACAGCATCAATGCCGCTGACATTGGCTATATTCCCCGCGACAGCCTGCTGGTGGTTCCGACCTTTTATGATAACCGGCTGGTAGGCTAAAAGCTGGATTACTAAGCTTTGACCGGGGCTTCCCGCACGGCAAATTCCAGTCATCTGCAGGTGCACGGCTGCGGAAATAATCCCGGCTTTTAACCGTAGCTGCCTGCAGGCTAGCCCAATCCGTTCACTGCAAATACACATTTCAATATCTGAGATGAACTATTTTCAGCTTTTTCCCCTGCTCCTGCTGTTGTTGATGGGGATCTCCCTGTCCCCGGAAGGCAGCCTCAGCAAGGAAGACCCGGAGCATCCTCCTCGGGCTCTCGTTTTTCCCGTAGCCGACACAAGCAACGTCGCCGGCGACTGGCCTTTCCCGTGTCCCCGTGATTCCATTAAGCGGTACACGGCCCGCCATATCTCTGCGGCCCCGGAGATTGACGGGCGGCTGGACGAAAAGGTATGGCAGCAAACCGACCGATCGCCCAAATTCGTGGATCTCATTACCGGCGGCCAAACCATCCATGATACCCGCGCGGCGGTACTCTGGGACGATAAGAACCTCTACGTGGCGTTCTGGCACGAAGAGCCCTTTGTGCAGGGCTCCCTGACTGAACGGAATGCCCCCCTGTACAACGAGAACAACTCGGAAGTGTTTATTGCCGGGCGGGATGCATACTACGAATTTGAAATTAATGCACTGGGCACCCGCTACGAGGCGTTCTTCATATGGGAGGAAGCCTACGAAAGCGGGGGGTTCGATGCTCATCCGTCCTTCCGGCGATCCAATCCCCTGGTCAGAGAATTTAACGGGGTGGGCTTCAACAGCCATCCCCGCGGAATGCGGCTGGGGTCCTGGGATTTCCACTTTCCGGGACTGAAAAGCGGCGTCTTCGTCGACGGTACACTGAATGACAACAGCGACCGGGACCGGGGCTGGACGGTGGAACTGGCCTTCCCCTGGCACGGCATGAAATGGCTGGCCAAAGCGGATCAGCGGGCGCTGCCGCCCGAAGACGGCGACACATGGCGCATTGATTTTTCCAGGTTCAACCCCTACAAGGAAGCCCCGCCTGCCAGCGACTCGGGCGGATGGACCTGGAGCTCCCACGGCGTGTGGGATTCCCATATCCCCGAATGTTTTCCCTTTATTACCTTTTCCCGTACATCTCTGTAAGTACCATCGGCGCCTGACCATTCATTATTCCGGCAAACACAAACGGGAAATGTCAAATCAAAAAGCCTGTCTTATCCTATAGATAGAAGACAGGCTTTCTTTATACCAATGTACCCGGCAGGCAGCCGATTATTTTGCCTGATGGACCTGCAGGTTTCCTTCATAGACAGCGATGGGATAGCCTTTGGGGAAATGGTCCGGAATGTGGCACGGCGCCATGCCCGAGCCATATAGCCGGTACTGCAGGCGATCGGCCTCGGCATTGTTGCCTTCCCCGTTGTCTTGTATGGAAAACAGGAAGCATCCGCGGTCAACGGTGCCGCCGGTTACCTCGCCGCCGAAGAACAACTCATGGGGTTCCCTTCCGGGCTCCACCCATGTGACGGAACCATTGAAATCAATGCCTTCGTAGGTTCCCAGCCCGGCAAAGGTAACGTCGCCCCGGGTCATCTTTTTGGCCTGAGCATTAAACTGGACATAAAAATCGCGGGCGGGCCGATTGCCGCTGCAGCCCTCGCCGCCGGTGTGCTCGTCGTCGTTATGGCCGTCATCAACATGATCATCGCTACAACTGTCATCTGTCTCCACCTCGCCGTCGTGAGTCTCATGGTCGCCCCCGCAGTCCCCTTCTTCGTGGTCTCCCGGTTCTTCGTGTTCTCCGTCCTCACATCCCTGCCAGATTGCCGAAAATTCGCCGGTCGCCATAAGGCCGGACCAGGGGCGTTCCCTTTCCTTTTCCAGTTCAAGGAGCAGGCTCTGCTCCGAAGCGGAATCTTCGTAATCCAGGGGAGAATCACATCCTGCCAGCATTCCAGCAGCCAGTACAATACTTAAAATCATCGCCCATTTCATGGTAACACCTCAGATTTATAGCCTGTCGGCCGATGTACAAAGACCGGCCGACAGGAGATTTTATTTTAAATAAATTCAAACGGTTTTAGCGTCCGCCGGGACCTTGTCCCTGTCCGCCACCGCTACCGGCGTTGTCGGGCTTTCCTCCGCCACCGCCGCCGCCTTGGCCCCCACCCTGGCCGCCACCTGGCTTGCTGTTGCCATTTTTAAGAGTAAGGCGAACATCAATATAGGTCAGGTTGTTATCGGCAACTACATGCGCTACGCCACCGCCTAATTCTGGCTCTTCAGCCACCACTACTTCTTCCTCTTCTTCGCGAGGTACAATGCTGGTGCCACTGGTAAAATCAGTATTGTAGGTTACCGGGCTGTTTGAGTCCAGTACAAATGTAATACGGTAGTCGCCGGGACCCGCAGCCGTTTTCCGGGTTACCCAGTTATATCCGTAAATAACCTTGCCCTGAACGTTAATTTCGGCCGAATAGCCCCCGGGGCCGTCAACGGCATCCCAGACACCGCCTTCAAAGAGCGGTTCGCCCACATCTCCTGTCCACTTGGCATTAACCGGATCCCAGGTCGTACTCAGCGTGGGATCATCCCGGTCTTTCAGCAGCTGCTGTATCACCAGTTTGGCCGTACCCGAATAGACCGTAGCTTCACTGCTGGGATAAATCACCCCATTGGTTCCCCATACTTCACTGAGGCCCGACTGGGTTGGATCTTCAATCTGCATCGTATAGCCGCTAAGGGGGGTACTCAATGTTTTAAACAACACGGTTTCTACACGTACCTGGGCCCCGAACGGCCAGGCCCGGGCTTCCAGGTTGTCGCCCCAGTCAATACTGGAAACCACAAGAGGTGTTTCAAAGCCACCTTCCGTCACCGCATTCACATTTTCGGCCTGCCATTCGTTAACCGGATCATTCTGTACATGCCAGTCAAACCCATCAGCAGTAAAAAACTCTCCGCCAAATTGGCTCGTTAATTCTGTACCTCTCAATGTCTTTTGTACTCCGTCTGACCAGATAACTGGGAAGGACAGGTTATTGCCGTATTGTTCTCCCGTATCCCCGGGCTTTGCCATTTCGACGGGGTCAATCGTCAAACCGGCTTCCTCGCTGGAGGTCGTGAGTTGATCCTCACACGACCAGAAAACCAGCATCGAAATTAATATTACCGATAGATGAATCCTGTGTTTTTTCATCCCTATACCTCTTAATTACTAAGTTTTTATTTTTATTAGGTGTGCTAAAAAAGCACCTCCTGCTTCTTCATACATAAGGTACTGCCCCCGGCCACACCTGCACTGTGCTGTAAATACTGTAACCCCATGCGGGTTATTATGATCGAAGCTGTAGGGCTTTAGAGCACCATACTGTGGGTATATAATGATGCCGTGGAATTCCATTGCAGCAGTTTATTACCGTGCAGTCACTTACAACTTCAGGCATGCAAAGCCGACGCAGGCACCCTCCTTGTTCCCATGCACTGAAAACGCCCGGTACTTTAAGTGCATTGTTTAAGTGCATTGGCAGATACTGCACGAAGCGCCGTAACCGCTCCATGTTGTAGTATTTTATCCTATAGGCGGCCGGGCCAATAAACTACATGCCATTCGGGAATACCTACTCATTCCCCTGTCAGGGCGATGTATATACTATCCCTGTACAAGAGTACCAGAATCTATAATTACCTAACAGATACTTATTGAGGAGACTATTATGAAAAGGACAATCAACGTAATCAGCTCTGCATTTTTGATGTTTCTAATGCTTACCACAGCCGCTTTTGCCCAGCAAAAAGGCCAACAACAGCAGCAGCAACAGCAGATGCAACAGCAACAACAGATGCAGCAGCAAATGCAGCAGCATCACCAGCAGATGCAGCAAATGATGCAGCGAATGAACCAGCTCCAGGAGCGAACGCACACGATGAATCAGCAAATGAATCAAAGCATGGAGCAGGCTCAGAACGAGCAGATGCGGAACCAGTATCAGAATATGCATCGCTTCGGCGAACAGCTGGGACTCACCCTCGGCAATATGAAAAATGCCGCCGAACGGTGTGACCAGATGTTACAGAACCGCGACATGGTTCGCGACCAGGATATGCAGCGCGATATGGATCAGCTTCGCCAGCGCCTCCATGAGATGACTGACCAGGCTGAAGATGCGGTGGAGACGATGGATCGCATCCGGCTGCGGCTCCACGACCAGGATCAAATGCAGGACCCTGATCAGGATCAGGACCGCGACCAACTCCAGGACCGCGATCAAATCAACAACTAACGGATCACTGACTGGTAACTAATGAAGGGGGCCGTAACATGGATCTTTTACATTCCAAGCGGGGTTGGTTCATACTGATGATGAGTGCCGGCTTTATGCTCACAGCCGGCCGGTCCCGGGCACAGGATCTTTCCTATTCGGGAAGTCTTCAGTTTTCAACCGGTTCCTATTTCTTTGATGAAAGCACTGCTAGCTTTTCCTTCTCCAATGGATTTGGGATAGCGGGCGAGAACCTGTCGGTTTCCTTTTCCGTCCCTTTTATCGTGCAGAATTCTCCCTGGATTTCCTATGGAGGAGCCGGGTATATCCCGACCGGCGGTCCGGAACACAAAGTGGTCCGTGACTCTTCAGGTCGGGGGCCCGGTCCAGGCGGTAATGGGGGGAAAGACGGCGATGGAAGTGGTGGAGGCGGAGGAAAGCATATAATGAATGCTACAGGCAGCGACATCGGCTACCAGGCCGAAAGTGGGACTGATGTGGTACTTCCGGATACCAGTTCCTATACCCAAAGCAGTTTCGGTGATCCTACACTCTATGCCAACCTGAAGCTGTATTCCTCCCTTTCGGGCGCAACAGCCATCCGGCTAAATTCGGCTCTCAAATTTCCACTGGCCGATCCCAGCAGCGGTTTCGGTACCGGCGAATGGGATTACGGGATCGGCGTGTCGGCCTCCCGGAGCATCAGCAGCTATTATTTCATGGCAAACATCATGAAATGGTGGTTCGGCGATCTGCCGGATCTGGAACTTCAGAATCCGTTGACCTACAGCTTTGGAATCGGTCGGTCACTGGGGGGCGGAAGCTGGCTTATCAACGGCACGTTCACGGGATATACGGAGGTTATCGATACCTATGATCCTCCCCGAAATCTCAACCTGGGCATCGGCTATTTTGCTTCCCAGCATGTGTCGCTTAACAGCACCCTCAGCTGGGGATTAAGTGAATCATCCTCCGACTTCTCCATGGGACTTGGCTGGAACATCAGATTTTAGCAGATACATTCTTCATGAACCCATTTACAATCACTTGCCATGAAACCATTATTTACCTCTTTCAGTTTGACGCTTATAATTTGCCTGATAACCGTACCCACCCTGTGGGCGCAGCGGGGTATGGGACGGGGCCAGGACGCCATGCAATCCTATACGCGCCCCTTCGATACGACCACCGTTGAAACGATCAGCGGAGAGGTTATGGAGGTCACCTATACCGCAAAGAACAGAAAAGCCATTACAACGGGGGTTCACCTCCTGCTGCAAACCGGGGAGGAAACCGTCCCTGTTCACCTTGGTCCCGCCTGGTTCATCGACCGTCAGGAGCCATTTAACAAGGGCGATACCATAACAGTAACCGGCTCCAGGATTACCTTTAACAACGATCAGGCCATCATTGCTTCACAAATAGTGCGCAACCAGATGACGCTTCAGCTCAGAAACCGGGAAGGATATCCCCTGTGGAAGGGCTGGAGACGCAGTCAAGGCGTAAGCAACTAACTGGGGGAGGCTTAAGAGAGAGAAGAGAGAAAAAGAGACAATACCTAAGTCCTGTTACGGACTATTCAATAAGAGAGAGCAGCACAGATGTTCAACCGGAAGGATTGGCCTAACCTGCCAATCCTTCCTTGGTTGGGCACTGAAAAAAAGAACCGTATTCATTCACGGTCAGGCCGATTTCGAGGTTGGGATAAGCTCTTCTTTGTACTGCAGTTCGTAGAGCTTCCGGTAGATGCCCTTCTCCTTCTGCAGCAGCTCTCCATGGGTGCCTTTTTCACGAATCTTTCCTTTGTGCATCACCAGAATCTGATCAGCTTCATGTATGGTGGAGAGCCGGTGGGCAATGACGATGGACGTGCGATCCTCCATCAGCTGGTCACAAACCCTGTTGACAATATCCTCGGTCTCCGAATCGATGTTTGAAGTCGCTTCATCCAGCACCAGGATGGTCGGATCATAAACCATGGCCCGGATAAAACAGATCAGCTGCCGCTGTCCCATTGACAGGGAGGCGCCGCGCTCGCTCAGCTCAAAATTGAATCCGCCGGGCAGCTTGTTGATGAAACGATCGGCCTCCACACTCCGTGCGGTCTTTATGACTTTCTCCTCCGATATCTCCGGATTGCCAAGGGTAATGTTATCCATGATTGTGCCCGAAAAAAGCGCATTTTCCTGTAGAACAAGTGCAAAATTGGATCGCAGCTCTTCCAGGGTGAGCTCCCGGATGTCGACCCCGTCCAGGAAAATTTTGCCCTTGTCAATATCATAAAATCGCATCAGCAGGTTGATAATCGTCGATTTACCCGCCCCCGTCGCTCCCACAATAGCTATGGTTTCGCCCGGTTGGGCCTCGAAGGAGACATCGTCAAGCACCGTCTCCTGCTCGTTATAGCCAAACGACACTTCATCAAAGCGAATATGTCCCCGGGGCTGATCGATGTGCCGGGGCGTTTCAGGGTCGGTAACTTCGTTGGGCGTATCCAGCACATCAAAAATACGTTCTGATGATGCCAGCGCCGACTGCAGCGTATTAAACTTCTCCGAAAGTCCCCGGATGGGACGGAAAAAATCGCGTACATACTGTACAAAGGCCAGCAGTATCCCGAAGGTCACCTGATCCATGATGGCCCGGCCACCGCCGTACCAGATCACCAGCGCCATGGCCAGACTTGCAATAATCTCAACAGCAGGCCAGAAGATGGCGAAATAGAAGATAGTGTCGAGGTAGGCCCCCTTATAGCTGTCGTTGATAGCGCGGAACTTGCCGCGCTGGCGATCTTCCTTGTTGAACAGCTGTACAACAGCCATTCCGTTGATAAGCTCCTGGACAAAAGAATTCAGTCGGGCAATCTGGTCGCGCACGTTCAGGAAGGAGACGCGGACCTTCGCCTTGAATAAAAAAGTCGCATAAAATAACAGCGGCAGTACCGATATGGCTACCAGCGAGAGTTCCCAGCTCATGCTGAACATGAAATACAGGATAAAGAAAATCCGGAACATATCGCCGATTATATTAACGACACCATCACTGAGCAAGTCGCTAAGCGCTTCAATATCACTGGTGGTACGCGTTATCAGGCGGCCGATGGGATTCTTGTCAAAGAACTGCACATGCAGCGACTGGATCTTCTTGAAGACCGCATTCCGCATATTGAAGAGCGTACCCTGTCCGAACCAGCGCGTCAGGTAGGTATTGATAACCAGCAGGATGAATTCTCCCACCAGCGCACCAATCAACAGAACAACAATCCACAGTAACCCCTCGAAATCGTTATTGCGGATATAATCGTCGACCGCAACCTGGGTCAGCTTCGGGCGGATCGTGCCCAAAAAGGAAGCGGCAAGCGTAAGGGCTATGCCCAGAGCGACATACCAGCGGTACGGTTTTATAAATTGATAAAGCCGCCGAAGTAAATGGGTATCGACGGCATTATCGTTCTGCTTGTTGCTCACGCTGAGAATGGTTTAGAATCGATCGAAATCGTCGAAGGGGGTGCGTGGAGTGATCTGTTTGGGTTTTCGTTCACTGCCCCCGTTGTCTCCTCCCCTGCTCTTATTCCCGTTTGATCCCCGGGACTGGCTGCTGCTGCGACTTTTCCTGCTGCGACGTTTTTTGCCGGGCGAATTCTTGCGTTTGCGCATCCGGCGCTTCTTCTTGCTCTTCACCCGTTTTTTGCGCTTTGAGTTCTTCTTGTTCTTGCCGCCCTTGTTATTGTTGTCCCGGTTGATTTCTTTCATATAAACCTTCGGCTTGATAATACCTTTTTCATGAGCCGGGTCGGTAAAGATGGGTCGCAGCTCTGTAGCAACCCAGGTTGGGAAGAAATCGTCTCGCGCTTCGCGCAGCAATACATACTCATTGGTATAGCGTGCGGAGAAATGGGTGATCACCAAGAGCTTGGTCTTGGCTTCGTTGGCTACCCGTGCTGCATCCTTGGCAGTGGAATGACCGGTTTCCTCGGCCTTGTCGGACAGGCTTTCGCTGAACGTAGCCTCGTGCAGGAGAACGTTTGTATTTTTAGCCAGCTTTACCGAGTTGGGACAATATTTGGTATCGGTAATATAGGCGAAGCTGTCGCCCGGACGCGGGTGCCCGACAATATCCGCCGATTTTACCACGGTTCCATCGTCCAGCTCCACATCCTTGCCGGCCTTCAGATCCTTGTACTGCCAGTCTTCGCTGATTCCCTGTTCCTGGGCCTTTTCGGCATCTACCTTGCCGGGCAGATCTTTCTCCTGCAGACGGTAGCCAATACAAAACTTGGAATGGTTCAGGGGACGCGCTTCCACATAATAGTCGTCGGTATCTACCACCCGCTCATGTTCAAAATCGTCGGAAAGCTCTACATACTCAATCTCATAGTTTAGCTTGATGTTTGAAAACTCAAAGTTCCATTCTATGAACTCACTTAGCCCCTCGGGACCTACAAGCGTGATTTTCCGATCGCGCCGCTGCAGCTGCAGGGTCGAAAGTAATCCAATTAACCCTGCATAATGATCGGTATCAAAATGAGAGATAAAGATATAGTCTATTTGAGAACGCTTAAGTCCGCCCTGCAACATACGCATCTGCGCATTTTCTCCACAGTCGAACAGAAAGACACTCCCTTCCCTCCAAACGGCTACAGATGATAAATGCCGGGTAGCTGTTGGCGTTGCAGATGCAACACCTAATGGTACAATAATCATGATCTATTCCTATTTTTTTTAAATCATGCTGCGGTCAAGCAACTGATCTTGTAAATTGAATATTACTATTAGTAATTATATTTCTGCCAACTCTTCTTCTATGAGTTGTTTATTATACATCACTGAATAACGACCTTCTGCTTCTAACAATGTTTCGTGCGTGCCCTTTTCTACAACTGTTCCATCTTCGATATAGTATATAATATCTGCATCTTTTATGGTGGAAATCCGATGACTGATCATCACGGTTGTTCTTCCCTTCAGCTCCTGCCTAAGATGTCGAAGAATGGATTCTTCCGTTTTGGTATCGACAGCACTCAATGAATCATCCAATATAATAATTTCTGGATCACGAATCAGGGCCCGTGCAATGGCCGTACGCTGCTTTTGTCCACCGGAAAGTGTTATTCCCCGTTCTCCTAATATAGTCTCAAATTTCTTCTCAAAATCCAAAATATTATCCCGCACCTGCGCTTTCTCCGCAGCATCTTCAATATCCTGCTGAGTAGCACCTTCCGTGCCAAAGGCAATATTTTCACCGATGGTATCAGAGAAGAGAAACGTATCTTGGGGAACAAGACCGATATGCTGCCTTAATAGCTCCAAGGGAATTGACTGAATATTCGTTCCATCAATAAGAATTTCTCCCTCCGTCACTTCGAACAGCCGGGGAATCAGCTCCACAAGGGTCGTTTTCCCACTGCCGGTACGGCCGACAATCGCCGCATTCTGCCCGGCTTTGATCTTCAGGTTGATATCCCGGAGCGCATATTCTTTGGCACCGGGGTATTTGAAGGAGACGTTCTTGAATTCGATATCCCCCTTGATGCTGTCAATTTCGTAGTTGGTGCCCGCTTTATCGGCAATGCCCACTTCTTCGGTCAGCATCTCATCAATGCGTTTCCACGAGGCCATCGCCTGCTGGAACCGGTTCACGGTATATCCCAGCGAGGCTACCGGCCAGGTCAGGTAGGCAACGTAGATAATATATTCCATGATATTACCCACCGTGAGCGTGCCTTCAATAACCAGCTGCCCGGCTTTCCAGACTACAATCACTACCGAGAGTCCGATCAGCAAATTCAGTGTTGGGTGAAAAAGGGATTCAACCAGATCCAGTCGCAATTTCTTTTTCCGGTAGCGCTCGCTCTCATGTTCAAACTGTTTGCGCTCATAGCCTTCCCGGTTATAGGCCTTGATAAGCCTGATGCTTGTAAAAGATTCCTGGGCACGGCCGGCGATGGTGGAATACTGCTCCTGGATGATACGTGAATAATCATTGATATAGCCGCTCACCCAGTAGGCAAAGGCCGACAGGAACGGCAGGGGCAGCAGGGCCCAGAAGGTCAGCTCCGGACTCACAATCACCATCATCGTGATGATGAAACCCGCCCGGGTGAAGGTATTGATCGTATACATGTAGGCCGGGCCGAAGTATTCCCTCACCTTGGAAACATCTTCTGTTGCCCGCACATAAATCTCGCCGGATTTATATTTGCTGTAAAAGCGCTGCGGCAGTTTCAGAAGCTTGTCAAAAATATCGTTGCGCAGGTCAAATTCAATTTTGCGCGAGGCTACGATAAGGGTCTGCCGTGTAGCAAAGAGAAGGATACCTGACAATAGCACAGCCCCCACCAGCAACAAGGCATTCTTTGCCAGAGCCCAGCTGGCATCGCTGCCGAAGAGAACCTCCAGAATACTGCTGAAACTGTCGGGAGATCGGTCGAGCTCGATGGCCGACACTTGGTCCACCGTTCGCCGCAGGTATACGGGAATCCAGACCAGGAAAAAGTTCGAAGCCGTCAAAAACAAGGACCCCAGAACAATCGTACCTTTATATTTTTTAAAATAACTATTTAATTTACGCAGCGAACCCAATGATCCAGGATTTAAGGGTTACCTTTTCGTCTTCCGGAAGTACGTTATGTTACGGTGACGTCGCTATATTTATTGATCCAATATTCGGCCAGGTTATAGCCTGACAGAAAGGCATTCTCAAGAGATTGACCACCGAAGTAGTTCCCTATTAACGCAAGCGGAGCATCAATCATTTCCAATTCCATGAAATATTCATCGATGGGATTTCGTGCCCTGAAGAATTTCCACCGGTGCAGATAAGTGGACGCAGGCTGCAGTACCCACGATCCCGTGATGGTGGATGCTTCCTCCAGCAGCTGTCGTGTCACCTCCTCGTCATCCTTTCTTTCATTTTCCCGGGCAAAAGGATGCGAGGAATGAAGGGCCAAACCGGTTTGATCCCGGATGCCCCTTTTTGACGATTCGTTGCCTATCCATTTGAGTGCGCTTCGCTCGCATTCAATTCCTTTCCAGTTGGGTGCTTCCCGGTTATAGGTCGCAGCCAGGGAGATGCAATCATCATAATACACCTCATCAATGACGCGGATAATTTTCCGAGCGGCCGTTTCATCCTGGGCCGTCTGAAGGACCCCATAAGCCTCCGGAGCCGGGGCAGCAATGAGAACGGCGTCACATTCGAAGACATTAATATCCGTCAGATTGATCATCCAGGATCGTTTCTTGCTGCGATCCGGTCCTATATAGGTGAGCCCTCCCGCCTTTTCCTGGGATTTTATATCCACCCAGCGGCTCAAATACTTTGCAATGGCCCGCATGCCGTTGGTTAGCGCGTACTTCGTCAGCGGCGATGCATTGGGATCCTCGACGTGAAACTGATCGCCGTCAAACATGCTGAATTCTTCGGCCCATTCACGTACTTCTTCTTTTTGACTCAGCTCTTCCAGGAATGCCCTGAAAGTACTGGTCTGCGCCGAAAAATGGGATACGCCGTAATCCAGTATCATATCATCCAGTTCAACCGATGCCAGACGTCCGCCCACGGAGCGGTTCCGCTCAATTATTGTTACATCATGACCGGCCTTTGCCAACCGTGAACCTGCGATGAGTCCTGAAAAGCTTGCCCCAATTATTCCTATAACCATTTCTGAAGTGGTAAAATTAAGTCGTTAATATTTTGTTACGGAAAATCCGAAATTTTCTGCCAAATTTCTAAGATCAATTCTATTCTTTAAAAGCCGGCTCCCCGGCCCGTACTTATCCTCCTCTTTTGCCCGGGAACATACGCACACGGGGCCTAACAGCCTCTTTCTGGATCAGGGCCGGCCAGTAGGCGGCAACCGCACTGGCCTTCGGACGTCCCCCGGCATAAGCAGTGACCCCGCCGGGACCGGTGAGGATGAGCGGTACCACCTCCCGGCCAAAGCGATTAAGATCCTCCCTGGACTGGCCCGCAAGCGCCACGCGCAGCTGAACTTCATTATGATCGCCCGCCAGCATCTTTTCTGTCACCGGCTCTTCGCTGCAGCCGTTGACCCCGATATACTCCACCCGGAAACGGTCATAGTTCAGATTCAGCGCCTCCGCCCGGCCCCGGAGTATCGCGCCGGCTTTCCGGGCCTTTTCCAGTGCCTGCGGCCATGAATAAACCAGTGTGGAGGAAAGCTTGTATCCATCCTTGTAACTGGCGGATACTTTATATGTCGAGGTGGGAGGACGTCCCGCTATGCCGGAAACACGCACCCGGTCGGGACCCGCCTTTTCGATATTAACCGAGGTAAAATCAGCTATACAGTCGGGGGTGAGATAGGCCGAGGGGTCGCCAATCTCGTAGACAAGCTGTTCTTTAACAGTCTGTTCACTAACCAGTCCCCCGGTGCCTGCGTGCTTGGTGACATAAAAGCTGCCATCCGCATGCGCCTCGACAATGGGAAAGCCGATATTCACAAAATCTTCCACTTTGTGCCAATCCGTAAAATTGCCTCCCGACACCTGGGCCCCGCATTCGATGAGATGACCCGCGATGATCCCGGTCGCCATCCTGTCATAGTCCTCAAACGACCAGCCAAATTCATGCACCAGGGGAGCCAGGGTCAAACCGGCGTCAATAACCCTCCCGGTGATGACGATATCCGCCCCCTTTTCCAGGGCCTCGACAATCGGCTGGCATCCCAGGTAGGCATTGGCACTGAGCAGACGATCTTTTATATCGGTAATCGGGCGGCCGGTATCCATGTTCTCCAGTCGATGGCCTCTGGCTATAAGTTCATCCATCTGCCCGAGAATATCATCTCCGTCAACAACCGCTACTGTGAGATCATCAATCTCCTCTTCCTCCATCACTTCCAAAATCCGGTCCTTGCATGCCTCGGGATTGATTCCCCCGGCATTGGAGACCACCCTGATCCCCTTCTGGGAGATATCGGGTAATATTTCACGAACGACTTCCACAAAGTCACGGGCATAGCCGTGATTTTCATCGCGCATCTTCAATTTCTGCATGATCGACATGGTGACCTCGGCAAGATAATCCATCACCAAATAGTCTATTGGTCCCTGGCGGACCAGCTTGACGGGTGCGTTTGGCAAATCTCCCCAGAATCCCTGGCCGGAGGCGATACGAACAGTTTTATCCACAACGTCCTATTTTGTTGTTGTTTTCCCTAAGATACGGGATCCCATACACTATCAAAAAATGCTTGGTTTTTTTGTTTCATCCGGGGGATATTAACTTGTATCATTCTCTTATTGGAATGTTGTCATAAGAATCGCTGATGCGCTATCCAATCATCACCATTAATTTTGAATAAATTGTTACATGCCCGACGCTATTATCATCGGTTCCGGACCCAATGGCCTCGCCGCCGGCATTCGCCTGGCGGAGGAAGGACTATCCGTCAAAATTTTTGAAAAAGAGCCAACCATCGGCGGGGGCACGCGTACCCTGGAACTAACAGCCCCGGGCTTTCGTCACGATATCTGCTCGGCCATTCACCCGATGGCCAAGGCCTCACCTTTTCTGAGCCGCCTTCCGCTCGAAGAATACGGACTTGAATGGATTCACCCGGAGGTGCCCGTTGCCCATCCCCTGGACGACCAGCCGGCCGGGGCCCTCTTCCGATCGCTGGACAGGACCGTAGATCGTTTTGGAAAAGACGGCCACACCTACCGGCGATGGGTCAGCCCTTTTATTGACAGCTGGGATGAGTTGCTCAAGGATATCCTGGCCCCCTTTTCGCCTATTCCCTATAATCCGGTGCTGATGGCACGCTTCGGACTCAAGGCCCTGCGGTCGGCCGGCGGCTTCGCCAAGCGCTATCAAACCGAAAAAGCACGTGCCGTATTTGCCGGTATCGCGGCCCACGGCATCATGCCCTTTGAT
The DNA here is from genome assembly GCF_900182555.1 of Fodinibius sediminis. Lineage (GTDB taxonomy): Bacteria > Bacteroidota > Rhodothermia > Balneolales > Balneolaceae > Fodinibius > Fodinibius sediminis. The sequence continues at coordinate 25,251 of NZ_FXTH01000013.1, read as the reverse complement.
GCCCCGGCCACTGCCGCCATCGGACTGGTGCTCGGCATAGCGGCCCACACGGTCGGCTGGCCCTATCCCAAAGGCGGATCCCACGCCATTACCCAGGCGATGGGGACCTATTTCAAATCACTGGGCGGAACCATAGAAACCGGCGTTACAATCACCTCCGTTGATGATTTTGGGCATGCCGGTGTCATTCTGTTCAATACGACCCCCCGGCAGATCTTGGATATCACCGGTAACAAGCTTCCCTTGTCCTACATCCAGAAGCTGCGCAAATACCAATACGGTCAGGGCGTTTTCAAGCTCGACTTCGCCCTCAGCGACCCCATTCCATGGAGCGACAAGCTGTGCCGCAAAGCGGGAACCGTGCATGTCGGCGGCACGCTGGAGGAAATCGCCCGATCAGAAAAGCAGTCCGCCAGCGGGCAACTTCCAGAGAAGCCCTATGTGCTGGTAGCCCAGCAGAGCCTGGGCGATAAGAGTCGTGCGCCCTCCGGCAACCATACCGGCTGGGCCTACTGTCACGTACCCAATGGGGCTGCTGAAGACATGACCGAACCCATCATAACCCAGATTGAGCGTTTTGCCCCCGGATTCCGGGACTGTATCATCAATATGCACCGCACGAATGCGCAGGAGATGCAGGCCTACAATCCGAATTATATCGGCGGTGATATCAATGGCGGGCGGGCAGACATCAGCCAGCTGTTCACGCGTCCGGCGGGACTTTTTGATCCCTATCACATTCCCAAAAGCAATATGTATATCGCCTCCTCATCCACGCCTCCCGGCGGCGGGGTGCACGGCATGTGCGGCTATCATGCGGCTGAGTCTGTATTACGCCGTGATTTTTAGCAGAGGCTGTCAGTTCTGGGAACGGCTATACCTCCGTATACCCCGGCTCAGCCTCGCCCCTGCGCAGCATATTGGCCCACCGGTGTGCCAGCCGTGTGGTCCTCGGCAGTTTATATTTTGTGAGTGACTGCATCACGATACGGTAGGCATCCTCAAAGGAGCAGCGGTGCCCCGGCGACACATAAACCGGGTTTACATTCGTACGGCTACGCAATGCAATGCCCACTTTCTCCTCCCCATCCATCAGGTCGGCTTGTTCGCCTTTACGGACCCCCAGTTCCCCGTGGGTACCGGTCAGTATGTTCTTGGCACAGCCGATGGTGGGCTGATCGGCTTCAATCCCGAAATGCGTGGCAATGCCCATTCTCCGGGGGTGCGCCAGTCCATGCCCGTCCAGCATCAATACATCAGGTTTGGCCCGGAGCTGGCTCCATGCCTTCATCAGTGCCGGCATCTCCCTGAACGCCAGCAGTCCCGGGATGTAGGGGAAGGACGTCTCATCCGATGCCAGTGAATACGCCACCGGCCGAAGGCCGGGCAGCTCCAGCACTACCATGGCGGCATGCATCAGGCCCGACCCCCGGTTGTAGGAGATATCGGCCCCGCCCACTGTTGCTACCTCCCGGCCAAGTGCCGTTATTGAAATGCAGGCTCTGAGTGAACGCTGAAGCTGTACGGCATCCTCCGGTGCAATGGTCTTATAATCCTCGATCCTCATAAAACGGTAAAAGCAGTCTGGTAATGATATTGTTGTTGTTCCCCAGATTACACATCTTGCCATGAATTACAAAATCATCTGTTTCCATGCTCGATCAATTTTTCAAACTGGGTGACCATGACACTACCGTCCGCCGGGAGCTTATTGCCGGCCTCACCACCTTCCTGACCATGGCCTATATCATCGCGGTCCATCCCAATATTCTGGCCGAAACCGGGATGGATAAAGGAGCGTTGATTACCGTTACCGCCCTTAAGGCGGTATTCGGCACCCTGCTGATGGGGCTCTGGATCAATGTGCCTCTTGCCATGGCTCCCGGCATGGGACTCAATGCTTTTTTTGCCTATACCCTGGTTATCGGTCAGGGCATAAGCTGGCAAACGGCACTGGGCGTGGTCTTTATCTCCGGCCTTTGTTTCCTGATCCTTTCCTTTTTCGGCTTTCGACGTAAAATCGTATCTGCCATCCCCCGTTCGCTGCGCATCGCCATTCCCGGTGGCATAGGGCTCTTCATTACATTCATCGGCATGCAGAATATGGGACTTGTTGTTTATAATGAGGCCACCCTGGTGGGCCTGGGCTCCGTTGGACTACCGGTGGTACTGGGACTGCTGGGCCTGGCCGTGATGGTTATACTGGAGGTCCGGGAATGGAAGGGAGCTATCCTTATCGGCATCCTTTTTACCACGGGACTGGGTATTCTCCTGGGAGATGTGGATCTTCCCCGGTCCCTCGTATCCCCCCCTCCCTCCATAGCACCCGTTGCCTTTCAGCTCGACATCCTCTCAGCACTGCAATGGGGTCTCGTGGGCGCTATCTTCTCTTTCATGTTTGTGGATTTATTTGACTCAGTGGGAACCATTATCGCCTGTTCCTACGAAGCAGAGCTGGTCGAGGAGGACGGATCCATCCATAACATCAGCAAGATGCTCGGCAGTGATGCCATCGCCACCACCTGTGGAGCCCTGCTCGGTACCAGCACAACTACAACCTACATTGAATCGGCTTCCGGTATTGAACAGGGTGGTCGTACGGGACTTACGGCTGTAGTGGTGGCTCTGCTCTTTCTGGTGGCCCTTGTCTTTACTCCCGTCATTAACATAATACCCGGCTACGCCACCGCCCCCGCTCTTATCATTGTGGGCCTTTTCATGTTTCAAAATCTGCGTAATATAGATCTCAAAAACCTTGAGGATGCCGTTCCGGCTTTTCTGACCATCATCCTGATGCCGCTGACCTACAGCATCAGCATGGGTCTTACCTTTGGGTTTCTCTCTTTTATCCTCATAAAACTGGCAACCGGCCACCTGCAGGACATATCGTACCTCATGTGGAGCATCGGATTGCTTTCGGGACTTAACCTCATATTGACAATGTAATCAACTCCTATGGATGTTCATGAATTCCGCAAACACGCCCATCGGCTCATCGACTGGATGGCCGACTACTTTGAAGAGGTGGAAGACTACCCCGTAAAACCGGACGTTCAGCCCGGTGACATACTCAGGCAGCTGCCGGATAAAGCCCCGGACCAGGCAGAATCTTTCGAGGCGCTTTTCGAAGATTTTAAAACCGTGATCATGCCGGGCATCACGCACTGGGAGAGCCCCAACTTCATGGGGTACTTCCCCGCCAACAAGAGCTATCCCTCGGTACTGGCCGAAATGCTGACAGCCACACTCGGGGCCCAGTGCATGAGCTGGCTGACCTCTCCCGCGGCCACCGAGCTTGAGGAACAAGTGATGATATGGCTGCGCAAGGCCATCGGGCTGCCGGAGCTTTTCACCGGTGTCATCCAGGGCACTGCCTCCACCTCAACCCTCTGTGCCCTGCTGATGGCCCGCGAGCGTATCACCGGTTTTGGCGTCAATGAGTCCGGCTTCCCCAAGGAGGAGACCTTTACCGTCTACTGCTCGTCCGAGACGCACTCTTCCATCGAAAAGGATGTAAAGATCGCCGGCTTCGGCCGGCAACATCTGCGCAAGGTTCCGGTAGATGATGACTATGCAATGCAGCCTGAAGCCCTGGAACAGGCGATCCGGGAAGACCTTGAACACGGATACAAGCCCGCCGCCGTGGTGGCAACCATCGGAACGACCGGCTCTACAGCCATTGATCCACTGCAGCAGATCGGCAACATCTGTACCCGCTACGATATTTTTCTACATGTGGATGCTGCCTACGCCGGCACGGCGCTGCTGCTGCCCGAAATGCGCTGGATGAGCCGGGGGATCGAGCAGGCCAACTCCTTCGTATTCAATCCCCACAAATGGATGTTTACCAACTTTGACTGCTCGGCATTTTATGTGCAGGATGAAGCCCTGCTGGTGCGCACCTTCGAGATCACCCCGGAATACCTGAAGACGCCCGAAGATCAACGGGTTAAAAACTACCGGGATTGGGGGATCCCGCTGGGACGGCGCTTCCGGGCCCTTAAACTCTGGTTCGTACTGCGGAGCTTTGGCATAGAAGGCCTGCAGCAAAAAATCCGCCGGCACATCGCAATGGCCCGACAGCTTGCTGAAACCATAAAGCAGCACCGCGACTTTGAAATGCTCGCCCCGATACCCCTGAATACCATCTGTTTTCGTTTTCACCCCGATCATATTGATGACGAAGAAAAGCTTGACGAACTCAATGAGATGCTGCTTAGCAGGATCCAGGAAAGTGGAAAACTGTTTCTGACGCATACCAGGCTGCAGGACCGATACACCATTCGGATCGTCCCGGGCAACACAAATCTGGAACAGCGCCATATCGACCAGGCCTGGACACTTATCAAAGAAACGGCCGGCGACTTAATCTGATTTCCTGTTCCCAGCACTGCCGGGGATATCCCAGAATTCATGCCCGGACTAGGAAACTTATTTGTCCTCAAACACCTTGAATACATACAAGTCGAATTTACTTTCTGTTTAATTTAAATACGATCTACCTATGGACCTTTCTGATATCAATGCATTAATCACCGGCGGAAGTTCTGGAATTGGGAAAGCCACGGCCAAGGCCATTGTGGAGGCCGGCGGCCGGGCCATCATCGCAGCCCGCAATAAAGAACGGCTTCATTCGGCAGCCGAAGAAGTTGGCGCCATCCCCGTCACCTGCGACGTGCGCCACGAAAATGAAGTCATTGACCTGGTTGAACAGACCGTTGAAGAATTTGACGACTACAATGTCCTCATCAACAATGCGGGCTACGGCGAATTTTCCAAGCTGGTCAATCTCTCGGCCTCGGACATTGAAAGCCAGCTGAAAACCAATACCATCGGTGCAATGATGGTGGCCCGTGAATCGGCCAAACATTTCATCAAACAGGACTATGGAAACATCATCAATGTATCATCTTCGGCCGGGAAACGGGGCTTTGAAGGCGGGACGGCCTATGTAGCCAGCAAATTTGCGCTAAGTGGCATGACCGAGTGCTGGAGAGCTGAACTTCGTCCCCACAACATACGCGTGATGCAGATCAATCCCAGCGAAGTGCAGACCCGGTTCTCTCAGAATGCGGGGCGGGCTGAACGACCGTTTAACGAGACAAAACTCATTGCCGAGGATATTGCACAGACCATCTGCAGCATGCTTTCCCTGGCTGACCGTGGCTTCATTACCGAAACCAGTGTCTGGGCCACCAACCCAAAATAAGATGCCCAGAAGCGGGGCGTCCGCCCCTCTTCAGCAGGGGCTGCCGGACCTGCCCTCCCCCGCTATCGGGTCATTCCTGCTGAGGGCAGCATGCCTCGCAGGGACACATATCGCGCAGCGTCTGCCACTGGTACATCCCATTGTTGTGCCCGTCGTTCCAGAATATTTTAATTGCGTGATTTCCCACCTGCCTGATATCCTCAATTTCAATATGGCGGGGCGGTTCAACAAAGAAATAGGAGCGGTCAAAGGTGTTCATATTGCCATGCCCCCCCCGGCACATCACGCAGGGACAATTTTTGCGAAGGCCAAACAGGGTATATTCTGAATGATGCCCGTCATTCCAGTCGATAGCCAGAACCCCTTCGCTGTTCGATACCTCTATACTTGTGGGACGTAAATCGTTGTTCATAACCATATATTTGTTAATATTACTTAAATATAAGGCATTAAAACATCGGAATTAAGGGGCGTCCGCCCCGAACCCCAAAAGCCAAGATATTATATACCTCAACACTTTACCGATAATTCCGTAGCTTTGCATATTCACTTTAACAGACCAAATTCAGCTTCATGTACCTGTTGGTAGTTCTGCTTCTCGCCGTTGTTTTTCTTGTTACCTTCTGGATGGGATATCAGCGGCTGCTTCGCCTGCAGCATTTAAACCAGCAGCGACTGCTTTACGGTCTCCTTGCCGCCATGATCCTCCTCACCCTTATGACAGCAGCTCACCGGCTGGGATACTTTCCACAGAAGATAGCTGCAAACGTTACGATGGGATTATATACGGCTGTCGCCGGTTTCTTCTTCGGCTATGCTCTCAAGCAGTTCATCCTCCGGCGTCAAAGCGGAGCCATGGAATATGCTCACCGCTCGTTCTGGACCGAAGCTATTCCCAACCTGATCAGCATCCTGCTCATAGCTTTCGGCCTATATCGCATGCATCTCTTTACCCTTGGGCCCTTCACCGGCATCGGCCTCACCTCCGGACTGTCGCTGCTGGCCTTCGGCATTATGGGACTGACCATAAGAGTGGTTCCGGAATTCCGGCAAAAGGGCATCCTCATCCTTGACCAACAGGTGCCCTGGCAAGAAGTGGTGGCCTATCGCTGGTACGATGAGCAGGCGATCCAGATCGATTACCTGACGCCCAAGGGCAACCTGACCGACTTTGTCACCGCTGTGCCGGAAGAGGATCACCTTTTCATTGAACGGCTGCTGGGCAAAAAGCTGAAAGAGCACGAAGAGGAACGCAAAGAGAAGCTGGCAAAAATAAACAAGGCCTCCTGAGCTCACCTCAGCTTATCCTTTCGTGCTGAACCATCATGCACTCGTTCTTCACGTAGGCAAGTCCGGCCTTCTCCGCCAGTTCCTCGGCTTCGGCCGAAGAGACATCCAGCTGGGTCCAGATCACCGGCTCCTGCCCCGTTTTCTGGGTCCAGTCAATAATTTGGCGTACCATATCCGCCGTATGCGTTGAATTGCGGAATATATTGACAATATCCACCGTATATTTTTCCGGGATATCGGTCATCTCGTCGTAGCATGGTATGCCCAGCACTTCCTCATATTTCGGATTGACCGGAATAATACGATAACCATTTTCTTTAAGGTAGCTGGCAATATGATAGCTGGTGCGGTACTTATTTGCAGAGCATCCAATAATAGCTATGGTTTTTGCCGTTGAGAGAATGTCCGAATAATTCGTAACCATAATATATCTTTGTCTGTTTGCTGATTTATGCCCAGTAACACCTGTTCTTTTGCACCCCGGCTGCGCGGCCGGATTCCATTCAGATTTTCAAATTTTATGCATTTTCCCAATCATGGATTTCCTTCACTCAGCGAAGAAATGGGGGTCAGCTGCAGCTTCCGAAACTCCACTTCCGCCCCTTCCGCCTGTACGGCAATCTGTCCCTCGGTCGCCGTAGCATCATAACCGTGGTTGACCATATCTCCGTTTACCCAAACCTTGACTTCATCATCAACCGCTTCGACAACCATCCTGTTCCATTCGCCCAGGGGCTTTTCCGAGCCGTCCGTCAAGTTCAGGATCCTGCGTTTCTCACCTTCCCTGATGCCCCATTCGTCCCGGGGCCCCCTTCGCTCTTCCATATCCGGAACACTGATATCCTCCACAATACACCAGAAGTCACCCGCATGTTCATGCATCATCTGCACCTCAATTGACTGGGGAAACATATCGTAAAGGGCACGCGGCGTTGAGGCATGCACCAGCACTCCGCAGTTGCCGGGCTCCCCCGGGAACCGATATTCAACTTCCAGTCGATAATTCCTGTAAACCTCGTCTGTTATAAGATGTCCCCGTGGCTCGCCAAGGCTGACGAGCATGCCATCCCGGACGATAAACGGATCTGCGAGGGTGGAATCCTCGTCCATGGCTGGAACATCCATATGCCAGCCCTCCAAGGTTGAACCGTTAAAAAGTTGTTTCGGGGCCTTCTTGCTGCTGCAGGCCACCGTCCCCATCCACAGCGCCGTCCATATCAAAATACCAATCCTTTTTGTCATCACCTTATATTCAACCGTTTGTTTCCTGTTTAACAGCCTGCTTCAGTTTGATGCATAGACCAATGCCACAATTTAACAGCCTTGGGGAGAACTGCAAAAGAAGTTCTTTCCTGTCATCCGAAGTATTATCATTAAGAAAATTAAATGGTTTGATTTATTTTAGGCTTCGATACTACTGCCGGCCAGCAACCGTTAACTGCAACTGATATCACAATCTTCTGGATTCCCCGATCCCGTTCCCGAACAGGAACACCCTTAAAAAAATATTTCGTAGATGGTCTCACGAGTCAAATCCTTTCTTCTTCGTCACAGAAAATATGCTCCTGTTCTTTTTTTTATCGGTGGATTTATCTGGGACAGCCTCACACTCGGGCGCATTGACGGCTGGTACAGCAATACCGTCCTGTTCACCTATTTGATCGGACTTACTGTCTGCCTCTTTATCTTTAACCTGGCGGATGACAACTACTGGGACAATACCTTCATCAAGCCATATGAAGAGTATGCCCCCCTGGCCATTCAATTCTTTCTGGGGGGGCTCTCGAGCGCCTATGTGATTTTCTTTTTTCAGAGTGTCAGCCTGACCAAGACCATGATTTTCTTTCTTATCCTGGTGGTCCTCCTGCTGTCCAACGAGCTGCTGAAACACCGGATATCCAACAAATACTTACAGTTCGGGGCCTATTTCTTCGTCACCTTTACCTTTTTCACCTTTTTTCTCCCTATCGTCATCGGCGAGATGAGCACCACCATTTTTATCATTTCAGGGCTGCTGGGGCTAAGCTCCACCATCATACTCGTTTCGTACCTGTATTTCAAAAGTCCTTCCACCCGCGCCGAAATTACAGGATGGAAAATTTCGGTCCTTATCATCACCATCTATCTTTTTATCAACGGCTGCTACTATTTTAACCTTATCCCGCCCGTTCCCATGTCGCTGCAATCGGGGATCCCGGCCTACGATGTTCGCAAGATGGATCATACGTTTGAGGTCACCTACGAAAAACCCCGGAATTTCTACCGCATCTGGGAGACGCATAACCAGACCTTCAACTACAGCCCGGGCGACAGCGTTTTTGTCTATACCTCCATTTTTGCTCCCACCGACCTTAAAAAGTCTGTACAGCATGTGTGGCAGTGGCTGGACCCTGAGAGCAAAAGCTGGAAAACCAGCGATGTTATACGTTACGAGGTTATCGGGGGACGCCGGGGAGGATTCCGGGGCTATACTTATAAAACCAACATACGACCGGGCCACTGGCGGGTGAATGTAACCACCATCGAGGGGCTCGTGCTGGGCGAAATTGACTTTGAAGTTGTCCATGACACCACCTTTGACAAGTCACAATTGATCACCCGATCATTTAATTAGCAATCAAAGTCTCACTTCTCCTCAAAAATCCTTATATTGACCTACATTCTAAGAACAAGAAAAACTGATAGTATTTTGCCAAAAGTAAAAGACGGTGACACCGTAAAAGTTCATTACACTGGAAAACTAACTGAAGACGGAACTGTTTTTGACAGTTCTCGCGATCGTGAACCGCTTGAGTTTACGCTGGGGGAAGGGCAATTGATCCCCGGTTTTGAAGAAGCAGTGATCGGTATGGAAGAAGGTGACGATACAACTATCGATATCACCTCTGAAGATGCCTATGGCGAGCGTCGCGAAGATCTGGAACTTGAAGTTTCAAAAAGTGATCTGCCCGACAACATCGATCCAGAGGAAGGCATGCAACTGCAGATGCAACAGGAAAATGGACAAGCTATTCCTGTCCAGATTACTGCTGTGGAAGATGATTACGTTAAGCTTGATGCCAACCATCCGCTGGCGGGCAAAGACTTGACCTTCGACATTGAGCTTGTTGAGCTGCAAGGCTAAGCCTCAATCGAATTTTACCAGGCCTGAATCCGGATCCGGGTTCAGGCTTTTTTATTTTTTACGGATCAGTACCACCCCATCCCGCACCGTCGCCAGTACCTGTTCTACCGCATCATCGTCGGCAATCTGTTTGTTCATCCGGTCGATCGCATGCGCCTTGTCCGTTTGTGGATCGGTAACTGCCCCACCCCACAGCACGTTGTCGATCAGCATGAGTCCTCCGGGCACAAGCCGCGGTAGCAGCAGGTCATAATATTGCGGGTAGTTTATCTTGTCAGCATCCAGGAAAATGAAATCAAAGCTGCCGGAAATGGTGGGAATGGTATCCAGCGCCTTGCCCATCAGCAGGTTGATCTTGGACGACTGTTCACTCTGCTCGAAAAATTTCCGGGCAAGCTCCTCGTACCGCTCATTATATTCACAGGTAAACAGGATGCCGTCGTCGGGAAGCGCCTCTGCCATAGTCAGTGCCGAGTAGCCCGTAAATGTACCCACCTCCAGTACCCGACGGGCCCCGGATACCTTGATCAGCATCGCCAGCAACCGCCCCACCAGTCGGCCGCTCAGCATGTCGGTGTACTCCAGCTCCTCTTCTGAAGCTCTGATAAGGGCCTTGACGAGGGATGAGTCTTCGGTGGTATGCGCCATGGCATATTCCTCTGCAGACTTGTCTATCATAAGCAACAAATTTTTGAATGGGTATGATTCTGCTGTCGTTCTATTCTGTTTCCCATGCCCCAGTCACGGACGACAAGGCCGTGAGAACCATATTAAATTGGGAACTTTAACAGAGCTTGAAGATATTCAGGTAGCGAATGCCGAACAAATATTTTATCCGTGGATTTCATCCCTGCAAAAGAGTCTCCTTTTTTCATTACCCTCTTCCGGTACTATACCCGCTTTCTCTTCAAGCGCCGGTTCAGCCGCGTATGGCTTAAACAGGGCTACTCCCCGGGCAGGCGCTCCAAAGCCATTTACTACCTGAACCATCATTCCTGGTGGGACGGACTTATTCCCTTTCTGCTTAATGAATACCGTTTTCATCAACAGGCAAGGGCCCTGATGGAAGACAAACAGATGCGAGCATACAGGTTCTTCCAGAAAATAGGGGCCTTTTCCATCAACCGTGCCGACCGGCGGTCGGCCATACGCTCCCTTCGCTATGCCGTGGCCTCTTTCGAGCGTCCCCGCGCCAGTCTTTTTATCTACCCGGAAGGAACCATCACCCCGGCCGGATCTGCGCTTGAATTTGAAGGGGGGCTGGCCTGGCTCAGCCAGCAGCTTCCACAAGTGGATGTTGTGCCCATCGGTATCTATATGCACACCATCCGCCGCGACAAACCCGAACTGCACCTGCAGGTAGGATCTCCCGTAGAGCCGCCCCCCACCCTCTCAACCCAGGAACGGACTCATCGTTTTGAACAGGAACTGGAAACCATCATTGCTGATCTCAGGCAGCATGCCGGCTTCAATGATTCCATATATGAGCGCTTTCTATAGTCCCATCTTTGTTCGGACCCGCTCCTTGCAGGCTGGGCCTCACCACGTCCACCGGTACAGCCTCCCGGAACGCTGCACCCAGTGCGGGCGCCCGCCCGACTGCCGCACACGCATTCGAACCAGCGGCCAGAAAAGGCGACTGTAAATGCGAGCGGGATAAATATATTCCGTTACTCCCCGCGCCGACTCAACAGCGGGCCGTTCCCCCGCCATCCGAAGGAAGCCATCACTCAGAAAACGCTGATAGAACGGCCCGTTATCCACGAGATTGGACTGCTGTACCCGTACTTCAGTACCGTCGGCCTGAAACGTCAATTGACGGGCTGAGCGGAGCCCGAAAATCGACCAACTCTTGTCAGTTGTTTCGATGGTATCGAATGATCTGAGGAGCCGGCTGTTTGACCGGTCAATCAACCAGGCCCGGTGCTTCCGGTTCTGGTTCTTCCGGTTCATCACGTAGTAGACCAGCGTCGCATGGTCGAAATGGAAACGCCCCCAGTACCAGTCGGTAAACTCATTGCGCATGGGTTCACGGCCGGTATTGTGATCATGATATCCCACACCCCGGAAAGCGATCGTCTGCATGGCCTCCCCCCTCACTCCTATGGCAATCGTACCCTCCACCTCGGCCCGGGGCTGTACGAGATTCCAGTCGTGCCCCGCTGCCGATGCCGCATGCTCCTCCTCAAAAAGGGAGCCGGTCATGTCATCGCTTGCAAATGTTACTTCCGCCTTCAGCCAATCGCCGCTGGGCAGTTGTTCATTCATTTCAAGCAAGTACTGCAGCCCGCCATCCCCTTTTCTCTCCATCCGGTGGGGGCCTGCCTGCACCGAGGGGTCGCTTTCCCCGAAGTGACACTCTTCTTCATCAAACTCCGTAAAGCTGTAGTATACGGGTTCCCCCTCCTCGTACACGGAGATGCTTACCGCCGGGTACTGCGAAGGGGCCGGCGAAGGGTGCGTTTCGTCCTCGAGCGCATCGATGTAACGCCCTGAAAAAGGATTTCCCTCGTAGAAAATGATCACAAAACTATGTCTGCCGTCGGTAGAAATGGCATCAAAATACCACCATTCATATCCCCCGGAAGGCTGGCCGGGGGTTCGGACATCGTGGCTGGGATCCGATAAGATATTCATAGACCGCTAATAAATAGCTTTACAGGATGTTTTGCAACTCTGAACCTGACTTCCGGAAATTACCAACGGTGGGGGTCATCTCACAACTTATCATTGCCTTTTTGAAACACACCGTACCCCTCCCCCCTCTGGAAAGTAGGCGGCCATCCCTTTTGCGGATCAGTTTGATCTTCCTCTTTTCCCTGCTAACTTTCAGCCATGCTGACAGTCGCCTACATAGCCCTGGGATACCTGTTGATAACCTCCGCCGTCCTGCTGATGAACCGGCGTGATTTCAAGCCGCTGGAATCCGTGCCTCCCTCCTATTTTGCCCGCCAGGCCCCCAGTGCAAGTATCTGCATCCCCGCCCGGAACGAAGAGGCCTCTGTGGAGCGTTGCGTGCGCTCGGCCGTCAGCCAGCAGTACCCCGACTTCCAGGTATATGTGCTCGATGACGGCTCCACCGATGCTACGGGGACCATCCTGGCCAGACTGAAAGACCAATTTCCAAACAGGCTGACGGTTCTACGGGGGCGTCCCAAACCCGATGGCTGGCTGGGCAAACCGTGGGCCTGTCATCAACTGGCCGAAGCTTCCCGCGAAGAGATCCTGCTCTTTATCGATGCCGACACCTGGCTGGAGCCCTCGGCACTGTCCAAAACCGTCCGCACCATGGGACAGGATGTGCTGGATTTTATCACGCTCTGGCCCTCCCAGGAGCTGGGTACTTTCTGGGAGAAGAACGTCATCCCGCTGATCTACATGGCCCTGTTGACCCTGCTGCCTGTTCGCTACGTACGCCGGGCGCCCAGGTGGATCCCCCCTTTTCTCAGAAAAACCGTGGCACCTCTCTTTGCAGCAGCCTGTGGCCAATTTATGGCCTTCAAACGAGAGAGCTATGAACAGGTCGGCGGCCACCGCTCAGTCAAGGATGAGATTGTGGAAGATGTGGCGCTGGCAAAGAATATAAAGCGATCCGGGCTCGCTATGAACATGTACCACGGCAGCAGGGTTGTCAGCTGTCGGATGTACCGGACGGCCCAGGAGCTCTGGCAGGGGCTCCGTAAAAATTTCCTGGCCGGTTTCAGCCATCATATCCCTTCCTTTATGTTCATGGCCCTGCTGCATGCCGTCGTCTTCCTGCTTCCCGTGCTTTCCATTCCCCTCCTCTATGACCGGGATCAGCTCCTGCTCCTATTTTCTGCGGCGGTACTGCTGATGCTCCTCCAGCGCATGATTATCAACCGCTGGTTTGACTGGCCGATGTACTATGCACTGCTCCACCCACTGGGGGTCGGCTGGTTTCAACTTCTGGGTATTCAGGTCCTACGGGATCATTTGAGCCGGGAAGCCCCCGAGTGGAAAGGACGCCCCCTCTGAAAGGTTTACGATGTAGTACCTGAGACTTTTCATGACTCCCTGCTCGGCTATGCAACAGCAATACGGCTGCCGCTGCCGGATTCCAAACTCGATTCCCTGCAACTTGGTGTTTATTTTTACCCGGAAAGTATCCATATTGCGGTAGATGAAGAATGCTGTAGATAAATATCTCCGCTACTTGAAGATTGAGCGTAATGCCTCCCCGCATACTGTTACTTCGTATGAAAATGACCTGAGACAGTTTTCTACCTTCTGCCAGGCCCATTTTGAAGAAGAGGATCCGGATATCAACCGTATTGAGCGCATAACGATCCGGCTCTGGCTGGGTGAGCTATCCGCACGGGATCTTGCCAAAAGTTCAATTGCACGAAAAGTGGCTGCCGTACGTTCTTTTTTTAAATACTGCTATAAACGAGGACTTACAGAACGAAACCCGGCACACTTGCTCGTGATACCCAAAAAAGATCGCCCACTGCCCAAAACGGTTTCTCCGGCCGACATCGAGCGACTGATGGAGCTTGCTCCCGGCAATACGCCGCGTTCGGCCCAGAACCGGGCGATACTGGAGTTGTTCTACGGTACCGGCATACGCCTCAGTGAACTGGTGCAGCTCAACAGGGAGGATGTCAATATCAAGCTTAACCAGATCAAAGTGCTGGGAAAAGGGGCCAAGCAGCGTATCGTGCCCCTCGGCAGCCGGGCCCGGGAAGCCCTGAAACGGCACCTGGACACCGTGGCCGAACTCTACGGACCAAAAACTGACGCGGATGCCCGCAGCGCCGTATTTCTGGCAGCCGGCGGACAGCGGATCTATGCCCGGGCTGTGCAGCGTATGGTCAAGGATTTTCTGCAGCGTGCCAGCGAAGTCACCCAGAAAAGCCCGCACGTGCTGAGGCACAGCTTTGCCACCCACCTGCTTGACAATGGTGCGGATATCCGTGTAATTAAGGAATTATTGGGACATGCGGATCTTTCGGCAACACAAGTTTATACTCATACATCCGTTGAACGTTTGAAAAATGTTTACGAGTTAGCACATCCAAGAGCTAAAACCTAAACTTTAACTAAGAGGACTCATTATGAAAACTACATTCACAGCACGCCATTTTGATCCATCATCGGAACTTCATGCCTACGCTGAAGATGCCGTACAGAAACTGGATCAATTTTATGATCGTATTATTACCTGTGACATCATCCTGCAGCCGGTAGCCAGTGATGACACCCCCCAGCAGGCTGAGCTGAATGTAAAAGTACCTCAGAAATTATTGAACGCCAAGGAACAAGCTTCCTCTTATGAACAAGCCATCAACATGGTTATCGACAATATTATCCGTCAACTGAAAAAATATAAAAAAATAACTCTCCATCAGCGGTAACACACTGACTCATGTCATTCGGACCACATAAATCCATACCAAAAAAAGAAAAGATAAGCGTAGCCTATATTATAGAAAAGCTGCGCGAACGCGTTAATGTGGAACTTAACGTCCTCGTGGCCGAATGCGATAACACCCAGCGATACGTCACCGAGGCGGATCTCCACCGCCCCGGTCTGGCGTTGGCTGGTTTTGTCAAGCTTTTTACGCACCAGCGCATACAGATCATCGGCAATACCGAGAGCCGCTATCTCAAAAACCTTTCCGTTGCCGAGCAGAAAGAAGCCTTTAAGAATCTCGTCCAGTTTGAGATACCCGTACTGTTTGTAACCAACAACAACGGCCTGCCGAACCATCTGCTTGAAATGGCCAAAGAGGCAGGCATACCAGTTTACGGAACCCCTTATGCAAGCACGCGCTTTCTGCAGCTGCTGCGCGAATTCCTTGAAGACCAGTTTGCCCTGCAGACCATTGTGCACGGTTCGATGGTTGACGTTTACGGCGTGGGCATTCTCATTGTGGGAAAATCGGGCATTGGCAAGAGCGAAGTGGCCCTTGACCTGGTGGAACGTGGTCACCGGCTTGTATCCGATGATGCCGTCATTCTCACCAAGAAGAATAATGTGTTGATGACCTCCGCCACAGAAATGAACAAGCATTTTATGGAGATACGGGGACTCGGTATCATCGATATCATGTCGATGTTCGGTGTACGGGCCATTCGCTATCAGAAACGGCTCGAAGTCGTACTCGAACTCTCCCTGTGGGACGAGGAATCACAGAATATCGAACGCACCGGTCTGAACCGCGACACGACTTCCGTCATGGATATCGATATCCCTTTTATCAACCTGCCCATCACACCGGGCAAGAACATTACCGTCATTGCGGAAGTCATTGCCATGAATTACCTGTTGCGCCACTACGGCTATGATGCTGCCGAAGCATTCCAGGGCAAGGTGAAGAAGCACATTGCCGAAAAGAAGAAAAGAAGATCCTCGGCGCCGCGCAGGGCCATCGATTACTTTGAAGGAGATGTAGAATAAGAACGATTTATTTTGATTTCACCCATTTAATAGGTATTATTAGCCCATTTAATTACCGTAAGACTGATATTCACAGCGTTACCTCGGAGAGATTTCCGATACCAGCACATTTAACATGTCTTTAAAAAACTACTATTTCTACGACGAGCAGAATTGCGAGTTCGTACCCGTCAAGTACAATAAGCTAGAGCGCATTGTCTACACCGCCTCCGTCTGGCTGTTATGCGGTGTGGTTTTAGCAGGAATTGGCATTTCCATTCTCTCTTTTTCCATTGGGACACCTGCCGAAATTGCCCTGAAAGCAGAAAACAAGGCCCTCAAGGAACAGCTGCGGCTTACCCAGACCAGCATCAAGAATCTTGACCAGCAGGTTGACGAGCTCGCCGAGGTTGACAACGAAATGTATCGATCGCTCCTGGGCATGGAAACCATCTCCATGGATGAACGCCAGGGAGGTGCCGGTGGTGCCGATGTATACAGCGAATTTGACATGTACAGCGAAGGGACGGCTGAAATTCTGAAGCAGACAGCCCAGAACCTCGAGGGACTGGAGCGCAGTATAGATATCCAGAAGTCGAGCTTTGAAGACATCAAGTCGGCATATAATGAAAACCAGAAAAAAATGGCTCACCTGCCCGCTATCAAGCCCACCGGCGGCGGTATCGTGAGCGGTTTTGGCAAGCGGTACCATCCTATCCTGAAGTACCGGCGTCAGCACGACGGACTCGATTTCAGTGCAAGTGTGGGTAGCAAGGTATTCGTCACCGGCGACGGTGTCGTCAAGCACGCCGCCCGAAAGGGAACCTTTGGCCGGCTGCTGATTGTCGATCACGATTTTGGCTATGAAACCTATTATGCACACCTCTCCTCTTTTGCCAAAGACATCCGGCCCGGAACACGGGTAAAACGGGGCCAGCTGATCGGCTATTCCGGCAACACCGGCTTGTCTTCCGGGCCCCACCTGCATTACGAGGTCCATCTGGACGGAGAGGCCGTTGATCCCCTGCACTATCTTTTCGTGGATGTTTCGCCCGAGGAGTACGAAATGTACAAGGCTGCTGCCGAGTCCAGTGATAGATCAATGGATTAGCAGACTCTCCACCAGTCCGTTCCGCAGCTGGTCCAAGGGGTAACGCCATATCCCACAAGCCTGCCGCTTTCCTTCCATTTGCTGCCTGCCGTCCGTATTTGGCCTGTTATTTTATAGAATAATTTTCTATCTACCACCTCACAAAATGGCCAGTTCTCTAACTATGCACTTATGCTCAACCTACGATTTCCCATTCTCTGTTTTGCCTTACCTTTTCTACTCTCCGTCACAGCAAGGGGCCAGTCGACTTCCTACGATTTCTCGGAATACCGGGAAGAAGCCGAGACCCTTATCGACGCAGCCCTGCAGGATGACGAAGCATTTCAAACGCTTACCTATTTTGCTGATACTTTTGGTCACCGCCTCAGCGGTTCCCAAAGCCTGGAGCATTCAATAGACTGGATTGTGGAACGCATGCAGGAGCAGCCCCTGGACCGGGTGACAACCCATCCCGTCATGGTGCCCCACTGGGTGCGCGGTGAAGAATCGGCCACCCTTATACGCCCCCGACGCATGGATCTGCCGATGCTGGGGCTGGGGGGTAGCATCAGCACGCCGGATGGCGGGCTCCAGGCCGAAGTGCTGGTCGTCAACAGTTTTGAAGAGCTCAAGTCCCAAGCGGACCGGGCACGCGGCAAAATTGTACTCTATAATGTCCCGTTCGTCACCTACGGGGAAACCGTGCAGTACCGTATGAACGGAGCAATCGAAGCAGCCAAGGCAGGGGCGGTTGCCAGCCTGATACGCTCAGTCGGCCCCTATTCCATGAAGACCCCGCATACCGGCACCTCCAACTACCAGGAAGACACTCCGAAGATCCCGCATGCCGCCATCACTACCGAACACGCCGCCATGCTCCAGCGCATGCAGGAGCGGGGAGAAACGATCCGCCTGCACCTGGAGATGAACGCCCGGACCCTGCCTGACGCCCGCTCCCGAAACGTTATAGCTGAAATCAAAGGCTCTGAAAAACCCGGGGAGATCGTGGTTATGGGCGGACATATTGACTCCTGGGATGTTGGCCAGGGCGTGATGGATGATGCCGGCGGTTCGTTCGCGGCGTGGGAAGCCCTGCTGTTGATGAAAGAACTGGGACTTCAGCCCAGGCGCACTGTACGCGTGGTCATGTGGACCAATGAAGAAAATGGCCTCCGCGGCGCAACAGCCTATCGCGATTCCGTCCAGGCTGACGGATCCATCGACGACCATGTACTTGCCATTGAGTCGGATGCCGGGGTTTTTGATCCGCAGGGGTTCGGTTTCAGCGGTTCCGACGAGGCTTATGCCATGATCTCAGCCGTGGGAGAACTACTGCAGCCCATCGATGCCGACAACATATCCCGTGGAGGCGGCGGAGCTGACATCGGCCCCATCATGCGCGAAGGCGTGCCCGGCATGGGCCTTCTGGTCGACTCCTCGCGCTATTTCTGGTATCACCATACAGCCGCCGACACCATCGACAAGCTGGACCCCGAGGAATACAAAAAATGCATTGCCGCCATGGCTGTTATGGCGTATGTGGTCGCTGATATGCCGGAACGACTGCCGCGCTGACCCGAACCCGGAGATACGCTCTATGGCTCGCAGACAGAAGGCCGGTTTCGCGGCCCTTTCTTTCAGTTATCAACTGATGACTGCCTTTCAGCCAGGAACCGCTCTTCAATCTTGTCGGCTGCACGCACCGACTTGCGGACCCATTCCAGCCGCAAGTCCCGTTTTTCATCCTCCGTCAATTCCCAGCCCGTGCCCTCCCTGCGCAGCCGGGTCGAAAGCTCATACAGGCAGAGGGCTGCACTTACCGATATGTTGAAACTTTCGCTGAATCCCACCATCGGAATCCGGGCATAGGCATCCGCCTCCTCCAGGGCCACATCCGAAAGGCCCGTCAGCTCTGATCCAAACACCAGGGCCGTCTTTTGATCCAGCGGCACTTGGTCGATGGTCACATCATCCTCGTGGGGAGTTGTCGCGACAAGCCGGTACCCCTGTTCCCGAAGCTGCCGATAACACCGCCGCGTGTTTTCCCCATCTCCGGAAGCATTGTATTTGTGCAGCGAAAGCCACTGATCCGAGCCAATCGTGACCCCTTTGCTGGGATTAAACCGATTCTCATTTTCAATAATATGAACATCCTGTACGCCAAAGCAGTCGCAGCTGCGAAGTACTGCACTGGCATTGTGCGGCTGATAGAGGTCTTCCAGGACCACCGACAGAAAACGGCTTCGCTGATCAAGCACCTCATTGATGCGCCGGCGGCGATCTTCGGTGATGAATTGCAGTAAATGACCGGTCACTGCTCCTTTGAGGGCATTATCCATAAAAATAATCTGCTAATGTGTATTAATCTTAGATAAATGTTATAATACTTTTTGTCATTTCATTTTTCCATAAAAAAAAGGAGGTAAATATGCTCGTTAGGGACATATTAAAAACCAAGGGATACGACGTATACAGCATCTCCGCCAATCAAACCGTATTTGAAGCCATAGCCAAGATGGATGAATTGGACATCGGGGCCCTGGTCGTTATGGATGGCGAACAGCTGCTGGGCATCTTAAGTGAGCGCGACTACCGCAGCAAAGTTATCCTAAAAGGACGAACTTCCAAAGAAACAAAAGTAAGCACCATCATGACCGGAAAGGTCTATAATGTATCTCCCGACGACACGGTGGATTCCTGCATGTCGATCATGACCAATAAAAAGATTCGTCACCTGCCGGTAATGGAGAACGACACAGTGGTGGGCGTGATCTCCATCGGCGACCTGGTCAAGGCGATCATCTCCAGGCAGCGCGGCGAAATTTCCAACCTCCGGCAATACATCCAGGGCGGCCAATATCCGGCATAGGGACCCTGTCGGTATTCTGCTCAGCCGTAGCCGTGGTCCATCAGCCACTCTTTAGCGGCTGAAATGTAGGGTGGATCCAGTTTATGACCCGCGGCCAGTGTTTTGAATGTGACCGTGGCACCCCATTTGGACAACTTCTCGCAGCTCAGACGCTGAGGATTGCTTTTTACACGCCGGTCTTTCCGTCCATGCAGGGCCAGTACACTAAGATGTGAATAGCTGCCCGGCCGGTCTTCAAACAGCTCCGTCTTTATCCGGCTGCCCATCACAACCAGCTCATCGACGCTGCCGGGGCGTGACAGAGCAAAATAGCCTGCCAGGTAGCCGCCCATGGAATAGCCCATCACTGCCATCCGGGTCGCCGCAATATCATCCCCGATCTGGTCCAGCACCCCCTCGATGAAGGCTGCACTTTGTTCCAGTGAACGCTCGAACTGCTCCTGCTCCCCGTCGTAGAGATACCAGGCCCGACCCCATTCATCCACCTTTTTCTTCCGCCGGCGGTCGTAGATCGGATAGGGTCCGGAAACAAAAAGATGGTAGGCCGACAGTGTTGTCAGGGGCGCCACCTGGCTCTGGAAACTGTTCATATGCTGACCAAACCCATGGAGGTAGATAATCAGCGGTTTCTCCCTCCCTGCCCCTCTTTCCAAGAGCCGGTACGGCACATCGATCTCGAATGAAGCTGTTCCCGTGTGTTCCATCTCCCCCATCACTGGTTGGTGTCCATCAGTTTCTTGATATTCTCATGGCGCCCCATGACAACCAGCCGGTCGTTGGGACGGATTACCGCCTGCCCGTCCAGTACGCCCAGCACTTCCAGCTCCTCGTGTTCCACTCCCTCTTCCAGGGTCACCTTCCTTTTTCGGGGCCGTTTTATGGTCAACAGGTTTACCTCGTAGCGCTCCCGCAGCTTCAGTTCGGCCAGGGTAAAATCATGCATGCTCTTGGGCGCATCGATTTCATAGATGGCAATATCCTCGCTGAGCTCAAAATAGTTGCTCACCGACGAGTGCATCAGCTGTGTTGCCATGCGGGCCCCTTCATCCCGCTCCGGGTGGATCACCTCCTTGATGCCAATACGGTTGAGAATCGACTGCTGGGTGTCGCTGCCCGCCCGCGCGATGATGCGCGGCACCCCCGCCTTCAACAGCTCCATGCAGATCAGGACCACCGGCTCAAAGGCCTCACCGATACCCACGATTACCACATCCGCTCCGTAGACCCCGTGTTCGGCCAGCATCGCCGGGTCCGTGGCGTCAAACATGATAGCCTCCGAGACGAACTGCTGGACCTCCTCCACCCGCTCAATATTATGATCCACCGCCATGACATACGCTCCCAGCTCCGACAGGGATTTGGCCAGCGAGGTTCCATAGCTTCCGAGTCCGATTACACAAAATTGCTCCTTTCCATTCTTGGCCATAAGTCTAATCTCTTTTTCTAAGGATAACGTTAACCCGCTTTATTCTAAAATATAGGTTCAGTCTATGAAGATCCTGCTACTCAGGCAACAATCACACTCTCCTTGGGATACTGGTACTGGCGCTTGTGGATGCGTTTGGCGAAGGCCAGCGCCATTGTTACACTCCCCACCCGGCCGATAAACATGGAGACGGTGACAATGATCCTGCCGGCCGTTGAGAGATCCGCCGTTATACCCCGCGACAGTCCCACTGTGGCAAAAGCTGAAAACTCCTCAAACAGCAGGTCCACAAATGGCAGGTCCTCGGTGAAGGTCAGCAGCAGCGTGAACACGAACAGGCTCGTGGCTGCCAGTGTGAAGGCCGTTATCGCTGTATAGATCGTGACCTGTGGGATGGTCTTCCGGGAAAACTCCACGCGGTCGTGGCCCCGCACCGTTGCATATACCGTCAGCAGCAGCACCGCGATGGTTGTCGTCTTGATGCCCCCTCCCGTGGACGCCGGCGAAGCGCCAATCGCCATGAGCACCAGGAACAGTACCGTTGTGCTGGAACTGAGTGCTCCGATATCAATGGTATTGAAACCCGCCGTACGCGTGGTCACGCTCTGGAACAGCCCCATCATCCACTTGTCAGAGGCGGCAAAGCCCTGCAGCGTATGGTTCCATTCCAGCGCGGTAATGGCGATGGTGCCGCCCACGATCAGCAGGGCCGTGGTAATAAGCACCAGTCGGGTATGCACCGAGAGCTTCCGGTTGCGTATTTTACGCCTCGGATTTCCCCGCACCAGCTCCCAGAGGGTGGTAAAGCCCAGCCCGCCCAGGACAATCATCAACATGGTTGTAATGTTGACCCCGCTGTTCAGGGCGTTGCCCGAATCAGCCAGGCTGTTGGTGAACGTTGAGAAGCCCGCATTGCAAAAAGCGGATATGGCATGAAACAGCGAGTGGTACAGGCGGGTGCCGGCATCCGGGAAGAGGCCCGTCCAGCTCAGGTAGTAGCCCGCTACGCCCAGCGCCTCCACCGAAAAGGTCAGGGCGATGATACGCTTGACTGTCCGGAAGGTTTCCTGGGCCCGGTCTTGACTGAGTACATCCTTCAGAAAGACCATCTGTCCGATCCCCAGGCGGTCGCTGACCAGCAGGGCAAAAAGCGTGGCAAAGGTGATGATGCCTAGTCCCCCCAGCTGAATGAGCACCAGGATAATCGACTGCCCCAGGGTGGTAAAATGGGTGGCCGTATCCACCACGATCAGCCCCGTCACACAGACCGCGCTGGTGGAGGTAAAGAGAGCGTTAACAAAATCCAGACCCTGCCCGTCGACCGTGGTACGGGGCATCATCAGCAGCAGGGCCCCAAACAGGATGAGCAGGGCGAAGCTGCCCACAATCATCCGTGCAGGGTGACGCTGCAGGGAGATTAGCAGCGGGGCCGCCTGGATGGTCTTCGCCACCACCAGCAGCACCAGGTAGACCTTGGTGAGCAGCACCAGCAGCGGGAACGTATCCTCAATGCCCAGCAGGGAGCCCCATACCCGAAACACACTTTCAAGACCCAGCAGGTAGAGCACCATGCCCACCGACAACAACAGGAAGAGCAGGGCTTCCAGGAAATGGCTCCTGACCAGTTCACCGCGCCGGGAGGTAAAGATGATGCGGCTCAGGAACAGTGTGAAGAAGCCCAGGATGATCACAATTTCGAGGTATTCGTTCAGCCTGAAATATTCCTCCGGAAGCTCAAACCCAAACGATGCCACCAGGCTGAGCAGCGCCAGCAGCATCAGGGAGATGCTGAGCCCCTTGAAGTAGGGATGAAGTTTTTTATTCAGGTCATATAGCTCTACCTCTACCCCTTTAAAGCGGTTGCGGTAAATCTTATACAGCTGGCGCCCCCGCACAACGCCTTTGATATAGTATTTTTTTAAATACCTGAATAGTTTCATGCCTTCGAATATAATCAAAAAGGCTCAAGACTGACAATAGTCTGGGCGAGACGCAGCACATTTCAGACAGCCGATACCGCCCAGCCCCATCCTGCCCCCGGAATGGGCATTGCAGTATCAGTTCATCACCCCCTGGCTTTAACCGCGTTGTGCCATACCGATCCTTACGAAAATGGGTGATGGCAAAAATACGAAACGACTGGACCAACGCCGGAATTTCCGGTAGTTATCACCGCCCGCTTAAGGAGCTTATCTACCAGGCCGCCACGGTTCACCGGCAGCACCCGTTTTTGACAGACGCTGCCTGAAGCTGTGCCCGTACGGCCAATGATTTTACACGTACTTGATATGGTCCTAACAATTACCGTCATAAATATAAAGGTGTGCTGTCCCCTGGGCATCCTCATTGAGGATATAGAGATAGTCGAGATCCCGGGTCTTACGCCTCGCAAAGCGTTCAAGGACGCTCAAAAAGAACTGCCGGAAGTATAGAGGCAACAGAACATGTAACGAGTCAACATTCCGAACCGTACTCCCCGCATCTTGGTACCTCAGCCATCCAGGGGACTTTTGACCCCCTGCCCTCCCCTCTTGAGGACATGGGTATACACCTGCGTGGTTTTTACACTTTTATGTCCCAATAATTCCTGAACCGTTCTTATGTCATAGCCATTTTCCAATAGATGAGTAGCGAAGCTGTGCCTGAAGGTGTGACATGTTGCATGCTTTTGTATATTTGCCCTGCGGACGGCCTTGCGTACCGCCTTCTGCACCGTGGATGTAGAAAGGTGATAGCGCTGGTATCGGCCTGACCGTGGATCCTTGCGCCTCTTCCTGGATGGGAAGACATACTGCCATTTCAGTTCCCTGTTTGCACTCGGATACTTTTTGTCCAGGGCCTTCGGAAGAATAACCTCGCCCCATCCCCGGTCCAGGTCTCTGTCATGCAGACGCTTAACCTTACGGAGATGTCTTTTCAGGGGCATTACCAATCGGTCCGGCAGTATCGTGGTACGGTCTTTACGCCCCTTCGTATTGCGTACAAATAGTTGCCGGTAGGAAAAATCCAGGTCCTGCACTCTCAGCCGAAGGGCTTCAGATATTCTGAGTCCCGACCCGTAGAGCAACTGCACTACCAGCTGTTTTACCCCTTGCAGTAGTTCCAAAACCCGCCTGACTTCAGCCTTTGTGAGGACGACCGGTAAATGATCAGACTTTTTGGCTCTCTTCAGATTAACAAGCTCAGGGACCTGCTTATGCAGTACTTTTTCAAGATAAAAGATAATCGCACACAAGGCCTGGTTCTGTGTAGATCCTGCCACCCTCCGCTCCACAGCCAAGTAATTAAGATAGGCCGTAATACTTTGTTCATTGATGATATTCCCCTTATGCCTCTGAATATACAGCAAAAACCGTTTAACCCACTGCACATACGATTTTTCCGTACGATAGCTGTAGTTGCGCCGCCTCAGCTCGGTACTGAGCATGCTCAGTGCTCTTGCATTCTTCATCTTAACCTCCACTCTCCTTTTATGATCATTCATCTACCAGTAAGAGTCTTTACCCGGCCCATCCTTACATATATATTTGAAATAATATTATCAGGAGGTGTTATCAGGATTTAAGTCACAAAGTATTCCGGATAATATCGCCCTTCCCGGCCTCAGGATAAATCATTGGACAAAAATGGATATTATCAGGAACTTAGCAGGCGGAGTGCATGCCGCTCAATTATAAGTTAAGGCCCGGCAGGCGCGTAGCATTCTGTCAAACGGATGTTCGGGGTGGCTGCTTTTCCAAAGATTTTTAGTAACCCGTCGGTTCCGGCTTGTTTTGTGGGTTGCTTCTTTTAGGTCCTTCCCCAGCACAGCGGGGCGCCACGGTGGTTATTCAAAAAAATTGC